>JANQPC010000038.1 GCA_028285485.1 Paracoccaceae bacterium | reverse complement strand
GGCGCGATCAGCCGGATGGGCATCTTCGCCCTGGGCATCATGCCCTATATCTCGGCCTCGATCATCGTGCAGCTTCTGGCCGCGATGGTGCCCACGCTTCAGCAGTTGAAGAAAGAGGGCGAACAGGGCCGCATGAAGATCAACCAGTACACCCGCTACGGCACGGTGTTTCTGGCCACTTTCCAGGCCTACGGGCTGGCCGTGAGCCTGGAATCCGGCGGGCTTGTCACCGATCCGGGCTGGTTCTTCCGCGTGGCCTGCGTGATCACGCTGGTGGGCGGCACAATGTTCCTGATGTGGCTTGGCGAACAGATCACCGCACGCGGCGTGGGCAACGGCATTTCGCTGATCATCTTCGTGGGCATTATTGCAGAGCTTCCGGGCGCCTTCGCCCAGTTCTTCGAAAGCGGCCGCTCGGGCGCGCTTTCCACCCCCGTGATCCTGGGTGTGACGGGGATGCTGATCGCCACGCTAATCTTCGTGGTCTTCATGGAGCGGGCGCTGCGAAAGATCCACATCCAGTATCCGCGCCGCCAGGTGGGCATGAAGGTCTATGACGGCGGGTCGAGCCACCTGCCGATCAAGGTGAACCCCGCGGGCGTGATCCCGGCGATCTTCGCCTCGTCGCTACTGCTCTTACCCACAACGGTAAGCACCTTCTCGGGCCAGCAAACCGGGCCGATCATGTCCACCATCCTTGCCTATTTCGGGCCGGGCCAGCCGCTTTACCTGCTGTTCTTTGCGGGCATGATCATCTTCTTCACCTATTTCTACACCGCCAACGTTTCCTTCAAAACGGAGGATGTGGCCGAGAACCTCAAGAACCAGAACGGCTTCATCCCCGGCATCCGGCCCGGGCGGAAGACGGAGGAGTACCTCGATTACGTGGTGTCGCGGATCCTGGTGGTGGGTTCGGTCTACCTTGCGGTGGTCTGCCTGATCCCCGAAATGGTGCGCACCGAACTGGCGATCACGGCCTATTTCGGCGGCACCTCGATCCTGATCATCGTGTCTGTGGGGATGGACACAGTGCAGCAGATCCAATCCCACCTCTTGGCACATCAGTACGAAGGCCTTATCGAGAAGTCTCAGCTGCGCGGCAAACGGCGCGGCAAGAGGGGGACAGCTCGAAGATGAACATAATCCTTCTCGGCCCGCCTGGAGCCGGTAAAGGAACCCAGGCGCGCCGGTTGGTGGACGAACGCGGGATGGTGCAGCTTTCCACAGGGGATATGCTGCGCGCCGCGAAATCCTCAGGAACAGAGATGGGCAACCGCGTGGCCGAAGTGATGGCGCGCGGTGACCTGGTGACCGATGAGATCGTGATCGGCCTGATCGAAGAGCGGCTTGCGGGCGATACCGGCGGCGGCGTGATCTTCGATGGCTTTCCGCGCACGCTTGCGCAGGCCGATGCACTGGAGGCGCTTTTGGCGAAGACCGGCAGCGCCATCGACACCGCCATCGAGATGGAGGTGGATGACGAAGCGCTGGTGCATCGCATCGTCAACCGCGCGAAAGAGGCGGCGGCGGCCGGTGAACCCGTGCGCGCCGATGACAATGCCGAAAGCCTGAAGGTGCGGCTTCTGGCCTATTACAAGCAAACCTCGCCGCTGATCGGCTACTACCACGCCAAGGGCAAGCTCACGAGCGTGGACGGGCTGGGCGAGATCGATGCGGTGGCGCAGGATATCGCGGCGGTGCTGGACGGGCTTTGACGCGGCTCTGAGGCCCGCTTTCGGCGTGGCTGCGCGCCGCGCCATAGCCTGCGGCGCGGGGGCTTGGAGCAGCCGCAGCGCGGCTGTTTCCCGCCGCGGACTTCGGGCTTTTCGGATGCCACGGAGATTATCCTTGACACGCCCTTGACGCGCCGCCCGGTGCGCCATAGATACCGGCGTCTCGACAGAGAATCGGATCTACGCGCGGGTCGCGCCCGCTGCTGAAATCCATGAAAAACAGATCAAGCCCGTGGCCCCATCGCCTCGGGCTTCCGTTGTGAAAAAAGGGCCTGGAATCACGGGCTCGCGACGAAAGGATATTCCACGTGGCACGTATTGCCGGCGTTAACATTCCCACCGCCAAGCGCGTTCCGATCGCGCTGACCTACATCACCGGCATCGGCCGGTCGTCCGCCGATCAGATCTGCGAAGCTGTCGGGATCGACAGCGCCCGCCGGGTGAACGAGCTGAGCGATGCCGAGGTGCTCGCCATCCGCGAACATATCGATGCGAACTTCACCGTTGAGGGCGATCTGCGCCGCGAAGTGCAGATGAACATCAAGCGCCTGATGGACCTGGGCTGCTACCGCGGCCTGCGGCACCGCCGCAACCTGCCCGTGCGCGGCCAGCGCACCCACACCAACGCCCGCACCCGCAAGGGCCCGGCGAAGCCGATTGCCGGCAAGAAGAAGTAAGGGAGGGCAGAACCGATGGCACGCGATACCCGCCGTGGGAAGAAGAAGGTCTCCAAAAACATCGCCGCCGGCGTGGCGCATGTGAACTCTTCTTTCAACAATACCAAGATCCTGATTTCCGATGTGCAGGGCAATGCGATCTCGTGGTCGTCCGCCGGCACTATGGGCTTCAAGGGCTCCCGCAAATCCACCCCCTATGCCGCCCAGATGGCCGCCGAAGATGCGGGCAAGAAGGCGCAGGAACACGGGGTGAAAACCCTCGAGGTGGAAGTGCAGGGCCCCGGATCGGGCCGCGAATCGGCGCTGCGCGCGCTGGCAGCCGTGGGCTTCAACATCACGTCGATCCGCGATGTGACCCCGATTGCCCATAACGGCTGCCGCCCGCCGAAGCGCCGCCGCGTTTAGGGCACGGTTACCAATTGCCGGGGCGCGCGCAGGCCGCTGCGCCCCGGACCCGCCATTTTGAACCCTCGGGCGTGCGCCGCTTTCGGACATGGGCAGCGCACAGGAATTGAGGAGACTCGCATGATCCACAAGAACTGGCAGGAACTGATCAAGCCCTCGCAGCTTGTCGTGCGCCCCGGGAATGACCCGCTGCGCCAGGCAACGGTCGTGGCCGAACCGCTGGAGCGCGGCTTCGGGCTGACCCTAGGCAACGCGCTGCGGCGGATTCTGATGAGCTCCCTCCAAGGCGCCGCCATCACCAGCATCCAGATCGACAATGTGCTGCACGAATTCTCGTCGGTCGCCGGTGTGCGCGAAGACGTCACCGACATGGTGCTGAACCTCAAGGGCGTGGCCATCCGCATGGATGTGGAAGGCCCCAAGCGCCTTTCGATCTCTGCCAAAGGCCCCGCGGTGGTGACGGCCGGCGATATCTCGGAAAGTGCCGGGATCGAGATCCTGAACAAGGAACACGTGATCTGCCACCTCGATGACGGCGCCGATCTGTTCATCGAACTGACGGTGGATACGGGCAAGGGCTATGTTGCGGCCGATAAGAACCGCCCCGAGGATGCGCCGATCGGGCTGATCCCGGTGGATGCGATCTACTCGCCTGTCAAACGCGTGAGCTACGATGTGCAGCCCACCCGCGAAGGCCAGGTGCTGGATTATGACAAGCTCACGCTGAAGCTTGAAACCGACGGTTCGGTCACCCCCGACGATGCGGTGGCCTATGCGGCGCGGATCCTGCAGGATCAGCTTTCGATCTTCGTCAACTTCGACGAGCCGGAATCGGCGCGCGCTGAGGCCGATGATGACGGGCTGGAGTTCAACCCGCTTCTGCTGAAGAAGGTTGATGAGCTTGAGCTGTCGGTGCGTTCGGCTAACTGCTTGAAAAATGACAATATTGTATACATCGGCGATCTGATTCAGAAAACCGAGGCAGAGATGCTGCGCACGCCGAACTTCGGCCGCAAGTCGCTTAACGAGATCAAGGAAGTGCTTTCGGGCATGGGCCTGCATCTCGGCATGGATGTCGAGGAATGGCCGCCGGAGAACATCGAGGATCTCGCCAAGAAGTTCGAGGATTCGTTCTGATTTAGGGCGCGGGCCGCATCAGGCCCGCCTCCGCTCCGGGCATTCCGCCCCAAGGAGAGCGGCCCGCACGCATGGGCCGCCGGACAAAGCATAAAACGGAGTTGAGAAAATGCGTCACGCCCGCGGCTACCGCCGCCTGAACCGCACCCATGAACACCGCAAGGCGATGTTTGCCAACATGGCCGGTGCGCTGATCGAACACGAACAGATCAAGACGACCCTGCCGAAGGCGAAAGAGCTCAAGCGCGTGGTCGACAAGCTTGTTACCCTGGGCAAGCGTGGCGATCTGCATGCCCGCCGCCAGGCCGCGGCGCGGCTGAAGCAGGAGGCCCATGTGGCCAAGCTGTTCGACGTGCTCGGCCCCCGCTACCAGGAGCGTGCGGGCGGCTATGTGCGCGTGCTCAAGGCTGGATTCCGCTATGGCGACATGGCGCCCATGGCAATCGTTGAGCTGGTTGACCGGGACCCCGAGGCCAAGGGCGCGGCCGACCGCGCGCGCCTGGCTGAGGAAGAGGCCGCCGAGCTGGACTGACACCTGCCGCGATTGCGGGAAGGTTGTGCCGGGCGCCCCTAATCGGGCGCCCGTTGCCGTTTGGCCCTGAGCGTTGCGGCAAGGCTGAGCGAGGCCCTGATCCGGGGTTCCTGCGCCGCTGTCGCCGTGCTTTCGGCCAGAAATCGCGCGAGATCGGCGCGCAATGGCGCGGGAAGCTGGCGAATGAGAGCCTGCGGCTTATCATTAGGGTCTAGCATAATGCCCTCGGAATCATCCCTAGGTATAGTTTCTGTGGACAATGCACAATTTAAGGTTGCATAGTTGCAGAGCAACCTGTCTAAAAGGACAGGTAACGCGCAACAGACCGGTTCCAGATGCAGCCTACCACCCACGATTCGGCGTCACTCGACCTCGGCCTCGCGCGGCTTACGCGGCTGGCCCCGGCGGGCTATGCGCTGGGCCTTCATGTGCGCTTCGCATCGGCGCATATCATGATCCAAACCTATGATCCGGCCTGGATCGCGCGCTATACCGAACAGGGCCATATGCTCAGCGATCCCGTTGTGGCCTGGGGGTTTGCCAATACCGGCGCCTGCCGTTGGAGCGCGCTGGGCATGCCTGATCCCAACGCCATTCTCGAACAGGCGGCGGAGTTCGGGCTGCATTACGGCGTTGCCGTGGCCCATGGGCCGCTGGCCTCGCGCAGCATCGGCGGCTTCGCCCGGGGCGACCGCGAGTTTGAGGATGGCGAGATCGCGCAGATCCTCTCCACCGTTCAGCACCTTCACGATCAATCCACCCCGCCCGACAGCCTGACCAACGCGCAGCGCCACGCCCTGCGCCTGATCGCGCGCGGCAGCCGCCATGCCGAGGCGGCGGCGATCCTGGGCATTTCCGAAAGCGCATTGAAGGCGCGGCTCAAATCCGCCCGCGAGCGGCTTTTTGCCCGCACCACCGCCGAGGCGATCCAGAGAGCACGGGAATACAAGCTTCTCTGACAGCCGCCTCGCGGGAACAGGTTTTTTCAACCCGACCCAATAGGAGGCTGTTCAATGCAAACCACGATCCTTTCCTTTCACAATTTCCACACCCACGGCGCCCTGTTTACCGATGTGCTGCGCGCGCGGCACGAAAGCTTCATCGTGCAGCGCAACTGGGATCTGCCCGCTGTCGATGGCATGGAGTTCGATCAGTACGATACCCCGCAAAGCCGCTGGATCGCCGTACACCAGTTGGGCGATGTGCTGGCGGGCATCCGGATGACGCCCACGACGGCGCGCTGCGGCATCTACAGCTACATGATCCGCGACGCGCAGCTGGGGCTTCTGAGCACGATTCCGAGCGATCTGCTTTACGATCACGCCCCCGTTTGCCCCACGGTGTGGGAGGCAAGCAGGGTCTTCGTCTCCCACGACGTGCCGGCCGAGGCGCGCGGGCAGGTGCAGGCGGCGCTGATGGAGGGCATGGTGCGCACGGCGCGCAGCGAGGGGGCGGCGCGCCTTCTGGGCCTTTGCCCGCGCGTGTGGATGCGCTGGATGCGGCGGCTGGGCTATGAGACGGCCCATGTGGGCCCCTGCCTTGATATCGGCGGATCGCCGAACCAGGCGATCATGATGGATCTGCGCGGCGCGCTGCACTGATCGCGCCTTTTCCCGGGGCGGCCCTCGGCATACGGTTGCCCCGTGGCTGACCTGTTCGATACTGCGCCATCCGATGCGCCAAACGATACGCCGGACCTCGCGCCGCGCCCCTTGGCCGACAGGCTGCGCCCGCGCACGCTGGGCGAGGTGATCGGGCAGGCGCAGGTTTTGGGCCCGGAGGCGCCGCTGGGCGTGATGCTGGCCTCGGGCAGCCTGTCTTCGCTGATCTTCTGGGGGCCGCCGGGCGTGGGCAAAACTACGATCGCGCGGCTGCTCGCAGATGAAACCGATATGGAATTCGTGCAGATCAGCGCGATCTTTTCTGGGGTCCCGGAACTGCGGAAGGTGTTTGAAGCCGCCAAGATCCGGCGCAGGAACGGGCGCGGCACGCTTTTGTTCGTGGATGAGATCCATCGTTTCAACAAGGCCCAGCAGGACGGATTTCTGCCGCATATGGAAGACGGCACGATCGTGCTGGTGGGGGCGACCACCGAAAACCCTTCCTTTGAGTTGAACGCTGCGCTTCTGAGCCGCGCGCAGGTGTTCGTGCTTGAGCGCCTCTCTCTGGCCGATCTCGAACGCCTTGCGCAGCGGGCCGAGGCCGAGCTGGGCCATGCGCTGCCGCTCGATGGCCCCGCCCGCGAGGCGCTTCTTGAAATGGCCGATGGCGACGGGCGCGCGCTATTGAACCTGATCGAACAGATCGCGGCCTGGGCCGTGCCCGCGCCGCTTGATCCGCCCGCGCTTTCGGCGCGGCTGATGCGGCGTGCGGCGCAATACGATAAATCGGGCGATGCCCATTACAACCTGATCTCCGCGCTCCACAAATCGGTGCGCGGATCGGATCCCGATGCCGCGCTTTACTGGCTGGCGCGGATGCTCGCGGGCGGGGAAGACCCGCGTTACCTCGCCCGCCGGATCACCCGCATGGCGGTGGAGGATATCGGGCTCGCCGATCCGCAGGCGCAGCGCGTCTGCCTTGACGGGTGGGAAACCTATGAACGGCTGGGCTCGCCCGAAGGCGAGCTGGCGCACGCGCAATCGGTGATCTACCTCGCGCTCGCGCCAAAATCGAACGCCGGCTATGCGGGCTACAAAAACGCGATGCAGGCGGCGAAAACCACAGGCTCTGAAGCGCCGCCGAAGCATATCCTCAATGCGCCCACGCGGCTGATGAAGGATCAGGGCTATGGCGAGGGCTATGCCTATGATCACGATGCGGAAGACGCGTTTTCGGGCCAGAACTACTTTCCCGACGGGATGGCGCGCGGGGTCTACTACCAGCCGGTGGAGCGCGGCTTTGAACGCGAGCTCAAGCGCCGACTCGATTACTTCGTGAAGCTCCGCGCCGAACGCGGGCCCGCTTGACAATCCCGCGGGCCCACGCGAGCAACCGCCCCATGTTTTCAACGCTTCTTCAGGTGGCGCTTGGCGGCGCGATCGGTGCCTCGGCCCGGTATCTGACCGGTGTGGCCGTGATGCGCGCGGTGGGCCCCGGCTTTCCCTGGGCCACGCTGGGCGTCAACATCCTGGGCTCGTTCCTGATGGGGCTCTTCGTGGTGGCCGCCGCACAGCGCGGGCTAACCGGGTGGAGCCCCTTGGTGATGACAGGCGTTCTGGGCGGCTTCACCACGTTCTCGGCCTTCTCGCTTGATGCCTACACGCTGTACGAGCGGGGGCTGGCGGGGCAGGCGGCGGCTTATGTGCTGGCCTCGGTTCTCCTTGCGCTGGCGGGGCTGGCGGCGGGCCTCGCCGTGGGGCGAGGGCTTTTTTCGTGAGCGGCGTCACCCAGCGCAGGGTTGGGGCGGATGAGGGCGATCAGCGGCTTGATCGCTGGTTTCGCCGGCATTTCCCGCAGGTGGGGCAGGGCCGGATCGAAAAGATGTGCCGCAAGGGCGAGATCCGGGTAGATGGCGGGCGGGTCAAGGCCTCAACCCGGCTTACGCCGGGGCAGACGGTGCGCATCCCGCCGCTGCCCGATGCCCCGCTTGCGCCGCCGCCGCGCGCCGCGGTGAGCGATGCGGATGCCGAGATGATCCGTGGCGCGGTGATCTGGCGCGACGATCACATCATCGCGCTCAACAAGCCGCCGGGCCTGCCCACCCAGGGCGGCAGCAAGCAGGTTCGGCATGTGGACGGGCTGGCAGAGGCGCTGCGCTTCGGGCTGGAGGAAAAGCCCCGCCTGGTGCACCGGCTCGACAAGGATACCTCCGGGCTTCTACTTCTTGCCCGCAGCCGCGCGGTGGCCGGGGCGTTGACCGAGGCGTTTCGGGCGCGGGAGACGCGCAAGATCTACTGGGCCGCCGTGGCCGGCACGCCCAAGCCCGCGATGGGCACGGTGCGCTACGGGCTCGTCAAGGCGCCGGGGCACGGGGCCGGGGGGCAGGGCGAGAAGATGCATTGCGTGCATCCGCGCGAGATCGATGTGGTGGCGGGCGCCAAGCGCGCGACCACCGATTATGCGGTGATCTCGGCGCTTGCGGGGCGGGCGGCCTGGGTCGCGCTCGTGCCGGTGACGGGCCGCACCCACCAGCTTCGGGCACATATGGCCGAGATCGGCCATCCGATTGTGGGCGATGGGAAATATGGCGGCTCGGGGCAGGAAAACCCCGGCGATGGCTGGGGCGCGCAGCTGGGTGGCGAGATCAGCCGCAAGCTGCACCTGCATGCACGCTCGCTGGCGCTGACCCATCCGGTCACGGGCGCGCGGCTGGCCTTCACCGCGCCGCTGCCCGATCACATGGCCCGTACCTGGGCGGCGTTTGATTGGCGGGCGGAGGATGCGCCGGGCGATCCCTTTGAGGATGCGGCGTGAGCGGCTGGGCGGCGAAACGGTTCTGGCGCGAGGTGCAGGTTGCGCCCGTGGAGGGCGGTTTCGAGATCCGGCTTGATGACCGGCCTGTCCGGACCCCCGCGAAGGCGCCGCTGAGCCTGCCCACCGCGGCGCTGGCCAAGGCGGTGGCCTCCGAATGGGCGGCCCAGGAAGATGAGGTGCGCCCCGCGACGATGCCGGTAACGCGTATGGCAAACTCTGCCATCGACAAGGTGCGCCCGCAGCGCGCGGCAATTGTGGAGATGCTGGCGGGCTACGGCGAAACCGATCTGCTTTGCTACCGCGCGGAGGCGCCCGATGCCCTTGTGGCGCGCCAGCAGGCGGCCTGGGATCCGCTTCTCGATTGGCTGGCCGAAACCTACGGCGCGCGGCTGCGGGTGACCGGGGGTATCCTGCCGGTGGCGCAGGATAGCGCGGCCATTGCACAGCTTTCCGGCGAGATCGATCGGTTTGGGCCCTTTGAGCTGGCCGCCTTCCACGATCTTGTGACCCTGCCTGGTTCCCTTGTTCTGGGCTTTGCCGCCGCCGCGGGGCTCGCCGCACCCGAAGCGCTTTGGGAAATCGCGCGTTTGGATGAGGCCTGGCAGACCGAACAATGGGGCGAAGATGACGAGGCCGAAGAGGCTAACCGTTTGAAACGCGATGCGTTTCTACAGGCCCAGAGGTTTTTCGAACGCGCCCGATAACTGGGCAACGGGGTGGCCCGATGCCTTAATGGGCGTCAATGCCATGCAAACTTGCGGTTGCCCGTTTTTTCGGCGCTCAGCCTTGACGACACACGGGTCACGCCACACTATCCCGGGCGATGAGGGGCGCGAGCCCTCATTGGTATAACGCCGGCCTTGCGCCGGACAAACGCCCGAAACTCCGGGCACTCAGGATGAGGTAAAGATGAAAAAATCCGTATTCCTTGGCGCGCTGGCCGTATCTGGCATCGCGGCAGGCGCGGCTTCGGCCGCGACGTTGGAAGATGTCCAGGCCCGCGGCGAATTGAACTGCGGCGTCAATACCGGCCTCGTGGGCTTTGCCGCCCCCGATGCCAACAACAACTGGCAGGGCTTCGACGTTGAGCTGTGCCGCGCCGTGGCAACCGCCGTTCTGGGCGATCCCGATGCCGTGACCTACGTGCCGCTGACCGGTAAGACGCGCTTCACCGCGCTCGCCGCCGGTGAGATCGACATGCTGTCGCGGAACACGACCTGGACGTTCACGCGCGACAATGACCTGAAGTTCGAATTCGTGGGCATCAACTACTACGATGGCCAGGGCTTCATGGTGCCGCGCGAACTGGGCGTGACCTCGGCGAAGGATCTCGACGGTGCGACCGTTTGCATCCAGACCGGCACGACGACCGAGCTGAACCTTGCGGATTTCTTCCGCGCCAACAACATCAGCTATGAGCCGGTTCCGATCGAAACCAATGCCGAAGCGCAGCAGCAGTACCTTGCCGGTGCGTGCGACGTGTACACCACCGATGCGTCGGGCCTTGCCGCTACCCGTGCGGCCTTTGAAAACCCCGGCGATCACGTGGTTCTGCCCGAAATCGTTTCCAAAGAGCCGCTGGGCCCGCTTGTGCGCCATGGCGACAATGAATGGGGCGATATCGTGCGCTGGACGCTCAACGCGCTTGTCAGCGCCGAAGAGCTTGGCGTGACCTCGGCCAACGTGGCCGAACTGGCCAACGGCACCGACAATCCGGAGATCAACCGGCTTCTCGGCACCGAGGGCGGCCTTGGTGAAATGATTGGCCTCGAAAACGACTGGGCCAAGAACATGCTCGAAGTCACCGGCAACTACGGTGAAATCTTCGAACGTCACATCGGTGAAAACACTCCGATCGGCCTCGCGCGCGGCCTGAACGCGCAGTGGACCGATGGCGGCCTGCTCTACTCGCCGCCGTTCCGGTAAACACACCAAGCAAGGGCGCGGGTCACTCCGCGCCCTTCGCATATCCAAAACCAACAAAAACTGGCCCGAACACGCAGACGCCTTCCAAACTGGCGCACCGCCCGTGTTCAGAGGCACCAATGGGGATGTAAGAGATGACGGTCATGACGGACCCGCCCAGGGAGTCCTTCCGCCTGTCGATGCTGCTGAACGATACGCGGTACCGATCCTACACCTTCCAGTTCATCGCGCTGATTGCACTGTTTCTCTTTATTGGCTGGCTGATTTCCAACGCCGCCCAGAACCTTGAGGATCTGGGGCAGGATATCTCCTACGGGTTCCTCGGGGAATCTGCGGGCTATGACATCAACCAGCGCCCGATCGAATATAACAGCCAGGATTCGCATCTGCGCGCCTCTATCGTAGGTGTGCTGAACACGCTGATCGTGGCCTTCCTGGGCTGTATCACGGCCACCGTGCTGGGAGTGGTGGCCGGTGTCTTGCGGCTTTCCAACAACTGGATCGTTGCCAAGCTGATGGCCGTTTACGTGGAAGCCTTCCGCAACGTGCCGGTTCTGATCTGGATCCTGATCATCTTCTCGATCATGACGGTCAGCCTGCCGGGGCCGCGCGCCTTCCGCGGCGAAGATCCATCCTCATCGATGTTGTTCGATGCCTTCGCGTTTACCAATCGCGGTGTCTACGCGCCGAAGCCGATCTGGGAATCGGGCTCGATGATCGTGGTGATCACATTCCTTTTGAGCATCCTCGCGATTTTCGCCTACCGCGCCTATGCCAAGAAGCTGCTCTACGATACCGGGCGGCTGCTGCCCACCTTCTGGCCCTCGATCGCGATCTTCTTTGTGCCGACGATCCTGATGTTCTTCATCCTCGGACGCCCGATCTCGCTCGAATATCCCGAACTGCGGGGCTTCAACTTCCAGGGCGGCATGCAGATACGGGGCTCGCTGATCGCGCTTTGGTTCGCGCTGGCGATCTATACCGGCGCGTTTATCGCCGAGAACGTGCGCGCGGGGATCATGGCGATCTCGAAAGGGCAGACGGAGGCCGCGGCCTCGCTGGGCCTGCGCCCCAACCGGATCATGAACCTTGTGATCCTGCCCCAGGCGCTGCGGGTGATTATTCCGCCGCTGATCTCGCAGTATCTCAACCTCACCAAGAACTCATCGCTCGCCATCGCTGTGGGCTACATGGATATCACCGGAACGCTGGGGGGCATCACCCTGAACCAGACGGGCCGGGCGATCGAGGCGATCCTGCTGTTGATGCTGTTCTACCTGACGATCTCGCTTTCGATCTCGGCGATCATGAACGTCTACAACAACTCCGTGAAGCTGAAGGAGCGCTGAGATGTCTGACACCCCTGCGCATTCCGTCGCCTTCGTTCGCGAAACCCCGATCCCCCCGGCGGATCCGCCCGCCACCGAACGCGGCGTGATCAAATGGGTGCGGGAGAACCTCGTCTCCACCCCTGCCAACGCGGTGATGACGGTGCTTTCGCTTGTGGCCATCTACTGGTTTCTCGCGCTTCTCGTCCCCTGGCTTCTGAACGGGGTGTGGAACGCCGGCTCGATCCGCGAGTGCCGCGAGATCATGGCGGGCTCCGGCGGCGGCTGCTTTGCGGTGCTGACCGAACGCTGGCATCAGCTGATCTTCGGCCGGTACCCGACCGATCAGTATTGGCGGCCCACGGTGGCCTTCGTACTGCTGTTCGTGGCACTGGCCCCGGTTCTGTTTCAGACGGTTCCGCGCAGGCTGCTGATTTTCACGGGCCTCTATCCGTTTCTTGCCTACTGGCTGGTCTGGGGCGGTTCGATCCTCGGCCCGATCTTCGCACTGGCGGGCTTTGCAGTGGGCTACATCGCCTATTCCCGGCTGGTGGACCGCTCCTTCGCCATGGGCTTTTTCGGCGGCGTACTCGCCGCGATCGTAACCTGGTGGATCACCGGCTTTCTCGCCGATGCCACTGGCAACGTGATGGCGCTTGAAACCGTGGAAAGCCGCGACATCGGGGGCTTCATGCTGAACCTGATCCTCGGCACGGTGTGCGTTTCGCTCTCGCTGCCCCTGGGGATCGTTCTGGCGCTTGGCCGCCAGAGCTCCATGCCGATCATCAAATGGATCTGCGTGGTGTTTATCGAATTCATCCGGGGCGTGCCGCTGATCACCCTGCTTTTCGTTGCCAATGTGGTCTTGGCCTACTTCCTGCCGCCGGGATCGAACTTCGATCTGATCCTGCGGGTGATCATTATGATCACGATGTTTGCCGCGGCCTATATCGCGGAGGTGATCCGCGGCGGGCTGGCCGCGCTGCCTCGCGGGCAATACGAGGCCGCCGATAGCCTGGGGCTGGACTACGCTCAGGCGATGCGGTTGATCATCCTGCCCCAGGCGCTGAAAATCTCGATCCCGGGGATCGTGAACGTGGCCGTGGGGCTTTTCAAGGATACCACGCTCGTCTCGATCATCGCGATGTTCGATCTCGTCGGCATGGTGCGCGGGCCGATCCTGGCCTCAACCGATTGGAACGGGGTGTACTGGGAGCTCTTCGGCTTTGCCGCGTTCCTGTTCTTCGTCGTGTGCTACGGCATTTCGCAATACTCACAATGGCTGGAGCGTCAGCTTCAGACCGACAGACGTTAGGAGGCCCCGCTATGGCCATGACCGACGAAGCGCTCGCGCGTAAGGATCACAAGGTCTCGGACGAAGTTGCGATCGAGATCAATAACATGAACAAGTGGTACGGCACGTTCCATGTGCTGCGCGATATCGATCTGACGGTGTATCGCGGCGAGCGGATCGTGATCTGCGGGCCCTCGGGCTCGGGCAAATCAACGCTCATTCGCTGCATCAACGCGCTGGAAGAACATCAGCAGGGCTCGATCTCGGTGGATGGCACGGTGCTTTCCTCCGACATCAAGAACATCGATACGATCCGCTCGGAAGTTGGGATGGTGTTTCAGCACTTCAACCTTTTCCCGCATTTGACGATCCTGGAAAACTGCACGCTGGCGCCGATCTGGGTGCGCAAGACGCCGAAGCGCGAGGCGGAAGAAACGGCGATGCACTTCCTGACGAAGGTGAAGATCCCCGAACAGGCCGATAAGTATCCCGGCCAGCTTTCGGGCGGCCAGCAGCAGCGCGTCGCCATCGCGCGATCGCTCTGCATGCGCCCGCGGATCATGCTGTTTGACGAACCGACCTCGGCGCTGGACCCTGAGATGATCAAGGAAGTGCTCGATACGATGATCGAGCTTGCCGAAGAGGGCATGACGATGCTTGTGGTGACCCACGAGATGGGCTTTGCCCGCCAAGTGGCCAACCGCGTGATCTTCATGGATGAAGGCCAGATCGTGGAGCAGAACGAACCCGAAGAGTTCTTCAACAACCCCAAATCGGACCGGACGAAACTGTTCCTCAGCCAGATCCTGGGGCACTGAGCCTCAGGTCAGCTCCCGCGGAACCACGAAATCAAGCGCCTGGCCGGCGGCCCAGCCGATATCGGCCCAGGCATTTTCGGGGAACTGCACGATGGTCGTGGCGCCCGTGGGGTACTGTGCGAACTTCTCATGGGCCGGGCTGGCGGAGGCGATGCGCGCCGCAAACTCGCCGATCCCCGGATTATGCCCGATCAGCAGCACGATCGGGGCGTCCGCCGTTTTGAGCGTTGCGAGGATCGTCTGCGCATTGGCGTGAAACAGCGCCGGATCGCTGCGCATCTGCGCCGGCCCATTCAGCTCTGCCGCCATGCCGGCCCAGGTTTCCACTGTGCGGCGCGCGCCTGAAAGCAGCACTTCGCCCGGCAGCAGATCATGCGCCGCCAGCCAGCGCCCGATTGCGGTGGCCGATTTGCGGCCGCGCGCATTGAGCGGGCGATCGAAATCATCCTGCATGGGATCGTCCCAGCTTGATTTCGCATGGCGGGTAAGGATCAGGGTCAGGCTCATCGCACAAACTGGCGCATATGATAGGCGGATTGGCCCGGGCGGCGCCCGTAGCGGCGGCTAAGTGGGCAGGCGGTGCGCACATCGCATCCCTCTGCCATGCAACGGGTATCGGCCACGCTTGTCAAATAACGATGGCACTCCGGCACGTTGTAGCCCGCCGGCGTGAGCGCGCCGACGGGGCAGGCCGTGCGGCAGGGCTGGCCCTCGCAGGTGGCGCAGGGCGGGGCGCCCGGGGGCGGCGGCAGATCGATCGCCTCGGGCAGCGCCAGCGCCCCGCGATAGGAAACCATGAGGCCCGCGCGATCATGCACGAGGATTTCCACGGGCGAGGCCCAGGCGCGGCCCGAGCGTTTCGCCCAATGGATAAACGGCTGATAGGGAGGGCCGCCGAAGGGGAAGAGCGCCCGGGCGCCCAGCCGATCCGCAAGCCCGCCGATGACGCGGGCAGACCATCTATCCACCGGATCGTCCCGGCCATCGCCCCATTCCGGGCTGCCTGTGATCACATCCCAGAACCCCGGCTCATCGGGGCCGAGAAGGAGCAGCGTGCCGGTGCCCGGTGGCGATTTGTCGCCCTCGCCGGGATGAAAGGCGCCGAAGATATCGAGCTGTGCGGCCCGGGCGATCCCCTCGATCTCCCGATACCGCGCCGTCATCGGGGCGCGCGGATCAGGCTGCCCGCACCGTGATCCGTGAAAAGCTCCAGAAGGCAAGCATTGGGCGCGCGGCCATCGAGGATCACCACCGCGCGCACGCCGCCCTCGATCGCGGCAAGCGCGGTTTCGGTTTTCGGGATCATGCCGCCCGCGATCGTGCCCGCCGAAGTCATCTCGCGGATCTGATCCGGCGTCAGTTCGGTGACCACATCGCCGCCTGCATTCTTCACACCGGCCACATCGGTGAGAAGGAGAAGCCGGTCGGCCTTCAACTCTGCCGCAATTGCGCCCGCCGCCGTATCGCCGTTCACGTTGAAGGTCTCGCCCCCCGCGCCCGTGCCAAGCGGCGCGATCACCGGGATGGTATCGGCCTCGGCAAGCCCGTGAAGGATGCCGGGATTGATCTCTACCGGCGTGCCCACATAGCCAAGCGCGGGATCGGTGGTTTCGCACACCATCAGGTTCGCGTCTTTCCCCGAAAGCCCCACCGCGCGCCCGCCTTCGGCATTGATCGCCTGCACGATGCGTTTGTTCACGCGGCCCGAAAGCACCATTTCAACCACCTCGACCGTGGCGGCATCAGTCACCCGCTTGCCGTTCACGAAATCCGACGTGATGTTCAGCTTAGCGAGCATCTCGTTGATCATGGGCCCGCCGCCATGCACCACCACGGGCTTCACGCCCACCTGGCTCATCAGCGCGATGTCGCGCGCGAAGCTCTGCATCTCCTTGTCATCGCCCATCGCGTGGCCGCCGAATTTGATGACAACCGTCGCGCCATCGTAGCGCTGCAGGTAGGGCAGGGCTTCGGAAAGCGTGCGGGCGGTGGCGATCCAATCGCGGTTCATGGTTTGTGTCTTCATCGGCCGGTCCTCGCCGCTTTCCTAGCGAGTGTGCGCGGGCGGGCCAAGGGGCGGCAGCGCACCTCAGGCGAGTGTGGCGATCAGCGCGCGGAGCGTTTCGATGCCCTGGCCCGTCTCGGACGACGTGACGACAAGCTCGGGGAAGGCCGCGGGATGCGCGGCGAGGGCGCCCCGCACCTGGGCGAGCACCCGCTCGCGATCCTTGGCCTTCACCTTGTCGGCTTTCGTGAGCACCGTCTGGAAGGGCACCGCGGCGGTATCGAGGAGGCTCAGGATCTCTTCATCCACCGGCTTGATGCCGTGGCGCGCATCGATCAGCACGAAGGCGCGGCGTAGGGTGGGGCGCCCGGCGAGGTAGGTTTTCAGAAGCGCCTGCCAGCGGGCCACAACCGCGACGGGCGCGTTGGCAAACCCGTAGCCCGGCAGATCGACAAGGTAGTGGCTTTCGCCGAGGGTGAAATAGTTGATCTCCTGCGTGCGGCCGGGGGTGTTGGAGGCGCGGGCAAGCGCCTTCCGGCCTGTCAGCGCGTTGATCAGCGTGGATTTTCCCACATTCGAGCGGCCTGCCACGCAAACCTCGGGCCTGTCGGCGGCCGGAAGGCCCTCCATCGCCACGACGCCTTTGAGAAACTCGGTTTGCCCGGCGAAAAGCTTGCGCCCGGCTTCGATCTCTTCCGCCGTCGCTTCCGCTTCGGGAAAGGTGAGGGTCATGGTGTGGCGACGGGATCGCCCAGCGCGACTGTGCCGCCGGAGACCACGCGCGCGAAGATGCCGAAATCGCGGGTATTCCAGCTGTTTTCGAGTAGGGGCAGCATGCCCACATCGCGCAGCCCGGTGGCCGGATCGCTATCGGGCGCGCGGCAGCGTTCGATCCCTTCAACCCCCTCGAAGGTGACGCCGCCGATGGAGAAGGTTCTGCCGACCAGTTCCACTTCTTCGTGAAGCGCGAGGCCCTCGACCCAGAGGTTGATCCGGAAGCGCCGCATATCAAGCGGGCGCCCGGCGCGTTGAGACAGTGCCTTCAGCGAGGTCAGGCTGCCGAGGGAGACCCAGGGATCGGGCCTGTCGGTCATCCCGTGGCCCGGGGCGCGCACCAGGCGGGCGGGGCCGGGGCGGCTTTCTTCCCAGAGCGGGGTGACCCAGGCGCGAAGCGCATCGGCCTCGGAAACAGGATCAAAGGTGAGATCGGGCTTGTTGGGGTGGCGCAGGGTCACGCGCCCGTCGGCATGGGCCTCGGAGCGGATCGCGCTGAGCTTTGGGCCCGAGGCAACCTGCAGGAAGTTCCGGCGCGGTTGCCAGTTGTCACTGTCTTCAGCGGCGTCGTTCAGAAGCGCCCAGGCCCGATCGCCCGCCAGCGCGCCTTCCGGCGAAAGGCTGGCGCTTTCCAGCGCTTCGCTGCCGATCCCCTTGATGGGATGGCGGAAGATATGGGCAAGCGCGGCTGTCACTTCTTCGGCGGCTCGTCGGAATTTGCGGGCGCCTTGCGTTTGAAGCCTTCGCGGATATTGCCGAACACATCCGGCTTATACCCCTGGCTGCGCATGATCGCGTATTGCTGCCCGAAGGTAATCAGGTTGTTGGCGATCCAGTAGATCACCAGCCCGCTTGCGAACGAGCCCAGCATGAACATGAACACCCAGGGCATCCAGGCAAAGATCATCTGCTGGGTCGGGTCCGTCGGCGCCGGGTTCAGTTTTTGCTGAAGCCACATCGAGACGCCGAGCACCAGGGGCAGGATCCCGATGAAGATCAGCGCCATGATCGATCCCGGCTCTGGCCCCGCCCAGGGCAGGATGCCCCAAAGATTGAACAGCGATGAGGGATCGGGCGCGGAAAGATCCTTGATCCAGCCGATCCAGGGCGCGTGCCGCAGTTCGATCGTGACGAAGATCACCTTGTAGAGCGAGAAGAAGATCGGGATCTGCAGGAGGATCGGCAGGCAGCCCGAGGCCGGGTTCACCTTTTCCTTCTTGTAGAGGGCCATCATCTCTTGCTGAAGCTTCTGGCGATCGTCGCCGGCGCGCTCCTTGATCTTCTCCATCTCCGGTTGAAGTTCCTTCATCTTCGCCATGGAGACGTAGCTTTTATAGGCCAGCGGCAGCAGCACGGCCTTGATGATCAGCGTGAGCCCGATGATCGCCCAGCCCATGTTGCCGATCAGCGCATTCAGCCAGTGGAGCACCGCGAAGATCGGCTTGGTGAGGAAGAAGAACCAGCCCCAATCGATGGAATCGATAAAACGGTACAGGCCCTTCTCGTTCTGGTATTCGCGGATCGTCTCCCATTCCTTCGCACCGGCGAAGAGCTTCTGAGTGACTTCCACGCTGGCGCCCGGCGCCACGTCAACCGTATCGAGCAGCGCTGTGGAGCGGTATATATCGCGGTTCGGATCGTATTGCAGGGCCGCGGTGAAGCTTTGCTCGGGCGCGGGGATCAGCGTTGTCATCCAGTAGTGATCGGTGAAGCCGATCCAGCCGTTCTGGGCAATCTGGGTCACGTCGGCCGCCGGGCCCCACATTGGATCGGGATCCATATCCCGCAGATCGCCATAGCTGACCTCGTTCAGCTCTTCCCCAGTCTGGCGGATGGCGCCTTCATGGATAATGAAGAAACCGCGCAGATCGGGCGGCTCACCATGGCGGGCGATCATGCCGTAAGGGGCGATGCGCACCGGGGCGCCGCCCGCATTCGTGACGCTCTGGGTCACGGTGAACATGTAATCTTCATCGATCGACATCGTGCGCCGGAAGGTCAGCCCGCTGCCGTTTTCCCAGGCCAGAACGATATCGCTGCCGATGCCGAGGGTTTCGCCGCTTTCAACCGCCCACTCGGTTTCTGCATTCGGCACGTCTTCGATCGACATGCCTGCGCCCTGCGCCCAGCCGAAAAGCGCGTAGTAGGCGCCTGCCGTGCCCTCGGGCGCCAGCAGCCGCACGATATCGGCGCCGGGGTCTAGGGTTTCGCGGTAGTCGCGCAGGCGCAGATCGTCGATCCGCCCACCGGTGAGCGAGATCGAGCCTTCAAGCCGCGGGGTTTCCACGGTGAGGCGCGCGGTTTCTGCGGCCGCAGCGGGCGCTGCCGTGCCCGGTAGGGCCGCGGGTTCGGAGGCGCCGGGCAGGGGCAACGCCTGCGGCGTGGCCTGCGGTGCCGTCAGCGTAGTGTCCGTTTGCGCGTTCGGGTCGATCGGCTGTGGTTCTTCGGGAGGAAACGCGATGAACCAGACGAGGATCACAAGAAAACTCAGCGCCGTCGCCAGGATGAGGTTCTTGTTCTGATCGTCCATTCGGGGGGGCCACCACGTTGCCAAACGTCCCCGTGGTTCAACAGCCCGGGCATCAAAAGGTCAAGCCGTTTTCCCTTGTTTGAGGGCGCCCTGGGGCGCGGGCGCAAGGGGGGCTGGTGGCGGGCAACCCGCTGCCCGTGGCGCGCGCGGCCTCATACTCCCCAAGCCAGCCTTCCAGCTTCTCAAACGGCATCGGGCGGGCAATTCCGTAGCCCTGAACATGGGCGCAGCCAAGCTGCGCGAGCACCATGCGTTCTGCCGCGTTTTCAACGCCTTCGGCCAGTGTATCAAGCTCCAGCCGTTCCGCGAGCGTAAGGATTGCCGAGACGATATTCTGCTGATCGAGATCGGTATCGACCTGGGTCACGAAGGATCGGTCGATCTTGATGCGGCCCACCGAGAAGCGCTTGATATTGGCGATCGAGGCGTGGCCGGTGCCGAAATCGTCAAGATCCACGCTGCAGCCAAGCTCGGCAAAGGCCCGCAGGTTGCGGATGATCGTATCGCTTGAGGTCTGCGCGATCACGGTTTCGAGCACCTCCACCGAAAGCCGGCTGGGCGAAAGATCGAAGCGGTCAAGCTCCCAACGTATCTTGTCCACGATCTTTGGGTTGCGCAGCTCTTCGGCGGAGAAGTTCACCGAGATCTTCGGGATATGCACGCCCGCCGCATCCCAGGCCCGCAGCGCGTTGCAGCTGTGATAGAGCATTACCTCGCCCAGGCGCTCCATCAGCCCGAGGTTTTCGGCCGCCGGCAAAAAATCCCCGGGCGGGATCACGCCGCGTTCTGGATGCTGCCAGCGGCAGAGCACTTCAAGCCCGGACAGTTCGCCCGTGGTGGTATGCACCTGTGGCTGAAACCAGGGGCGGAACTGATCGCTTTCCAGCGCCGAGGGCAGCTCATCGGTGAGAACGCCGCGGGCGCGGGCGCGGGTTTTCATCTCATCCGTATAGGCGCGGATCGAAGCCGCACCCGTCAGCGCCGCATCGATCAGGGCGTGTTCGGCGGCTTCCACCAGCGCCTCGCCCGTTTGAGCGGGCATCCTGTGCGGGGTGCAGAAGCCGATCGAGACGGTCACGAAGATGCGCGCGCCCTCGATCGAACAGGGGGCCTCTGCCGCCCGCTGGATGCGCGTGGCAAGCTGGATCAGCGTTTCAAGATCACTCCGCTGGCCGGAGACCAGCACGATGGCAAAGCGGGGGCCATCGAGCCGGGCCAGAAGATCTTCGCTGCGCAGCTCGCCGCGAAGCCGCTGCGCGGTGAGCGCCAGAATCGCATCGCAGGCACGGCGGCCCAACCGCTTTTCCAGATCGCCGAATTCATCAAGCTCCACCGCCAACGCCGCCGTTGTCTGGCCGCGGGAGGGGCCTTCGGAGAGAACGCGATCGGTGCGGGCAACCAGATGATCGCGCGATGGCAGGTTCGTCACACTATCGCGGGGGCCCGCATTTTCCTCGTCGGGTTTGGTGAACAGCCCGGCCAGGGCGAAGAGGATGGGCAAGATCAGCGCGATGGCCACCAGGGCATCCTCGCCGCCGAGCCAGAAGCTTGCCAGCGTGAGCGCCGGCAGGAAGGCCAGAAGCTGCGGGCCAACCAGAACGCTGCGCAGGGCGCGCCGCGATTTCGCGAGGGCGCCGGCGAAGGAAATTGCCATCTTGTTTGAACCCTAGCCTGTTCCGATCCAAAAGCGCCGCCGAACGCGGCCCATGCGGAGGAACGCTAGCCGCGCAGCTTAAGGGCAGCGTTAATGGCGGGTCGGGGCGCGGGCCCGAAGTGCCTAAAACTCGCCGGTTTCGGCAGTGCCGCCGCGCCGGGCGAGGCCCGCGAAATCGAAAAGCGCAGGGTCGAGCAGATGCGAGGGACGCGCCTGCATCAACGCGCTGAAGATCTTTTGCCGCCGCCCGGGCGCCTTGGCCTCCCATCCATCGAGCATCGCCTTGATTGCCTGGCGCTGCAGGCCATCCTGGCTTCCGCAGAGATCGCAAGGGATGATCGGGTAGCCCATGGCGTGCGAAAACCGCGCGCAATCGGCCTCGGCCACATGGGCCAGGGGGCGGTAAACGAAGAGATCGCCCTCTTCGTTGAGAAGTTTCGGCGGCATCGTGGCAAGCTTGCCGCCGTGGAAGAGGTTCAGGAAGAAGGTTTCAACGATATCGTCGCGGTGGTGGCCCAGCACCACGGCGGAGCAGCCTTCTTCCCGCGCGATCCGATAGAGATTGCCGCGCCGGAGCCGCGAGCACAGCGCGCAATAGGTGCGGCCCTGGGGCACTTTATCGACAACGATCGAATAGGTGTCCTGATACTCGATCCGGTGCGGCACCCCCATGCGCCCCAGAAATTCCGGCAGCACGGTTGCGGGAAAGCCCGGTTGCCCCTGATCGAGATTGCAGGCGAGGATCTCCACCGGCAGCAGGCCGCGCCATTTGAGTTCGGTCAGCGCGGCCAGAAGCGTATAGCTGTCTTTCCCGCCCGAAAGGCAGACGAGCCAGCGCGCACCCCGTTCGATCATGCCATAACGCTCTATGGCCTCGCGGGTTTCGCGGATGATCCGCTTGCGCAGCTTCCGGAACTCGGTGGTTTTCGGCGCGCCTGCGAAGAGCGGGTGGATATCGTCAGGATCATCAAGCATGGGGCCTCGCGGCTTTCTCCCGCCGGGGGTAGCGCAGGGGCGCGGGGCTTGCCAAGGCTCATCGGGCGGTCATCCGGGCGGGCGGCACCTGCGTATCAGATTTGAACCACCGGAGCCTGCCCATGCGCCTTCTCGCCGCCGCCGCCATGCTGTTTCTTGCCGCCTGCACCGGCAAGCCCGGCCTCGACGACCCCAACTTGACCGACCGCGAGCTGAACCTTGAGGAGTTCTTCGCGGGCGAATTGATCGCCTATGGCCAGTTTCAGGATATCTTCGGCACCGTGCGCCGCCGCTTCGAGGTAACGATTGACGGCACCTGGGATGGCGAAACCCTGCGGTTGGTGGAGGATTTCACTTATGAAGACGGCTCCACCGAACAGCGCATCTGGAGCTTGCGCAAAACCGGGGCGGAGACCTGGGAGGGCACCGCGCCGGGCGTGATCGGCACGGCCACGGGCGAAGAGCGCGGAGATACATTCAACTGGCAATACACGATCGACCTGCCGGTGCCCGACGGCACCCTGCGGGTGACTTTCGATGACTGGATGTGGCTTCTGAGCGAGGATCGATTGTTGAACCGGGCCTATATGAAGCGCTTTGGCGTGGATATTGGTGATGTGACGATCATCTTCGAAAAAGCCTCCTGAGGATTTTCTTGCAATCGAATGCAGCGCGCGTAGGCTGATCCGCCAAACGGTGGGGAAGCGTAATGGCGACGGCTGATTTCCGCGAGCGGATGCTTGCGGGCGAATATCTGGCGGGGACGTTCCTGAAAACGCCCGCCTATGAGCTGGTCGAGGTGCTCGCCCGGTCCGGCCTTGATTTTCTGTGCCTTGATGCCGAACACGCGCCGTTTGACCGGGCGCGCATGGATAGCTGCCTGGCGGTGGCGCGGGCGCTCGATTTCCCGGTGCTGGTGCGGGTGGCCGCGGCAAGCCCCGAGCACATCCTGCAGGCGCTCGATGCGGGCGCGGTGGGCGTTGTCTGCCCCCATGTGGAAACGGTTGCGCAGGCGCAGGGCATTGCCAAGGCCGCGCGCTTCGGGCTTGGCGGGCGCGGCTATGCTGGGTCCAGCCGTTGGGCAGGCTTTGCCACGCAGAAGATGGGCGATCTGCTGGATCGCTCTGCGGCCGAAACGATCGTCATCGCGCAGATCGAGGAGCCGGCGGGGGTTGAGGCGGCCGCAGGGATTGCTGCGGTTGACGGCATTGATGGCCTTTTCATCGGCCCCGCGGATCTTTCGGTGGGCTATGGCAAACGCGATCAGGCCTCGCCGGAGCTTGAGGCGGCGCTCGCCGCGGTGGGCGCGGCGGCTAAGGGCGCGGGCAAGGCGTATATGACCTTCGTGCCCAATGCCGAGGCGGCGCAAGCCTGGGCCGCGCATGGGCTGACGATGTTCTTCATCGCCTCCGAACATAGTTGGATGCGCGCGGGCGCCACCGCCGAGGCGGCCGGTATCCACGGGCTGGGCGGCGCATGACCCGGTTTGTTATCCTTCACGGGGCCTATCTGACAGGCCGGGCAATGGCGCCCCTGAGCCGGTGCCTGACGGAAGAAGTGCCAGGCGCCGTGGTGTCTGCGCCGGATCTTCTGGGCCATGGGATCGAGGCCTGCGCGGCGGATGTGGGGCTTTCCGCCCAGGCCGCCGCGCTGGCGCAGCGATACATGGGCGAGGGCCCCGTGCTGGTGGGCTTTGGCTTCGGCGCGCGCGTGGCGCTGCAGGCGCTGCGCGATTGGCCCGCGCCGCCCGCGGGGCTTGTGCTGATCGGTGCGGGGCTCGGGCCGGCCTGGGGCCCCTCTACGGTGGCCGGGCTTGCCGCCAGGGGCCACACGCCCGCGCCGCGCGCGGCATTTCTGGAGCCGCTGATGGCAGGCTGGTTCGCTTCACCCTCATCCGGGAATGTGCGGGGGCTTGCCCGGATCGCGGGCCAGATGACATCGGGGGCGTTTGATCGGGTGCTTGCGGCAACCCGCGTGCCGGCGGGCCGCATCGGAGGCGACCGGCGGGTGCCCACGCTGATCCTGCACGGCGCGGCCGATTGCAACCGCCGGCCCAGCGAGGCGCAGGCGCTGGCCGAGCTGCTGGAGGGCGAGATCGAGGTGTTTCTCGAAGGCGGCCACGCGCTGCCTTTCGAGATGCCGGGCGCGGTGGCGGGGCGTATCGCGGGCTGGCATGCGCGGTGCTTTGCGCCTGCCGCGGCGGCGGCGGAATAGCGGCTCAGGCGGCGCGGAAGAGCGCGTCTGCCCGCGCAAAGAAGCCCGCGCGCACCTCCTCCCGCTCCATCATCAGCTCATGTTCGGCGCCCGGGATCACCTCGCGCGTGGCCCCCGGCCAGGCGGCGGCCACGGTGGCAATCGCCTCGGCATCCACGATCTTTTCCAGCGCCCCCACGCTGACATGTGCGGGCATCTTCGGGCGTGGCGCGGCCACGAGCATTCGCGTTTCGGCAAGCGCCTCGGCCAGCCAGGTCAGGCTCGGGCCACCAAGCCGGAAGCGCGGCACGTCGCTCACATGGCGTTTCATATACTCCCACATCGCGCGGTCGGTCGTGAGCACATTGTCATCGAAGGGTTGCGAAAGAAGGTAGCTTTCGCCCCCGGTGGTAGGCGCATAGCGCCCGCCAAAGCCAAGCCGCTCGGCGATCCACGGAACGGTGCGCGAAAGCGGGCGCAGGGCGGGTGCGATGTTTATGCCCCACATCGGCGCGCTGAAGGCGACCGCGGCAAAGCAATCGCGTTCGCTGACCGTGCGCAGCGCGATGCAACCGCCCATGGAATGGCCGATCAGCATCCAGGGCCGAGGCAGATCGCGGGCCTCGGCAAAGGCGATAAGCTCGGCCACATCGCGCTGGTAATCGGAGAAACGCGCGACATGGCCCACCATGGGATCGTCAAGCATCCGGTCGGCCAGCCCCTGGCCGCGCCAGTCCACGGCCAGCAGGTGCCAGCCCAGCGCCGTGAAAACCCGCGCTGCCTTTCCGTATTTTTCGATGTATTCGCTGCGACCGGGGAAGAGGAAGATCGTGCCGGGGGCGGCGCCTTCGCCCGCGCCCGGCCAGTGGCCGATGCGAATGCGCAGATCGTCTTCGGTGGTGGCCCAGACCGCCGCGCCGCCTTCGGGCCCCTCGGGGAGATCGGCGTGAAACGGCGCGGGCTCCACCTGTGCTAGCCCAGCACGCCGCCGAGCTTCATCGCCGTGCCCATATCGCCATCCACCTTCAGGCGCCCCGACATGAAGGCGGAGGTTGGGTTCAACTCGCCATCGAGGATGGCGCGGAAGGTATCGGTATCGGCGGTCAGCGTCACATCGGCCTCTTCATCGCCCGCCCGCACGCCCGCGCCATCGAGCATGATCGCGCCTTCGTCTTCGATCACGAATTTGGCGGAGCCGTCAAAGGCCCCTGAAAGCTTGCCGCTAAGGGCATCGACGGCCTGTGCGATCACGTCGCTCATGGTTGTCTCCCGAACTTGTGCTGCCGAAAGGGGGTGATTTTCCCGCGATCCGGTCTATCGTGGGAGTTATGACGGCGATGCAACAAAGGTTCAAATCTGTCGTGGCGGCAGGTGCGATGGTGCTGGTTTTTTCCGCGCCGGGGCACGCGCAGGAAGAAGATCTGAGCGATCTTTTCGAGGCACTGCGGCAGGCAGAACCAGAAGCGGCCCGTGTGATCGAGGGCCGGATCCTCGATGAGTGGGCCAAAACCGGCTCTCCCTCGCTCGATCTTCTGATGCGGCGCGGGAATGAGGCGTTGGAAGCGCGTGATTCGGCGCAGGCGATTGAACATCTTACCGCGCTGATCGATCACGCCCCGGATCTGGCCCATGCTTATAGTTTGCGGGCGAATGCCTATTTTCTGGAAAGCATGTACGGCCCGGCGATTGACGATCTGCGCGCCACGCTTATCCGCAACCCGCAGCATTTCGAGGCGCTGACGGGGCTGGCGGCGATTCTCGAAGAGTTGGGCTTTCTTGAGGAAGCGCTCGAAATCAGCCGCCGCGTGGCCGATATCACGCCCTCGCGCGAAGGGCTGGCGGCGGCGATTGACCGTTTGGAAAGCGCTGTGGAGGGAACCTCGCTTTAGGCTGGGGCCGCGCCGCCAGAACATCCAGGATTCAGATCGTTTGGCCACGGGGAGCGAACCGGGCCGTAGCCGGGGCCCAGGCACGGCGATGCAGCATCTCTTCTGCTTGCTTTATTCCGGCGGCCCCGCAATGCGTGCGTTCGGTGCGATAACTTCACCCAATCGCCGGGCCGCGGGTGGGCGCGGCGGGCCTGCGGCCCTTGATTCCGCGCCCAGGTTTGCAAAGCGCGGGATGCCGAAGAAACGCGTGGGGTCTCCGGCCCCACCCCTAACCGCTTCCGTTTACCGCAGCGCGATCACCTGCGCAGCCTCCAGCGCCGCGCGCGGGCGCGGGCGGATCGAGGTTTCAACCCCGTTCGGGCGCGCCTTGGGGCGCAGCATGGCCTTGGTTTCGGTGATTTCGGTGTGAACCTTGGCGCCCGGCGCCGCGGGCTCGGATGCACTTGCAGCAGATGCAAGGCAAAGAACGCTCGCCAGAGCGGCGAGGCTTGATTTCAGAACCATTACCGTACCCTTCAACATGGCAGTCTTCCCCGCCGGCACAAAAACACACGCGCACCGGCCACACCACCATCGTACACGATATCGGTAGTTTTGCGTCCAGGATCTCATGATTTAACGGCTTTTAAACGATATTGTCGCCGCGCTGGCGTCAGTGGCCTTGAGGGCGCCCCATCTATTCTGTTTAGTCCCCTCAATTGCGGCAGATCGAGCCTTAATTGATGAATGCCACAGGTGGCCGCACGCTTGCCGTGCTGGGCCCGACGAATACGGGCAAGACCCACTACGCCATCGACCGCATGCTGGCGCATAAGACGGGGGTGATCGGCCTGCCCCTGCGCCTGCTCGCGCGCGAGGTGTATGACCGCATCGTGGGGTTGCGCGGGCCCTCGGTGGTGGCGCTTGTCACCGGAGAAGAGCGGATCGTGCCACCGCGCGCGGCCTATTGGGTCTGTACCGTCGAGGCGATGCCCACGGGGCTCGGCTGTGATTTTCTGGCGGTGGACGAGATCCAGCTTTGCGGCGACCCGGAGCGCGGCCATGTGTTTACCGACAGGCTTCTGAACGCGCGCGGGCTGCATGAAACGATGTTTCTCGGCGCCGATACCATGCGGCCCGCCATCGCCGCGCTGGTGCCGGGGGTGGAGTTTCTTCGCCGCGAGCGGTTTTCCGATCTCGCCTATACCGGCGCAAAGAAGATCAGCCGGATGCCGGGGCGCACCGCGATTGTCGGCTTTTCGGTGGAAAGCGTCTATGCGCTGGCCGAACTGCTGCGCCGCCAGAAGGGCGGGGCGGCGGTGGTGATGGGCGCCCTCAGCCCCCGCACCCGCAACGCGCAGGTGGCGATGTATCAGGAGGGCGAGGTCGATTACATGGTGGCCACCGATGCCATCGGCATGGGGCTGAACCTTGATATCGACCATGTGGCCTTCTCCGCGCTCAGCAAGTTTGACGGGCGGCGGATGCGGCCCCTGCAGCCGAACGAGCTGGGCCAGATCGCGGGCCGCGCGGGCCGCTACACCAAGCCCGGCACGTTTGGGGTGACGGGCGAGGCGCCGCCGCTCGATGAGGGGCTGGCCAGCGCCATCACCGAACACCGTTTTGCGCCGGTCAAGAAACTGCATTGGCGCAACGCGCAATTGAGTTTCGGCTCGATCGATGCCCTGATCGCCGCACTTGAGGCGCCCACCAGCGAAGAGTGGCTGGTGCGGGCGCGCGAAGCCGATGATCTGCAGGCGCTGAAGATGCTTGCAGAGGTGGCCGAAACGCGGGCGCGCGCCTCCGATCCGGCTTCGGTGAAACTGCTCTGGGATGTTTGCCGGATCCCCGATTTTCGGGGTATCAGCCATGCCGAACATGCCAGCCTCTTGCAGGCGATTTTCGGGTTTCTGCATGAAAAAGGCCGTGTGCCCGATGATTGGCTGGCCCGCCAGATCAAGCGGATCGATCGCACCGATGGCGAGATCGACGCGCTCTCCAAACGCCTCGCCTATATCCGAACCTGGACATATGTGGCCCAGCGCAGCGGCTGGACCGAGGATGAAAGCCATTGGCGCGCGGCGGCGCGCGCTGTAGAAGACCGCCTGTCAGATGCGCTTCACGGCGCGCTCACGCAGCGATTTGTCGATCGGCGCACATCGGTTTTGCTCCGCCGGTTGAAGCAGAGGGAGAGCCTTGTGGCCGAGGTGAACGATAAGGGCGAGGTAACCGTCGAGGGCCAGTTCGTGGGCCGCCTCGAAGGCTTTCGCTTCCGCCAGGATGCCAGCGCCACGCCCGATGAGGCAAAAACCCTTCGCCAGGCCAGCCTCGCGGCGCTGACCCCCCAGTTTCATCTGCGGGCCGACCGGTTCTACAACGCGCCCGATACCGAGATGGATTTTACCGAACAGGGCGGGCTGATGTGGGGCGAGCACGCGGTCGGCAAGCTCGTCTCGGGCGCCGAACCGCTGAAGCCGCAGGTAGAGGCCTTTGTCGATGATGAGGCGGGGCCGGACGTGGCGCAGAAAGTTCAGCGCCGGCTTCAGCACTTCATCGATCGCAAGATCGCCAAGCTTTTTGAGCCGCTTCTCGACATGCAGAAGGACGAGGCGCTCACGGGCCTTCAGCGCGGCTTCGCTTTCCGGCTGGTGGAGGCGATGGGGGTGATCCCGCGCGCCGCGATTGCGGGCGAGGTGAAGGATCTTGATCAGGATGCGCGCGCGGCGCTGCGCAAGCACGGGGTGCGCTTCGGCCAGTTCACGATCTTCATGCCGCTTCTGCTGAAGCCCGCGCCCACGCGGCTGCGCCTTGTGCTCTGGTCGCTCACCAAGGGGCTGTCGGAATTTCCCGAAAGCCCGCCCCCGGGGCTTGTTACGGTGCCCACGGCGCCCGATGCGCCGGAGGGCTATCACGAGATGGCGGGCTATCGGGCGGCGGGCGCGCGCGCGATCCGGATCGATATGCTGGAGCGGCTCGCGGATATGCTGCGCGGCGAAGATAGCCGCGGCGGGTTCGAGGCGAAGGCGGATATGCTTTCGATCACCGGCATGACGCTCGACCAGTTCGCTGCGCTGATGGAGGGGCTCGGCTATAACGCCGCGCGCGGGGAACGCGAGAAGGTGCGGCCTGCGCCTGAGGCCAAGCCGGAGCCCGCATCCGAGAGCGCGGGGCCAGAGGTGCCTGCGCCCGAGCTCGCGCCGGATGCAGAGCCCGCTGCACCGGACGCGCCCGAAGCGGAGCCCAAGCCGGAAGGCGCAGCGGAAGCGCCCGCGGGTGAGAGCGCGCCGGCGGAGGCAGAGGGAACGCCGGACGGCGCCCCGGGCGAGGACGGCCCCGAGATTGAAGTGTTCTATACTTTTACCTGGGGTGGCAACCGGCCCCGGCGCGACCGTCGCGAAGGCGGCGGCGGATCACGCCCCCGCGGCAAGCCGAAAGGCAAGCCCAAGGGCGGCAAACGCCCGCCGCGTGAGACCGGAGCGAAGACCTTCGAGGCGAAGCCCCCGAAGAAAGACAAGATCGATCCCGACAACCCCTTCGCCGCCGCGCTGATGGGGCTGAAAAACAAGGATTGATCGCTGGACCCCCGCCCCACCGCGCGCCTGGACAAATGGCTGTGGCAGGCACGGTTCTACAAAACCCGTACGCTGGCGGCCCAGATGGTGGGGCGCGGAAAGGTGCGCGTGAACGCCCGGATCGTGAAAAAGCCCGCCCGGCCCGTGGGCCCCGGCGATACGTTGACGCTGGTGCAGGGCCGCGAGGTGCGGGTGGTGCGCATCCTGAGGGTTCCCGAGCGGCGCGGCCCCGCCAGCGAGGCGCAAACCTGCTACGAAGATGTCAATCTGAGTTGACACTGAATGTCGCAGCCCCCAGGTTTTGATTGCGGTTGCCTTGCAGGCCACGCCACCCTGTTTTAGCTAACGGCCCGACCGAGATTTGGGGATCTGCGCATGACCTATGTCGTGACGGACAACTGCATTGCGTGCAAATACACCGATTGCGTGGAAGTCTGCCCGGTGGATTGCTTCTACGAGGGCGAGAATATGCTCGTCATCCACCCCGACGAATGCATCGATTGCGGGGTGTGCGAACCTGAATGCCCCGCCGATGCGATCCGGCCCGATACCGAGCCGGACATGGAAAAATGGGTGGAGTTCAACCGCAAGTATTCCGAGGACTGGCCGGTGATCATCACCAAGAAGGATCCACTGCCCGAAGCGGATGCACGCGATGGCGAGCCCGGGAAGATGGAGAAATACTTCTCCGAGGCGGCGGGCGAGGGCGGCTAGCCCACGATTCGCGCCGAACAGGCGCCCCCGGGGTGGTAACGCCCCGGAAAGATGGATTTTTTTCGCCAGACGCCCCGTCAGGCTAGGAATAGGCGCGTTTTTTTGCTATGTTTGTGTGACATAGCAAGCGTTCCGGGGGCGCGTGCGTGCGGAAGCCACGCCAAATCGCCGGCGCACCGCAGCAAAGAATTGGGCCGACAGGGAGATCGAGATGTCCCTGCCGAAGTTTTTTGTCGCCGGGCCATGGGATAACAACAAGGAAGTGCACTGCGTATGAGCAAGCCCAAGAAGACGGAATTCCGACCTGACGATTACGTTGTCTACCCCGCGCATGGGGTGGGGCAGATCGTGTCGATCGAGAATCAGGAGATTGCAGGCATCGAGCTCGAACTTTTCGTGATTTCCTTCGAGAAGGATAAGATGACGCTGCGCGTGCCCGTTCATAAGGCGAACGATGTTGGCATGCGCTCGCTCTCTTCCCCTGATGTGGTTTCAAAAGCGATGACCACGCTGAAGGGCAAGGCGCGGGTGAAGCGGGCGATGTGGTCGCGCCGCGCGCAGGAATATGAGCAAAAGATCAACTCCGGCGATCTGATCGCGATTGCCGAGGTGGTGCGCGATCTGCATCGCACCGATGATCAGCGCGAGCAGAGCTATTCCGAGCGCCAGCTCTACGAGGCGGCGCTGGAGCGGCTTACCCGCGAAGTGGCCGCGGTTGCGGGCACGGGCGAGCATGATGCGCAGCGCCAGGTGGACGATGTTCTGATGAGCCGCGCCGCCTGAGCCCTGCCGCCTGAGCCATCTCCGACAGACAAAGTGGGAAACGCCGCCTTTCGGGGCGGCGTTTTTCGTTGCGGCGGCGTCATATCAGGGCGTTTGGCGGATCGGGGGATCGACCCCATCGCCTTCCTTGCCGTCATCAAGCTGGGTGACAAGCTCGGTCTCAAGTTCCTTGTCGAGCTCTTTGGCGCGCGCCACATAGGCCGGATTGTCGGCCACCGGGCGTGCGGGATCCCAAAGATCGGCCAGATCGCGCAGCGCTTCGCGATCCTTCTTGTAGAAGAACTGGGTCATCCCCGCCGCCTCGAACTCCGTCAGCCCCATGTTTTCCAGCACGTAGCGGCCTGCGCGCAGGCTTGAATCGAAGAGCTCGCGCACGATGTCATTCGCCCCGGCGCGGTAGAGCTCATAGGTATGCACCCGATCATGGGCCCGCGCCACGATATGCAGATCGGGCCGTTCGCGCCGGGCGTAGTGCACCAGCCGCACCGAGGCTTTCTTGTCATCGAGCGCCACCACGAGCACCCGCGCGGTGGAAAGCCCCGCCGCGTGCAACAACTCTGGCCGCGTGGGATCGCCGAAGAACCCCTTGAAACCGAAGCGCCGCATGAGCTGGATCGTGGAGAGATCGTTATCGAGCACAGTGGTTTTGAACCCTGCCATCTGCACGAGGCGGTTGACGACCTGGCCGAACCGCCCGATCCCGGCGATGATCACCGGCTGCTGCTCATCGATCTCATCATGGGGCACATGCTCCACCTCTTCCTCGAGCTGGCGCGAGAGCCGTTCGTAGGCGATGAAGAAGAGCGGCGTGAGCAGCATCGAGAGGCTGATCACAAGAAGCGTCGTTTGGCCAAGCGCCGGGCTCAGCACGCCCTGCTGCAGCGAGAACGAGGTCAGCACAAAGCCAAACTCGCCGGCCTGGGCGAGGCCAAGGGTGAAGAGCCACCGATCCCGGCCGCGCAGGTTGAACAGGAAGGTCAGCCCGTAAAGCACCGCGCCCTTTGCGGCCATCAGCGCGATGGTCAGCCCCACGATCCCAAGCGGATCGTTGAAGAGCACGCGGAAATCGATCCCCGCGCCCACGGTGATGAAGAACAGCCCCAAAAGCAGGCCCTTAAAGGGCTGCAGATCGCTTTCAAGCTGGTGCCGGAATTCGGAGTTGGCGAGTACCACGCCGGCAAGGAACGCTCCGAGCGCCGGAGACAGGCCCACAAGCAGCATCAGAAAGGCAATGCCCACAACGATGAGAAGCGCGAACGCGGTATACATCTCCTGCAACCGCGCGGCGTGGATGTAGCGAAACAGCGGGCGGGTGGCGAAGACGCCGAAGATGATCACAAGCGCGACGGCGAGGATGGTAACCGCCGTAACCCCCCAGCCCGGCAGGCCTTCCACCAGCGATAGTGTGTGATGGCCGTGATCCTCCTCAAGCGCGCCGCGGGTGATCGAGCCATCCGGGTTGATCGTGGCGGGCATGGCCACCGCGAGAAGCGGCAGGATCGCCAGCATCGGGATCACCGCGATATCCTGCGACAGCAGCACCGAAAAGCTGGATCGCCCGCCCGCCGTTTGCATCAGGCCCTTTTCGCTGAGCGTTTGCAGCACGATGGCGGTGGAGGAAAGCGCGAGGATCATCCCAAGCGCCACCGCCGTTTGAAACGGCTGGCCAAGCGCCATGGCGCCGAAAATCACGGCCGCGATGGTGAGTGCAATCTGCAAGCCGCCAAGCCCGATCAGCCGGTCGCGCATATCCCACAGGGCGCGCGGCTCAAGCTCCAGCCCGATCAGGAACAGCATCATCACCACGCCAAACTCGGCAAAGTGCTGCAAATCCTGGGTTTCGGAGCCCACAAGCCCCAGCACCGGGCCGATCGCGATGCCCGCAAGCAGATAGCCCAGAACCGAGCCAAGCCCCAACCGCGCGGCGATGGGAACCGCAATCACGGCGGCGGCGAGGTAGATCGTGGCCTGATATAGAAAGCCGTCCACTACAGGTATCCTTCAGGTCGGCAACGGCGCGTCGGCCTTGAGCTGATCCATCACGATCTGGCTCTGAACACGGGCGACGGCGGGATGCGGCAACAGGATCTCGTGAATGAGAGTATTCAGCGCAGCGAGATCTTCGCAATAGACGCGAAGGAGATAATCGGCCTCTCCCGTCAACGTCCACGCACTGGTGATTTCGGGGCGGGTGGACAGGATGCGCGTGAAGGTGCGCACCTTCTCGGGCGCATGCGTGGCCATCTGCACCTGCACGAAGGCCTGAACCGCAAGCCCCAGCGCCCTGGCCGAGAGCCGCGCGCGATAGCCCTCGATGATGCCTGCGCCTTCCAACCGCTGGCGGCGGCGGCCGGCCTGGCTGGGCGAGAGATGCAGGATTTCGCCAAGCTCTTGCGCCGTAAGCTGTGCATCGCGCTGAAGCGCGGTGAGCATGCGAAGATCGGTTGCATCAACTTGCATGCGGGTTTCTCGCATGGTTTCGGCATATTGGCGAGGTTATCCCGCACAATTCCTTTCAGATAGGCTAATCGATGCGCAGAAAGCGCAGGTCTTGCGCGGTATTTTGGCACAAATACGCGCGCTGACAGGAGAAACTCATGGGCCCCTTCCCCCACGACGCCCCGAAATCGAAGATCACGGCCGAAAACCCCGCCGGAACGGATGGGTTCGAATTCGTTGAATTCGCGCATCCCGAGCCCGATACGCTGCGGGAGCTTTTCGGCAAGATGGGCTACACCCACACCGCCACTCACAAGACAAAGCGGATCGAGCTTTGGCAGCAGGGCGACATTACCTATGTGCTGAACGATGAGCCGGGCAGCCATGCCCGCGCCTTCGTGGAAGAACACGGGCCCTGCGCGCCGGCGATGGCGTGGCGCGTTGTGGATGCCGAACATGCCTTCGCGCATGCCGTTTCCATGGGTGCCAAGCCCTATGAGGGCCCCGGGAAAACGATGGATGTGCCCGCGATCATCGGGATCGGCGGCAGTCTGATCTACTTCATCGACAAGTATTACGAGGCGAACCCCTATAACGAGGAATTCGACTGGATCTCGAACGCCCATCCCGAGGGTGTGGGCTTCTACTACCTCGATCACCTCACCCACAACGTTCACAAGGGCAATATGGACGTGTGGTTCAAGTTTTACGGCGATCTGTTCAACTTCAAGGAAATCCGCTTTTTCGATATCGAGGGCAAGTTCACCGGGCTCTTCAGCCGCGCGCTGACCTCGCCCTGCGGCCGCATCCGCATTCCGATCAACGAGGATCGGGGCGAAACGGGGCAGATCGTGGAATATCTCAAGCGCTACAAGGGCGAGGGCATTCAGCATATCGCGGTGGGCGCAAAGGATATCTACGCCGCCACAGACGAGATCGCCGAACGCGGCATCCGCTTCATGCCGAAACCGCCGGAAACCTATTACGGGCTGTCGAAAGAGCGGGTCGCGGGCCATGAAGAGCCGATTGACCGGATGATGCGGCATGGCATCCTGATCGATGGCGAGGGCGTGGTTGATGGCGGCGAGACCCGCATCCTGCTGCAGATCTTTTCGAAAACGGTGATCGGGCCGATCTTCTTCGAATTCATCCAGCGCAAGGGGGATGACGGGTTCGGCGAGGGCAACTTCCAGGCGCTTTTCGAATCCATCGAGGCCGATCAGATCGCGCGCGGCGTGCTGAACGATACGGCAGCGGAGTAGCCCGCCTAAAGCGTCTGATGAGATAGCTGAAACAGCGCGTACTTCTCAACGCGTTGAAATCTTTGATTTCAGGCAGCGTTCCGTAAGTCAGCCCTTTCGCATGACGCGCTAACCGCTCGGCACCGTAAGCGTGTGGTTCCGCCCGCCCTTGATGTAGCTGAGCTGCCCGTCTCCGATGGCGGCCACCTGGCCGCCATCCACCCGATCGCCCACCTTCACCTTCACGAAACGGCCCGAGGGCAGGCGGATCAGCGCGCGCCGATCGGTGTCTGACCCATAAACGCCGATGAGATTCAGCCGGCGCAGGTTGATCGCATCTTCCAGCGTGGCCTGCCGGGCCACGGAGGCCGAGCTTGGGATCTGCGGTTGCGCTGGCGCGACGGCGGCCACCGCTTGCGGCTCTTCGGCGGCGGCCTCCGCTGCGGCTTCGGCGGCTGCCGCAGCCGCTTGCCGGGTTTCTGCCTCGCGCGTGCGGATCGCGGCCACGCGCGCGGCAAAATCGCCCGGGCGCAGGTTTGGCGTGGGCGATGCGGCGATGGCTTGTTCGCTTGGCGAGGTGGGCGCGCCGACCAGCGCGGCCTCCTGCGCCGATTGCGGCCTGTCAGAGGGTGTGAGCGCGGCCAGTTCTTCCCGCGTGCGGCCACCAAGCTGAAGCCGCTCGGCCTGTTCGATCAGATCCTCGGGCCGCGCGGCGGGGCGCGGGCCCGCAAGCGCCTCTGCAATCGCATCGGCGGTATCGGGCACGGCGGTTTCGGGCCGCTCGGGCGGCACGAGCGGTGGCTGGCCCGCGAACACGATGATCCCGTCGGGTGACAGCGCGCCATCCGGCGTGGCCCGCACAAGCCCGCGTTCATCGAGATCGAACACCTGACCGGGGGCGGGGAGCGGTGTGGGCCGCGTTTGCAGCGAGGGATCAAGCGAAACGGGCGTCAGCGCGAAGGCATCGTTGACGCGCACGGCAGGGTCAATCGACGCAATGTAGATCTCTTCGCTGCCCTGCGCAGCGGGCGCGCGCACCCGGGGCGGCGGGGTTTGCCAGATCTCCGCCGCCGAGATCTCGGCAAAATCGATGGGCG
>JANQPC010000011.1 GCA_028285485.1 Paracoccaceae bacterium | reverse complement strand
GCGGCGGTTGCGGCCTGGGTTCGCGGCACCTTCACGCTCGTAATGCTGCAGGAGGTGCTGATCCAGGCGCTGCGAACCTGCGGTATGGTCTTCTGGCTCGTCTTCGGAACCAACGCGCTGATCGGTGTCTACAACCTCATGGGCGGGATCGATTTCGCCTCCGATATGCTGGGCGGCGTCAGCCAGAACCCCGCAATCATTCTGGCGGTGATGGTGGGGGTCTTCATCCTTCTGGGCTTCTTCATCGATTGGATCGGGATCCTGTTTCTGACCATGCCGATCTTCCTGCCGGTGCTTCTGGAGCTTGGCTACGATCCGGTCTGGTTCGGCATTGTCTTCAACCTATCGATGCAGATTGCCTACCTCACGCCACCCTTCGGGCCCGCCTGCTTCTATCTTAAGGGGGCGGCGCCGCCCGGCGTGACGCTTCAGGATATCTTTGCCGCGCAATGGCCCTTTATCGGGTTGCAGATCATCGCCCTGATCATCGTGATCCTCTGGCCCGATCTGTCCCTCTGGCTGCCGCGGCTGGTTTACGGGTGATGCCATGGCTGATGTGAAAATTCTCGATACGCTTGCCCGCGCCGCGCCCAATGCGCTGACCGCCAAAGATCGCCGCGCCGCGCTTGTAACGATGCTGCGTATCCGGCAGTTCGAGACGCGTTCGAAAGAGCTGTTCCTCCAGGGCATTATCAAGGGAACCGCGCATTCCTCGGTCGGGCAGGAGGCGATTGCGGCGGGCGCTTGCCCGGTCTTGGAGGATCGTGATTTCCTCCTCACCCACCATCGCGGCCACGGCCACACCATCGCCAAGGGGGCCGATATCAGGCGCATGTTTGCCGAGCTGATGGGCCGCGCCTCGGGCTATTGCGCGGGCCTCGGCGGCTCGATGCACATCTCGGATTTCGAGCGCGGCATCCTCGGCGCCAACGGGATCATCGGGGCGGGGATCGGGCTTGGCACAGGCGCGGCCCTGGCTGAGCAGCTCAACCGAACCGGGGCCATCGGGATCAGTTTCTTTGGCGATGGCGCGGCGAATGAAGGGATCTTCCACGAGGCAATGAACCTTGCCGCGATCTGGAAGCTGCCATTGATTTTCTTCTGTGAAAACAATCAGTACGGCCTGTCCACCCCAACAGAGATGGTCACGGCAGGCCCCTCGATCGCGGCCCGTGGCGATGCCTATGGGATGCCCAACACGCGCATTGACGGCAATGATCTCAGCGCCGTGCGCGAGGCTGTTGAACAGGCTGCGCTGCGCGCCCGGGGCGGGGACGGCCCCACCCTGATCGAGGCGCTGACCTACCGGTGGGATGATCATTCGATGCGGGCGAACCTGCCAAGCTATCGCACGGCAGATGAGGAAGAGGCGTGGAAAACCGCAGAGCCCATAATCCGCCTGAAGGCCGAGATGATCGCGCGCTCGGAATTGGCGGAAGCGGAATACGCCAAAATCGTCACCGCGACGGAGGCCGAGATTGAGGCGGCAATCGATTGGGCCAAAGAACAGGCAGAGCCGGATATGGAGACGGCGCTCTCGCTCGTCTCACCGCCCCGCCTGCCCCTGCAGCACGCGCCGCCCCCGCCGGGCGACCGGGCGATCACCTATGCCGAGGCCATCACCGAAGCCTTCGCGCTGGAGATGGCGCAGGATGAAGATGTAATCATCCTTGGAGAAGATGTGGGCCGGATCGGCGGCATCTTCGGCCTGACACGCGGCCTTTACGATCGCTTCGGGGCAGAACGGGTGCGCGATATGCCGATCTCCGAAGGCGCCATCGCCTCATGCGGGGTGGGCGCGGCAATGCGCGGCAAGCGCGTTGTTGTCGAAGCGCAGCTTTGGGATTTCGTAACCCTGATGATGGACGCCATCGTCAACCAGGCAGCAAAGGCGCGCTACATGCTTGGCGGCAAGGCGCAGGTGCCCGTGGTGTTCCGCGGGCCGCAAGGCGCGGGCATCAGGCTCGCCGCCCAGCATACCCAAAGCCTTGAGATGTTTTTTGCCAATGTACCGGGGCTCGAGATTTTCGCGCCCTCCACGGCCTATGATGCCAAGGGCCTGATGGCCGCCGCCATCCGCCACAACGGCCCCGTTGTGTTCCTGGAACACAAGCTTCTCTATCTCGGCCAGCCGCAGCCGGTGCCGGAGGCGCGCTATGCGCTGGAACCGGGCCGCGCCCGCGTGATGCGGGAGGGCGCGCATTGCACCGTGATTGCAACGCTCGCAATGGTCGAGCGCGCGCTGCAGGCAGCCGACAAGCTTGCGCGCGAGGGCATCGAGGTGGAGGTGATCGATCCGCGTACGATCAAGCCGCTTGATATCGAAACGATCTGCGAAAGCGTGCGCAAGACAAACCGCGCCGTCGTTGTGCACGAGGCCCCGCTCTTCGGCGGCTTCGGGGGCGAAATCGCGGCCGCCATCACCGAACATGCGTTTGACTGGCTTGATGCGCCCGTCACCCGCATCGGGGCGCCCGACTCGCCCGTGCCCTATAACGACCGGCTTGAACGCCAGTACATGCCCGATGCGCGGCGGATCATCGAGGCCGTGAAAAAAGTCACCTACAGGAGCTGAGCCATGGGAACACGTAAGGTCATCATCCCGCCGGGGATGGAAAACATATACGACACCTACCACTACGCCCCGGGGATCCTGGTGGGCGACACGCTCTACATCTCCGGGCAGGTCGGGCGGGATGAAAACCTCAACGTGGTTGAGGGTGTGGAGGATCAGTTCGTGCAGGCGTTTGAGAATGTCGCAAAGGTGCTGGCCGCCGCCGGCGCGGGTTTCGACGATGTCGTGGAACTCGAAACCTGGTTTGCCGAAAGCATGGGCGATCTGAAAACCTTCCTTGCGGTGAAGGATCGTTACTTCGTCAACCGCTACCCCACCTGGACAGGATTTGCCGTGAAGGGGTTCTCGATGCCGGGCATTCTGGTGGAAATCAAATGCAAGGCGATCCTGGGCCTGGCAGACGCATGAAGCGGTTGGGTGAGCTTCTGGCAGCCGATCGGCGCAGCTTTGGCACCTGGGCGCAGATCCCGGCCCCCGAAGTGACCGATCTGCTCGGCTTCAACGGGTTCGATTTTATCGTGATCGATTGCCAGCATGCGCCGTTCGGGATCGAGACGGCAGAGCGTATGGCGCGCGCCGCGGCAGCCGCGGGAATGGCCGCCAGCGTCCGCGTATCCCGGCTTGATGAGGTGGAAATCCTCAAGGCGCTCGATGCCGGGATCAGCCATGTGATCGTGCCCGATATTGCCTCCGCTGAAGAGGCGATACGCGCGGTGGATGCCACGCGGTTTGCCCCCAATGGCACGCGGGGGGCCTGCCCCTGCGTGCGCTCGGGCGAACATTATGTGCGCGATTGGCCCGGCTATGCCACGCGGGAAGAAGCGCAAACCGGGCTGATCCCGCTTGTGGAAAGCGCCGACGGCATTGCCGAAGTCGAGGCCATCGCCGCAGTCCCAGGTCTAAGCGCCCTGGCGGCGGGGCCCTTCGATCTTTCTGTCTCGATGGGCCTGCAGGGCGATTGGCGGGATCCGCGCGTAACAGACGGGCTTCGCCGCCTTGTTGCGGCGGCGGATGAGAACGGAATCCCCTCGATCATGCCAGTCTTCTCGCCGGACCCCAGCGAATGCCGCGATCTCATCGAGAACTGGGCGGAAGCGGGTGTCCGCGCCTTCGTGATCGGATCCGACAAGATCATGATCGCAAACGCATTCCAAAACTGGATCGAAGGCGTTTCCCGGGCTCCCGACGCCACGTAACAACGAAGAGCCCCAGTCCCGAAGCCCCCCGGGCGGCACAGCCCTTCCCGCACGCTAGCCCGCATCGAGCGCAGAGCGGGCAACCCGTTCAACCGCCCCACACGCCCCTAACCGGCAGCCAAATCAAAGGCTTCTCCAGACGCCACCCGAACAAAAACCCGGCGGCAGCGCGGGCGCGCGTTTGGTCGGGCCTCAAATGCAGTGAAATGGCGCGCTGGGGATGCGCCAGACCTTGACAGACAGTAGAGAATTCTCCACTAAACGCCAGAACTTATAGAATTTCCCAAATCAACGTGGGGAAATTTGTGGGGCATTTTGTGGAGCAAATTTCCCATGCCAAAGCTGGTTGCGTTCGAAGGAGACGGCCCGGGCCAGGTGCTTGCGGGCGAACTCGCTGTACGCATCCGGGAGCTGGTGGGGGAGTACGCAGGCCGGATGCCCTTAGCGACGGCGGTCGGTGCGATCGAGATCGCCAAGCTCGAACTCCTTCAATCCCATCAGTGAGGAACCATGACCGACGCGAACACCAGCCCCGCCGCAACCGAGAAGCCGAACCCTACGCCCGCCCCGCCGCGCGACCTGTCGGGGCTCGTGCTGGATTACACTCCTTACCACCAGTGGCACGAGGACGCTCAGGACCGCGCCGTCAAAGAGGTCTTCGTTTGGTTCTTCGAGGATGCCCCGGACGAAATGACAGCGGAAGCCCTTCGGAAGCTCAGCGCGCGGATGGTGAGCTTCCATCGTGCGGAGACGATGGCCGCTTACAAGATCCCCATGAACACGATCAACGCGGCGATCCGCAACGACGAACTGGCCCGCCAGAAATGAGGGTCTTGATTGCCGCCGCCCCGCTTCTTGTCGCTGGCTGCGCAAACCTCGGTTTTGCGCCGCAGCCGATCTATGACCACGACGCCCCGCTTGAAGGCGGCAAGGGGCCGGTGGTCGCCCCCGAAACCGTGGACATGCGGTTCTGCCCGGAATGGGGCTACGAGATCCCGGCCAGCGATTACCGCGCCGGTGATTGCGATCCCGTAGATGCCGATGCCCCCGCGGACGATCCCGCGCCGGAAGTGCAGGTTCTGGTGATCGAGACGCGCGAGCCGGAGCCGGTCGCTGAACACCCGCCCGAACCCAAGCACCCCTGCTAGCGGAACACCAAGATCGACCCGGGCGCGACGAAAAACCCGGGCGCCAGGCGGGGGCGGGAACTGACCGCGAATTCGTCGAAGCCCCCGCCGACCTAACCGAGACTTCTACCCAGGAGCGAAGATGGATTTCGACGACTTCGCCATTCGTGCCTTCAAGACGCTTCTTGCCATCTACGTGCTGATTGCACTCGTAGTCGGCGCGACTTGGCCGTTTTGGGTGTTCCTTTGAACTCGGTGCCCCGGCCAGTGCTGAGATGGCATGGCGGCAAGTGGCTGCTTGCCCCTTGGATCATCCAGCATATGCCAAAACACCGCGTCTACATCGAACCCTATGGGGGTGCCGCAAGCGTCCTTCTTCGCAAAGACCGCTCGTACGCGGAGATTTACAACGATCTCGATGGCGACGTGGTGAACCTGTTTCGCGTCCTGCGAGACTCCGAGGCCAGCTCCAACCTTGCGACGTTGCTAACGGCCACACCCTTCGCCCGCGACGAGCTTGTGGAGGCATACGCCGATAGCTGCGATCCGCTAGAACGCGCGCGGCGACTGGTCGTTCGGTCGATGATGGGATTTGGCTCTGACGCGGCAACCGGGAGAACGACCGGATTCCGCGCGAACAGCAATCGCTCCGGCACCACGCCGGCGAAGGATTGGGAGACGTACCCGCCGATACTACGGGCCGTCACCGAACGGCTTCGCGGTGTGACAATCGAAAACCGGCCGGCGTTGATGGTGATCGAAGCCCACGCCAGCCCTGAAGCCCTGATCTACGTGGACCCGCCCTATCTGCCCGAGACTCGCGCGCGAAAGTGGCGGAAGAATTATCGCCACGAGATGTCCAAAGACGATCACATCACGCTTCTTGAAGCGCTCCTGCGCACCCAGGCAAAGGTGATGGTCTCAGGCTACACGGCTCCCCTCTATGAAGACATGCTTCGCGACTGGCGGCGCGTGGAACGGTCGGCCCTTGCCGATGGTGCCCGGGAACGCACCGAAGTCCTCTGGATGAATTTTGAAGTGCCGTTTGCCGGACCGCTGTTTGATCCGAAAACGCAGGTGAAGCAGTGAAACCCACGAAACACTTGAAGGAGAAGCAAGATGTCTCTGAAGATTGTTTATGCCGCGGTTTTTCCCTTTGGGATGCGGCTTCCGCTGCATGGCCCCTTAGTGATTTTGGAGGGCACTGCAAAAGACATCGAAAACGCAAGCGCGCAGTTGGGAGAAACGGCCTCGCTGTCGTTTGCTGAAGATGACCCTGATTTCGAGGATCTCCCCGACTATGGCGACGACACCGCCAATGCCCTTGCCGACGCGATGGCATCATTGGAAGGGCTTCCCGGAAGCCGTGAGCGCTCCATGGTACGGACGAAGCTCGACGAGGCGATGATGTGGCTGCACCGCGCGATCCCGCCGACCAACGAGGCGGAAAGGGACTGACCATGGAACGCGCCTATCCGCTCCAATGGCCCGCTGATCGCCCTCGCACGCCTTACGAAGAGCGCGAAGACTCCCGGTTCGATGTCACCCCTGACCGCGCCCAAAGGGACATGCGACACCAGATCGAGATGATGGGCGGCGAAGACATCATTGTAAGCACTAACCAGCGTGTGCGGCGCGACGGAATGATCTATGCGGCCGATCTGGGCAGAACGCCGGATGATCCGGGGGTGGCCGTGTATTTCAAGCGCAAAGACCGGCGGATGTGCTTCGCTTGCGACCAGTATCCCCGGATCTGGGAGAACATGCGCGCCATCGGCAAGACGATCAGGGCCCTACGCGGAATCGAGCGCTGGGGCTCGCATGAAATGATGGACCGGGCGTTCACCGGCTTCGCCGCCCTGCCCCCTCCCGATCCGTCAACGCTGAGTGTCGCCCCTACGGGCCCGGATCAGCTTCCGCCGCCCTGGCATGAGGTTTTGGGCGTGGAGCCCACTGCAGCCTGGTCGGAGATTCGCACGGCGTATCGAGAGAAGATGCGCGAGGCGGATGAAGCGGAACAGTACCGGCTCAACAACGCCTACGATATGGCGCGCGCTGCCGCCGCTGCCTGAGTGAGAAGCTCCGCGCGGCACTTTTGCTGCCCATGGTCAGGATAGCATTCCCCGCGGCACAGGGGCCACGTGCAGCCTTCTGGCAGGCCGTTGCGGTGCGTCTCGTCGTCTAATCCCTTCGGATCGCGCCGCCATCTCAGCGCCCCGGCAATGCGCCAAAGCACGCTCAATAGCGCGCTCAAGATCCCGACACCCGACATGATCAGGAGGAAGATGGCGAAGAGGGTGAGGAAGTCGCTCACGTTTCGCTCTCCGCCGCTGCGCACCAGGTGCGGATCAACTGCACATCTTCGCCCATGCGCGTGAAAACGAAATGCGTCATCTGTTCGATGTGCGGTCGATACAACTCACACTTCATCTCGGATTCCGCGATGAACGTGATCGGCAGCGGGCTACACGACCACCCGAACTCCGCGGCGAGGCAAACGGCAACTCCAAGCTCCCACATCAGCCCGCCCCCGGAATCCGCCAGTGCCATGGCAGGTAGCGATACCAATTTGGATCGTCGCGCTCGGTGGCGGCGTTGACCGCCTCCACCACGGCACGGTTGTAAGCCGTGGATGCCGACTGCTTTGCCCTGCAAAGGATCAGTGACGTGCGGGTTTGCCGAAAGAGTACGGAGTATTCCGGCAGCGGCATGCTGTCCACATCGGGGATCGGGATAACCTCGTCGCAGTCCTCTGCGATTTCCGCCGGTGTATCAGCCAGGATCACCCGGGGGGCAGGGTCGGGGATCATTGAACGTGAACCGCAGGATGTGACAATCGACAATGAGCACAGGCCGATTAGCGTTCGGATCGCGCCGTTCGAGAATGAATGCATTGATCGCCCTTTCATCGTTATCCGTCAGAGCTTTCCGAAGCTGCATAAGCTCGCGGCCCACATCTTCGAAATCGCTGTTGAGTTGATCGAATTCGGCTTGCTGCGCGCGGTCGCGCTCTTCGATGCGATCCGCGGCTTTGGAAAGCATCTCTTCGTAATCGGCCTCGGTGTGGTTCACGCCGCGGCTGTAGGCCCACAGATGCGAGACCGCGAGGGCGGCGAGCAAGAAGATCACCAGCCACCCTTGCCCGCCCATGGCGGGGATCATCTCCCGAAAGCGGAGCTTCACCACGCGATCAAGGATGTGGCTTGCCAGCCATCCGCCGATGGTGGACCAAAGCGCGCTCATCACCGACGCCTCTTGTTGAAGTCATCCACGCGCGCGTAGATCGCGAGGCCGATCCCTGCGATGGTCAGCGCAAGGAACACCCACCAGAGCGCATCGAGAAGCGGCAGTAGCGCCTGCACCTCCTCCTGAGCCTCTGTGACGGCCTCTAGCGCCGCATCGGCCAGGCTGTCGCCTCCGGGCACCTCTGCGGCGCCCTGCATCTGCACAACGCCGACCTGCCCCGCTGTGCCCACCGTCGCCGTCGCACCGCCGCCCATCGTGCGGCTGCCGCCGAGGCTTTCGCGCGTCTTGGCCGGTTCGACCTCGAATGGCATCTGGCGCTCGGGGAACGGG
>JANQPC010000004.1 GCA_028285485.1 Paracoccaceae bacterium | reverse complement strand
TCGCGATGGAAGACGGGCTGCGCTTCGCCATCCGCGAAGGCGGCCGCACCGTCGGCGCAGGCGTGGTCTCAAAGATCATCGAGTGATCCGCGCGCGGTGTGCGGGCGGCGGCTCCATCCGGAGGCGCCGAACGCGCATCCCCATCGGATTAGGGTGCCCCTCCGGCGCCCGACCCAAAAAAAGAGACGGTTCGATGAGGGGCGGCGATGGTCGCGGCCCCTCCTCTCAACTGAAACGCCCTTGGAAGGGACGACGACATGGCCATTCAAAGCCAAAACATCCGGATCCGGCTGAAAGCCTTCGATTACCGGGTTCTCGATGCCTCCACCCAGGAGATCGTGAACACCGCGAAGCGGACCGGTGCCCAGGTGCGCGGGCCGATCCCGCTGCCCAACAACATCGAGAAGTTCACCGTTCTGCGCGGGCCGCATGTGGACAAGAAATCGCGCGACCAGTTTGAGATCCGCACCCATAAGCGGCTGCTCGATATCGTCGACCCCACGCCGCAAACCGTGGATGCGCTCATGAAGCTCGACCTCGCCGCTGGCGTGGATGTCGAGATCAAGGTGTAAGGGAGGGTGACGGCAATGTTGCGTTCCGGAGTGATCGCCCGGAAGGTGGGGATGACCCGCATCTTCCAGGAAGACGGCAAGCAGGTGCCGGTGACCGTTCTGCAGCTCGACAAGCTGCAGGTGGTGGCCAACCGCACGCCGGAAAAGGATGGCTACGCGGCCGTGCAGCTTGGCGCGGGCGCAGCGAAGGCCAAGCGCGTTTCGAAAGCGGTGCGCGGGCATTTCGCGGTGGCCAAGGTGGAGCCCAAGCGCAAGATCGCGGAGTTTCGGGTGGACCCCGAGAACCTGATCGGCGTGGGCGAGGAAATCACCGCCAACCACTATTTCGAAGGCCAGTTCGTGGATGTCTCGGGGACCTCGATCGGTAAGGGGTTCGCCGGTGCCATGAAGCGGCACAATTTCGGCGGCCTGCGCGCCTCGCACGGCGTGTCGATCAGCCACCGTTCGCACGGCTCCACCGGCCAGTGCCAGGACCCCGGACGGGTGTTCAAGGGCAAGAAGATGGCGGGCCACATGGGTGCGGCGCGGGTGACCACGCAGAACCTGCAGGTGGTCAGAACCGATGCCGATCGCGGGCTCATCATGGTCAAAGGCGCTGTTCCGGGCTCGAAGGGCGGCTGGGTGACGATCAAGGATGCCGTCAAAAAGCCGGTGCCCGACAATGTGATCCTGCCCGCGGCGCTGAAATCGGCTGCGGAAGAGGCCGAGCGCCTGGCGGCGGAAGCGGCCGCGGCGGCGGAAGCCGAGGCGAAGGCCGCCGAAGAGGCGCGGCTTGCCGAGGAAGCCGCGGCACAGGAGGCCGCGCTTGCCGAGGCCGAGGCGGAGATTGCGGCAGAGCAGGAGGGCGGCGATGCGCCCGAGGGCGACGCGGCAGACAACGAGGCCGAGAAGAAGGACGGTGAGGAATGAAACTCGACGTGATCAAACTGGACGGCGGCAAGGCCGGCTCGGTGGATCTTGGCGACGAGATCTTCGGGCTTGAGCCCCGCGCCGATATCCTGCATCGCGTGGTGCGCTGGCAGCGCAACAAGGCGCAGGCCGGCACCCACAAGGTGAAGACCCGGTCGGAAACCAGCTATTCCACCAAGAAGATCTATCGCCAGAAGGGCACCGGCGGCGCGCGCCACGGCGATCGCAACGCGCCGATCTTCCGCAAGGGGGGCGTTTACAAAGGCCCCACACCGCGCAGCCATGCCCATGAGCTGACCAAGAAGTTCCGCAAGCTGGGCCTGCGCCACGCGCTTTCGGCCAAGGCGAAGGCGGGCGAACTGGTGATCCTGGATGCGGCCGAGGCGAAAGATCCGAAAACGGCGGCTCTGGCCAAGCAGGTGAAGGATCTGGGCTGGAAGCGCGCGCTGGTGATCGACGGCGCCGATGTGAACGAAAACTTCGCCCGCGCGGCGGCCAATATCCAGGGTCTGGATGTGCTGCCCACCGCTGGCGCCAATGTCTATGACATCCTCAAGCGGGATACGCTGGTGATCACCAAGGCGGGTGTCGAAGCGCTGGAGGCGCGGCTGAAATGAGCGCGAAAGCAGAACAGTACGATGTGATCCGCAAGCCGGTGATCACCGAGAAGGCCACAATGGCATCGGAAAACGGTGCGGTGGTGTTCGAGGTGGCGATGGACGCCAAAAAGCCCGCGATCAAGAATGCGGTCGAGGCGCTTTTCGGCGTGAAGGTGAAATCGGTCAACACAACGATCACCAAGGGCAAGACCAAGCGCTTTCGCGGCCAGCCGGGCAAGCGCAAGGACGTCAAAAAAGCCTATGTGACGCTCGAAGAGGGCAACACGATTGACGTGACGACGGGCCTTTAGGCCCGCGCGACATCGGAGTTCTTGGAAAGCCCCGCCGGTTTGGCGGGGCTTTTGCTATTGGGCATCTGCGTGGCGCGGGCGTCGTGGTTTTGAAGGGCGGGTTTGAGCCCATATTAGCCATTTTCTGAAATTCGACGAACGTCCGCTTCCGCGAAGCGATATTGCCTTCGAACAGCGCCAATCATGGCAGGCGCGATGCAAGCAGCCGATAGGAGGGCAATGACTGAAAAGCCAAATGATTCAAAAACTACTTTGAAGGCCGTCGTGCCAACAAACATCGCAGCATAGGTCACTGCGCTGTATAGACCAAGAATTGTCGCACGTTGTTGTGGAGACAGCGCCGTCAATTGGCCCACAAGGATGTTCAATCCAAGATGGTTTGCGGCACCCCAGGCGAAACAGAACGCAATAAGCGCCATACCGAACGGTGCCAGCAAAGAGAGCCCGACATATGCACAAAGCAGTGTGGCGAATACGATGGGAGCGGATTTCGTTGCTCCATGCCTGTCGATAAAGCGATCAAGGGGTGCGACGACGCCAAAGCCCACTCCATATGAAAGTGCTGCAAGTCCAGCGACGCCGGTCGCCACCCCTAGCCCTAGCGTCAAATGTGTGCCGAGATAGGCATAGAGCCCATAGAACGCCGCCATGTAGCAAGCCACGGCGAAAAGAATCGGGGGAAGCCCCTTAATTCGCACAGCCTTAAGCGGAGAGGTGGCTCTGCTTGCCGAGCGATGCTCCGAAAACTCATTCCGCCTCAATGCGATGAGCAAAAACAAACCGGTCGCGCCTAGAACTGCAAAAACGATGCGCCAGTTCACGAAGTCGGTGAGAATAGCTGACAGGCTGACCCCTGCGACGAGACTGATCGTCCAGCCTGTCAGTACCTTGCCGAGAGTTTCGCTTTCGCGTCCCTTTGGTGCGATCTCCGCTGCCAGTCCGTAGATTGCAGGCAACGCGAGGCCCGCTGCAAGTCCGGCCAATGCCTGACCCGCAATCAGAACCCACAGCGCAGTTGCCGATGCGCAGATCGCCATGGCAAAGCACAACCCCACGAGCGCTAAGAATAGTGCGCGCCTCAGCCCAATCTGATCACCCTTCGGTGCGAGCGTCAGCGCGCTGATGGCCGTTGCCGCGCCATAAACAGCCGAGGCAAACATGACGTCCGTGGCGGAACTGTGCGGCAAGGATGTCGCAACATCCGCCGCGATTGGACTAAGGACCAAGGAGTTAGATCCGACAATACTGATACCTAGCGTCAGGAGCCAAACTGGATTCATCGCGCACCTCTTTCGAATTCAATCCAGTAGATCAATTTACGATGATACGGTATCTAGTTCTGAGAGATCCGCATGAAATCGAATGAGGTTCTGTAGATGCCCAAAGACAGATATGGTTTGGATCAGATTGACCGAAACCTGTTAAGCCTCCTGACGAAGGATGCCGAACAAAGCTACAGCGATTTGGGCAAGGCGGTCGGGCTGTCTGCGCCTGCTGTCCATGAACGTGTAAAGCGCTACAAATCCAGTGGGCGGATCAGATCTGTTTCGGCACAGCTCGACCCAAAGATGACCGGCAAGCAGTTTCTGTCATTCGTTCACATCAATACGACTGGTTGGGGGAAGAGTGAGGCTCTTATGCAGATCGAAGAGCTTCCCGAGGTTGAAGAGATCCATTCTGTCACGGGTGATACCTGCATGATCCTGAAAGTCCGGATGGAAAGCACGCAGGCGATGGAGGCGCTGCTCGCGCGCCTTTACGCGCTTCCGGAAGTGGTTTCGACCAAGAGCTATGTGGCGTTGTCGACTTATCTTGAGCGCCCGGTCCAGGCCGGAGTTACCGATCTTTGAGTGTGACAAGGCGGATGTTCCCCGAATGACAGCTTCGTCCGCTCTGCCGTCATTCCGCGCGCGAAATAACGCATTTTAAACGCGCGCGGTGGCGCGCATGCTGCCACGATACCCGCACCAAGCAATTTTCGTGATCCCCCTATGCCGCGCCCCGCCCCGCATATCGCCGACCCCGCGCGCGCCCCGCGCCGCCCGATGACCGCGTTGGGCATTGCGTTTCGCGCGGTGGTGTTCGTGGCAGCGCTGATCGCGGCCACCTGGCTCACGCATCTGGTGCGCGAAGCGCTCGATCTGATGGAAACGCCCGGGGGCGAGATCTACCGTGACAGGATGGTGCTGGTGGCCACCGCCGCCTTCATCGCGCTTCTGGCCGTGCCTTTCGTGCCGGGGGTGGAAATCGGTGTGACCATGCTGGCCGTCTTCGGGGCGAGCATTGCGCCGCTGGTCTATGCCGCCACCGTGGCCGCGCTGATGCTGGCCTTCGCGATCGGCCGGCTCGTGCCCCCGGCCGCGGTGGTGCGGGCGCTCGAATTCATCGGCCTCCGCCGCGCCGCGGCCCGGTTCGAAGCCGCGGCGGCAGCGCCCGCAGAGGCGCGGCTCACCCAGCTTCTCGACGGCAACGCGCCCGGGCTTTTGCGGGCCGCCACGCGCTTTCGCTACCTCGGGCTGATGATCGCGCTCAACCTGCCGGGCAACGCCCTGATCGGCGGCGGCGGGGGCATTTCGATGATCGCGGGGATGAGCGGGCTCTTCCGCCCGCTGCCCTTTCTGATCACGGTTCTGGTTGCCGTGGCGCCGGTTCCCCTGGCGATCATGCTCTTTGGGGCGTGAGGCCTTGACCGCCTAGGCCCGCTCCATTAAACGACCGCATCCGCAAGGCCCCGGAGCGTTCCGGGGCTTCGCATTTTGGCCGATGGGCCAGACGGGCAGGGGGCCCGGATCCCCCAAAACAGACAGGGACCGCAAAGGCCCCGCAGAGCAAACGGAAGAGAGCAAGCATGGCACTCAAGTCGTATAAACCGACGACGCCGGGCCAGCGCGGGCTGGTGCTGATCGACCGTTCGGAGCTTTGGAAAGGCCGCCCGGTCAAATCCCTCACCGAGGGTTTGACGAAGAACGGTGGCCGGAACAACACCGGACGGATCACGATGCGCCGCCGCGGCGGTGGCGCGAAACGTCTGTACCGCGTGGTGGATTTCAAGCGTCGCAAATATGACGTATCCGCCACCGTGGAACGTATCGAATACGATCCCAACCGCACCGCCTTTATCGCGCTGGTGAAATACGAAGATGGCGAACAGGCCTATATCCTGGCGCCCCAGCGCCTGGCCGTGGGCGATCAGGTGATCGCAAGCGCCAAGGCCGATGTGAAGCCCGGCAACGCGATGCCGTTTTCGGGCATGCCGATCGGCACCATCGTTCATAATATCGAGATGAAGCCCGGCAAGGGCGGCCAGATCGCACGCGCCGCGGGCACCTACGCCCAGTTCGTGGGCCGCGATGGCGGCTATGCGCAGATCCGGCTGAGCTCGGGCGAATTGCGCATGGTGCGCCAGGAATGCATGGCCACCGTCGGCGCCGTGTCGAACCCCGACAATTCGAACCAGAACTTCGGTAAAGCGGGCCGCAACCGCCACAAGGGCATCCGGCCTTCGGTGCGCGGCGTGGTGATGAACCCGTTCGACCACCCCCATGGCGGCGGCGAAGGCCGCACCTCGGGTGGCCGCCACCCCGTTACCCCCTGGGGCAAGCCCACCAAGGGCGCGCGCACCCGCAACAAGAACAAGGCGTCATCGAAGCTGATCATCCGCTCGCGCCACGCCAAGAAGAAGGGCCGCTGATATGAGCCGCTCCGTCTGGAAGGGCCCGTTTGTGGACGCTTACGTTCTCAAAAAGGCCGAGAAATCCCGCGAGTCGGGCCGCAACGAAGTGATCAAGATCTGGTCGCGCCGCTCCACCATCCTGCCCCAGTTCGTGGGGCTGACCTTCGGGGTCTATAACGGGCAGAAGCACATCCCCGTTCTGGTTTCCGAAGATATGATCGGCCAGAAATTCGGCGAGTACAGCCCGACGCGCACCTATTACGGCCATGCGGCGGACAAGAAAGCGAAGAGGAAGTAAGCCATGGGCAAGGAGAAAAATCCCCGCCGCGTGGCGGAGAATGAAGCGATGGCGAAGGCGCGCATGCTGCGCACCAGCCCGCAGAAGCTGAACCTTGTGGCGGCGATGATCCGCGGCAAGAAGGTGGAAAAGGCGCTGGCCGATCTGACCTTCTCGAAAAAGCGGATCGCGGACGATGTGAAGAAATGCCTTCAATCGGCCATCGCCAATGCCGAGAACAACCATAACCTCGATGTGGATGAGCTGATCGTGGCGGAGGCCTATGTGGGCAAGAACCTCACGATGAAGCGCGGGCGCCCGCGGGCGCGCGGCCGGTTCGGGCGGATCATCAAGCCGTTCTCCGAACTCACAATCAAGGTTCGCCAGGTTGAGGAGCAAGCCTAATGGGCCACAAAGTTAATCCGATCGGCATGCGCCTGCAGGTGAACCGCACCTGGGACAGCCGCTGGTACGCCGACACGAAAGATTACGGTGATCTTCTGCTGGAAGACATCAAGATCCGCGAATTCATCTTCGAGGAATGCAAGCAGGCCGGCGTCAGCCGTGTGATCATCGAACGCCCGCATCGCAAGTGCCGGGTCACGATCCACACCGCGCGCCCGGGCGTGATCATCGGCAAGAAGGGCGCCGATATCGAAACCCTGCGCCGCAAGATCGCGAAGATGACCGACAGCGAATTGCACCTCAACATCGTGGAAGTGCGCAAGCCCGAGCTTGACGCGCAGCTGGTGGCGGAATCGATCGCCCAGCAGCTGGAGCGCCGGGTCAGCTTCCGCCGCGCGATGAAGCGGGCGGTGCAGAACGCCATGCGCATGGGCGCCCTCGGCATCCGCGTGAATGTTGCGGGCCGCCTGGGCGGCGCGGAAATCGCGCGCACCGAATGGTATCGCGAGGGCCGCGTACCGCTCCACACCCTGCGGGCAGATATCGATTATGCGCTCAGCGAAGCCTCGACGCCCTATGGCATCATCGGGATCAAGGTCTGGATCTTCAAAGGCGAGATCATGGAACACGATCCGTCCGCGCGTGACCGCAAGGCGCAGGAGCTGCAGGACGGGCCCGCCCCGCGCGGCGCCGGCGGCGGCCGCCGGAACTAAGGAGCTGAGAAGATGCTGCAACCAAAGCGCACGAAATTCCGCAAGATGCACAAGGGCCGGATCCACGGCCAGGCGAAGGGCGGATCGGATCTGACCTTCGGCACCTTCGGGCTGAAGGCGATCGAGCCCGAGCGCATCACCGCGCGCCAGATCGAAGCCGCCCGCCGGGCCATGACGCGCCACATGAAGCGCCAGGGCCGCGTGTGGATCCGGATCTTCCCGGATACGCCTGTGACCTCCAAGCCCACCGAAGTGCGGATGGGTAAGGGCAAGGGCTCCGTCGATTTCTGGGCCGCGAAGGTGAAGCCCGGGAGGATCATGTTCGAGATTGACGGCGTGGCCGAACCCATCGCCCGCGAAGCCCTGCGGCTCGCGGCGATGAAACTGCCGGTGAAAACCCGCACGGTGATGCGGGAAGACTGGTAGCGGCGCGGCCTTAGGGCCGGCACCGATACAACGGTTTGAAAGGGCGGGGCGCGCGGGCCTCGCCCTTTTTTCTTGTGCGGCCCGGGCGGCGCGCTACCCTTGGGCGTGTTCAGAGTGCCCGGAGTGTGTGATGGCAAAAACCCAGTTCACCAAGAACCTCGATGCGGTGCAGCGTGAGGTGCGCCCGTTCCTGAAGGAGCACGGCTTCAACGTGAAGGGCCGCGCCTTCAACCGTGAAACCGAGGAAGGGCTGGTTCAGGTGATCCACTTCTACCTTGATTCCGGTTCCTTCGCTTTCGGCGTGATCCACGAAAGCGCGGAGTCTCCGCCAGGGCAGTTTTGGGTGGAGATCGGGGTTTACATCCCGGAAGTGGCGAAGTCGGAGGGTAACGAAGAGGCAGGCTGGAAGAAAACCTACAACTGCGCCATTCGCCGACGAATGATGGGGCCAGACGGGGATAACATCTATGCCACGTTCTGGAATTGCCTGCCCGCGGATGTGATCGGTCGCGCGCTGATCACCCGGATCAAGAGCGATGCCTTTCCGTTTTTTGAGCGCTATGCGACGCGTGCGGCGATCATCTCCAAATGCGGAACGGGAGAAACCTGGCTGCCGTCAGAGGGCTGGGGGCTGGGGGAGATTACGGCGGCCATCATCCTGGCCGGGCAGGGTGATGCAAGCGGCGCGGAAAATCGACTGCGGCGGGACTACGCGCGGACTGACGCGCAAAAGTGGCCGGGGAGGGCCAAGAGGCTTCTTGAGATCGCCCATAAGCTTGGGCTCGACGGCTTCACCTTGCCCGATAAATGATCATCGCGGCCTATCTCGCCGCGCAGCGAGAGCGTTGCGACCGTTTCGCTGATGAAGGTCTAACCTTCACGCCGGTCCGCGCCGCGTCAACGGCCGCACCGCTACCCTGCCATCAGCGCGCGGCGGAGGGGGGAGGCCTCGCGCATGGCGTATTGGCTGCTTGCGATCTTCCAGGTGCCGCCCACGCGGCGGAGGATAGAGAAGACGGTATGCGGCTCTTGCAGGAGCCGGGTGCCGGAAAGCAGGCGGGCCACATGGGTGGCCTCGATGGTATCAGGATCCTTGAACTCCGCCGCGATGCAGGTGCGCACCATATCGGTAAGCCCGATCACGCGGTTTTGGGCGCAGACGGCCTCAAACACCGCCCGCAGCTCTGCGCGCGAGTTGAGCCTGTGGCGGCCCTCGAACGTTTCGATCACCTGCGGAAACAGAAAATGGCGGGCGAAAGCGTCAAAATCACCGGCCAGAAGCGCGAGGCGGGTTTCTTCGAGAAGCATCTCAGACACCGCGCATGCGGGCAGGGAATCAGGCGTCATGGCGGTCTGGTCTGAAATAGTTACCAATTCGTTAATGTCAGCAACCTGCCCCACGCCATAGATCGGATCAAGTACAATTTAGCGTTGACGTGATTGCCGCGAACTACCGTGAGGCGCGATGCATCCGTTGGTGCGCCTCAGCCGGGCAGGTGCGCGCGCAGGGCGGGTGTTCGGATCCGCCCGCGCCCCCGCGCAGCCTGACGCGCGAAATCCCGAAAACAACGCTTGCCAAGCCTGCCGGGCGGGCCTATACGGCGCGCTCATCCACGTACTCCACCGGATTTATGGGTGACCCGCGAGGGGCCTGCCGGTGACTGTTGAAAAGGATAAAGGCGCATGAACGCCAGCGAATTGCGTGACAAGACGCCCGATCAGCTTCGGGACGAGCTTGCCAATCTCAAGAAGGAGGCCTTCAACCTCCGTTTCCAGCAGGCCACAGGCGCGCTGGAAAGCACCGCCCGGATGCGCACGGTGCGCCGTGACGCCGCTCGGGTGAAGACGATTTTGAACGAAAAGGCCGCTGCTGCTGCGGCTTCGGAGGAGTAAACCCATGCCCAAGCGTATCCTCCAGGGCCGCGTGACGAGCGACAAGAATGACCAGACGGTCACGGTATCGGTGGAGCGCCGCTTCACGCATCCGGTTCTGAAGAAGACGATCCGGAAATCGAAGAAGTACCGGGCGCATGACGCCAAGAACGAATTCAAGGTGGGCGATGTTGTGCGCATCCAGGAATGCGCGCCCATCTCGAAAAGCAAGCGCTGGGAGGTTGTGACCGCCTGAGGCGCCTCACACCACCCGGTTTGATCGAAACCCTGGGGATATGGCGAGAGCCCCCCAAAGGTCGGGAGAAACCCCATGATCCAGATGCAGACCAATCTGGATGTCGCTGACAATTCCGGTGCCCGCCGGGTTCAGTGCATCAAGGTTCTCGGCGGCTCGAAGCGGAAATATGCCTCTGTGGGCGACATCATCGTGGTGTCGGTCAAGGAAGCGATCCCGCGCGGCCGTGTGAAGAAGGGCGACGTGCGCAAGGCCGTTGTCGTGCGCACCGCCAAGGAAGTGCGCCGCGAGGATGGCACCGCGATCCGCTTTGATCGGAACGCCGCCGTGATCCTCAACAACAACAACGAGCCGATCGGCACCCGTATCTTCGGCCCGGTGGTGCGCGAGCTCCGCGGCAAGAACTTCATGAAGATCATTTCGCTTGCTCCGGAGGTGCTCTGATGGCCGCGAAACTGAAAACGGGCGACAAGGTCGTCGTGCTCACCGGCAAGGATAAGGGCAAGGAAGGCGAGATCTCCCGCGTGATGCCCAAGGATGGCAAGGCCATCGTGGACGGCATCAACATCTCGATCCGCCACACCCGCCAAAGCGCCAACAGCCAGGGCGGCCGCATCCCCCAGGCGATGCCGATCGACCTTTCGAACCTCGCGCTTGTTGATTCCAACGGCAAACCCACCCGCGTTGGCTTCCGCGTGGAAGACGGAAAGAAGGTGCGCTTTGCCAAGACGACGGGGGATGTGATCTGATGCTGGATACCGCCACCTATACCCCGCGCCTGAAGGCGCATTACGCCGAAACCGTGCGGCCGGCCTTGAAGGAAGAGTTTTCCTACAAGAACGACATGCAGATCCCGCGGCTGGATAAGATCGTGCTCAACATCGGCTGCGGCGCCGAAGCGGTGAAAGACACCAAGAAGGCGAAATCGGCCCAGGAAGACCTGACCGCCATCGCTGGCCAGAAAGCTGTGGTGACGAAGGCGAAGAAATCCATCGCCGGCTTCCGGGTGCGCGAAGACATGCCGCTGGGCGCCAAGGTGACCCTGCGCGGCGACCGCATGTATGAATTTCTCGACCGCTTGATCACCATCGCGCTGCCACGCGTGCGCGATTTCCGCGGCGTGTCGGGCAGCTCCTTCGATGGCCGCGGCAACTATGCCATGGGCATCAAGGAACACATCGTCTTCCCCGAGATCGACTATGACAAGGTCGACGAAGTGTGGGGCATCGACGTGATTTTCGCCACCACCGCGCCGACGGACGCGGAAGCAAAGGCGCTGTTGAAGCACTTCAACATGCCCTTCAACAGCTAAAGGATTTCGACATGGCCAAGAAAGCAATGATCGAACGCGAAAAGAAGCGCCAGAAGCTGGTGGAGAAATATGCCGCCAAGCGCGCCGCGCTGAAGGAAATCGCGAATGATGAATCGAAGCCGATGGAAGAGCGGTTCAAGGCACGGCTGAAGCTTGCCAAGCTGCCCCGCAACTCCTCAGCCACCCGGCTTCACAACCGCTGCCAGCTGACGGGGCGCCCGCACGCCTATTACCGCAAGCTGAAGATCAGCCGGATCGCGCTGCGCGATCTGGGCTCTGCCGGGCAGATCCCCGGCATGGTCAAGTCAAGCTGGTAAGGAGGGTAGAGAATGAACGATCCTCTCGGAGATATGCTGACCCGCATCCGCAACGCGCAGATGCGCGGGAAATCCACCGTGGTTACCCCGGCCTCGAAACTGCGCGCCTGGGTGCTCGATGTGCTGGCCGATGAAGGCTACATCCGCGGTTACGAGAATACGACGGGCAAGGATGGCCACCCGGCCATCGAGATCAGCCTGAAGTATTTCGATGGTACCCCGGTGATCCGCGAACTCAAGCGCGTTTCAACCCCCGGCCGCCGCGTATACATGGGCGTGAAAGACATCCCCTCGGTGCGCCAGGGCCTGGGTGTTTCGATCGTCTCCACGCCCAAGGGCGTGATGTCGGATGCCAATGCACGCACCGCCAATGTGGGCGGCGAAGTGCTCTGCACCGTATTCTGAGGAGAGAGCGATGTCTCGTATCGGCAAACGGCCCGTCGATCTGCCCTCCGGCGTGGAAGCGCAGGTGTCTGGCCAGACGATCTCTGTCAAAGGCCCCAAGGGCACCCGCGAATTCACGGCGACCGACGATGTGACCCTCGCGGTGGACGGCAACGTGGTGACGGTGGAGCCGCGCGGCAAATCCAAGCGCGCCCGCCAGCAATGGGGCATGAGCCGCACGATGGTGGCCAACCTCGTGCAGGGCGTCACCGACGGTTTCAAGAAGGAGCTTGAAATCAACGGCGTGGGCTACCGCGCCCAGATGCAGGGCAACACGCTGAAACTGTCGCTCGGCCTCAGCCACGAAGTGAACTTCGATGTGCCCGAGGGCGTGACGGTGACCACCCCGAAGCAGACCGAGATCGTGGTGGAAGGCAACGATCAGCAGCTCGTCGGCCAGGTCGCGGCCAATATCCGCGAATGGCGCAAGCCCGAGCCCTACAAGGGCAAGGGCATCAAGTACAAAGACGAGTACATCTTCCGCAAGGAAGGCAAGAAGAAGTAAGGACGCGAGATTATGGCTAACAGCAAACGGGATCTGTTCCTCAAGCGCCGCCTGCGCGTTCGGAACAAGCTTCGCAAGGTCAACGCCGGCCGCGTACGGCTCAGCGTTCACCGCTCCAACAAAAACATCAGCGTGCAGCTGATCGACGATGTGAAGGGCGTCACGCTCGCCTCGGCCTCTTCCCTTGAGAAGGGCCTCGGCATCGTGGGCAAGAACAACGTGGAAGCGGCGGCCAAGGTGGGCACGGCAATCGCCGAGCGCGCCAAGAAGGCGGGCGTGCAAGAAGCCTATTTCGACCGGGGCGGCTTTCTCTATCACGGCAAGGTGAAGGCGCTCGCCGATGCGGCGCGGGATGCCGGGCTGAAACTTTAAACATACGTGCGGGCGGCCGTTTCAGGCCGCCTCGATGACCAGGGCCGCGATGCGGCACCGGGGTCGGACACCCACACAGGCGGCGGAGCTGCGCCGCGAATGAAGGAGGCCCCCGATGGCCAGAGAACCGAGAGAAAACCGCGGCGGCAACCGCCGCGATCGTGACGAGGCCCCCGAATTCGCCGATCGCCTGGTAGCGATCAACCGGGTTTCGAAAACCGTGAAGGGCGGCAAGCGCTTCGGCTTTGCCGCGCTTGTTGTTGTGGGCGATCAGCGGGGCCGCGTGGGCTTCGGCAAGGGCAAGGCGAAAGAGGTGCCCGAGGCGATCCGCAAGGCGACAGAGCAGGCCAAGGGCCGGATGATCCGCGTGCCGCTGCGCGAAGGCCGCACGCTGCACCACGATATCGAAGGCCGCTGGGGGGCCGGCAAGGTGGTGATGCGCACCGCCCCGCAAGGTACCGGTATCATCGCGGGCGGCCCGATGCGCGCCGTGTTCGAGATGCTGGGGGTGCAGGACGTGGTGGCGAAATCCATCGGTTCGCAAAACCCCTATAACATGATCCGCGCCACCATGGACGGGCTGACGAAAGAGCAAAGCCCCCGCGCAGTGGCGCAGCGCCGCGGCAAGAAGGTGGCCGACATCCTGAAAAAGCCCGAGGCAGAGGCGCCTGCAGAGGCCGCCGAGGCCCAGGCAGAGGAGGCGTAAACCATGGCCAAGACCATCGTTGTCAAGCAGATCGGCAGCCCGATCCGCCGCCCCGCCAAACAGCGCCAGACGCTGATCGGGCTGGGGCTCAACAAGATGCACAAGACCCGCGAGCTGGAAGATACGCCTTCCGTGCGCGGCATGGTGAACTCGATCCCGCATCTGGTGGAGATCGTGGAGGAACGCGGCTAAGGGCCGGCGGTTCCGCCGAGTTTCGCAAAGGGCGCGCTGAGAGATCGGCGCGCCCTTTTCGTTTCGGGTGGGCTGCGGCGCAGGCGCCGTCACCTCTTCCGGCCCGCGCCCAATACGCTACCCTAGTGGTGTGACTGGCGCGATCCGATATACGTTCCGCAGGGCACGCGCGGCTGATCTGGAACTGTTGCTGGCGTGGCAAACCCGGCCCCATGTGCGCGAATGGTGGGGCGATCCCGAACCCGGCAAGCGGCGGGAGTTTGGCGATCCGCGGGTGGCAAGATGGATCGTCGGGGCCGCGGGCCAGCCCTTTGCCTATATGCAGGATTACACCGTTCACGGCTGGGAAGATCACCACTTCTATGATCTGCCCGCCGGGTCGCGCGGGATCGATCAGTTCATTGGTGAGCCGGACATGCTGGGAAAGGGCCACGGATCCGCCTTCATCGCCCAACGCATCCGAGCGCTCTTTGATGAAGGCGCCCCTGTTATCGCCACCGATCCCCACCCCGACAATGCCCGCGCCATCGCCGCCTACAAGAAGGCGGGGTTTCGGGAACTGCGCGCGGCGGAAGAAACGCCCTGGGGGCGGGTGCTGCCCATGGCGATCTCCCGCTAAGGGTTAGCCTGCGATCCGCTGGCAAAGGGCGCGGAGCGGGAAACCGCCAGAGCGAAGCCTTGCAACGCCCCGCCGCCCTTTTTCCGCCAGGGGCCGCAAGTGGCATGCCGGGCGTTGCGGTTCGCGCAAGAGCGTCGCGCGCCCGTTCCGCAACCAACGGGCGCCTCAGAGCCCAACTTGACCGGTGCTGCAGTGTGCCTCACGGTCCGGACGTGAGCGGCCTGCAAACTGCCAAAGAGGTCAGATGTGAGTGCGTTGGATATGTACCGCGATTTTCGAGAGCGGTTTCCCGAACTGACCCGGGCCGCGGATGCCAGGCATATCGAAGCCTGGGACAGCATCGATGATGGCACGCCATATATCTGGTTCGAAAGCCTGGCCGGTGCGATCAATGATCGGATGGGAGACGAGGAATTCGATGCCGAACTCGCCCCGGTGTTTGGGTATTTTGACGCAAAGCTTCGCGGAGGCGACAGCGAGGTGAAGACCTGCATCGATGTAAGCTTTGTTGAGAACCTGTTTTGGCGGGTGGCGCAACGGAATTCGGCGCGTGTTTGGCCCAAGGTGCCGAAGTCTCTGCAAACGCTTTATGTCGGTTTCCATGGCCGCCCCCCGACAAAGACGTAATCCCATCCGGGCGGGGCGGGAAAGAGCGCCATGGGCCGAACCACAGCGAAGCCTTGCCAGGCCCTTGCCGATCCCCTATACGCCGCCGGTGGCCCATCGGGGCCATCTCAAACACACAAGAAACGCCGTGGTCGGCCGCTCCCGTCGCTGGGGGGCCGCATCCGGCAAGGAGAAGCGACATGAAACTGAACGAACTCCGGGATAATCCCGGTGCGTCGAAGCGCGCCAAGCGCGTGGGCCGCGGCCCGGGCTCGGGCAAGGGCAAAACCGCCGGGCGCGGGATCAAGGGCCAGAAATCCCGTTCGGGCGTGGCCATCAACGGCTACGAGGGCGGCCAGATGCCGCTCTACCAGCGCCTGCCGAAGCGCGGCTTCAACAAACCCAACCGCAAGAAATACGCCGTGGTGAACCTGGGCCTCGTGCAGAAATTCATCGATGCCAAGAAGCTCGATGCCAAGGCCGAGATCACCGAAGACGTGCTTGTGGCCTCGGGGCTTGTGCGCCGCAAGCTGGACGGCGTGCGCGTTCTGGCCAAAGGCGAGTTCTCGGCAAAAGTGGCGCTCAACGTCACCGGCGCCTCGAAATCGGCGATCGAAGCGGTGGAAAAAGCAGGCGGGTCACTCACGGTCACGTCTGCGTCGGCCACCGATTAACCGCTTGTGAGGGGCCGTCGCGCCCCTTACATCCAACTGCAGGCTTTCAAGACGCGCTGCCGGCATGGGCCCATGCCGGCCCGGCGCCACTAGAGTAGAGACCCGCATATGGCATCTGCTGCAGAGCAAATGGCGGCCAACGTCTCCTGGTCCACCCTGGGCAAGGCGACGGAACTGCGCCAGCGCATCTTCTTCACCATCGGCCTTCTGATCGTTTACCGCATTGGCACCTACATTCCGGTGCCGGGGATCGACGGGAACGAGCTGCGCGCGTTTATGGAGCAGGCGGCGGCCGGGCTTGGCGGCGTGCTCAACATGTTCACCGGCGGCGCGATCAGCCGGATGGGCATCTTCGCCCTGGGCATCATGCCCTATATCTCGGCCTCGATCATCGTGCAGCTTCTGGCCGCGATGGTGCCCACGCTT
>JANQPC010000095.1 GCA_028285485.1 Paracoccaceae bacterium | reverse complement strand
GGGCTTTCACGCCGCTGCCGAGGTGGTGTTGGTGGAGCTTTCTCCGCCGCTTCGTGCAAGGCAGGCTGCCGCACTTGCAGGCTACGCCCCGACATGGGTGGAGACGGTGGCGGCCCTGCCCGAAGCGCCCACCTTTGTGATTGCCAACGAGTTTTTCGATGCGCTTCCGATCCGCCAGTTCCGGCGGGTGGAGGCGGGGTGGGAAGAGATCGTGATCGGGTTATCGGGCGATGCGCTTACCCGCGGCCACACCGCGCCCACGCGGCTCGCGGAACTGGAGCACCGGTGGGAGGATACGCGCCCGGGCGACATCGTGGAGACAAACGCCCCCGCCCGCGCCGTGGCGGGCGCGCTTGCCCGCCATATCGCGGCCCATGGCGGCGCTGCGCTGATCGTGGATTACGGGGATTGGCGCGCGCTTGGCGATACGCTCCAGGCGATGCGCCATCATGCGCCGGCCGACCCCCTGGCGGAGCCGGGGCGGGCGGATCTGACGGCGCATGTTGATTTCGAGGCGCTGGCGCAGGCGGCAATCGAAGCGGGCGCAAACCACAGCCGGCTCACGCCGCAGGGCGTGTTCCTCGAACGGCTCGGCATCACCCCCCGCGCCCAGTCGCTGGCCAAGGGGCTCGCGGGCCCCGCCCTTGAGGCGCATATCGCGGCCCATCGGCGCTTGACGCATCCGGGCGAAATGGGAACGCTGTTCAAGGTGATGTCGATCCACGCCACAGATTCACCGCCACCCCCGGGGCTTGAGCCGTGACGCTAGAACGCCTGACTTCCGATCTGCTCGCCCCGGCGCATCACGGCTTCTTCACCCGCCGCGGCGGCGCCTCCTCGGGCGTGTTTGACGGGCTGAACTGCGGCACCGGCTCCAGCGATCAGGCCGAGATGGTGCAGATCAACCTCGCGCGCGTGGCCGAGGCGATGGGCGTGGGCACCGACGGGCTTTTGCGTGTGCATCAGGTGCATTCGGCGGAGGCCGTGCCTGTTTCGGCCCCCTTTGCCGATGACAGGCCGCGCGCGGACGGGCTGGCAACCGCCACGCCGGGGATCGCGATTTCGGTGCTGACCGCCGATTGCGCACCGGTTCTGTTCAGCGATCCCGATGCCGGCGTGATCGGGGCCGCGCATGCGGGTTGGAAGGGCGCCCTTGGCGGGGTGCTTGAGGCAACGATCGGCGCGATGGAGGGGCTTGGAGCCACCCGCGGCGCCATCCGGGCCGCCATCGGGCCCACGATCAGCCAGCGCGCCTATGAGGTGGGGCCCGAATTCCTCGACACGTTTCTGGGCGACGATCCCGAGAATGCCCGGTTCTTCGCCCAAGGGGCGGGCGACCGCATGCAGTTCGATCTGCCGTCCTACGCGCTCGCACGGCTTCGGGCGGCGGGGGTGCATTCGGCGGAATGGACGCGGCACTGTACCTACTCGGATTCCGCCAAATTCTTCTCGTACCGTCGCAGCGTTCACAACAAAGAGGCCGATTACGGCCGATTGATTGCATCGATTCGCCTATAGCCGCCGCCAACCGGCCCCGAATGCGGCAAAACTGTGGCCGCAAGCCCGCTGCAAGGCCACGTAAGGGCGGAAACAATCCGTTCAGCCGTTAGGGCATTGTTATGGTTTTCCCGCTAAGTTGGGCGCATCGGAAATCCTGACGCAGCATATTGTGGCGGCATGCCGGGCCAGAAGGCTTGTTCCGGAATTGGCAACAATCTTCGCCCCGCGCCCTAAGTCCGCCGCATTGCACAGTATTCTGCAAACAAGGTTGAACAACAGCCAGACGGTTGAGGCAGAAGAAAAGGGGCGGCGCCTGCGCCGCTGAACACACAAGATGCAAATGACGATGCGCCTGAAAAAACGATGGATCACCGCCATTTTGCGCGAAGCGAATTCTTCCACCACCGCGCTTCCGTTCCAGCGCGGTGAACGCGGAAACCTATCCCTTGCCCACCGTTCGGGCATCCCCAAACCGCGCGTGATCTCGCGCGGCTGATCCATACCCTCCTCGTGTACCTAGCGGGCGGTTCCCCAGAACCGCCCGTTTTCTTGTTCGATTCGGGAACATCTTTGGTTAATTCCAAGGCACCGTCGCAGAGCGCGAAACAAAGCCGCGTCTGAACGCCCCATTACCGGGGGCGGGGGCACGAAAAGCTGAAAATTTTTGACAAAGCCTGCGCGTTCGCGCCAGTGTTGCCCCTGTTGTTGTAACCAGTCTATCCGCAAGTACCAAATCGGTGGGGGCCGATGCGGATGTGACCAGACCGTGAGGACTGATCGCATGAATAGCCCCCGAAACGTCGTATCACTCGGCGCGTCTTCCCCTGTTATACATCGTGCCAACAAGCCGTGGACGGTGAAAACCGCCGCGCAGCCGCGCCGCCAGGTGCATCACGTTGCCCTGACCCGCCGCTATGAAGTGACCTATCTTGATGATGATGGCCTTGTGCAGGATTTCATCCGCGTGGCCCCTGCCCTGCCGATCTTCGAAGCCGCCTTCAGCGCCTTCGCCCACGGCGCGCTGATCAACACGGCCGAAGGCGCGGTGGCTGTGGAAGATCTTGTGCCGGGTATGGAGATTGTGACGGCGCGCGGCGACACCGCGACGCTGCGCTGGGTAGGTGCGATCACGATGATCCCCGGTGCACCCAGTTCCAACGAAACGCCCCAGCGCCTGTATCGCGTGACCGCCGATGCCCTGGGCCTTGGGCGCCCGGCTGCGGATGTAACCTTCGGGCCCGCCGCGCGGCTTCTCAACCGCGACCCGTCAATCCGCAACGCGCTTGGCACCGAAGCCGCGCTTGCCCCCGTGGCCGCGCAGGAAGATGGCTGCGCCGTGATCGCGCTGAACCCGGTTTCGCCCGTGCGCGTGTATCACCTGGCCTTTGACAGCCACCAGATCATCACGGCCAATGGCGTTGAGGTGGAAAGCTACCACCCCGGCCCGGATGCGCATTACTCGATGTCGCAGGAGCTGCGCGAGATGTTCGTGGGCCTCTTCCCCCACATCTCCAGCCTGCAAAGCTTTGGCCACGTGATCTGGCCGCGCTTCGAGCGGCATGACGACGACGAGTACCAGCTCGTCTGAACGCCCCAGGCGGCGCGCGCGGCCTCAGGCGCTGCGCGCGAGCCGCTCCTCAAGAATATCGAAGGGTACCGCGGGCTCGTCCTTCGCGCCGCGGATCACCAGCGAAGTTTTCACGCTCGCCACATTGGGGGCGGCGGTCAGCTCCTCGGTCAGAAACGTCTGAAACGTTGAAAGATCGGGGGCGATGCATTTGAGGATGAAATCCACCTCGCCATTCAGCATGTGGCATTCGCGAACAAGCGACCACGCGCGGCAGCGCGCCTCGAAGGCCGAAAGATCGGCCTCCGCCTGGCTTGTCAGCCCCACCATCGCAAAGACCTGAACCTCGAAATCAAGCGCGCGGGGATCGACCTTGGCGTGATAGCCCTGGATGAAGCCCGCCTCTTCGAGCGTACGCACCCGGCGCAGGCACGGGGGGGCGGAAATGCCCACCCGGCGCGCCAGCTCAACATTCGTCATCCGGCCATCGGCCTGCAGCTCGGCCAGGATCTTGCGATCGATATGATCGAGTTTGTGGCCAGGCATTGCGTGTGTTCCCCCGAATCCGTTACGAAACTGTATGTGCCGGCGCCGGCCTGCGCAATAATATTTCGCAAGTGAGCAATTTCCTTAATTTCGCATTCCGGCCCGGGCGGCGGAGCGCACAGGCCCGTGAAGCACCCCTTTCGCCCCGCCCGGCGCAGGGCTATATGCCTCGAACGCGCTCAACAGCGGAGAGGCCCGATGCCCGAGAAAAAGCACAGCAAGGTTCTGATCATTGGCTCCGGCCCGGCGGGCTATACCGCCGCCGTTTATGCTAGCCGGGCGATGCTGGAGCCGATCCTGGTGCAGGGCATTCAGCCGGGCGGGCAGCTCACCATCACCACGGAAGTGGAAAACTGGCCAGGCGATACCGAAGTGCAGGGCCCCGATCTGATGGTGCGGATGGAGGCCCACGCCAGGGCTGTGGGCACCGAGATCATCGGCGATCACATCAACAGCATCGATCTGTCGAACCGCCCCTTCACGGCCGAGGGCGATAGCGGAACGATCTACACAGCCGATGCGGTAATCCTGGCCACCGGCGCGCAGGCGAAGTGGCTTGGCTTGCCCTCTGAGGAGAAGTTCAAGGGCTTCGGGGTTTCGGCCTGCGCCACGTGCGATGGGTTCTTCTATCGCGGGCAGGAGGTGGTGGTAATCGGCGGCGGCAATACCGCGGTCGAAGAGGCGCTGTTCCTGACGAACTTCGCCTCAAAGGTCACGCTCGTGCACCGGCGCGACAGCCTGCGCGCCGAAAAGATCCTGCAGCACCGCCTGTTCAAGAACCCCAAGGTGGAGATCCTGTGGGATCACGCGGTGGATGAGGTTGTAGGCGCCGAGAGCCCGCTGGGCGTGGAAGGCGTGAAGGTGCGCCATGTGAAAACCGGCTCGGTCACCGAGGTGCCCTGCAAGGGTTTCTTCGTGGCCATCGGCCACGCACCGGCTTCGGAATTGGTCAAAGACCAGCTTGAAACCCATATGGGCGGCTATGTGGTGACCAAGCCCGACAGCACCGCAACCTCGATCCCCGGCGTGTTTGCCGCAGGGGATCTGACCGATCATATCTACCGCCAGGCGGTGACGAGCGCCGGGATGGGCTGCATGGCGGCGCTGGAAGCCGAAAAGTTTCTCGCTGAGATCGAAGAAGCGGCAGAACCGGAACCGGCGGCAGAACCGGCGGAATAGCCCAGCCGCACGCGGCAAATGCGCGCCAAACCGGCGTGTTAGCGCCACCGGGGTTGCGAAAGGCCACACGGCAGGGTTAGACGCCGCGCGATGCCATGACGACCGGACCCACCCGATGCAGTTGCCGAACCTTGTACCGATTCCCGAGCTTTACGTCTCATACGAAAGCGCCCAGAAGCTGAAGATTGAGGCGGGCGATCTGCCCTCCTGGGATCTCACGCCACGCCAGATCTGCGATCTGGAGCTTTTGATGAATGGCGGTTTCAGCCCGCTCAAGGGCTTTCTGAGCGAGGAAGATTACTCCAGCGTGCTCAAAGACATGCGGCTGGCCGACGGCACGCTTTGGCCGATGCCCATCACGCTGGACATCTCCCAAGCCTTCGCCGAGGGCGTTGAGACCGGGCAGGACATCGCGCTGAGGGATCAGGAAGGCGTGATCCTCGCGATCATGTCTGTCACCGATAAATGGCACCCTGACAAGGCGGCGGAGGCCGCAGCGGTGTTTGGCGCAGATGATGCCGCGCACCCGGCGGTAAACTACCTGCACAACACCGCAGGGCCCATCTACCTTGGCGGGCCGATCACCGGCATCCAGCAGCCGGTGCATTACGATTTCAAGGCACGGCGCGATACACCAAACGAGTTGCGCGCCTATTTCCGCAAACTGGGCTGGCGCAAGGTGGTGGCGTTTCAAACCCGCAACCCGCTGCACCGCGCGCATCAGGAGCTGACCTTTCGCGCCGCGAAAGAGGCACAGGCGAACCTGCTGATCCACCCGGTGGTGGGGATGACGAAGCCGGGCGACATCGATCACTTCACGCGGGTGCGCTGCTACGAGGCGGTGCTTGATCACTACCCCGCCGCCACCACCACCATGAGCCTTCTCAACCTTGCCATGCGGATGGCGGGCCCGCGGGAGGCGCTTTGGCACGGGATCATCCGGCGCAACCACGGCTGCACCCATATGATCATCGGGCGCGATCATGCCGGGCCCGGCAAGAACTCCGCGGGCGAGGATTTCTACGGGCCTTACGATGCGCAAACCCTCTTTGAGGCGCATCAGGAAGAAATCGGCATCGAAATGGTGCCGTTCAAACAAATGGTCTACGTGCAGGACCGCGCCCAATACGAACCCGCCGATGAGGTGGAAGACGGCGCAACGGTGCTCAACATCTCCGGAACCGAATTGCGGCGGCGCCTGGCCGAGGGGCTTGAGATCCCCGACTGGTTCTCTTTCCCCGCGGTGGTGGACGAGCTGCGCCGCACGCGCCCGCCGCGCGCCAAGCAGGGCTTTGCGGTGTTCTTCACCGGGTTCTCGGGTTCGGGCAAATCGACGATCGCGAACGCGCTGATGGTCAAGCTGATGGAGATGGGCGGGCGCCCGGTGACGCTGCTGGACGGCGATATCGTGCGCAAGAACCTCTCCTCCGAGCTTGGCTTCTCAAAAGAGCACCGCGATCTGAACATCCGGCGGATCGGATTTGTGGCCTCGGAGATCACCAAGAACGGCGGCATCGCAATCTGCGCGCCAATCGCACCCTATACCACGACTCGGCGGGCGGTGCGCGAAGAGATCGAGCAGTTCGGCGCCTTCGTCGAGGTGCATGTGGCCACATCAATCGAAGAATGCGAACGGCGCGATCGCAAGGGGCTCTACAAGCTGGCCCGCGAGGGGAAGATCAAGGAGTTCACTGGTATTTCAGATACTTACGAAGTTCCGGAAAACCCGGAACTTCGCCTTGATACCGAAAATGTCGAAGTGGATCACTGCGCCCATCAGGTGCTTCTGAAGCTTGAACAGATGGGGCTAGTAGCTGCGATCTGACCAAGCGCTAGGCACGCATCAGCATCGGGCCAAGGGGGCGCCCGGCCAGGATATGCACATGCAGATGCGGCACTTCCTGCACCGCATCCTCGCCGGCATTTGAGAGGGTGCGGTAGCCCGCCCCGCCCTCACCGGGCTGGATGCCCATCATCTTGCAGATCTCACCGATGGTGCGCGTGTAATCCACGATCTCGGCTTCGCTGGCCTCAAGCGCGAAGTGATCGAATGTCACGTAAGGGCCTTTTGGGATCACCAGAACATGCTGCGGCGCCTGGGGCCGGATATCGCGAAAGGCCAGCGAATGCTCGGTTTCCATCACCGTGTCATTCGGGATTTCCCCACGCAGGATTTTCGCAAAGATGTTCTGATCGTCATAGGCGTAGGCCATGGGTTTCCTCAATCGGTGAAGAGATATTCGGTTTGCGCGATCTCAAGCGCGCGCTCCGGCGGCAGATCGAACACCGCCGCCAGGGCGGCCGCGTTTTCCTCTGGTTCGGCAAGTTCGCGCATGCGGTAATAGGCAGGAAAGCGTTCGTCATGCAGCCGGTCGCTTTCGAACAGAATGTCGTTGCGGATCGTGGGCAGCAGCCTCTCCACCGCCTCAGTCGGCGTTTCATCGCCCGCGAGCCCTACGCGGCGGGCATGGCCCATCAGGTACTCATCCGAGAAGTGGCAAACGATTTCGAGAAGGCGCGTTTCGCTGCGATCGGCAAAGAAATCGCGGACGAGATCGATATTTGCGGGATCCATGCAGATCACCAGCCTGTCGCTTTCGAAGTAGTCGAAGAGCATCCGCATCAGCGCGCGGCGATGGCGCGTGCGCTTGCTGAGCGTGGCCTGAATGCCGCCCAGATCGGGCAGCGGCGTTGCCTCTTCATCGAAGAGGTATTCGATTGTCGGCACATTCGAATGAAAGCTCAACCGATCCACCAGGCGCTTGGCCACATGCCATTTCTTGCAGGTCACGATCATCAGCTCGCGCTCACGGCCGAGCGTGGCCTCCTTTTCCCAGAACCGCGGTGCGAAACGGCGCCCGGTGCGCCCGCGCTGGGTGAGAAACCGGTAGAGCCGCGCGCCTTCACCGGTGAGGCGGATCTCTGTGCCCCTGGACACATAGAGATCGCCCAGGCGCCGCCGAAGCTTGCTGGCCCCGGGCGATATTTTTCGGGCGAAGAGAAAATCCTGCCCAACAAGCATATCGTAGTGATCGTTGTAGAACTGAACCGGGATGCCGTAATCGGAGAACATCAGGAAGGTCAGCGTGCGCGAGCGGATTTCTTCGGCGGGCACGATATGGCGCACCAGGGTTTGAAAAAACGTTTCGTCCGGAATCCAGGTGGTGCGGAAGAAGCGCGTAACGTCCCGGCGCCGGCGCAGAAAACCGAGGATCGCCTCCACTGTGCGCCGCCGCAGGCACCACCATTGCGAGCCGATCATGATCTGCAGATCCGCGGGGATTTCGCGAGCAAGCCCAAGGCGCTTCTGCCATTCCATCGAGGCATAGAAGAGCCGCTTGGTGCGGCGTTCGTTGAACCAGTGGCGGTAGACCAGCCGCTCTTTCTTGATGCCGGTCTTGATCCAGTCCGACGAAAAGAAATCGAAGCTCTCGATGAAATCGGCATCCTCGCGATCGAGGAATTCATGCACGTATTCCGCCGGTTTGATCGGCATGCAATCGCCCGAGAGCATGTAGAAATGCGTGGCATCGGGGAAGGCATCAACCGCCGCGCGCACAGCGGCCAGCGTTGCTTTCACCAGGCTCCATTCGCCCCAGCCGCATTTGACGCGGCGGCGCGTAAAGGTCACCCGCGGGTTGCCGCCCAGGGCGGCGCGGATTTTCTCGTAATCGGCCCGCCGCGCACGCCCGTCAAAATGGATCGCCATGCAATCACCCGCGCGCGTAAGCCGTTGAGCCTGCTGGATGATTGCGGCCGGATCCTTGTGACAGAGCAGGATGAACGCGATCTGGGACATGCCGGGGGTAAAGCCCTCGTTAACCTTTTCTGCTCGTTCTGACGTTATGTTAAACAGCGATTGAATAAACAACTGTTTCTTGATCTTTTGCGCCCGATCGGCGGGCGCGGATCAGGCGTTGCGCATCGGGGCGGCAGATCGAGGCGGGGATGGGCTTTCCGGGCACCTGGATGACCGAGAGCGAGAGCATGGTGTACCGTGTGGTGCCCAAATGCGCGTGTTCGACCATCGGCCAGATCATGTTCTATTCCGATCACGGGCGGTTTTTTGACGGCGATATCCATGATGCCGAGGCGGGCCTGCACAAATGGGCCATCGCCGAGAGCCAGGAGAAGATCACCCGGAACGTAACAACCCACGGCTCCTACGCCTTCAGCTGCGTGCGAAACCCTTACACACGCATCCTGAGTTCGTTTTTTGACAAGATCTGCGGTATCCAGCGCAACGGCAAACGCTATCGCGGCAATCTCGTGCCGCTGCTCGTTCAGAAATACGGGATCGAGGTTGAAGGCGATTTCGATCAGATCGCCAGTTTCCGACGCTTTCTTCTTTTTGCCCGCGATACGGTGCGGTTTCGCAAGCCGATGGACCCCGATATTCACTGGTCGGCCATGTCGGGCCATCTGTCGACCTTCATCGTGAACGGCGGGCGTTACGACAAGATTTTCTTCACTGAGACTTTCAATGCGGGCATGGAAGAGGTGCTGGGCGCCGTGGAAACCCCGGTGCCGATCGCAGTGTCAGACGTGCCCCGGTTTAACGAAAGCGAGGGGCACGGGCCCAAACGCGCGCATCCGGTGGAGGCGTTTTTTGACGATCTGTCGATGCACCTCGTATACGAGATGTATCACCGGGATTTCGAGTTGTTCCGCTACGACTTCGAAGATCCGTCGAACAAGATGCCCAGGGGCGAGATCGATCTCGACGAGGTACATGCCAAGCTTGGGGATTGAGCCCGGGCGTTGAGGCCGGCGGCTTAGCCCGGCAGAAAAAAGGGCGCCCTCTGGCGCCCCTTTTGGATCCGTTTGGCCGCTCTGGCTCAGCTTGTTTCAAGCGAGAGCGCCACGAAGCGCGGATCGCCGCCGCGGCGCACCAGCAGGAGTAGCGATTTGCGCCCTGCATCCCGCGCCGCCTCGATACGTTCTTCAAGATCGGCCACGGTGGCAACGGGCTCCTGCCCGGCTTCAGTGATCAGATCGCCTGCGCGGAGGCCCTTGTCGAACGCTTCGCTATCCTCGGCCACATCCTGCACCACGAGGCCCTCCGCCCCGTCACCAAGGCCAAGCTGGGCGCGAAGATCATCCGTCATCGCCGAAAGCGACAGGCCCAGCACATCGCCGGTAACCGGCTCGTCGGCGGGCGCAGAGGCCGGGATGGCGCGTTCGGCATCCTCGCGGCGCCCGAGGGTGACGAGCAGAGTTTGCGTTTCGCCTTCGCGGAAGACGACGATGCGCACGGCCTTGCCCACCTCGGTGTTGCCCACACGGCGGACAAGCTCGCGCGTATCCGTCACATCGGCACCGTCGAAGGAAAGAATTACGTCACCGGATTCGATCCCGGCCTCAAGCGCGGGGCCTTCGGGCACATCGGTGACAAGCGCACCTGCCGTGGTTTCCAGCCCAAGCGCTTCGGCCACATCGTCCGACACATCCTGGATGCGCACCCCCAGCCAGCCGCGGCGGGTTTCGCCAAACTCCTCAAGCTGGGCGATCACGTTCTGCGCCACCCGGCTCGACATCGCGAAGCCGATCCCGATCGAGCCGCCATTGGGCGACAGGATCGCGGTGTTCACGCCGATCACCTCGCCATCCATATTGAAGAGCGGGCCGCCGGAATTGCCGCGGTTGATGGCCGCATCCGTTTGAATGTAATCGTCATAGGTGCCCGAAAGCGCGCGGCCACGGGCCGAGACGATGCCGGCGGAAACCGAAAAGCCCTGGCCAAGCGGGTTGCCCATGGCCATGACCCAATCGCCAACGCGCGCATCATCGCTTTCGCCCCATGGCACAAAGGCCAGTGGGCGATCACTTTCCACCTTTAGAAGCGCGAGATCGGTGTTGGGATCGGTGCCGATCACCTGCGCCTCCAACTCGCCGCCTTCGAAAAACTCGATCAGGATTTCGTCGGCGCCCTGGATGACGTGGTTGTTCGTGACGATGAATCCGTCTTCCGAGATCACGAAGCCCGAGCCCAGCGCCTGGCTGCGGCGGGGGCGTTGGCCGTTTTCGTTACGATCCAGAAAATCGCGGAAGAAATCCTCGAAGGGCGAGCCTTCGGGCACCACGGGGTTGGGGCCAGTGGCTGTGGAAACGGTTGTTGAAGTCGTGATGTTAACCACCGAGGGGCTGACCTCTTCGGCCAGTTCCGCGAAGGTGTTGGGCCGGGTCTGCGCCGCGGCAGAGAGCGTTTGCGCCAGGATGAGCGCGAATGCCAGCATGAGAGCCCATGCGGCCGCAAACGATACGCGGGGGATCGGGCGGGTATGAGATATGGCGATTGCCTGCATCGTTTCTGCGTGCTCCTTTTTGTGGTCGCGCGGCCGGAGGGGACGGCCCGCACACGTACACCTTCTCAGATAGGTGAGAAGAAATGCAACGCAACGCATCTTCTCGACCGGTCAATCGGACGTGAGAATAGTCGATTTTTGCGTGAGGCGCACCTCTGGGCATGGTGCGTGGGTGCTTAAATGCCGAGGCTGCGCGCGATCCAGACCAGCACTACCCCGGCGGCAACGGCGCCAAGGCCCAGCATGCGGCGGGTATCGGGCGGGATTTGCCGAAGAAACTCAAGCACCTCTTCAAGGCGCGATGGGGCCAATGCGAACACCAGCCCCTCGATCACGAGCACAAGCCCGATGGCCAATATCACATAGGCCATCGGGCGATTTCCTTAGTTCGCCTGAGCCGGAGTTACCCCCTGCGGCGCATCGAGGAACTCGAAGAATTCGCTATCCGGCGTGATCACCATCGTCGAATTCTGGCCCTGAATCGCGCGCTCATAGGCCGACATCGAGCGGTAGAACTCGAAAAACTCCGGGTTCGCCCCGAAGGCCTGGGCAAAGATGCGGTTGCGTTCGGCATCCGCTTCACCGCGCACGATCTCGCTTTCGCGCCGGGCTTCCGAGACAAGCTCAACCACCGTTCGATCGGCCTGTGCACGCACCCGCTGGGCGGCTTCCTCGCCGCGGGCGATCTCGTCTGCCGCTTCCCGTTCCCGCTCTGCCCGCATCCGGGCGAAGGTGGCATCGAGGTTCTGCTCAGGCAGGTTGGTTTGCTTCAGGCGCACGTCAACCACATCGAGACCCAACGCGCGGGCCCGGATCTGCGAAAGCTCCCGGATCCGTACCATGAGCTGCGCACGATCCGCCGAGAGGATCGTGTTCGATGTCACGCCGGCCGAACCAAGCACGGCCCGCGTTTGCGTGGTGAGGATCGATTCCAGCCGATCTTCGGCGGCATTCAGGCCGCCCACGCCAACCGCCTGCCGGAATTGCACGACATCGGCGATCCGGTAGCGCGCAAACGCATCCACAACGAGCCGCCGATCATCCGACGGGGTAACCTCGATCGGTTGCGTATCGAGCGACAGGATCCGGTCGTCATACCGCACAACCTCCTGAATCAGCGGGATCTTGAAGGCCAGGCCGGGTTCTTCCTTTACGGCGCGGATCTGGCCGAACTGAAGCACCAGCGCTTTCTCGCGTTCATCCACGATGAAGAGCGACGACAGGGCCACGGCAATCGCGATCACGATGACGGGGATGATGTATCCAGCTTTCCGCATCTTAGTTCGCCTCCGCAGTGGTGTTGGCCGGTGGGCGGCGCAGCTCGTTCAGCGGCAGGTAGGGCACAACGCCCTGGCCGCCGGAGCCCCCCGCGTTTTCGTCAAGAATGATCTTGTCAACACCGCCAAGAACCCGTTCCAGCGTTTCAAGGTACAGGCGCTTGCGCGTGACCTCGGGCGCCAGCTCGTATTCGGCGAGAACCGAGGTGAAGCGGCTGGCCTCACCCTGGGCCTCGTTGACCACCTGCGCGCGGTAGGCTTCGGATTGTTCCAGCACCTGCGCGGCCTCACCGCGGGCGCCGGCGAGCACCCGGTTGGCATAGGCATCGGCCTGGCGTTCCAGGCGGTCACGCTCCTGTTCCGCCGCCTGAACTTCGCGGAATGCATCGATCACCTCGCGCGGCGGGTCGGCCCGGTCGAGGTTCACCCGCACGATGTTGATGCCGGATTGGTAACCATCAAGCGTTTGCTGGATCAGCTCCTGCGCATTCGCTTCGATCAAACCACGGTCGCGGTTGAGGATCGGCGCAAGTTCCGAGGCCGCGATGATTTCGCGCATCGCCGCTTCCGACACCGCGCGAACCGTCTGCTGCGCATCGCGGAGGTTGAACAGGAAGAGGCTCGGGTCGTTGATGTTCCAGACCACCTGGAAATCGATATCAACGATGTTTTCATCTGTCGTCAGCATCAGCCCGTCATCGCCGCCGCTGCCCGTGCCGATATCTTCCGATTGTTCGCGGGTGACCGGGATCACCTCATAGGTCACCAGCGGCCATGGCGCGAAGTTGAGGCCCGGATTGCCGATCGAGCTGAATTCCCCAAGGAAAAGTTCTACGGACTGTTCTTCCGGGCGCACCGTGTAGAATGAACTGAAGGCCCAGAGGCCGACCGCGGCCAGAAAGCCAAGGCCGATGGTGCCGCGGGAGATCGTGGGCCCGCCGCCGCCACCCTGGCCGCCGCCTTCGCCGCCACGCCCGCCCATAAGCACGCGCAGCTGCTCCTGGCCTTTTTTCATGATCTCATCGATTTCGGGGATCTGAGGGCCGTCGCCGCCCGGGCGCCGGGGGCCGCCGCCTCGGTTATCGCCCCCGCCGGGGCCGCCTCCTCTGGAGCCGCCACCCCAAGGTCCGCCATTGTTACTGGCCATTTAGGTGAGTATCCCTTTTTTCGCTTATGTCTGTGCTTGCATTGCTAACTGTGTGCTTCGCCCGGATTTTCAAGCTGTGCGAATCGGTGTGCGCATCGTCACAAGCTCTTCCGAAATCGTGGGGTGAACTGCAACCGTGCGATCGAAATCCTCTTTGGTGGCCCCCATTTTGATGGCCACGGCGGCCACCTGGATCAATTCGCCCGCACCGTCGGCCACGATATGGCAGCCCAGTACTTTTCGGCTTTCCTGATCGACGACTAGCTTGAAAAGCACCCGGTCGGGCCGGCCGATGAACGCGGTGCGCATGGGCCGGAAGGAAGTGCAGTAAACCTCTATGCGATGGGTCTCGCGCGCCTCTTCCTCTGTCATCCCCACGCTGCCGTATTCGGGCTGTGTGAAGACGGCCGAGGCCACGAGATCGTGATCCATCGCGCGTTTGTTGCCGCCAAACACCGTATCGGCAAAGGCATGGCCTTCGCGGATGGCCACGGGCGTCAGCGCGATCCGGTCTGTCACATCGCCCACGGCATAGATCGAGGGGATGTTCGATTGGCTATAGGCATCCACGATCACTTCGCCGCGGCGGCCAAGCTGCACGCCCGCCTCTTCAAGGCCCAAGCCTTTCGTGTTGGGATCCCGCCCCGTGGCGAAGAGCACCTTATCGACGGTGCATTCATGCCCGTTGGAAGCTTTCACGTAGATACCGGTGGGGCGCTCTTCCATCTCCACAATCGTGGTGCCGAGGTGCAAGTCAACGCCGTGGTCGCGCATACCCTCGGCAATGAGGCCGCGGGCCTCTTCATCAAACCCCCTGAGAATCTGCGCGCCGCGATAGAGTTGGGTGACCTCGGTGCCAAGCCCGGTGAAGATGCCGGCAAACTCGCAGGCGATGTAACCGCCGCCGATGATCATCAGCCGCGCGGGCCGTTCTTCCAGGTGGAAGATGTCATTTGACGAGATGCCAAGCGCGCGGGAACGGTCATCAGGAAAAACGGGGTGGCCGCCCACCGCGATCAGGATGTGCTTGGCGGTGACTGTTTTGCCGTCAGCCAGCACCACCGTATGCGGATCGGCCACCGTGGCGCGGCAATCGTGAATCTCGACCCCGGCCTTGAGAAGGTTCTCGCGGTAGATTTGCTCAAGCCGGTCAAGCTCCGTATGCAGCCGGCCCGTGAAGCGGCCCCAATCGAAGGCGCCAACTGACGCATCCCACCCGTAGGACCCTGCATCGGCAATCGTCTGGCGATACCCGCTTGCGAAGACCATCAGTTTTTTCGGAACGCAGCCGCGGATCACGCAGGTGCCGCCCATGCGGCTTTCTTCGGCCAGCCCCACCTTGGCGCCGCCTTCGGAGGCCGCGATCCGCGCCGCGCGCACCCCGCCCGAGCCGCCGCCGATAACAAAAAGATCGTAGTCGAACGCCATGTGCCTATTCCGCGAGATCGGAGAAGAGATTTTCGGTTTCCACGATATCCACCACGCCCTGCTCGGTTGTGCCGGCGTTGATATCGCGCACCTCCACGCGCCCATCGTGGTGACCGATCACCACGATATCGCAGATGTCGATAAACAGTCCGTTCTCGACAACACCGGGGATCTGATTGATCACGATCCCGAACTGGCGCGCATTGCCCAAGCGGTTGAGGTGCAGATCGAGGATGTAGTTGCCCTCATCGGTGATAAAGGGCGCGCCGCCATCTTCCCGCAGCGTGCTGGTATCGCCCATCACATCCAGCGAGGCGAGCGTTTCCTCGATCAGCGCCTTGGTGGTTTGCCAGCCAAAGCGCACGATCTCGACCGGCAGAGGGAAGGCGCCGAGCGCATCGACCTGCTTCGAGGTATCGGCGATCACGATCATCTGATCCGAGGCCGTGGCCACGATCTTTTCTTGCAAGAGCGCGCCGCCGCCGCCCTTGATGAGGTTCAGCTCACCGTCGAACTCATCGGCCCCGTCAATTGTGAGATCGAGCCACTTGGCCTCATCCAACGTGGTGACCGCGATTCCCGCCTGGCGGGCAAGCTCTGCGGTGCGGCTTGAGGTGGGCACGCCGGTGATCTGCAAGCCATCCTCGCGCACCATCTCGCCCAGGCAGCGCACCAGCCAGGCGGCGGTGGAGCCGGTTCCAAGCCCCACTTTCATTCCGCTTTCCACATAATCGCAGGCGCGCTTGGCGGCGGCGAATTTGGCGGCATCGATGGGGGAGAGGTTTTGCGACATCTGGGGGCTCCGGGCAGCGATGCGCCGCTTATAGGCCGCGGCTGCCGGCGGCGCGAGGGGCAAACGGCGCGAGAGGGCTGCGCGGTAGCGCACCAATGCGTCGCTTTTCGCAGTGACGCACCGCCGCAAGTGCCGGATAGCTGCGGCAGGAGGTGTGCGCACGTGTTTCTGTCTGTCTTCGAGATGTTCAAGGTGGGGATCGGCCCCTCATCCTCGCATACGATGGGGCCCATGGTGGCGGCGGCGCGGTTTCTCGAAACCCTGCGCGCCTCGCCCTTCACCGCCCATAGGCTTGGCGCGCGCCTGCACGGCTCGCTGGCCTTCACCGGTGTGGGCCACGCAACCGACCGCGCGGTGATCCTCGGCCTCGCCGGGTTTGAGCCCGAACACTATGATGCGCGCGCCGCCGAGGCGGTGTTAGCCGCGATATCGCAATCGCGCCGGCTTGGGCCCCGGGGCCTGCCGGAGATGGCATTCGATCCCAAGGCCGATCTCGTGTTCGATTACGATGCGCCCCTGCCCGGCCATGCCAATGGCATGGTGCTTTTGGCCCGCGATGCGCAGGGCGACGTGATCCTACAGGAGACCTACTATTCCGTCGGCGGCGGGTTTGTGATGACAGCGGATGAGCTGGCCCGCGGCGCAGATACCGATGATGGCCCGCCGGTGCCGCACCCGTTCAAATCCGCCGCCGAGATGCTGGAGATGTGCGCGGCCACGGGCAAATCCATCGCGGGGCTGAAGCGCGCCAATGAGCTCTCCCGCCTTTCCGAGACCGCATTGCAACAGGGGGTTGAGCGACTCTGGCAGGTCATGGCCGCTTGCATCGAGCGGGGGCTCACCACCGATGGCACCCTGCCCGGCGGGCTGAACGTGAAACGCCGCGCCCATGGCATCCACCAGGCGCTTCTGGCCGAACGCGGGCGCAACCTCACCGCGCCGCACACGATCAATGATTGGATCAGCGTCTACGCCATGGCGGTGAACGAGGAAAACGCCGCGGGGGGCCAGGTGGTGACTGCGCCCACCAACGGGGCGGCCGGCGTGGTGCCGGCCACGATCCGCTACTGGCTTGATCACGTTCCTGATGCCTCGCCAGCGCGGATCGACGAGTTTCTGCTGACCGCCGCCGCGATCGGGGGGCTGGTGAAACACAACGCCTCGATCTCGGGCGCCGAATGCGGCTGCCAGGCCGAGGTTGGATCGGCAAGCGCCATGGCGGCGGCGGGGCTTTGCGCCGTTCTCGGCGGCACGCCCGAGCAGGTGGAAAACGCCGCCGAGATCGCGCTTGAGCACCACCTTGGCATGACCTGCGACCCTGCGAAGGGGCTCGTGCAGGTGCCTTGCATCGAACGCAACGGGCTGGGCGCGATCAAGGCCGTCTCCGCCGCATCGCTTTCCCTGCGCGGGGATGGCACCCATCTCGTGCCGCTTGACGCCTGTATCGAAACGATGCGGCAGACGGGCGAGGACATGAGCCACAAATACAAGGAAACCTCGCTGGGCGGGCTGGCGGTGAATATCCCCAACTGCTGAGCCCGTCCTGCTGAGGCCCGATTGCACCCTGCGCCGCGCGTGTTACACCCAAGGGCGCGCGGGAGGAGAGCGAGGCGGGCATGAAGAAGGCGGGGTGGCCCATCGCGCGGCCGGGGATGACCGTTGGCCTTTTGGGCGGTTCGTTCGATCCGCCGCATCAGGGGCACGCCCATCTCACGCGGGAAGCGCTGAAGCGCTTCGGGCTTGATCGAGTTTGGTGGCTTGTCACGCCCGGCAACCCGCTGAAGGCCCACGGGCCCGCGCCCCTGGCGCAGAGGCTCGCTGCGGCACGCGCGATCATGGATCACCCGCGGGTGGTGATCACCGATCTCGAACGCGCGCTTGGCACCCGTTACACCGCCGAAACGCTGGAGCGGCTGCAACGCGCCTACCCGGCCGTGCGCTTCGTGTGGCTGATGGGGGCTGATAATCTGGCAAGCTTTCACCGCTGGGATCGCTGGCAATCGATCATGGCGCATGTGCCCGTTGGCGTGATCGCCCGGCCCGGGCAGCGGATCGCGGCCCGCACCTCCCCCGCCGCCGCCCGGTTCGAACGCTACCGCCTGCGGGGGCGGGAGGCGGCGCGGCTTGCGGGCGCTACGCCCCCGCGCTGGTGCTTTGTGAACGTGCCGCTTGACGGCTCGTCTTCAACCGAGATCCGCGCCCGGGGCGATTGGCGCTAGCGGCGAAGGGCGAGCGTGGCAAAGCCCGTGGCCATAAGAAGCGCAAGGCCCGCGAACGCAATCGCATCGGGCAGATCGCCGAAGAACATCCAGCCAAAGGCCGTGGCGGCCACAAGCTGGAAGTAGACGAATGGCGCAAGGCGAGAGGCCGGGGCGCGCCGATGCGCCATCACCAGCAGCAGATTGCCCGCAAGCGAGGCCGCCGCACTCGCCGCAAGCAGCGCCAGCACCGCCCAATCGATCGCAGGGATCGCGCCGATGGCAAAAGGCGCCAGCACAACGGCACCCACAACGAGCTGCGTGAAGAGCAGCGTGCGGGCGGTGGCGACCCCGGCAAGCCAGCGGCTTGCCGTAAGGTAGCTGCCGTAGAACGCACCTGCGAGCAGGGCGAGCGCCAGGCCCGGGGTCATCCCAAAGCCGGGCCGGACCACAAGCAGCACGCCGCAAAACCCCACCGCCAGCAGCGCGGTGCGCGCCGGATTCGCGGTTTCGCCCAGAAGCCAGATCGAAAGCACATAGGCCACGATGGGGCCAACGAAGAAGGCGGCGAAAACGTTCGGCAACGGCTCTGTCTGCAAGCTTGTGAGAATCGACATGATGCCGCCCACGATCAGAAGGCCCCGGAAAATGATCCGCGGATCAGCAAGATGGCGCGGCTCGAACGCCGCAGATCCGAGAAAGGGCAGCAACATGAGCGCGCCGAGGGCAAATCTCGTCCACGCCACAAAAATCGGCGCGACATCGCGCGAATCCACCAGCGCCTTGCCCGCGCTGTCACCCAAGGGAATGAGGGCCATGCCCAGGATCATCATCAGTGCGGCGCGAAGCATCGGCGGTGCCATAACTGTGAGGCCACACATCGTCAATTGAACGCAGATGAGGGTTGATCGGCGCGAGCCGCGGGGTTTAACTCCGCCGCATGTCGGAAGGGTTTCGCAGGCGCTGGGTCCTGCAGGGGCTGCTTGCGAGCGCTGCTACACCTGCCATGGCGGGCGCGCCGCTGCGTGTTCCACGGCCAATGCCCCGCGGGGAAAAGGCCGAGGAACCGGCTGCCTTTGCCGGGTTGATCGAGAAGGCCGGGCTGGGGGGCGCCGTTACCTTTGCCGTGGCCGATGCCGAGACCGGCGAATTTATCGAAAGATACAATCGCGAGGCGCGGTTGCCGCCCGCCTCGGTGGCAAAGGCGGCAACCGCCTACTATGCGCTTGAGCGGCTCGGGCCCGGCTTCCGCTTTGAAACGCGGCTGCGGGCCACGGGGCCCGTGACGAATGGCCGGATCGAGGGCGATCTGGTGCTTGAGGGCTCAGGCGACCCGACCTTCGATTCCGATGATCTGGGCGATATGTTCAAGGCGCTGAAGGAAGCGGGCGTACACGCGGTTGCCGGCCAGTTTCGCATCAAGCCCGATGCCCTGCCCGCCCTGCCGTGGATCGATCCAGATCAGCCCGTGCAAGTGGCTTACAACCCTGCGATCTCCGGCCTGAACCTGAACTTCAACCGCGTGCATTTTGAATGGACGAAGGCGAAAGACGGCTACGATATCACGATGCAGGCACGCGCGTTGCGCTACCGGCCCGCCGTGAGCGTGGCCACCATGGCGCTCGAAGATCGCCGCAGCCCCGTTTACACCTATGAAAAGGCGCCGGAGGCAGATCGCTGGACCGTGGCGCAACGCGCGCTTGGCAATGACGGCGCGCGCTGGCTGCCGATCAGCCGCCCCGAGGCCTATATTCGCGACGTCTCCCTCACCATCGCCCGATCCCATGGCCTGGTCCTGAAGCCCGGCCCCAACGTAGCGGGCCCGGCCACGGGCGAGGTGCTCGTGACCCATGCGAGCAGGCCGCTTGACGAGATGCTCACCGGGATGCTGCGCTATTCAACAAACCTCACAGCCGAAACCGTGGGGCTGACGGCCTCGATGGCCGGCGGGGTGCGGCCGGCGAGCCTGATCCGCTCGGCGCGCGAGATGAACCGTTGGCTGGGCGATGTCTGCGGCACCCGGGCCACGGGGTTTGTGGATCATTCGGGCCTTGGCTACGGCTCCCGCGTGAGCGCCGAAGATATGGTGCGCATCCTGCTCAACGCGCGGGAACGGGGCGACCGGCTGAAGCCGCTTTTGCGCGATTTCCGATCGAACATTCCCGGGGTGAAGGCGAAGACGGGAACGCTGAATTTTGTAAGCGGGCTGGCAGGTTACATCGATGTTCCGCGCGGGCGCGATCTGGTTTTCGCGATCTTCACCGGCGATCTGGCGCGCCGCGATGCGGTGGAGGTTGCCTTGCGCGAGCGCCCGCCCGGATCGCGGCCCTGGGCGCGCCGTTCGCGCGGGATGCAGCAGGATCTGATCGCGCGCTGGGCCTCGCTGGCGGCTTAAGTTCTGCGCAACGCCCGCATCGCCTCACCCAGCGCCATCCGCGGCAGGATTGCCAGCATGCCCGTGCCATCCATTTCAAGCGTGACGGGCCCCACCACGCGGTTGGATGTTCCGATCCGCCCTGCAGGCGCGAAATCAAGCCCGTCGATGGGCCAGGCAAGGCCCGTTGACCGGCCTGTGACCGCGCTTAGCGGAAACAGCGAAAACCGGCTGCCTTCCGGCAGATCGATGGCAAGCCTCGATGGCACCAGAAAAACGATATCCTGGCTGCCCAGAACGATGCAGCGTTGGGCGGGGTACTTGGCGAGGCCGTTATAGACGGCAAGCTCGTGATCCAGCCTCCGGCCCGTAAAGCCCAGCGCCAGGATCAGCGGAGCCGAAATCGCGCTGAGGCACTTTTCAAAATCGGTCGTCTCCTGTTCGGAGATCGGGTGCAGCTTCGATTGTGGCAGGGCCCCGCGCACCGCCTCGGGAAGCGAGTCAAAATCTCCGATCACGGCCTCAGGCGTGCAGTTCTGCGCAAGCGCCGTTGCCGCCCCGCCATCGGCCGCCACAAGGCAGGGCGCAAGCCTCAAGGATTCCTCAAGATCATGCCGCCTAACCTTGCTGGCGCCCAGCAGCGTAACCGCTCCCTTCGAAGTAATGATCATGGAAACCTTTTGATGATTTGTATTAGCGCCGGAAACAGACCAGTATCGGCCCCCGAATAAATCCATTGAAATGCCACAGTCTGTTCCAATTTCAAAGGCACTTCACGGTAAACGAATGCCTGCTGGATCGGGGGAGAAAGCAGAACGCTATGGTAGGTTCGAGTAAGATCCTAACGGTGTCCTACGGCACGTTCTCGTGCACGCTTGAGGGATTCGACGATCCCTTCTCGACGATGAAGTCGATCGCCGAGTATTTCCGGGATCTTGCGGCGGATGATCGGTACTTCGGGGCGGAACCTCCCACCCCGGATGCTGAGATGCTGCACCGTATTGCCGAGCGCGAAGTTCAGCGCCGCGTTGAGGCGCGGGTGGAAGACGATGGCATCGTGCTTCGCCAGACGGAGCGTGAGGCCGCTCTTGCGCCGGAACCTGCCGCCGTTCAGCCGCCTGCGGAGCCTGTCGCTTCGGCAGACCCTGTGGCTGAGGTTGAGGTTGAGGATATCGACGACGCCGATGGCAGCGTTGCCGCGAAGCTCAGCCGCATTCGCGCGGTAGTGGCGCAGAACCGGGCCGCCCCGGTGGACGCATCCGTGGCCGAAGACGATGCCTTCGAGACCCCGCTCCAAGACAGCTACTTTTCGGGCGATATCTCTGAGGCGTTCCAGGATGTCTCCCCCGAAGACGAAATTGCCACGATCGATGATATCGAGGCCGAGCTTGGCGCGGCAGCCGCCGAAGAGCCGGTTGCGGACGCGCCCGTTGCGGCGGCCGAAGACGAGACCGCGGAAGAAGACGCGCCCGCCACGGATGACGAAGGCGAAGCGGAAGAGCCCGAGCCCCTCGCCGCGCCGGATATGGCCGATGCGTTCATTGCCGATGATGCCGAGGACTTCGAAGGCGAAGCCTTTGCAGAGGATGCCGACGCGGAAGCCGAAGCCTTTGAGGGAGCCGCCCTCCCCGAAGCCAGCGAAGACGACTTTGAGGAAACCCTCGCCGCTCCGGTGGAAGAGGAAGAGCCGGGCGCGATCGAGGATCAGGAAGAGATTGACAGCGATGAGGTGGCCGTGGCCGCCGCCCTCGATGCGATCAATGCCGAAGACACGCCCGACAGTGAAGAAGAGCCAGCGCCCGCCGCCGCCAGCGGGCTTACCTCACGCATCGTCAAACTGAAGCGCGCGCTGATGGATGCCGCGCCTGCCGGCGACGGCGGCCCGCAAGCGGAAGCCGCTGAAACCGAGGAGGCTGAAACCGAGGGGGTCGAAACCGAAGACGCCCAAATCGAGAGCGATGGCGAGGGGGATGAGAGCATCCTCGCAGCCATCGCCGAGGCGCGGGATGAGGCGGAGACGTTTGGCGACGCCGCACCGGATGCAGAGACCGCCTTCGAAGCCGCTTTGGAGCCCGAAGAGCCCGCAGACGCCGTGACAGAGCTTGCCGCGAGCGAGGAACAGGATCCGCTCGACGATCTGGACCTGGAGCTCGAACGGATCCACGCCGCCGAGGATCTTGAGCCGATTGCGGCCGAGGAGCCCTTTGCGCCCGAGGCGCTGGGCGAAGCTGCCGAAGCGGATTTCACCGCCGAGGAAGCGATCGGTGCGGAAGATGCGGAGCTTGCCCAAGACGAGGCGGAAGACGAAGCGCTCAAGCCCGATGACGCGGGCGCTGCGGCGTTCGACCGGATCCTTGAAGAAACCAATTCAAAGCTTGCCGATGATGAGGGCAGCCGGCGCCGTTCGGCCATTGCCCACCTCAAGGCCGCGGTTGCGGCAACCAAGGCCGACCGGCTGGTGAAAACCGGAAAGGCACGGGAAGAAGAGGAAGAGCAGGAGCAAAGCCAATACCGCGAAGACCTCGCGAAAGTGGTGCGCCCCCGGCGCCCAAGCGAGCCGCGTGCGGGCAGCGAGGCGCGCGCGCGCCCCACCCCGCTGGAAGAGCGCCCCGCCCCGCTGATGCTTGTTTCAGAACAGCGCGTTGATGGCGATGTGGAAGAGCAAGCGCCTCGCGCGGCGGTTCAGCCGCGCCGCGTAAACACCGAAACCTTGCGGATGCAGGCCGAGGCGGGCGAAGATCTGAGCTTTGCCGATTTTGCCAAGCAGATGAACGCCACCGAGCTTCCCGATCTCTTGGAAGCCGCCGCGGCCTACTCGGCCTTCGTGGAGGGGCAGAAGCACTTCTCGCGCCCCCAGCTCATGCGCCGGATCGCGAGTTATGAGCGCGACAGCTATACCCGCGAGGCGGGCCTGCGCTCCTTCGGCCAGCTCCTGCGGCAGGGCAAGATCCAGAAGCTGAAGCGCGGGCAGTTCACGATCACGCCAGAGACGCGGTTCAACCCCGAGGCGCGGATCGCCGGCGAGTAGCCCGCACCTCTTCCTTCGAACGCAGAAAGGCGGGCCCGGCGCGGCCCGCCTTTTTGGTTTTCACCGCAGAAGGCAAAGAAAAAAGGCGGGCTCGGTGGAGCCCGCCTTTCGCGTATGACGCCAGCAGGGAGGATGCCAGCGATCAGGTCGCGTTACTTGGCAGCGGCAGTCGCCTTCTTGGCAGCCGTCGTCATTTCGGCGGTGGCCTTCTTCACAGCGGCGGTCGCGTCTTCCGACATGTCCTTGCCAGCAGCGAGCATCAGCTCAACCGTTTCCATCTGCACTTTCTTGGCAACTTCAGCGAAGGCGGCCATGTTCTCGGCAGCCATTTCAGCCTGGGCCGACGCGAAATCGGTCATCGCCTTGCCGTAATCGGCGGGCTCGGTCTTCGCGGTCGTCACGGTGCCAACTTTCGAAAGCGTGTCCATCGTCCACTTCGAGGAAATCTCGGTGGATTTTTCAGCGGCTTCGAGCGCCACTTTCGACATCTTCTCGCCCAGCGCGGCTTGGGTCTTGTAGGCATCCTGCATTGCAGTGGTGTCCACCGGGAACGCGCCAAGCATATCTTTGAAGACTTTGGTGTAGTCTTGAGCTTTAGCCATCGGTCAGTCTCTCTCTTTTGTCGTATGTGCCGGCGGGACCATCCCGCGTTCTGCGGCTGCAAACAATATGGACGCTGCAGTGCGGCATTTCAAGAGTTTTTTCTGCACTGCAGCAAAGGCCGGAATGGCGAGAGATTTCAGTGGCTTTTGCCTGCGACCACGTAGGTGCCCGGCGCCTTTGCCAGCACCTCGTGCTTCGAATCACCGGGCGTGCGGGCGGGCACCATGGCGCCCGAGCGCTTGGCCAGCCACGCCTGCCACCGCGGCCACCAGGAGCCTTCATGGAAGCTGGCGCTTTCCAGCCAGCCGTCGGAGCCAAGCGCGAGATCGCCGCCCACGTAGTGACCGTATTTCTTCTTCGAGGGCGGGTTCACGATGCCGGCGATGTGGCCGGATTCCGAAAGGATGAACGTCTTCGAACGCGAGCCCATTTTCTGAATACCCGCATAGCTCGCCTTCCAGGGCGCGATGTGATCCGTCTCGCAGGCTATGGCGCAAAGGGGGATTTTCACGTCCTTGATGGAAAGCGTTTCGCCGCAGATCTCAAAGCCCGTAGTTGCAAACTCATCCCCCTGGCAGAGGCCGCGCAGGTACTGCACCGCCATCCGCGCGGGCAGGTTCGTGCCATCGCCATTCCAATAGAGCAGATCGAAGGCCGGGGGTTTTTCCCCCATCATGTAGCTGCGGATCGCGGGCCCGTAGATCAGGTCATTCGACCGCAGGAAACTGAAGGTGCGCGACATGAAGAAACTGTCGAGCACCCCGTGTTCGGAAACCTCGCGTTCGATGCCATCCACGAAATCGTCGTTGAGGAAAACGCCGATCTCGCCCTGATCGGAGAAGTCGGTCAGAGTGGTGAAGAAGGTGGCGGATTTCACCGATTTGATGCCGCGTTTCTGCATCAGCGAAAGGGTGAGCGAAAGCGTGGTTCCGGCGATGCAGTAGCCCACCACGTTCACCTGATCTTCGCCGGTGATCGCGCGCACTTCATCAATCGCGGTGAGGTAGCCCTCCTCGATATAGGTTTCCATCCCAACCTCGGCATAGCTCGGATCGGGGTTCACCCAGCTCACAACGAAGAGCGTATAGCCCTGCTCGACGATCCAGTTGATCAGGCTGTTCTTCGCCTTGAGATCGAGGATGTAGAACTTGTTGATCCAGGGCGGGAAGATGATCAGCGGTGTCTTATGCACCGTCTCGGTTTGCGGGGCGTACTGGATCAGCTCGAAAAGCCGGTTGCGGAAGATCACCGAACCTTCGGTCGTGGCCAGGTTCTCGCCCACCCGGAACGCATCCTTGTCGGCCAGCGTGACGAGCAGATCGCCATCGTTGGCTTCGATATCGCTCACAAGGTTTTCAAGCCCGTGCACGAGGCTTTCGCCATCGGTTTCCACCGCGCGGGCCAGTGCCTCGGGGTTGGTGCCGAGAAAATTGGTGGGGCTCATCATATCCATGATCTGGCGGCTGAAATACTCCACCCGCTGCTTTTCGCGGGCATCAAGCCCCTCAAGATCCTGGATCGCCTGTTCCATCGCCTCGGCGCTGAGCATGTATTGCTGTTTGATGAAGTTGAAATACGGGTGTGTTTTCCAAAGGTTATCAGAGAACCTCCGGTCTTCCCCCGTCTCATCCGTAGGGGCTTGCAACTTTCCCTGCGCAAGGGTGTGCTGGGCATCCACATAGTGTTTGAGCGACTTGCCCCAGAAGCTGATCTGATGCTCCAGAATCTTTGAGGGGTTCGCCATCATCTCGGCCATGTAGGCTGCCGCCGCGCGCATGAAGAGCTCCTGACTCGGCCCCTGAAGGCTGGGGTCAACGGATTTCTTGCGCGAGAGGGCTGCGAGGAACCGCGAAGACAATTCCTCAATTTTTGCGAGATTGGCGTTTAAAGCTTCCAGTTTTTCGGAACCGTCAGCGTCTCCTCCCGAGGCGCGGGCGTCATCAGTTGTCATTATTATATTTCCGCAGTATTTTGCATGTGCAGCATTTCGTCGCTGTATTGTATGTTAGTGTCGCATTTTGCGGGGGGCAAAGCGACTATTCGACCGGCCATGCACCGGAGAAAGAGACGCCCATGCGCTATATGCTGACCTACGATCTCTACGAGACGGCACGGAACACCAACCAGTGGATGGGGGCCTCTGCGCTTTCGCTGGCCTCCTACCCGATCACCGGCCTGGTGCCGAACCCGTTCTTTCAGGTCATGGCAGCCTGGGGTGAGGTGACCGAGCGCAGCTTCGCGCGCATGGTGGCCAAGCCCGATTGGAACATCACCAGCGTGGTGGCCGAGGACGGGCGCGATCACGTTGTTTCAGTGGAAATCGACATCAAGCGCGCCTTTGGCGATCTGATCCGTTTCGAGGTGGCCGGGCGGCCAGACAAGAAGCGCCGGATCCTGCTGGTGGCGCCGATGTCGGGCCACTACGCCACCCTTCTGCGGTCTACCGTGGCAAGCCTCCTGCCCGATGCCGATATCTGGGTCACCGATTGGCACAATGCGCGCGATATCCCGGTGAGCGAGGGTAAGTTCGATATCGAGGACTATACGCTTTACCTCATGGATTTCATGCGCTTCCTCGGGCCCGATACGCACGTTATCGCCGTGTGCCAGCCCGCGCCGCTCGCGCTTGCGGCCACCGCCTACCTGGCGGAGCTTGAGCCCGATGCGCAGCCGCGGTCGCTGACCCTCATCGGCGGGCCGATCGACCCCGATGCCTCGCCAACAGACGTGACCGATTTCGGGCGCCGGGTCACGATGGGCCAGCTTGAGCACCTTGCGCTTCAGCGCGTCGGCTTCAAATATCCCGGCGCCGGGCGCATGGTATATCCTGGCCTCGCGCAGCTGACCTCGTTCATGTCCATGAATGCCGAGCGGCACGGGCAGGCGTTCTACGATCAGATCCTTCGGGTGGCCAAGGGCGAGGCGAGCGATCACGATAAGCACAACCGTTTCTACGACGAATACCTCGCGGTGATGGACATGACGGCGGAGTTTTACCTCTCCACCGTCGAGCGCATCTTTAAGGAGCGTGAGATCGCGCGGAACGCCTTCATCGTGGATGGGCATAAGGTGGATATGTCGAAGATCACCTCTGTCGCGGTGAAAACGGTCGAAGGTGAGAAAGATGATATCAGCGCGCCCGGCCAATGCCTCGCCGCGCTTGAGTTGCTGACGGGGCTGCCGCCCGAGAAGAAGGCCGCGCATGTGGAGCCCGGCGCAGGCCACTACGGCATCTTCGCGGGCAAGAGCTGGCGCAACAACATCCGGCCGCTGGTGCTGGAATTCATCGATGCCAATTCCGGCAGCCGGCGGGCCCGCCGGCGCGCACCGGTCGCCTAACCGCGAGGCGCGCGCGCGAGCCAATCGGCCAGCGCAGCGGTCGTTTCGGCGGGCGCCTCAAGCGTGGGCATATGCCCGGCCCCTTCGATGATCCGAAGCTCTGAGCCGGGGATCAGCGCCGCAATCTCCTCATGCCGGGATACCGGGCAGAGCGCATCGCCGCGCCCGCAAAGCACAAGCGTGGGAACCGCGGCGGCCTTCAACGTCTCCGTCTGATCAGGGCGGGTTTCCAGCGCGCGGGATTGGCGCACAAATACCTCCGGCCCGAGGCCCAGCGCCATCGCCATCACCAGATCGAGGATTTCGCCGCGGCGCGGGCTGTCGGCAAGGTAGTTGGGCTTCATCTCATGGCGCATGATCGCTTCCAGCCTGCCCGACCTGGCCGCCGCCATCTGCGGCCCGCGCGCCGCCGCGCGATCTGCGGTTTCGGCAAGGTGGTTGGTATCGAGCAGCGCGAGGCGCGCCACCCGCCCAGGCGCGATGCGCAAGATTTCCATCGCAACGATCCCGCCCATCGAAAGGCCCGCAAGCGCGAAACGCGGCGGCGCGTTGGCGAGCACCTCTTCGGCAAGCGCCGCGATCGTGTCAGCCCCGGTGATCGGCGCGTGATGAATCACGTGCGCTCCGGAAAACGCGGCGGCTTGCGGGCCGAAAAGCCGGGCATCGCACATCATTCCCGGCAGGAAAACAATCGGCTCGCCCATCGCGCCTAGAGGCGGTTGGCGGCCAGCGCGGCGCCCTCGGCCAGCGCCCCGAGCTTGGCATAGGCAATCTCTGGATCGACCGCGCCGAAGCCCGCAAACGTGCCGAACCCGCAATCGGAGCCTGCGATCACCCGATCCGCCCCGACGATCCCGGCGAAACGGGCAATCCGTTCGGCAACAAGCTCGGGGTGTTCGACGAAATTGGTTGTTGAATCGATCACGCCCGGAACGAGGATCTTGTCCTCTGGAATCTCCGCGCGCCGATCCTGAAACACCTTCCATTCATGCGCATGGCGGGGATTTGAAGTTTCAAACAGCACCGCGCTCGCACGCGCCTTCATCAGCGTGCCAAACACCTTATCCATATCGATATCGCAGACATGGGGGCCCTCGTAATTCCCCCAGCAGATATGCACCCGCACGCGGGCCGGATCGATCCCGGCCAGCGCATGGTTCAGCGCCTCAACATGCGCCTCGGCGATCCGAACGAACTCCTCGTCAGAAAGATCGGCAAAAAGCATGTGGCGCGACAGCGCAAGATCGGGGCAATCAAGCTGCAGGTAGAGCCCGGCCTCGACAATCGTGCGGTATTCATCCCGCATCGCATCGGCAAGCGCGGCGAGATAGGCATCGCGCGTGGGGTAGTAATCGTTTTGCAGGAAAAGCGCGATCACCCCGGGCGAGGCGGCATTCATGAACCCCTCACTGGCGCCATGAGCTGCCATCCCGGCCTTGAGATTGGCGATATCCTTTTCGAGCTCGCCCTGCCCCTTCGATTTCACCTCCCCCACGCACATCGGGCGCGCGTAGGTGGGGGTGCCACCATCATCCTTCAGCCGCTCCAGAAAGCTGGGATAAAGCTTGAGATCGGCAGGCGCATTGCGCGGGCTGTCACCGTCAAAGCCCGTGTAGCGATCTTTCACGTATGTCGCATAGCTTATCTTCGAGGTTTCGCCGTCTGAGACGATATCGATGCCGGCCGCGACCTGCCGGCGCACGGTTTCTCCCGCCGCCTCGGCCATGGCCGCATCAAACGCGGCCTCTTCGAAGGGCTGCTCTTTCTCCCGCGCAAAGATGAAATCCACCACTTTCTGGCTGCGCGGCAGGCTGCCCACATGGGTTGTTTTTATCATGTCGGTTCCTTCCCTCATCCCTCAGCGGCCGCGTTCAGGCGGGCGGCTCTTCTGCGATATCCTCTGCCCAAAGCTCGGGGCGTTCGGTGATGAAGCGGCGCATGAGCCCGATGCAGTCCGGATCGTCTGCAACGACCACCTCCACCCCGCGTTCGCGCAGAAACGCCTCGTTGCCGCCGAAGTTTTCATTTTCGCCGATCACCACGCGCGGAATGCCAAATTGCACGATCGTGCCCGCGCACATCATGCAGGGGCTCAGGCTGGTGTAGAGCGTTGTATCCGCGTAGGTTTTTTGCCGCCCGGCCCGGCGCAGCGCATCCATTTCGCCATGCGCGATGGGATCGCCTTTCTGAACCCGTTGATTACGGCCCTGCGCAACCACCGCCCCTGCCCGGGCAAGAACCGAGCCGATGGGGCATCCCCCTTCGTCAAAGCCCGCCTTGGCCTCGTCATACGCAATCCGAAGCAGGCGGCGATCGGTATCCGAGAGGGTCATGGGTTTCTCCGCGCAATGAGGACGCTGTGAAAATCACAATCGGGATCCTCGGCGATAAAGGCCCTCAGGCGCATGCCACAAGCCTCAAGGATCGTTGCATATTCGGCGGGTGAGAGGCTTGCGTGAAAGACCGGCTCGCCCTCGACGGTGCCCGCAACTTCGCCCGCCTCGGGGCCGACGGTAACCATCAGGGCACCGCCCGGCTTCAGATGCCGGGCAAGCCGCGGCAGGCAGGCGCGCTGTTCCTCCCGCGTGAGATGGAAGAAGCTGTTCCACCCGATGATACCATCGAAGGTTTCGGGGTAGTCGAGCGTGCGCATGTCCGCAAGCCGCCAATCGCCCTTGGGCCAGCGCGCGCGCGCAAGCTCCAGCATCGGTTCGGAAAAATCGGCGCCGGTGAGCCGAAACCCCTCGCCGATCAGCCACCCGGCAATCGGGCGGCCCGAACCGCAGCCAAGATCGAGCACATGGCCCCCCTCGGGCAGCGCGCTGGCAAATCGGCGCAGCCAGCGCGCCTCAAAGAGCGCGCGGGAACGGCGGGCATCGTAGCCTTCGGCGTTGCGTTCGTAGACACCTTGCGTGCCTGCCGCGAGGGCCTCATCTGCGGGCGCATCGGTCACGCCCCGGCAACCGCGATCGCGATCTTGCCCACATGCCCGCGCGCGAGGAACGCCTCCTGCGCCGCGGCAAGATCCCGCAAGGGAAAGACCTCTGCCACCAGTGGTTCGATGCGCCCGGCTTCGATATGCGAGACAAGGCCCGCGAACACCCCGTTATCGAGAACCGTGCAGCCGAAGATCGAAAGATCCTTGAGGTAGATCGAACGCAGATCCACCATGGCTTCCGGCCCGGCAACGGCCCCGGCGGTGGCAATGCGCCCGCCCGGGCGCACGGCCTCGATAAGGCGCGAAAATCCTGCGCCGCCCACGAGATCAATCGCCACATCGAACCCGTTTTCGGCATAGGGATCCTCGCGCCCGATCACCGTTTCGGCACCCACCGCGCGCAGCCTGTCGGCCTTGGCCGGGGTGCTGACGGCCACGGGCACGCCGCCCCGCGCGCGCACCAGCTGGATCGCGGCAGAGCCCACGCCCCCGGAGGCCCCGGTGACCAGCACGCGATCGCCTTCCGATATTCCGCTGCGCGTCAGCATGTTCTCGGCGGTGGAGTAGGAGCAGGGGAAACTCGCAAGCTCCGCATCTCCTAGGGGACTGTCGATCGCATGGGCGTGGCGGGCGGCGACGGCAAGATATTCCGCAAACCCGCCATCGCATTCGGAGCCCAGAAACCACGGGGGATCGAGCGCTGTGCCGCCCGCCTCGCGCAGGCACGGCTCCACCAGCACCCGCTGCCCGATCCGCGCGGGATCGACGCCTGCGCCGACCGACACAATTGTTCCGCAGGCATCGATCCCCTGTACCCGGGGAAAGGTGATCGGCGTACCGGCCCATCCGGCATCTTCCGCCGCACCACCGGCCTTCGAATACCAGGCCAGGCGGGTGTTGATATCGGTGTTGTTCACCGCCGCCGCGCCCACCCGGATCAGCACGTCCCCCTGCCCCGCCGCAGGCGTTGGCAGATCCTCGCGCCAGGCAAGGCATTCCGGCCCGCCATGGCCGGTAAGAACGACGCCCGCCATATGCCCCGGCACGCTCATCCCTGCCACGTGGCCCCGGCGGGATCATCGGTGGCGCGCACGCGGTAGAGGCTGGCTTCGCCTGTCATCGATGGGGCGAGCGAGCGCCGCATCCCCGGCGGGATGGCCGCCGTATCGCCCGGCGCGAGCGTTTTGGTGCCGCCCTCCCAGGAAAGCTGCCAGTGGCCGCGCATCACCATCACAACCTCGTGGTGATCGGTGGCATACCAGTCATCGGCGATCGAGGTGCGGGACAGCAGCTCAACCTCAAATCCGGGCCTGTCGGGGATCATGGCCTGAGCCCCAATCACTTTGCAGGGCGCGTGCTGCGCCAGGGCCATCATATCCCAGTACCGCCCGATATAGCGCGGCACCACCTCGCAGGCCGCGGTTTCGGGAAAGGCGGTGAGCTCCTCATCTGTCAGCAGCGGCATCGGCTTCACGCCGGCAGGCAGCGCTTCGCCCTGCTTTGTATCGTAAAGCTTGCCGTTTTCGCCAAGAACGAGGCCATGCGCCTTTGCATCCTCGATCACCTGGGGCGCCCAGATCACGCCCCCGCCGGCATCATCCCCGCCGAGGATCGCCATGATCATCCCGTAATCGGTGCCGATGTTTTCGAAGCCGCGGAAGATGCCGGTTGGGATGTTGAAGATATCGCCCTCTTCCAGCACAACCTCGCCCGCCGTGCCCCAGCGGCCCCAGAAAAACCGCCAGCGGCCCTTGAGAACGAAGAACACCTCCGCGGTGCGGTGGCTGTGCAGCGAGTTGCGGCATTTCGGCGGCTGGCCCGCAGCGCCGATGTTGAAGCCCGGCGTTTCGGCAATGTGCACATGCTGATCGGGGCTCTCCGAAACGCCACCGCCGATAATGGTGAAGTTTTCCTTCTGGTCCGATCCGGGCGTGTGGGCATCGATGAACGCGGTCTTGCACGGCACAAGATCGCCGTAGCGCACGATGCGGGCTTCCATTTCCTCTGGCGTCATCCTGCTCCTCCCGGCGCCGCGCCGGCCGCCAATGCGATCTGCTTCCAGACCGCCGTTTCGTCAAAAAGCGTCCACTCCCGGCGCAGGCCGCGGGGCCCGAACTCCGCATGGGTGATGCCAAGCACGTAGATCTGTGCGCCTGTGGGCGTTCCGAACGCACCCCAACCTTCATGCGCGCCCCAAAGGCTCCACCGAACGGCGGCGCGGGGCGCCATCATCGCATCCTCGCGCCCGATCACGTGATGAACCTCGAACACCGCATTGGGCAGGGCCGATCGCAGACCAAGCCAGAAGGCATCCGCCGCGCCCGGCCCGTGGCCGCTTTGGCCACCGGGATATTCCAGATGGCAGGCGCGGTCGTACTCCGCGGGGATGACCGAGAACTCCGCTGCCATGAGGCGGGTCAGCAGGGTTTCGAGCCGGGCGCCCCAGGCATTATCATTACCGCGCCCCGAATAGGGGCCCGCCACATCCGTCTCCGGCGTAAGCGGTGTACCGCCCCGCCCGGCGGCAACCTCGGCGAAGGCCCATTCGCGGGGATCCTGCCCCATCTGGCGCACGGCCCCGGCGTTATCGCGGATCAGCCATTCATCGGTGATCTGATTGTCGCGCGCATAGCAATCCGCAATCGCGCGATAGGTTAGCCGCTTGCCGGTGGCCGGTCCGAACATACCATCGCGGGCATGCGTTGCCGTTGAAAGGATGCGGTGGGAAGAGAGCATGCCCTCTTCGGGGGTACCGGACCAGATCACATCCTCGCCCAAGAGCACGCGATCGGGAAACTCGTGCAACGTGGCCATCGTGGCGCGGGTAGAGGCGGGCTCACCGAGGCTCACCCCGCCCGGCATCCGCACGACAACATCCTTGCCGTAATACTCCTTCATCCGGGCGCCGAGGCCGCGCTGTTCCCAGATCTCCTCGGTGATCCCAAGGATGTAATCGGGAAAATCAGCCCAGCGGTTGTCAAACCCTCTCACGCCCATCCCTCCGGCACATGGGCGGAACTGCGGATAATCAACGGCCCGTCGATGGCAATCTTGCGGGGGGGCGTATCGGGCGCCGCGATCCGCTCCAACAGCGCACTGACAGTGGCCTCCACCATCCGGCCCGAAGGCTGGCGCAGGGTGGTCAGCTGATAGGAGGCCCAGGCGGCAAGCGGCACATCATCGTAGCCCACGATTGACACATCATCAGGCACCGAAAGGCCCATGGAAACCCGCAACTCATCCATGACCGCGAAGGCCATGTGATCGTTGCCAACGAAGATCGCATCAACCTGCGCCTGCTCCACCATCGCCCGCGCGGCGGTGGCCGCTTCGGCACGCCGGTAGTGGCCATCGAGCACGATCGCGGGTTCCACACCGGCTTCGGCCAGACCCGAGCGGAAGCCCGCCTCCCGATCCCGCCCGGTGGAGGACCCCGTCCACCCGGTGATATGGCCGATCCGTTTATGGCCGCCCGCCACCAGAAACTCCGCGATCTTGCGGGCGCCGGCTACGTTATCCGACGTCACTTCGGAGAGCCGCAGATCCTCCTGCCCCCGGTTGAAGAGCACCACGGGAATACCGGCGGCATCGCAACGGGCGGCGATCTCGTCCGTCATCCCCACGCTTGCGGTGATGATCCCGTCAACCTGATAATCGAGAAGCTCGTCGATTACCCGATCCACCCCTTCCCCGGTGCCCGAGGCCATGAAGATCAGGATGTGATAGCCCTGCTCCTGCAGCGCGTTGGAGAGCCGCTCAAGCGCGTCGGGGTAGAACTGATTTTCGAGATAGGCCACGACGAGACCGATGATGCGGGAGCGGCCGGTGATCAGCGAACGGGCCAGCACGTTCGGGCGGTAGCCCAGCTCATCGGCCGCGGCGCGCACCTTCTCCGACATCTTCTTTGAAACGCTCGCACCGGGCGTGAACACCCGGCTAACGGCGGATTGGCTGACCCCCGCCTTTGCGGCCACGTCGAGGGAGGTTACTTTGCGCTCTGCCATCAGCCCGCCGTCCACCCGCCGTCAACCAGAAGCGAAGTGCCTGTGACAAGGCTTGCGGCATCAGAGGCAAGGTAGGCCACGGCGCCCATAACATCCTCGATCTCGCCCACCCGGCCGAGCTTGATTTTCGAGGTGATCCACGCCACGCGTTCGGGATCGGCGAAGGTGGGCTCGGTGAGCGGCGTGCGGATAAAGGTGGGGCAGATCGTGTTGACGCGCACGCCCAGCGGCCCCCATTCGATGGCCATCGCCTTCGTCATACCCTCCACCCCATGTTTCGTGGCGCAATAAACCGCCCGGTCGATCCCGCCCACATGGCCCATCTGGCTTGAGATCTGCAAGATCACGCCCCCGCCGCGTTCCGCCATCCCCGGCACCACGGCCTGGGCGAGAAAATAGGCCGCGCGCAGGTTCACGCCGGTGACCGCATCGAAATCCTCAGCCGTGGTGTCTGCCGCAGGCCCGTGGCGCGCCAGCCCCGCGGAGTTGCACAGAATATCGAAGGGGCCTTGTTCGGCCACCGCGGCGCGCATGGCATCGAGATCGGTTACATCGAGCCGCAGCGCGGCGGCCGAAAGCCCGGCGCCCGCCACCTCTTCCACCGCGGCCTGCAGCTCTGCAGCCCCGCGCGCGGCCATCACAACATGGGCGCCGGCCTCGGCCAGCGCCACGGCGCATCCAAGCCCGATGCCCCGCGATGCGCCGGTAACCAGCGCGCGGCGGCCATCAAGCCGGAATGACGGGGTTCTGGGAAGCGGCATCATCCACCGTTTTGCATACCTGTGCAAAAGCAGCTTACGCCCGCGCCAAGCCCCTGTCGAGGCCCCTCTTTTCAGGGCATGGCGATCCCGCGGAACGGGGGAAAATCGGCATAGCGCGCGCGGCGCTGGGCCGGTGCCTCGCCTGGGTCTTCGCCCGCCCTGAGCAACGTGCCCTTGGGGGCGATGTAGCTCAGCATCCGTCGCTGCGGTTCTTCGCGCCAGGTGATGTTGAAGGCTGCCAGGTGCGGGAAGAAATACACTTCGTGGAACTCCAGATGATCGTAGAGCCACCACGCCAGATCCCGCCAATCGCGGCCCTCCGCATAACGGTCGGCAAACCAGGGGATCGCAATGGAAACGGTCGCCCCCATGCGGCCCGCCCCATCGCGCCTGTCCCATATATGGCCCGCGTAGTTTTTCTCGTTGGCAGAGCACTTCTGGGGCCGTACCTCGGTTGCCCCGAAATGATTGAGCCGGGGCGATCGGTAACCGGAGCGGATCTCGACGACCCCGAAGGTTTCATGCAGCGGATCCAGCAGGTGAGTGGCCAGCCCGCGGCCTGCGGCAATCGCGAGATCGGGATCCTCGGGCAGGTTCGGGATGCCGAAGAAATTCCCGATCTCCGAGTTGAGGAAATTGCGCATGAAGTAGTATTTCGAAAGCCGCACGCGCCCCAGATCTTCCAGCGCCGTATAGCTGCGCGGCGTTTTCATCCGCGCCAGCCCGGCAATGCGCGCATCCGCTCGAAAACATCAACACCAAGCTGGTGGAATACATCGAGCAGATCGACAAGCACCCAGTTTTCGCGAATGAGATCGCCTTCCACACGCCAGAAATCGAGGCTGCGCATCGTAAGAGTTTGCCCCGCGCCGGGCAGGCCCAGCCAGCCGCCGCCCGAAAGCGTCATCTCCATCCCCGGCCAGGCGGTGAAGCCCACGTAATCGCCCTCGGCGAACATGTGCCCCCTGTCGAGCAGTGCGCGTCGGTCTGGCATCGCATCGAGAAACGGGATCTGGTGATGCGCCCGGAAACCCTCGATCCCGCGCGCGGTTCCGATGCCCGACGGCCCGTACCAAGAGGCGCGCGGGTGCCAGTAGCGCGGTAGTTCCATGGCTTCGACGCCCTCCTGGCTGCGCCCGAGCGCGGTGAGCATATCGCCGACAACCTGCAGCGCATGCGCGCCGTCGCCCGAGACCGTAAGCCCATCCTGGCTAGCCGGCGCCGGCACCGCCCACTCGCGGCCAAGGCTTGGGGCTTTGGGCCAGACACCCGCCTGCATCATCAGTTCGGGCAGATCCCAAAGCGCCTGCATCTCCACCGCGCGCCCGTCTTCGATGCGGAAAAATTCATGATAGCGCAGCGTGGCGGTGCGCCCCGTGGGCGGGATATCGAGAAACGGCGCGCGGAACGTGCCGATGTATTGCCCGCCCATGCCAACCCAGAGCGCGCCCCTGGCATCCGCGCCCGCCATCACAATCGCATCGCGGCGTTCGAGATCCGGCATCGCGGCGTAAAGCGGGGCAATC
>JANQPC010000084.1 GCA_028285485.1 Paracoccaceae bacterium | reverse complement strand
ATCTTTGTCCTGGATGTGGAAAGCGCGATGCGCGTTCGCACCGGCGAAACCAACGCAGACGCGCTCTAGGCGACACGGGTTAAGGGGACTCCAACAGATGAAACTCTCAAGAATTATCCTAGCGACGGCGGTCCTGGCCGCTGTGCCAACGCTTGGCCTCGCGCAGGAAGAGGCGCCCGGGTTCGACGAGATCGGCCCGTACATCATGACAACCCTGCTGTTCTGTATGGCAGGTTTCCTTGTGTTCTTCATGGCCTGTGGTTTTGCCATGCTCGAAGGCGGGCTGGTGCGTTCCAAGAACGTGACCATGCAGATGACCAAGAACATCGGGCTCTACTCGATTGCGGCCATCATGTACTGGCTGATCGGGTTCAACACGATGTATCCGGGCGATTTCAATGGCTTCTTTGCCATCGGGGGGCCAACGGTTCTTGATCCCGTCGGCGTGGCCGCTGCGGATGCGGCGCTCGACTATGCGTCGGTTGGGTCGGACTTCTTCTTCCAGCTCGTGTTTGTTGCGGCAACCGCCTCGATCGTGTCGGGTGCGCTGGCAGAACGGATCAAGCTCTGGCCGTTCCTGATCTTTGTCGTTGTTCTCACCGGCCTGATGTACCCGATCTCGGGCTCCTGGCAGTGGGGCGGTGGCTGGCTCAGCGAAATGGGCTTCTCTGACTTCGCTGGTTCAACGGTCGTGCACTCGGTCGGTGGCTGGGCAGCGCTTGCGGGTGCCATCATCCTTGGCCCGCGTCTGGGCAAGTACAAGGACGGTCAGGTCAACCCGATGCCGGGCTCGAACCTCGCCCTTGCCACGCTTGGCACGTTCATCCTGTGGCTCGGTTGGTTCGGCTTCAACGGCGGCTCGCAGCTGGCCATGGGCACTGTGGGCGACGTCTCGGACGTCAGCCGGATCTTCGCCAACACCAACATGGCGGCTGCCGCCGGTGCGGTGACTGCTCTGATCCTGACACAGGTGCTCTACAAGAAGCCTGACCTCACCATGGTGCTGAACGGCGCTTTGGCTGGCCTCGTGTCGATCACCGCTGAACCGCTCGCTCCGACGCTCTTCGGCGCGCTCTGGATCGGTGCTGTTGGCGGCGTGATCGTGGTCTTCGCGGTTCCGATGCTCGACAAGATGAAGATCGACGACGTGGTCGGCGCCATCCCGGTGCACCTCTTCGCGGGCATCTGGGGCACCATCGCGGTGGTGTTCTACAACAGCGACGCCAGCATCGTGACGCAGCTCACCGGTATCGTGGCCTTCGGTGTCTTCACCTTTGTCGCCAGCCTGGTCGTGTGGATCATCCTGAAAGGGATCATGGGCATCCGCGTCGGCGAAGAGGAAGAGCTTGCGGGCCTCGATGTCTCCGAGATGGGGATGGAGGCGTATCCCGACTTTACGAAAGGCTGATCTCCCTTCCTAATCAGTCTTCAATACTTGCCCGGGCGTTCGCGCCCGGGCTTTTTTGTGTCTGGTCCGTTCGTGCCTGGGAGTTTTGGTGCCTCCGGCAGGAGCACATTTACCAAGATGAAAGGGGCGCGCTCTTCATCTTGGCAAAAGCACTCCCGGGGCGCGCGCGCGCCCCGAATGGCGCTCTATCAGACGCCCGCGGCGACGATGGCGTTGGCGAGCACCGGCACGGTCTTGGCGTTCAGCCCGGCCACGTTGATCCGCGAATCGCCCACCATGTAGATGCCGTGATCGGCGCGCATGGCCGCAACCTGATCTGGCGTGGCGCCGAGGCGCGAGAACATGCCGCGATGGGCCGCGATGAAATCGAACCTGTCGGAATTGGTGCGCTGGCGCAGCTCTGCGGCCAGTTGTTCCCGGAGGCCCAGCATGCCCAGGCGCACCTCTTCCAGCTCTGCCTCCCAATCCGCGCGCAGCGTTTCGTCTTCGAGGATCATCGTGACCAGCCGCGCGCCGTGATCGGGCGGGAAGGAGTAGTTCTGCCGGTTGAGGAAGGCGAGGTTGTTTTGCGTGACCTTCGCAACCGCCGCGGTGTCCGAAAGCGCGATCAGAATACCGGTGCGTTCGCGGTAGATTCCGAAGTTCTTCGAACAGCTTGCCGCGATCAGAAGCTCCGGCAGGCGGCCTGCCAGAAGGCGGGTGCCGCCCGCATCCTGCTCCAACCCATCGCCAAAGCCCTGGTAGGCGATATCGATCATCGGCGTGGTGCCCGAAGCTTCGATGAAATCGGCCACCGCGCCCCATTCATCGAGCGTAAGGTTGGCGCCCGAAGGGTTGTGGCAGCAGCCATGCAGCAGGATCACGTCGCCCGCCTTGGCGTGGCGCAGATCGTGCATCATGCCCGCGAAATCCACCGCGCGCGTTTCGCTATCGAAATAGCGGTAGGTCTGCATCGGCAGGCCGAGATACTTGATGATCGTCAGATGGTTGGGCCAGGTGGGATCGGAAACCCAGATCGTGGCATCGGGGTTGGCAAGCTTCACAAGCTCCAGCGCCTGGCGTACAGCGCCCGTGCCGCCGGGCGTGGCCGCCGAGGCCAGCCGCGCATCCTCAACCGCATCGGCCAGGATCAGCCGGCGCATTGCCGCATTGAAGGCCGGATCGCCGGTCAGCCCCACATAGGCCTTGGTCGTCTCCGCCTCCCAAAGCTGTTTCTCGGCGGTTTTGATGGCGCGCATCACCGGTGTGCGCCCTTCAGCATCCTTGTAGACGCCAACGCCCAGATCGACCTTCTGGTCACGCGGATCCTCCTTGAATGCCGCGACGAGGGCGAGGATCTTGTCGGCGGGATGTTCGGAGAGGTTCGACAACATGGAAGGGCCTTTCAATCGGGGATGCGGGTCAGATCGCGATCGCGCTTCAAGACGCGCGTGAAGGCTTCGCGGCGCACCGGTTCGAATCCGTGCCTCTGATAGGTCTGCAAGGCGCGCGGATGGTCAAGGGTGCAGGTATTGACGGTAAGCTTGCGCACACCGGGCCGCTCCCACGCCATCAGGATGGCTGTGCGAAGGAGGAAGCTGCCAAGCCCCTGGCCCACCGCCTCTGGCACAAGGCCGAAATAGGCGAGGTTGCAGATGCCCGTTTCGCGGCTATCGAGCATGAAAAACCCCTGCGGCCAGCCGTGTGCCAGCAGCGTGTAGAGATCCACCTCCGCATCATCGAGCCACCCCTGCACCTCGGCGGGATCGCGATCATGGGCATCTTCCCAGGCGTAATCCCGCCCCACCGCATCGTAGAGCGCGAGAAAGTACCACCGGGGCGCTGCCTCGGCGCGCAGAAGCGTGGCGGGATGCGTGGCGGGCAGGTGGGGGAAGGGATAATCGGGGCGGCGGGCCATCTCCAGCCAGGTGACTTGATAGTCCACCTCTGTGCCCGCGGGCAGAACCGTCATCCCGTGGCGGCCTCCAGCCCCGGATACATGCCCCATTCGGCCCAGGAGCCATCATAGAGCGACACCCTGAGATGGCCCATCCGTTCGAGCGCGAGGTAAAGGATCGCGGCGGTGACGCCCGAGCCGCAAGTTGTGATCACGGGCTTTTCGAGATCCACGCCCGCGGCCTCGAACACCGTGCGCAGATCGGGTGCGGATTTCATCGTGCCGTCCTCATTGAGAAGCGTGGCGTAATGCACGTTTTTCGATCCGGGGATGTGGCCGGAGCGTAGCCCTGCGCGCGGCTCCGGCTCGGATCCTGCAAACCGGGCGGGGGAGCGGGCATCGACAATCTCGTGATCGCCCAGCTTGGCCGCGGCGGCCACCTGGGTGACATCGCGCACCATGTGGTTCTGCCGCGTCGCCGTCAGGTGCCTGTCGCGCACGATCGGCGGCATATCCTCTACCGCGCGCCCTTCGGCCTGCCATTTCGGAAACCCGCCATCCAGCACGGCGACATCCGCCTTGCCCATCAGCTTGAACAGCCACCAGACCCGCGCGGCCGTAAAGAGGCCCGCGCCATCGTAGACCACCACCTGATGGCCATCGCCCACGCCCATGGCGCGCATCCGGCTCATGAACTTTTCCACCGGCGGCACCATATGCGGCAGGTCCGAGCGATGATCGCTGATCTCATCGATATCGAAGAACCGCGCGGCGGGGATGTGGCCCGCCTGATACTCTGCCGCAGCATCGCGGCCCATATCGGGCAGGTAGAAGCTGGCGTCGAGGATCCTCAGATCGGGGTTCTGGAGATGGGCGGCCAGCCAGTCCGTCGACACAAGGGTTTTGGGATCGTCCGCCATCATCAGCTCCGCACCAGAAGTTCGCCTGTGCTACCGCCGGTCCGGGCGGCTGGCAAGGTGCGGACGTGACGCGCTGCCGCTAGCCGTGTTCCTTCAGAAGCCGTGCTTTCTGGCGGTTCCAATCGCGCTTGGCCGAGGTTTCGCGCTTGTCGGCCAGCTTCTTGCCCTGAGCGATGCCGATCTTGAGCTTCGCGAGCCCGCGATGATTGAAGTACAGCACCAGCGGCACCAGCGTCATCCCCTTCCGCTGGGTGGCATTCCAGAGATCGGAAAGCTCCTTGCGGGAAACAAGCAGCTTGCGGCGCCGCCGATCCTCATGCCCGAAGGTTTTCGCCTGGTCGTAAGGGGCGATGTAGCTGTTGACGAGCCAAAGCTCCCCCTCTTCCACGCTGGCATAGCTTTCGGCGATGTTGGCCTGGCCCTCGCGAAGGGATTTCACCTCCGATCCCATAAGCTGCATCCCGCATTCGATATCGCTTTGAATCGCGTAATCGAAGCGGGCGCGCCGGTTTTCGGCGACAACCTTGTAGTTGGGGTTATCCTTCGGCTTGGCCATAAGGCTTCGTATGTGGCCCACGGGGCCTTGCGCATCAAGGGGCTTAGTTCAGAAGACCCGCATGGCGCATGGCATCGTCGATCCGGCCCTTTGTGGCCGCGCTCACGCCCTCAAGCGGCAGCCGCACGTCTTCGGTGCAGCGGCCCAGGCGCGAAAGGCCGTATTTCGCCCCCGCAAGCCCGGGTTCGAGGAAGATCGCCTCGTGCAGTGGCATCAGGCGGTCCTGATAGGCCAGCGCTTTCGCGTAGTCGCCCGCAAGCGTGGCCTCCTGAAACTCCGCACAGAGCTTCGGCGCGACATTGGCGGTGACAGAGATGCAGCCGGTGCCGCCATGGGCGTTGAACCCAAGGGCCGAGGCATCTTCGCCTGAGAGCTGGATGAAATCGGCGCCGCAGGTGGCCCGCTGGTGCGAGACCCGCGTGATATCGCCGGTGGCATCCTTCACCCCGATGATCCGGGGCAGTTTGGCCAGGGCGCCCATCGTGGCGGGGCTCATATCCACCACCGAACGGCCGGGGATGTTGTAGATGATGATCGGCAGATCGCAGCATTCGTGAAGCGCCGTGAAATGCGCGATCAGGCCGCTTTGGGTGGGTTTGTTGTAGTAAGGCGTAACCACCAGCGCGGCGCTGGCGCCAACGCCATGAGCATGCTGCATGAAACGGATCGCTTCCACCGTGTTGTTCGATCCCGCACCCGCGATCACCGGAACCCGGCCATCGGCGCGTTTTACAACAAACTCAACAACTTGCTCATGCTCTTCGTGGGAAAGCGTGGGGCTTTCACCGGTGGTGCCAACGGGCACAAGCCCGTGGCTGCCCTCACCGATCTGCCAATCGATCAGGGCGCCCAGCGCCTCGAAATCCACCGCACCGTCGCGAAACGGGGTGACCAGCGCTGGCATGGAGCCTTTGAGCATTGCGCCCATCCTTTCGAATTTGGGCCAAATGCCCCTCTCAAACCGCGGCGGACCCTATAGCGATGCCTTGCTAATGCCAAGTTTGTGTGTTGGAACATTGGCGGGGGGCAATAGGGTCGCACTCATGATACCTGCCCGGTTTGTTCGCGTTTTTTGCTGGTTCCTTTACATTTGCGTGGCCACGAGCGTGTCGGCGACCGCTCAAAATGCCCGTGAGGTAGAGGCGTTTTCGGATGCCATGACGGCCATTCGGGGCGGTGACTGGGAAGTTGCGCTGGAAGCCGCGGACCGCACCACCAGCATCGGGCAGGATATCATCGAATGGCATCGCCTGCGCGCCGGGCGCGGGCGGTTTAACGAGGTGCGCACGTTCCTCGAACGCCGTCCCGATTGGCCGGGGCTTGCCTATCTCAAACGCCGCAGCGAGGGCTCGGTGCCCTATCGCGCGCGGCCCGAAGAGGTGATCCCCTATTTCGCGGCCAATCCGCCGCAAACGGGCGCGGGCGTGATCGTGCTGGCCGCGGCCCATGAGGGGCTGGGTCAAACCGACGCCGCGCGCGATCTTATCATCCGGGCCTGGACGGAATTTGATCTCTCCACCGGCGACGAAGCCTATCTGATGGAGCGCTATCGCGATCTGCTGTCCGGCCACCACATCGCGCGGATGGACCGGCTGCTTTGGGCGGGGCGCGACACGGCGGCGGAGCGGATGATCCCGCGCGTGCCCGATGCCTGGCGCAAGCTGGCCCGCGCCCGCATCGCGCTGCGCGAAGACAAACGCGGCGTTGATACGCTGATTGCCGCGGTGCCCGAAGAGATGCGCGATCACCCGGGCCTTGTTTTCGAACGGTTTCAGTGGCGTGCCCGCAAAGGCCGGAACGAGGCCGCGATCGAACTGGCGCTTGAACTGCCCGGCACCGATGCCGCGCTTGGCCAGCCCGCGCGCTGGGCGAACTGGCGCCGGGTGCTCGCCCGCTGGTCGATGCGCCAGGGGGATGGAGAAACGGCCTATGCGCTCGCCTCCGCCCACGGGTTGGAGAGCGGCGTACATTTCGCCGATCTCGAATGGCTTTCGGGCTATGTGGCGCTGCGCTATCTTGATGATCCCGAACGCGCGCTGCGCCATTTCCAGCGCTTCCGCGTGGCGGTGCGCAGCCCGATCAGCCTGGGCCGCGGCGGATACTGGGAAGGCCGCGCCTATGAGGCGCTGGGCGATGCCGAAAACGCTGCCATGGCTTATGCCTTTGGCGCGGAGTACCAGACGAGCTTCTATGGCCTTCTTGCCGCCGAGCGTGCGGGCCTGCCGATGCAGCCCGGGCTCACCGGCACTCAGCGCTATCCAAACTGGGCCGGCGCGACGTTCGTCGCCTCCTCCGTGCTGGAGGCCGCGCTGCTGCTGCACCGGGCCGGGGAACGCGATCTCACCGAGCGCTTCCTTGTGCATCTCGCCGAGGGGCTCGATGAAACCGAGCTTGGGCAGCTGGCTGATTTCGCGCTCTCCCTCGAAGAGCCGCATCTGGCGCTGATGATCGCCAAGCAAGCCGCCAAGATGGGCGTTGTGCTGCCTCACGCGTACTTCCCCGTTGTCGATTTCGGGGTGGATGAGATGCCGGTGCCGGAAGAACTGGCGCTGGCCATAGCGCGCAGGGAAAGCGAATTCGATCCTTCGGTGCGAAGCGGCGTGGGCGCTGTGGGCCTGATGCAGGTGATGCCCCGAACCGCGCGGGAAGTGGCCGGTAAGATCGATGTGCGCTACAGCGCCGACAAGCTGCAGCGCGATCCCGTTTACAACGCGCGCATTGGGCTGGCATATCTCGAAGAACTGATCCGCCGCTTCGATGGCAACATGGTGCTGGTTTCCGCCGCCTATAATGCGGGGCCGAGCCGCCCGATCCGCTGGATGGGGGAATTGGGCGATCCGCGCGACAGCCAGGTCGATGCGGTGGATTGGATCGAACACATCCAGTTTCGCGAAACCCGCAACTACGTGATGCGGGTGATGGAAAGCCTGCCCGTCTACCGCGCGCGGCTGTCGGGCGAGGTGAGCGCATTGCGCCTCAGCGAGGAACTGGTGCAGTAGTCACCCCTGCGCGCGGCGTTCCCGAAGCAGGGTGAACACGCCCGCCGCAACCACGATCGCGGCGCCGATCACCACGTTCAGTTCCAAAACCTCGCCAAACACGCTGACGCCAAGGGCGGCGGCGAACACAAGCTGCAGATAGGCGAATGGCTGCACTGCGCTCGCCTCGGCCACCTCGTACACGCGGATCAGCAGCCAGTGCCCCAGCGCGCCTGTGATGCAGAGCGCCCCCATCCAAAGCCAGTCGCGCCCGCCCATCGGCTCCCAAAACCACACGCCTACGCAGGTCATCGCCACCGCGCCCGTCACCCCCGTCCAGAAGAACGAGGTGGCGGAACTGTCTTGCCGCGCGGCGTAGCGGGTCAGCAGCCCGTAAAGCGCAAACATAGTGGCCGAAAGCAGGGGGATCAGCGCGGCTGGCGAAAATACCGCGACCCCGGGCTGTAGGATGATGAGCACGCCCACAAAACCTACGCCAATCGCGGCCCAGCGCCGCCAGCCCACCTTCTCGCCCAGAACCGGGCCGGAAAGCGCGGCGATCAACAGCGGGTAGCAGGTAAAAACCGCGTGGCTTTCCACGAGGCCCAGGAGCACGAAGGCCAGCACCATCACGCAGATTTCCGCCGCCAGCAACACGCCGCGAAATGCCTGAAGCACCGGCTGCCCGGTGCGCGCCACGGCGCGGACGCCGCCGGGGCGGCGCGCGGCCAGCGCGATCACGAAGGCGGCGAAGAACCAGTAGCGGATCATCACCACCATGAGCACGTTGTATTCCCCGGCGAGATGGCGCGAGATGCCATCCTGCATCGCGAAAACGAAGGTGGTGGCGACCATCAGCAGGATGCCAAGGCGGGTGTTCTGCATGGTCATGGCATCCGCGCCACAGTCATGTGGCGCTTGCGGCCGAAGCCTGGGCGCCGCTCAACGGCAAACCCCGCCGCCGCAAGGGCGCGGCGCACATGGCCGGCAGCGGTATAGGTGGCAGCGGTGCCGCCCGGAGCCGTGTGCTGCGCCACCTGCGCCAGAAGCGGCGCGCCCCAAAGCGCGGGGTTCTTCGCGGGCGAGAAACCATCGAGAAACCACGCATCGGCGGTGCCGCGCCATTCGGGCAGCGTTGCATTGGCATCGCCGCGGATCAGGCGGAACCGCAGCCATGGCAGATCGATCCGATCGGGCGTTTCGACAAGCGCGCGGGTCAACTCTTCCGCAATCGGTGTGTAGCCGGGGAAAGGGGCGGCGGCCTGCAGCATCTCGGCGGGGCTGAGCGGCCGCAACTCAAAGCTCGTGAATTCCAGCGGGCCCGCCACGCCGCTCTCATGCCAAGCCGCCGCCGTCACGAAGAGGTTTAGCCCGGTTCCGAAGCCAAGCTCGGCGATCCGAAAACCGGGGCGGAACCGCGCCGGCAGCCCGTTGCCCGCCAGAAACACATGCGCGCTTTCGCCGGCGCCGTCGGCCAGCGCATAATAGGGATCGTCGAATTCCGTCGAGATCGGCACGCCATCGCGCCATTCGACAATCGGGGTGCTCTCGGCCATGCTCGGGTGCCTGAAGGGGGCGCGGATCGGCGCGGGGCGACTGTGGCGGAGGGCCCGGGAATTGGCAACGGCTGACATCACGGTGCGGGGCGCCGGTATCTTCGGGCTGAGCGTGGCCTGGGCCTGCCTTACCCGCGGCGCGCGGGTTCAGGTGATTGACCCCGGCGGTGTGGGCGCGGGCGCATCCGGCGGCATCGTCGGCGCGCTGGCCCCCCATACCCCGGAGAATTGGAATCCCAAGAAGGCGTTTCAGCTTGAAAGCCTGCTGGCGGCAGAAGGGTTTTGGCGGGGGGTAGAGGCGGCCTCGGGGATCTCGCCCGGCTATGGGCGCACCGGGCGGTTGCAGCCGATCGAGGATGCCCGCGCATTGGCGCTGGCGGAGGCTCGGGGTGAAACGGCGCGTGACCTCTGGCGCGGGGCGGCGGCGTGGCGGGTGATCCCGGCGCCCGAAGGGTGGGCCCCGCGTTCGCAATCCGGGCAGGTGATCGAGGATACGCTCACTGCCCGGATCCATCCGCGGCGGGCCTGCGAAAGCCTCTCTGCCGCGATCCGCGTGCGCGGGGGCGCGGTTCTGACTGAGGGCGAAGATGCGGGCGCTGTGGTCTGGGCCACGGGCTGGCACGGGCTCCGGGAGCTGGGCGCGGCGCTCGCCCGGCCTGTGGGCACCGGGGTGAAGGGGCAGGCGGTGCTCCTGCGCCACGCCGCGCCGGATGGCGCCCCGCAGCTTTTCTGCGACGGGCTGCATATCGTGCCCCATGCCGATGGCACCGTCGCGGTGGGGTCAACCTCGGAACGGGAGTTTGACGATCCCGCGGCCACCGACGCGCAGGCAGACGCGCTGTTGGACCGGGCCGTTGAAGCGCTGCCGATCCTTCATGGCGCGGAGGTGATCCAGCGCTGGGCCGGCGTGCGCCCCCGCGCGCGATCCCGCGCCCCGATGCTGGGGCCCTGGCCCGGGCGGGCGGGGCATTTCATCGCCAATGGCGGCTTCAAGATCGGCTTCGGCATGGCCCCCGGCGTGGCGCGGGTGATGGCCGATCTCCTCTGCGACGGGCGCGATGCCGTTCCAGACGCATTCCGCGTGGAGGCAAGCCTCTAGCAGCCCTGCGCCTCAGCCGTCATCGCAAGCCGCCCGCCCGGCGCCACAGCCCAGAACGCACCCTCATTGCGGAAGAAGCGCATATCTTCGCCCACGATCACGGGCGCGGTGGCGCGGAAGGTGAAACTGGTAAGCGGGCCAAGTGCCGCCTCCGCCAGCCCGATCAGGATCTGCGCCAGAAGCGGGCCATGCACGACGAGGCCGCCGTAGCCCTCCGCCTCCCGGGCATAATCGGCATCATAGTGAATGCGATGGCCGTTCATCGTGAGTGCCGAGTACCGGAAGAGCGCCGTGCTGTCGAAGCGCCGGGTGGCCTGCGGTGCGCCGCCCTGGGGCGGCAAGGGCGGCAGTGCGGCGGGGGCGTTGCCCGGGCGGTAGACAAGATCCTGCTCTTCGCTCAGCACCAGCGCGCCGCGCTGGCGGATCTCGTGGCGAAGCGTCACGAAGGCCAGGGCCCCGCTGCGGCCTGCTTTCCGGGCTGTGGATTTCACCGCGCTGTGCCTTTCGGCGCGCACACCGCACAGAAGCGGGGCATGGAAGGTCAGCCGCCCGCCGGCCCACATGCGCCGGGGAAGGCCGAAATCGGGGATCAGCCCGCCCCGTGCCGGGTGCCCGTCGGGCCCCAGCGCCTCGGGCGCGGCGACATCCCAGAAATAAATGTGGTGCCAGAAGGCGGGCAGGGGCTCGCCCACCTCGGGTGGCGCGCCCGGGCGGGCGAGCGTTGCATGCAGCGCCGCCGCACGCGCGGGATCAAGCCTGTCGGCCACCCTCTGGATCGTCTGCGCCTCGCCCATGGGGCGGAACGCTAGCCGATCCCCGCGCGCGAGGCAAAATGCGCTAACCCGCGGCCTCGGCCTTGAGAAGGTTCATCAGTTCCGCAAGCGCCTTGGCGTAGCGCTCGTTGGTGAGCCGCCCCTCGGCATCGAATTGATTGGCGCCATCGGCGATCAGAACCTCAGGGCCTGTCAACAGGCGCGGGCGGAACGGGTTCATCGCCAGCCGCAGCGCGTAATTGGCGCGCGCGCCGCCTGCGCGGCCCGCGGCGGCGGACATGATCGCCACCGGCTTGCCCCGCCACGGCGCGCCTTCCACTCGGCTCACCCAATCAAGCGCGTTTTTCAGAACGCCCGGGATCGATTGGTTGTATTCGGGGCTCGCGATGATCACCGCGCTTGCTTCTCTGATCTGGTCGGCCAGGCGCGTGGTGGCCTCGGGTATCCCCTCGCCGCTTTCCACATCGCCATCATAAAGCGGCATCCGGATATCGCCTTCGGTGAAGGGGCCGCCATAGAGCCGTGCGGCCTCGCGCATCAGCTTGCGGTTGACAGAGGCCGCCCGCAGCGCTCCGCATAATCCCAACAGCATCCGGAAATCCTTTCGTCGCCCGTTTCGCGCCAGCTAGGCCGCACCGGGCGCCAAGGCAAGGCGGATCTGGCTTCCCGCTAACGAAGAATTAACCTTGAGCGTGCGTAGCTTAGGCCATGCGCATTCTTATCGCCCTTGCCTGCGCGCTGGTTCTTGCCGGCTGCACCAGCCCGTCGCCCCGCTTCGCCGGTACGGCGCGGCAGGAGGTGAGCGTGGAGGGCAGCCGCTTCATCGTGTTCCACCGCGGTGATGAGGTGGAGGTACACCGGGTTAGCCCGGAGTTCCTGCCCCGCCAGCGCGACGTGTTTCTGCGCGCGATCATGGCGATCGAGACGGTGACGGGATGCGCCTTGCGCCCCCGGTCGCTGACCGGGGATCAGGCTATCCTGCGCGCGTCGGTCGATTGCCCGCCAGGGCCTTAGATGGATTTTTCGAGGAAGCCGGGCACCTGCCCGCCCGCTGCGGTGGAGACGGCCGGGTGAGGCGCAAAGCCGAAGCGCTGGCAGAACACCACCGCATCGCCCAGCGCTTCGGCTGCGGGAATGCGCAGCGAACGCAGCCCTATCTCCGAGGCGGCCTGTTCCAGCGCCGCCATGAGCGCGGCGCCTATGCCCACGCCCCGGGCGCTTTCATCGACGAAAAGGCGCGATACCTCGCCGTAGCGCAGCTGATCCACAAGCGCGACGCAGCCCACGGGTTGCCCGTTTCTGCGCGCCACCAGGAATTCAACGTTCGGGCCATAAAGCTCTTCCGCCGTCACGCCGCCCCGATCCTGTTCCAGGCCGTCATCGGCGCGCGCAATCATCCCGCTACCATCCGGCGTAGCCGGCGATTCAACCGCAATTTCAATCGGTGCGATATCAAGCATTCCGAACCCCCAAGCAGGTCAATCCATGCAGGGGGATGCGCAGAGCCGGCACGCCGGACCGTCTTCGTTGCACTGGCACCCCCAAAAGATAGGCGCCCGTGCAGCCCGGCGCCCTGATCACACTGGCCACCGTGCGATTACGGAATCAAGAGATATCGTGCCGCAGCGCCGCGAACGGCGAAGTTCGACACATGAAGTATCAACATCTTGGGGATAACTTGGCCGATAAGGCCAAATTCTGTGCGGCCGCGTTGACTCGGCGCGCGCGCCCAAGAATGCTGGACGGCAATCAAGAATCACCGAGGCGAGCAAGCAGGTGAGATTCACGAGAATCAGGCTGAACGGCTTCAAGAGCTTTGTGGACCCGACGGAGATGGTGATCGCCGACGGGTTGACGGGCGTTGTGGGCCCCAATGGCTGCGGCAAGTCGAACCTCCTCGAGGCGCTGCGCTGGGTGATGGGCGAAAACCGCCCCACAGCCATGCGCGGCGACGGGATGGAAGATGTGATCTTTGCCGGAACGGCCTCACGCCCGGCGCGGAACTTTGCGGAAGTCTCAATCGCGATCGACAATAGCGAACGGCTTGCCCCGCAAGGGTTCAACGAAAGCGAGATCCTGGATGTGGCGCGGCGGATCACGCGCGATGCCGGATCGGCCTATAAGGTGAACAGCCGCGACGTGCGCGCCCGCGATGTTCAGATGCTGTTCGCCGATGCCTCGACAGGTGCGCATTCTCCTGCCCTTGTGCGCCAGGGCCAGATCTCGGAACTCATCAACGCGCGACCCAAGGCGCGGCGGAGGATCCTCGAAGAGGCTGCGGGCATCTCCGGCCTTTACCAGCGCCGCCATGAGGCGGAGATGAAGCTGCGCGGGGCAGAGACCAACCTTGCCCGCGTGGATGACGTGATCGAACAGCTTGCCGCCCAACTGGCGCAGCTTGCCCGCCAGGCCCGGCAAGCGCGGCGGTATCGGGAGCTGAGCGAAGCGTTGCGGGCGGCCGAGGGCCAGTTGCTCTACCGCCGCTGGCGCGAAGCCAATGATGCGCTGATGGCGGCCGACACCCGGCTTCAGGCCTGCGTCACCGCGGCTTCAGAGGCCGAGCGCGGCGCGCGGGCCGGTGCCGCGGCACGGGCGAAGGCAGACGATGCGCTGCCGCCCCTGCGCGAGGAAGCCACAGTGGCTGCGGCCATTCTGCAGCGGCTTTCGGTGGAGCGGGATGGGCTTGAGGGCGACGAACGCCGCGCCCTGGCCGCCATCGAGGCGCTTGAAGGCCGGATCGCCCAGCAGGGTGCCGATCTTGAGCGCGAGGATGCGCTGAACCGCGATGCGGTGGAAACCATCGCCCGGCTCGATGCGGAAATCACGCGGCTTGAGGGCGAGGCCGCCGGGCAGGACGAACGCCTGCAGGCCAA
>JANQPC010000057.1 GCA_028285485.1 Paracoccaceae bacterium | reverse complement strand
CCCAAATATGGCAGCCGGCGCGCGAGGCGGGCAAATCTCAGGTTAGCGCCGGGATTGTTCCTGAAGCGAGTGAAATCGCATTTTTGCTTCTGCGCCACGCCCCATTTTCGCCACGAACCCATGGAATTTCCTTTCGGAATTGCACGCGCAGGCGCGCAAGTCGACTTAGAGGGTAACGAAAATGACTGCTGCCAAAGACCTTGCTGGGGCCCGTAAGACTGGCGGAAAGACAAAAACGCTGATGACGGCTTTTGCCGTGGCATCGGCGTTCCGCCGCGATGAGCGCGGCGCGTTCACCGCCTTCTCGTTGTTTATCTTTCTCGCGATCCTTCTGATCGGCGGCATGGCCGTGGATCTGATGCGCCTGGAGATGCGCCGTACTGCCCTGCAGAACACCGTCGACAGTGCCGTGCTGGCGGCCGCCGACCTTGACCAGGCGCTCGACAGCGAAGCGGTCGTGCGCAGCTATTTCGAACATGCCGGGTTTGACCCCAACGATGTGAGCGTTGTGGTGAACCCCACCTATATCGCCGCCGGCGGCGAACTGGTGGGCCGCGAAGTGCGCGCCAACACCACGGTGGTGATGGACACGATCTTTATGGACATGATCGGCATCAACACTCTGCGCACCCCCACCACGGGAAGCGCGATCGAGAATATCCAGAACGTGGAGATCTCGCTGGTGCTCGATATCTCGGGGTCGATGCGTTTCCCGCAGAACAACTCCACCCCCTCGGACCCCAACGCCGACAACCGGATCAACGATCTGCGCGAAGCGGTGACGGAATTCGTGCATTCGGTGCTTCAGGTGACCTGCACAGATGAAGTGAACAAGACCGGCTGCACCCAGTCGCAAAACACCGACAGCACGACGATCAACATCATTCCCTATGCCGGCCACGTGAATCCCGGCCCGCATCTGTTTGCCCATATGGGCGGCAGCCGCTGGCATGACTGGTCGTCCTGCATCGAAGTCACCGATGCCGATTTCGATCATGCCGATCTGCCCGGCGCCTCCGGCAACCAGCTTCCGCATTTCATGGAATGGGGGATCTCGAACCCGCGGCACTGGATGAACTGGGGCTGGTGCCCCGATGACGATGCCTCGATCATGGTGATGGAGAACGATTACTACCGGATCACCGATTTCGTGCAGAACATGAAGATGCACGATGGCACCGCCACGCATGTGGGCATGAAATACGGTGTGGCGCTGCTGAACCCGACCTCGCGCAGCGCGGTCGAGGCGCTGAATGCCGTGAACGTTCAGGTGCCGCAGGAGATTGGCGCGCCCGTCACCCGCAAGCTGGTGGAAGACGCCTACAAGGCCCGCCCCGCCAACTGGGATGACGATGTGGTCAAATACGTTGTGCTGATGACGGATGGTAAGACCACCGGCCAGTTCCGCCCGAAGGTGGATGGCAGCCACTGGAACTACGATGCCGTCTACAACACCTCGCATAGCGACCATGACGAATACATGGATCTCTATGGCAGCGTGGATTCCAACGGCAGCGAGAACTCGCAATCGGATCTGGAATTCTACCCGTCGACCTCAACCTTCAACGACGGCACGAAGACCCATAACGAGAGCACCAATAACGGCAACATCACTGCGATGTGCGACGAGGCCAAGAAGCCGGTCTATGCCAAGGATGCCCAGGGCAACATCATCTATGACAATGGTGAGCCGCGGGTAGAGAAGGAAGACCGGATCACGGTGTTCACGATCGCTTTCCTGGCGCCGTCAAACGCCCAGACGTTGATGAAGAACTGCGCGAGCTCTGAATCGCATTACTTCCCGATCTCGGATCTCAACATCGGCAACGCCTTCCAGGCGATCGCGAAAACGATCAACCAGCTGCGTTTGAGCCAGTAATGCTTCGGGGGCTTTTCAAACGCTTCCGGCGCGAGCGGAAGGGGGCGGCGACGGTTGAGTTCGTCATCCTCCTTCCTGCCTACCTCACGGTGCTGATTGCCTCTTACGAGGCCGGCATCATGATGGTGCGGCATGCGATGCTGGAACGCGGGGTGGATCTTGCGGTGCGCTCGCTGCGGCTGGGAACGCCGCAGCCGCCCACCTTCGAGGAATTCAAGACCTCGGTGTGCGACAACACGATGATCATCGCCAATTGCAACGAGGTGGTGCAGGTGGAGCTGCGCCCCGTTTCCACCACTGCGTGGAACCCCCTCAGCGCGGGTGCGAACTGCATCGACGTGAATTCCACTATCGACCCCATCGATCAGACGGAGTTTTCGGTGGGCGTGAATAATGAACTGATGATGGTGCGCGTCTGCGGCCTTTATCAGCCTCTCTTCCCGACCACGACCTTCGGGATGGAAATGCCCGATGTGGGCAGCGGGCATTACGCGCTTGTTGTCACATCGGCCTTCGTGAACGAGCCCAGCCAATGAAACATCTCCTGCAGCTTGTCCGCCGGTTCCGGCGTTCGGAACGTGGGGCGCTTTCGGTTGAAACCGTCATCATGTTCCCGATCCTGCTTTGGGCCTACGGGGCGATGTTCGTTTACTGGGACATCTACAAGAACCTGAACACCAATCTCAAAGCCACCTACACGATTGCCGACCTGATCTCGCGCGAGCCCGATCCGATGACACCGGCCTATATTGACGGCGCGGGAGGGATCTACCGCTACCTGCTGCGCTCGCCCGATGACGGCGATATCCGGGTGACGGTGGTGGCGATGGATTCCGATCCGGTGACGAATGCCAATGTGCTGGCGCTGAGATGGTCCTACGGCACCAACCAGATGGCGCCGCGCACCGATCTGACCGGGATCGCGGGCGAGATCCCGATCATGGCCGCGGGCGACAACCTGATCATCGTGGAATCGCGCGTGGCCTGGGATCCGCCGATGCTGTTCGGGCTGGAGGCGCGCCAGATCACCAACCGTGTGTTCACGAGCCCCCGTTTCGTGCCGCAGGTGCTGTTCAATCCGAACCCGCCGACCACCTAAGCTCTAACGCTCCTAACCCCGGCGCGGGCGGCGGCCAAAGGCTGCCCGCTCCGCATATCCTCTGGAGCTTCAGGCCCTCCGCCCGCCGCCTGGGCGCGTGCCCTGCCCTAGCGCCGGGCCGCGATGGCGGCCGAGATCAGCTCTGCCACCACCTTGCCTTCCCCGGCAGGCGTTACGCCGCCCACGCCCACGAAGCGGCCCACCCGCCACCAGAGCCCCGGGGCCCAGACGAAGGGGGCCGGGTGTTCGGTGGTCAGCAGAAAGCCGTTTGACGGTTTGAAGGCCAGCGCGCCGCGATCAACGCTTCGCACATCCGCAACCCGGGTCAGCACCCGGCCGCTGCTATCGCGCAGATCCGTCTCCGTCAGTTCCAGATACAGCGCGGTGGCCTGGTAGAGCCCGATCGTGCCCCAGAGCATCACGCCCCCCAGCAGAAAAAGCGCCACACTGGCCAGAAGGCTCGCCCCGCCGACGGCCACGCCAAGGGCGATGAGGATGGCGCCGAGCGCGCCCTGCACCGCGATCCCCACCCAGCGCCGCGCCGGGCGGGGGCGGATTTCGGCGATCACCTCAGCAGTTCCCGTCATGTCCAATGCATAACGTCGCCGCCGGGCAGCACCGCGCGCGCCTCGGCGGGATCTTCGGGCGGAAGGCCATGCATCTCGCAAAACGCCAGCACCCGCCCCTCTTCGGCCAGAACGAAATCGAGCACGCCGCCCAGAAAGCCCGGATCGCCCGCCGCCTCGCGGAGCGCCCCGGCCTCGGCACCCGTCATCGCAAGGAAGGCCGGCAGAAGATCTTCGTCTTCCGCGATCCAGGCCAGCGCCTGCAGGGCAATCGTTTCGGCATCATCGATGACCATGGTTTGCTCCGCCAGTTTCACGGCCACCCGTTCGGGCCCGTCTTTGGGAAAGGGTTTCTTAACGAATATGCCCAATACCTCAACACATCGCGCAGCAGTTAATTCAAATGAGGTGAAGCATGACCGGACAGGTTCTGATCGCCGACCGATCCTGCGACACCCGCATCCTGCTCTTTTCGATATTGAGGGATGCGCAATACGATGTCGCCGCCGTTGCCACGGCGGATGACGCACGCGCCGCGATGCAGGCCCGGGCGCCGTCGGTGGCGATCCTGGGCGCGCTGGCGGGCGCGAAGGGGGATGCGGGCGGGGCGGAGCGGATGATCCGATACATCCGCGCCACCCCAGGGCTAGCCCACATCCCCCTGATCGCGCTTTGCGACGGGCCCGGGGCAGCCGGGCGGATGGCCCTTCTGCGCGCCGGGGCCGATGAGCTTGTGGCCCGCCCGCTGCGCGAGGCAACGCTTCTGGCCCGGATGCGCAGCCTTCTGCGCGCCTGCGAAACCGATCATGCGCTGATCGAACGCCATGCGGCGCTGCGCGAACTTGGATTTGCCGAGCGCCGCGCAGTATTCGAGCCGCCCGCCCGGGTGGCCGTGGTTTCACCCCTGCGCGCGCGTGCGGAGGCGCTGGCGCGCGGCCTGCGGGCGGATGTGGCCTATCCGGTGGAGCCGCTTTCGCCCGAGGCCGCGCTTGGCGGCCGGCCGGGGGCCTGCGATCTCTATCTCATCGATGCCTCGGGCGGGCATGGCCCTGCCGGGCTGCGCCTGCTGGCAGAGCTGCGGGCCCGGCCCGCCGCGCGCCATGCCGCCGTGGTGATCCTGCATGACGATGCGGATACCGAGACGGCGGTCATGGCGCTTGATTTCGGCGCCAATGACCTCATTGCCCGCGAAGTGGCACCTGCCGAGATCACCCTGCGCGTGAACACCCAGCTCTCGCGGAAACATCAGGCCGATCGGGCGCGCGCCTCGGTGGAGGAAGGGCTGCGGCTGGCGGCGGTGGACCCGCTGACCAGCCTCTACAACCGCCGCTACGCCATGGCGCATGCCGAAGCGCTGGCCCGGCGCAGCGCCGAAAGCGGGCGCCCCTATGCCGTGCTGATCGCTGATCTCGACCGGTTCAAGGCGGTGAATGACCGCTTCGGCCACCCCGCGGGCGATCGCGTTCTGGCTGAAGTGGCCGCGCGGCTGCGCAGCGATCTGCGCGCGAGTGACACGCTGGCGCGGATGGGGGGCGAGGAGTTCATGGCGCTGATGCCCGATACATCGCCCCAAGTTGCGCTTTACACCGCGCGGCGGCTCTGCGCGCAGGTGGTGGCCCATCCTTGCGTTCTGGAAAGCGGGCTGAAGCTTCCGGTGACGATTTCAGTTGGCGTGGCCGTAAGCAGCGGCGACGAGCCCGCCGAGGCGGTGATCGCGCGGGCGGATCGGGCGCTTTACCAATCGAAATCGAGCGGGCGGAACATGGCAACGATGGAAGCCGCGACCGCAGCGTGATCTGGAAGAATAACGCTTTGACAGGGTATTACGCGCGGTCTTTAACTTCCGTGTTTTTCGCATTTATCGGCGGCCTGAGGGCTGCGCCTCAGCGCGCGGCGCGGCGCAGCGAGCCCTCAAGCCTGTCCGCATAAGCGCGGCGTTCTTCAAGGCTCATGGTGGAAAAGCGCTCCAGCAGCGTGCTCTGGCCGATTTCCTGCCGTGCCACGGCAAGCTTGCGCTGCTGGGTCAAAAAGCCCGCCACGGCCTCCCGCTGAAAAGGGTCTGCCCGAAGCGCCGCAAGCAGCGTTTCGAACTGCGCGCGCATGTCTTCCCGGCTCATCCGGTTGCCTTGGGCATCCATGCGCAGGATGCGCCCCAGCGCCCGCCTGTCTTCCCGCTCCAGCGCCATCACAAGCGGCACCGGGCCAAGATCGCGCGCCGCGCGAAACTCCGGCACAGGCCCCCGCTCGCCCTCGCCCAGCACCGCACCCGCAACGATGCCCGCGATCAGCAGGTTGCCCGCGAGCGAGGCGATCAGCAAAAGCCGCATCCAAAGCGGGCAGCGGCGGGGCGAAACGGGATCGGGGCCTTGCGTCTCAGCCATCGCCCTACCCTCCAAACTCCGACAGGCTGCCATAGCCAGGCGCCAGATCGGTCAGATCATAGCCCGTGGACAGCCCCAGCCCCGTGGGCACTTCCGGCAGCGCAAAGCCGATCCACACACCCGCGGCGGTGGTTGCAGCGAGCCCCGCAAGCGCCGGCCAGCCGCCCACGGCCTTCAGCATCTGCAAAATCCCCTGCGGCGCCGGGGGCCGGGGCGCCGGGCCCGCGCGTTCGCGCCCCTCGGCCTCGGCCTCTGCATCCGCAAGGACGCGCGCCATCAGATCGGCCTCCGGCGCGGCGCGGTTTGCGCGGGCCGCATCGAAGAATGGCTCAAGAGGATCGCGTTCAGTCATCACCATATCCCAACTCTGCGCGCCGGCCGGCCAGATGCCGGCTGAGCGCCCGTTTTCCCCGTGCCGTCAGGCTTTCCACGGCCTCCACCCCAATGTCCATCACCTGGGCGATATCGGGGTTCGAAAGCCCTTCGAGGTGGCGCAGGATCACCGCCTGCCTCTGCCGTTCGGGCAAGAGCCCCAGGGCGGCATCGAGGGCCGCGGCACGATCCTGCTCGATCAACCCTTCGATGGCGGCGGCCTGCCCATCCTCGGGCTCGGGCACCGCATCAAGATCCACGGCGCGCCCGTATTTGCGCAGCCGGTCGGTGCAGAGATTGACCGTCACGCGATATAGCCAGGTTGTAACCTTGGCCTCGCCCTGCCGCCATTCCGGCGCAATGCGCCAGAGCCGCAGCATGGCCTCCTGCACCACATCCTCGGCCTCTGCCCGATCCGCCAGAACCCGCGCGGCATAGCCCAAAATGCGCGGGGTAAGCCGCACCGTCAACGCGCGCGCCGCCGCCCGATCGCCGTTGCCATAGGCAACAAGCAGCGCCTCATCGGAGGCTTCGCCCAAGGCATCAAGGGGCATGGTCATCGCGCCTGACTGCTATCTCACTCATTGCGGGGCCGCAAATGCTTGCGGCGGGGCGGGCCAGACCCGCCCCGCCATGCGCTTAGTTATCCGACGGGCGGCGGCGATCTTCCCGCATCTCGGCGCGGCGGGATTTCATCTCCTCAAACTCCGCTTCCGAGATCGCGCCATCGCCATCGGTGTCGAGCCGTTCGATGAGCGAGGCGCCATCGCGGCCGCCCCGCATTTCCAGCACGTCGCGCGACAGCGCGCCATCGCCATCGGCATCAAGCCGGGCAAACATGCGCGCCGCCCGTTCCTCGGACCGCATCTGCGCCGAGGCCGTGAATTCTTCCAGCGTGATCTGGCCGTTGCCATCGCTGTCAAGCGCGGCAAAGCGCGCCTCGCGCTGGGCATCCAGTTCGGCCTGGGTGATCAGCCCGTCGCCATCGGCATCGAGCGTTTCAAAGCTCGCGCGTTCCCCGCCACCGCGTGCCTCAGCGCCGGTGGTTACGAAGAGGCCCGCTGCGATTGCCGCCGCGAGGGCGATCAAAGATAGGTTTTTCATAGTCTTACTCCGTTTTGTTATGGCGGCAGGCCCTGCCAGGCATCTGCATTTCGCCTTGTGACTGGGCATAAAACGGGGGCGCGGCGCGGTTCCGTCGCCCGCCGCACAAAAAATTCGCGACATCGCGCCGCAAGGACATTCTGCCGGGTTCCAAATAGAGGCCCCCGCGCCGCTTACTGGGTGTGCGAGCAGCCCTGAACCCTGGAAGAGACAATGTTTGACGGAGCCCCGACAGAAACCGCCCCCGAGGCGGAACATGACCGCGCCGTCATGCCCGCGCTCATGCGCGGCTGGCAGCGGAAATGCCCAAAATGCGGTGTGGGGCCGCTCTTCAACGGCTATCTCACCGTGCGGCGGAGCTGCACCGTGTGTGGCGAGCCGCTGCACCATCATCGCGCCGATGACGGGCCGGCATACCTGACGATCCTGATCGTGGGCCATGTGATGGCACCGGCGATCTTCTGGGCCTTCGTCACCTTCCGCCCCGATCCGATGATCCTGGCCTCGGTCTTCACCGTTGGCTGCACCGCGCTTTCGCTTTACCTTCTGCCCCGTCTGAAGGGCGCGATCGTGGGGTTCCAGTGGGCAAAGCGGATGCACGGCTTCGGCGCAGAGTAGCGCCCGGGGCGCAGGCGTGGTGGTAGGCGCGGGCGAGATCCGCCATGCCGCAACGGTGATCCTTGTGCGCGATGTGGCGCGGGCGCCCGCGATCCTCATGGGCCAGCGCGGGGCCAACGCGGCCTTCATGGCCAAGAAATTCGTCTTTCCCGGCGGCGCGGTGGATCCCGGCGATGGCGCGGTGCCTTTGGCGGGCGGGCTTTCGGAGACCTGTGCCGCGCGGCTGGCGGAAGAGCCGCGCGGCGCCGCACCCGGCGCGCTCGCGGCCGCAGCGATCCGGGAACTTTGGGAAGAAACCGGGCTGATCCTCGGCAGGCCGGGCACCTGGCCCGATGCGCCCGCCGATTGGGCGGGGTTTGCCGAGGCAGGATTTCAGCCTGATCCCAGCGCCTTACGCTTCGTTTTTCGTGCAATTACCCCGCCCGGGCGCCCGCGCCGCTTCGATGCGCGGTTCTTTCTGGCCGATGCCGCGGCGGTGGCTGGGGATGTGGAAGGGTTTCGCGGCGCCTCGGGCGAGCTTAGCCACCTGCGCTGGGTGCCTCTGGGCGAGGCGCGCGATCTGGGCCTGCCCTTCATCACCGAGGTGGTGCTGGCGGAAGTTGCCGCGCGGCTTCCGGCCCTTGAGGCGCCCGATACGGTGCCCTTTTTCCGCAATACCGAGGAAGAAAGCCTGTTTCGGCGGCTGGGCGGGCGGGCGCTCTAGGTCCTGGCGCCCGGGGCGCTGCGCACCCTCCTACCCAAGTGCCACCAGCACGATGATAGATCCCGTGATCAGCGCCATCCCGGCATATTCGCGCGGCGTGACTTTCTCACCGAAGACAAGCAGCGCCGCCAGGATCGAAAAGATCACCTCGATCTGCCCCACGGCAAAGACATAGGCTGCGTTTTGAAGCGAGAAGGCGGCGAACCAGCAAAAGCTGCCGATCATCGAAAACAGCCCCATTGGCGCCGCCACGCGCCAGGCGGCAAAGACGGCTGCGATCTGTTCGCGTTCGCGCCAGGCAAGCCAGGCGCCGAGGCCAAGCGTTTGCCCGGTGGTGACAAGCGCAAGCGCCGTGCCTGCGCGAAGCGCGGTATCGCCGCCCTCAAGCGCCAGAACCGCGCCCCGGTAGCCCACCGCTGAGATCGCGAAAAATACGCCCGAGAGAAGCCCAAGCCCGGCGGCGCGGTTGAAAAGCCGCGTGCGCCAGGAGCCTGTCGCCTCGGGCGGATCGGATAGCCAGAGCACGCCCAGAAGCCCCAGCGCCATCGCCAGAAGGCCCCAGGCCGAAACCCGATCGCCCAGCACCAGAAAGCCCACAAGCGCGGTGAGCATCACTTCGGTTTTCTTGAATGTGATCCCCACGGCGAAGTTGCGATGGGCGAAAAGCGCCACCACGCAGGCGGTGGCGAGGATCTGCGCCAGCCCACCCGCCGCGGCATAGGCCCAGAAGGCGGGTTCTGGCCGCGGAAGGCCCTGCCCCCCTGCCCCCGCATAGGCCAGCGTCAGCGCCGCCACGAGCGGGGCGGCAAAGAGAAACCGCGCCCAGGTTGCCCCGGCGGTGGAAAGCGCGGTGGCCTTGAGATGCTTCTGCGCCATGAAGCGCAGGGTTTGCGCCGCCGCCGCGGCGATAGTGATCGGGATCCACGCCTCCATGCGCGGGTTCTTTCACGCGCGCCGACGAAGCGCCAGACGGTTAGCCGCGGCGGAAGATCGGGTGCGGCACCGGATCCTTAGCGCGCAGGAAGTAGCGGGCAAAGACTTCCCGATACGAGCGGTAGCGGTAGCCGCCGTTCCGGCCCAGATAGCGCGCGCGATTGGCCGCATAAAGCGTGGGCAGCCGGTACCACGGCACCTTGGGGTGCATGTGGTGCACCACATGGAGGTTGTTGTTGAGAAACATCCACGAAAGCGGGCCGCGATCCTCGATGATCACGGTGCGGTGGGCCGCGCGTTCCTCGGCCTGGTGTTCGAGGAAAGTACGGATCTTCAGGATCGAAATCGCAAGATAGGCGGCAATCGCATAGGCCCAGAGCGGCATCGCGGCATAGGCCACAAAAGCCAGAACCAGGGCAGCCGCCGGAATATGCCAGAGCCAGCCGGGCAGCACGCGGGCATCGCCCGCCCGGGCCTGCCGCAGATCGCAGTGCAAAAACGCGATCTGGCTCACGATGGGCCCGATCGCCATCCGGCCCGCAAGCGTATTGTTGATCCGCAAAATCGCACGGATCGGGGCCGGCAGGCGCGCCCATACGGCGGGATCGAGGTAGTTCGATTCCGGATCGTCATAGGGATCGGTGAGGACCGAATTGGTGTGATGCGCCAGATGCGTGTCGCGGAACCGCGCAAACGGGATCGCCAGTGTGAGCGGCGGCCAGACAAGCGCGGCGTTCAGCCCGGGCCGGCCCGGGAACGGGTGATCGTGGATCACCTCATGGGTGAGCGAGGCGTGAAGCGCGGCCATCGCGGCGGCCAACGCGATCCCCGCCGGCAGCCACCAGGCCGCCACCACGGTAACCGCGGCGAGCCAGAGCGCATAGCATAGCGCGAGAAGGCCCAGGGTGGGCCATTCAACCGCTGCAAGAGTGCCTTGGAAGCCGCTCAAATCGAGATGTTTTTTCCCCATGGCAATAAACTGCCACTTGCTGACACCTCACGGAATTCTGTATGTAGAAAACAAAACTCAGCATCTATGAAAAAAATCAACGGCGATGACTAAAACTGACAAGCGAGACCGTGCGAACCTCTTCCGGGCCCGCCTTGCACGGGCGATGGAGGATCGCAGCGCCAGCCAAAGCGCGCTCGCCCGCAGCGTGGGGGTGGATCGTTCCACGATCTCGCAGCTGCTTTCGGGCGATGGCGCGCGCCTGCCCAATGCGCAGGTAGTGGCCGAATGCGCCGCGGCGCTCGGCGTGTCTGCCGATTGGCTTCTGGGCCTCAGCGACCGGCCGGAACAGGCCACCGACCTTCTTGCGGCCTCCATGGAGATGTCGGAAGCCCCGCGCGCGCTGATCGATGAGACGATCTTTGCCTGGCATCGGGAGGCGGCGGGTTACAAGATCCGCCACGTGCCCGCCCGGCTGCCGGACATGCTGAAAACCTCGGCCATGCTGCGCTGGGAATACACGCCGCATCTGGGCAAGACGACCGATCAGGCCATCGGCGCCTCGTCAGACCGGCTGGATCTTTTGCGCCACGCGCCTTCGGATTACGAGATCGCCCTGCCGCTCTTTGAGTTTGACAGCTTCATTCGCGGCGAGGGCTATTATCAGGGCCTGCCCGATCCGGTGCGGCGCGCGCAGATCGACCGGTTTCTGGAGCTCCACGATCAGCTTTATCCCACGCTGCGCATCTTCCTGTTCGATGCCCGGCGGCTGCTTTCGGCGCCGGTCACCGTGTTCGGCCCGCTCATGGCCGTGCTCTATATCGGGCAGCATTACCTGGCGTTCCGGGATACCGAGCGGGTGCGTGCCTTCACCCGGCATTTCGATCTTCTGGTGCGCGAGGCCCATGTCTCGGCCCGCGAGATCCCCGACTACATCGAAGAGAAGGTGCGCGAAACGGGCTGAGAGCCATGCGGCGTTCGGATGATCCGCGCGATATCGTATCCATTGAATTCAAGCACTTGCAGCGCGGCGTTCAGGCGATCCTCAGGGATATCGGGGGTGCGGTTCAAGATCCAGCCCGCCCGGCCCGACGGCACGCCCACAACGGCGGTGCGGTAGCCTTCATCGACCCAGAGCACCCAGTAGGGCGCCCGCCCAATGGGCACGCCGGAAAACCGCACGCCCAGCCGGCCCGGCCCGGTCAGCACCGCATCGCCGCGGATCTGGCGGATGTCGCCATCGCGGAGGCAGGTGTTGACCACGTCGATGCCGCCTTCCGGCCGAGCGGTGTAGCGCGCGGTGACATCCGTGCAGCCGCGCTGAAACGGCACCGGGAAGCGCGCGACCTCATACCAGGTGCCCCCGTAGCGGGCGAGATCGAAGGCGGCGATGGAGGTGATGGGCACATCCCTGTCGCGGTAAACCCCGCTGGCGCAGCCAGTGAGCAGCGCAAGTGCAAGGATGGCGATCAGTCGATACACAGCTTGGCCGTGGCGCCGAGCGCGCCCAACACATCATGGCAGCCGAAAAGCGGGGTGACCGGCGAACAGGTGCGCGAGCGTGCAAAGCACACGCCTTCGCAATCGGAGGCCTGCGCGCAGCTTTGGCCGCCATCGGCGGTGGGCATGTAGCAGACCATGCCGCCCGAAAGCCCGCCCGCGCCCCAGCGCCCGCCCGCGGCAACACAATCGCGTTCCTGCTGCATCACGAGATCTTCGCCCACCGGCGCGAGCGTGGAGGTGGCGGTGGGCTGGCAGGCCATCAAAAGCAGGGCTGCACTGGCAAGGGCAAGGCGCATGGGGCCTTTGAAGCGCCAAACCGGCCCCGGGCGCAAGGCCCTAATAGGGCATCGGATGGGCTTTATGGGCGGCGGCGATGGCGGCCATCACATCGTCATCAAGGCGCAGATCCACCGCCCCCAGCGCGATCTGCAGCTGGTCGATCGACGTGGCGCCGAAGATCGGGATCGTCTGGAATGGCCGCGTGAGGCACCAGGCAATGGCCATCTGCGCCAGGTTCAGCCCGTGTTCCTCCGCAATCGCGGCATAGGCCTCAACCGCCTGGGCCGCGCGCGGGGTTTCGCGCCCGCCAAGCCCGCCCGGGCGGGTGCTGCGCGAGCCCTCGGGCCGGGCGCCGCCGCGATACTTGCCGGTCAGAAGCCCCGTGGCGAGGGGCGAGAACGCCAGGAGCGAGACGTTTTCATGCAGCGCCATTTCGCCCAGATCGCTATCGAACTGGCGGCAGAGCAGCGAGTATTCGTTCTGGATGCTGGCCACGCGCGGGCCCCCGGTTTCCGCCGCCGCGGCCAGCCATTGCATTGTGCCCCAGGTGGATTCATTCGAAAGGCCCCAGGCCCGGATCTTGCCCTCCGCCACCAGATCTTTCAGCGCGGCCATCACGCCATGCATATTCTCGATCTCCGCCGTGGCATCCTGGCCGCTGGGATCGAACGCCCAGATCTGGCGGAAGTGGAACGAGCCGCGATTGGGCCAGTGAAGCTGGTAGAGATCGATGTAATCGGTTTGCAGCCGCTGGAGCGAGCCCTCGAGAGCGGCGCGCAGGGTCTTGGCGGTGACAGGCTGGCCCTCGCGCACGAATTGGCCGTTGAGCCCGGTAACCTTGGTGGCGATCACCAGATCGCTGCGGCGCCCGGTGCGGGCGTTCCAGGTGCCGATGATGCGTTCGGTTCCGCCCACCGTTTCGGCGCGGACGGGAGAGACGGGATACATTTCGGCGGTATCGATGAAATCGCAGCCGTGATCGAGCGCGAGATCGATCTGCGCGTGGCCCTCGGCCTCGGTGTTCTGGCTGCCCCATGTCATCGAGCCCAGGCAGAGCGTGCTGACCTCGATACCGGTGCGGCCGAGCGTGGTGCGGTTCATGGCTGTCTCCCTGCCCCCTTGGTGTTTGGAGGCACCGTAGCGGTGCGTGCGGCGGGGGCAAGGCGCTTTGGAGGCTTGAGAACAAAATGCGAACATAGTAGATTTTCCCGATGAAACACAGCCCTGCCCCGCATCTGATCACCCGCGCTGGCCGGCGCCCGCCGGAACCGGGGCGCGAGGGTGTGCGGTTTCTTGGCGATCTGGCGCTGGCGCGCGCGCGGGTGCACGAATTCTGCGGCCCCGCCCGGCGCACATTAGCGCTTCAGGTGGCGCGCGCGCTTGCTGGCCCGGTGTTCTGGATTTCGCCGGAATGGCACCCCGACAAGCTCAATGGCGCGACCTTGCCGGAATGGGTGGCGCCGGGGCGGCTGATCTTTGTAACCCCGCGGCGGGCGGAGGATCTGCTCTGGGCGATGGAGGAATGCCTGCGCAGCGGCGGCGCGCCCCTGGTGGTGGCCGATATCCCCGCGCCGCCGGGGCTGACGCCGGTGCGGCGGCTGCATCTGGCGGCCGAGACGGGGGCGACGGAGGGGATCGCGCCGCTCGGCCTGATCCTCACCCCCGGCGCGGGGGGTGCGGGCGGCGTGGAAAGCCGCTGGCACCTGGCGGGCCGCCATGGCGGGCCTGCGGAACCGGGGTGGACACTTGCGCGCCTGCGCGCCCGCACCGCGCCCGAGGCCCGCTGGCGGGTGGCCCCGGCGGCGCGCGGGGGGCTGGCGCTGCGCGATCCTCTCCCGGTTTAGGGCGTGGGCGCAAAACGCGGCCCGCCGAAGCGCAGAGCCGCACGCGGCGCGGGGCGGCGCGGCAACAATTGCGTGAGCGCCGCCGCGGCTGCTCGACATGCGCGCCCGAACGCGCTAGCCCGCGCTGAAGCACGCGCAAAGGCATTCAAAACCAAGGAACACCGGGCAGTTGTTCGTCTTTCACAGGCTCACGAAGCTTCTGGCCGTTCTCGCCCTTATGGGCGCCGCGGCCTGCTCCTCCCCATATGCAGGCGGCACCCCGCCGCCGGGCACCACGCAGGATATCGCCGCGCTTGAGCAAGCGATCCTTGCCCTTGGCCCCGAAGTGGATGCCGAAGAGGCCGCCCGCGCCGCGCGCATCGTCTATGATCACACCCATCGGCTGGCCATCGAATACCAGATCACCGATCCGCCGCTTGTGCATAACACCAAGGTCAACATGGGGTTGCGGCCCCGGGGCCTCTGCTGGCACTGGGCCGAGGATATCGAAACCCGGCTGGCACAGGAAAACTTCCAAACCCTCGATCTGCACCGCGCCATCGCCAATCACGACAAGCCGCTGCGCATCGAGCATTCGACCACGATCGTCAGCCGCGCGGGCGACGGGATGTTTGACGGGATCGTAGTGGACCCATGGCGGCTGGGCGGGGTGCTGTTCTGGGCGCCCACCCGCGAGGATGCGGAATACGACTGGACGCCGCGCGCCGAGGTTTTCGCGCTGAAGCGGCGGAAGGCGGAACGGGTGAGCCGCCGCGAGGCACGCGAGGCGTTCTGACGGCTTACCAGCGGCCGGTCGTGGCCACCCAGAGCAGGCTTGCGCGTTTTTGCGCCTCGGCCAGCGCAAGGGTGCCCTCGGCCACGCGGGCGGGATGGGCCGCCGCCTGGCGCAGGAGCGCAGGCCCCTGCCAGCCCGCGTAAAACGCAGGCCGCGCCGACGCGGCAATGC
>JANQPC010000064.1 GCA_028285485.1 Paracoccaceae bacterium | reverse complement strand
CGGGAAGCGGCGCTTGCGCAACTGACCGAGGATGTAGCGCGGCTGAGCGCCCGCCACCACGCCGCGCAGCGCTTGCGGGATGACGCGCGCCGAATGCTTGATCGCAGCGTGGGCGAAGCCGAGGCGGCGGATACTGCGACCGACAGTGCGAATGCGGCGGTGGAGACGGCGGCGCAGGCGGTCGCGTCGGCGGAAAGCGCGCTTGAGGCGCAGCGCAGGGCCGCCGAGGCCGCCGAGGCAGAGCTTGCCGCCGCCGATACGGCCCGGGCCGAAGCGCAGGCGCGTGAGGCCGAGGCCCGCGCCAGCCGTTCGGAGGCCGAGGGCGAGGTGAGCGCGCTTACCGCCGAGGTCAACGCGCTCGCGCGGTTGGTTGAACGGGATACGGCAGAAGGCGGCCAGGTGCTTGATCTTCTGAGCGTGGCGCCGGGGCTGGAAAAGGCCCTGGGCGCGGCACTGGCCGATGATCTGCGTGCGCCGGCGATCACGAACGGGGCCACCACCGGCTGGGTGGCGCTTCCGCCCTATGCCGAGGCGCAGCCCTTGCCGAAGGGCGCTACGCCGCTTGCGGCCAGCATCGAGGCGCCCGATGTTCTGGGCCGCCGCCTGGCGCAGGTGGGGCTCGTGGCCCGCGATGCGGGCGCCCGGCTGCAGCCCGATCTGCGCCCCGGGCAGCGCCTGGTTTCCGAAGAGGGCGATCTCTGGCGGTGGGATGGGTTTCGCGCAAGTGCCGAAGATGCGCCATCTGCCGCCGCGCTGCGGCTTCAGCAGCTCAACCGCCTGCAGGAGCTGAAGCAGGATCTTGTGGAGGCGCGCGCGCGGGCCGATGGCGCGGCCCATGCCCATGAGCATCTCAAGGCCGAGCTTGCGCGGGTGTCGGCGGAAGATACCGCGGCCCGCGATGCCCGCCGCGCCGCCGATATCGCGCTGACAGAGACCACGCGCGCCGTTTCCCGCGCCGAGGCCGATCGCAATATTGCCGAGAGCAAGCTTGAAAGCCTGCGCCTGGCCTCGGCCCGCCACCACGATGCGGCGCGCGAGGCGAAGGCGGAACTGGCCGAGGCCGAGGCGGCGCTGTCGGGCCTTGAAGATCTTGAGGCCGCGCGGGCAGCCGCGGAAGACGTCAAGCTCACGGTTGAGGCCGCGCGGCTTACGATGATCGCCCGGCGGACCGAGCATGACGATATCCGCCGCACCGGCGAGGCCCGCCGGGCGCGCATGGAGGAGGCCGAGGGCGAACGCGGCACCTGGCGTGCGCGGCTTGAAACGGCAGATGCGCGGGTGGCGGAGCTAACGGCACGGCGCGCAGGCCACGAGGCCGATCTTGAAAAGGCCCGGCGCAAACCCGCGGAATTGGCTGAAGCGCGCGAAAAACTCGCCCGGTCGATTGCAGAGGCCGAGGCCCGGCAGGCCGCGGCAACCGATGCGCTTTCAGTGGCGGAAGGCGCGCAGCGCCAGGCGGTCGCCGATGAGCGCGCCGCCGAACGCGCCGCATCCGAAGCACGCGAGGCCCGCGCCCGGGCCGAGGCTGAAAGCGATGCCGCGCGGCTGGCGGTGGAGGCTGCGGCGGCGCGGATCACGGAAGATCTCGATACCAAAGCGGAGGCGCTTCTCGAAAAGCTCGGCTGCGATCCCGATGCGATGCCAAGCGCCTCGGCGCTTGAGGCAGAGGTAAATCGCTGCAAGCGCCAGCGCGATGCGCTGGGCTCGGTGAACCTGCGCGCCGAAGAGGATGCGCAATCGGTGCAGGCCGAACATGATACGCTGGTGGCCGAAAAGGCCGATCTCGAAGAGGCGATCCGCGCCCTGCGCAGCGGGATCGCAAGCCTCAACCGCGAAGGCCGCGAGCGGCTGCTCACGGCCTTTGAAGAGGTGAACGCCAATTTCGCGACGCTTTTCAAAAACCTCTTCGGGGGTGGCGAGGCGAAGCTCGTGATGGTGGAAAGCGACGATCCGCTGGATGCGGGGCTTGAGATCATGTGCCAGCCCCCCGGCAAGAAGCTCGCCACGCTTTCACTGCTGTCGGGCGGGGAGCAAACGCTGACTGCGCTGGCGCTGATCTTCGCAGTGTTCCTGGCCAACCCCGCGCCGATCTGCGTGCTCGATGAGGTGGATGCGCCGCTGGACGATGCGAACGTGACCCGGTTCTGCGATCTGCTTGATGAAATGACCCATCGCACCGATACCCGCTTCCTCATCATCACCCACCACGCGGTGACGATGGCGCGGATGGACAGGCTCTTTGGCGTGACGATGGCAGAACAGGGCGTCAGCCAACTTGTATCGGTGGATCTCAACAAGGCCGAACAGCTCGTCGCCTGAGCGCGATCACAAGGTTCTGACCGGGCCGTGCGGGCCCCGCGTGCTAGCCGTTGTGAAAACGGAGACGTTCCATGCGCGCCACCATCCTTGCCGTCATCGCCCTGTCGCTTCCCGCCGCCGCGCAGGATTTGCGGCCGGGCGACACGCCGTTCACACCCGATGATCTCGCCGCCGCGCTTTCGGGCACGACTGTGGAGTTCTTCGATGGCTCCAAGGCGCGCTATGCCGCCGATGGCCGTTATTCCTATACCTACACCGATGATGGCCCGGTCTGGGCCGGGCGGTATGAGACGGCGCCGGACAGCAAGGTCTGCGTGGTGTTCGATAACGGGTTCGCTCGCTGCGATACTTTTGTGATGGCGGGCGAGCGGCTGACGCTGATCATCGATGACGGCACGCGGTTTCCCGCGCGCCGTCATGCGGCCATGGAGGCCGAGGTGCCTCAGAGCCGCTGAAGCAGCTCCACCGTTGGCCAGGCATCGGCGGGCAGGCCGAGGCGCGCCTGTTCAAGCTGCACCGCACGCCGGGTCATCGCGCCGAGGATCCCATCGATCCCGCCCACGTCATGCCCCCGGTCAGTGAGCTTTTGCTGAAGCTCCTTCATCTGCGCCTCGCCCAGCGCCGGGCTTGGATTCCCGGCATCAAAGACGGGCGCGCCGCGCAGGCGAGTGGCAAAATAAGCTGCCGTCATCACGTAGACGAAGCTCTTGTTCCATTCGAAATAGACCTCGAAATTGGGGTAGGCGATGAAGGCGGGCCCTTCCCGCCCCTGCGGCAGCAGGATCGAAGCCGGCAGTTCCGCGGGGCCGAGCGACCCCGCGCGCGGCGCCACCCCCAGCGCGGCCCAATCGGCTACGGATTTCTTTGTGCCCAGCCCGGTTTGCGACCAGTCAAATCCGCTCGGCACCGTCACTTCGTGAAGCCAGGGCTCATTCGGCCGCCAGCCGAGCGATGAAAGCATCTTTCCGCCGGACATCAGCGCATCTTCAGGCGAGGTTTTCAGCCGCACATGGCCATCGCCATCTCCATCCACCCCGTTTTCGATGATGTCGCCCGGAAGCATCTGCACCATCCCGATCTCGCCCGCCCAGGCGCCGGTGGTGGTGGCGGGATCAAGATCGCCGTTCTCGTAGAGTTCGATCGCGGCAAAAACCTGCGGGCGGAAAAGCTCGGGCCGCCGGCAATCGTGGGAGAGGGTGACAAGTGCGTTCACCGTGTTGAAATCGCCCTGCACAGCCCCGTAATCGGTTTCAAACGCCCAGAAAGCGAGAAGCACGCCGCGATCAACGCCCCAGGTGGCTTCGATCTGATCGAACACCGCATCGAAGCGGTCGTTGTTGCGCAATCCGTTGTCGATCCGGTTCTGGCTGATCAGGCGGCGCGAGAAATCGGTGAAGGGCCGCTGGAAGATGCCCTGGGAGCGGTCCGCCCGGATCACGTTGGGATCGGGGCGCACGCTCGCAAAGAACCGATCCACAGTGTCTGCGGAATGGCCGCGCTCGATGGCTTCGGCTTTCATCCCGGTGACAAACGCACCGAAATCGCCGCCGCACGGCCCGGCGGCAAGGGCGCCTGTGGGAAGGAGCGCGGTGGCTGCTGCAATTAGAAGTCGCATAGGGCCTCATGGCTTTGGGGGATCGCGGCGGACCCTATTGGCTTGCCCGCACATTGCAAGCGCGGGGCTCGGCGGATTTACGCCTTGCCAATAAGTGTTACCCTCACGTTAACTTTTCATTAGCAAATGCGAACTCATAGTTACCGCGGGTGGGCGCCGCATAACCAAAGTTGCTTAGATTTTAGTGTGCGTTGGAGGTCGTATGAATGTGCTTATTGTTGAGCCGGACGCCGCGCTTTCAGATGTGTGGAAACGCCATTTGAGCCGCAGCGCTACCGCCGTGATTGTTGCCTCTACCCAAAACGAGGCCGTCGCGGCGCTTCAGGAGCAGGATATCTCTGTCATCATTCTTGATCTGATGCTGCCGGGCGGAAGCGCTTTGGCGGTGGCGGATTTCGCCAGTTACCGCCAGCCGGAGGCGCGGGTCGTGTTTGTCACGCGAAACCGCTTTTTCTCGGATGGATCAATCTTCAACCTGATCCCCAATACCGCCGCCTTCGTGCCCGCCGAAACGGCGCCAAGCGATCTGGCGGCAATCGTGGAACATCACGGCCAGCGCGCCGCCTAGGCGGCGTTTGCGGGCCCCAGCGCCGCGCGCCCATGTGGCGCGGCCCAATCGAGCACTGGATTGATCGGGATGATGCGGTGCGGATTGATGCTGTCATGGCTGAAATGGTAATGCCGCACGATGTGATCGAAGTTCACCGTGCCCGCTATGCCCGGCATCTGGTAAAGCTCGCGCGTATAGGCCCAGAGCGCGGGGTAATCAATCAGCCGCTTCCGATTGCATTTGAAATGCAGGTGGTAGACCAGATCGAAGCGCACGAGCGTGGTGAAAAGCCGCCAATCGGCCTCTGTCACCCGCCCGCCCACGAGGTAACGCTGGTTGCTCAGCCGTTTCTCCAGCCAGTCTAGGCTTTCGAACAGGGCCGTGACGGCCTCGTCATAGGCCACCTGGGTGGTGGCGAAGCCGGATTTGTAAACGCCGTTATTCACCGTGTCGTAGATCCGCCCGTTCACCTCCTCAATCTCGCCCCGCAGCGCTTCGGGCCAGTAATCATCGGTGTTGCCGGTGATCCCGTCGAAGGCGGAATTGAACATGCGGATGATTTCGGAGCTTTCGTTGGAAACAATGGTTTCGCGCGTTTTGTCCCAGAGTATCGGCACGGTCACGCGGCCCGAGGCGTTCGGGTTGGCCTTAAGGTAGATATCGCGGGCAAACGGCAGGCCGTAGAGCGTGTCGCCCGTTGCCCCGGGAAAACCGGCCCCGAATGTCCAGCCATCGCCCAGCATATCGGGGTGCACGACCGAAACGGTGATGTGGCTCTCAAGCCCCTTCAGCGCTCGAAACACCATCGTGCGGTTCGCCCAGGGGCAGGCATGGGAGACATACAGGTGATAGCGCCCGCTTTCCGCCGCGAATCCGGCCTCGCCGGACGGGCCCGCGCTGCCATCGGCGGTGATCCAGTTGCGATAGGCGGCGTTTGACCGCACGAATTTGCCGCCGCTTTTCTTGGTGTCGTACCAAGCATCGCTCCAAACCCCATCTACCAACTGGCCCATCGCGCCCTCCTGTGCATTGGCCGCTGGTTTAGCGCGGCACTGCACAGCGGCACAGCCCGATTCGGGCGCAGGCACCCTGCGCAGGTGCACAGCCGATTATTGCGGGCCTGGAAACGATACGGGGAGTCGCCGCCGCCCAACCTGCCGTAAAGCCGCGTAACAAAAGCTTTCCTTGACTGTGCGGGGATTCGGCACAAGGTTCGGCGCGGGGAGCGCTGGGGATGAAACATGTCTGAATACTTGCCGAAGGAAGTTCGGGCGGGGCTGGAGCTGGCGCGGAAGGCCGCGCTCAGGAAGGCGTCGCGCCTCAAGGTTGAGGCGGGCGGCCAGCGTTTCACGATCCTGCGGTATTGGGACGATGGCTTTGCCGTCGATTCGGAGGAAGCCCCGCATCTGCGCGGGCTGGTCGATGTGTTCGACGGCGCAAAGCACCTCTCGCAATGCCTGATCGTGGCCTCCGAGGAAGAGGCGGGCGAGATGGTCTATGAGTTCAAGCGCGCGACCCGGGCAACCGAGAGCGCGCCGCTGGATTACTCCCGCGATGAATCCGCCCCGGTGGCGCTGATCGAGAAATCCTGAACGCTACTGTAGATCCGAAAACGCGCCTTCGATCCGCGTGATCGCTTCCTCCAGAAGCGGGCGCGGCATGGCAATGTTGAATCTGTTCCAGCATTCCCCGCCACTGCCAAAGGCGTGCCCGGCGCTTGGCGCAACCTCTGCGGTTCTGACCAGACGGCTGCGCACTTCCTCCACCGCCATTCCGGTATTCTCGAAATTCACCCAGGAGAGATAGGTGGCCTGCATCGCCATCACTTCGATGCCGGGCAGGGCCCCGATCCGGTGCTGCCAGAGGCGGAAGTTCTCGGCCAGATAGGCCCGCACGGCGGCGGACCATTCATCGCCATCGGTGAAGGCCGCTTTCGTCATCGCCATCCCGAAGCGATTGGGCGTCCCCCCCATCACCCGGGCCGATGCCTCGTAACGGGTGCGCAAGTTCTCATCGGGTATGATAACCAGCCCGGTCTCTCCGCCCGCGATGTTGAAGCCTTTGGAGGCAGCGGTCAGCACCACGAGCCGCGGCAGGGCCTCGGGCGCGGCCGTGGCGGTGGGATGAAAGGGGATATCGGGGAAGGTGAGATCCATATGGATCTCATCGGAGATCAGCAGCAGATCATGCGCCTCGCAAAAGGCCGCGACCGCCCGGATTTCATCGGGGGCCCAGAGCCGCCCGCCCGGGTTATGGGGCGAGCAGAGCACAAGCGCCTTCTCGCGCCCCGTCAGCGCCGCCGCCAAGGCATCGAGATCCATCTCGTAGCGGCCCTCGCGCCGCAAAAGCGGGCTTTCGTGGATTTCCCGCCCCATCGCGCGGAGCTTGGAAAAGAAGGTGTGATAGACCGGGGTGAAGAGGATCACGCTATCGCCCTGCTCGGTAAAGGCCGCAATCGTTGTGGCGAACCCGGCCACAACGCCGTGGGAGTAGCGGATCACCCCGGGGTCGACCGCCCAGCCATGGCGCCGCGACAGCCAGCCTGAAACGGCTTCGGAAACCGGCGCGGTCACCCCAAAATAGCCCAGATACCCGCGATCGATCTCTGCCTGGAGCGCCGCGCGAATGGGCGGGGCCGCGGCAAAATCCATATCGGCCACCCACATCGGCAGGATGTTGGAACAATCCTCATCCGCCGAAAGCTCTGCCATTGCGTTCCCGATGCCCTGCCATTTCTGGCAATGGCCCGCGCGCAGCTCGAGCGGTGTATCGAAATCAAAACTCACGTGTCCGGCCCCGTTCAATCTGTTCGGGCGGACCGTAGCGTTTCGCCACCCGGCTTCAACCCGCCACCGCTTGCGGGGGCCGGAGCGCTGCCTTAGATCATCGCCATGGCATTGCGCGATATTCTGATCCATCCCGATCCGCGGCTGAAGCGGATGGCCGATCCCGTAAGCGAGATCACCGCCGATCTAGAGCGGCTGGCCGACGATATGCTTGAGACGATGTATAACGCGCCGGGCATCGGGCTTGCCGCGCCGCAGGTGGGTGTGGGCGCACGGCTTCTGGTGATGGATTGCGTGAAGGAAGAGGGCGCTGCCCCGCGCCCGATGGTTCTGATCAATCCCGAGGTGACCTGGGCTTCGGAGGCGCTGAACACCTATGAGGAAGGCTGCCTTTCGATCCCCGAGCAATATGCGGATGTGGAGCGCCCAGCAGAGGTAGAGGTGGCGTGGACAGGGCTTGACGGCGCAGCGCATAGCGAGCGCTTTGACGGGCTTTGGGCCACCTGCGTGCAGCATGAGATCGATCACCTCGATGGCAAGCTTTTCATCGATTATCTCAAGCCGCTTCGCCGCCAGATGATTACCCGCAAAATGGTCAAGCTGAAGCGCGAACGGGCCCGCGCGTGAGCATCCGGCCTTTTGTGCCCTGGCCCGCCGCGATTCTGCGCACGCCTGCCGCGAAGGTGGATGAAATCACCCCCGAAATCCGCGAGATTTGGGAAGATATGGTGGATACCATGGAGGCGATGCCCGGCGTGGGCCTCGCCGCCCCGCAGATCGGCCTTGGCCTGGCGCTCGCCGTTGTTGATGCGAGCCGGGAGAGGGGGCAGGCAATCGTGATGGCGAACCCCGAGGTTGTGATGGCCTCCGACAAGCTGCACCGGCTTGCCGAGGGCAGCCCCAACCTGCCGGGCGTGGAGGCCGAGGTGGTGCGGCCCGCCGAGGTTGCGGTCACGTTCTTCGATCATCGGGGCATGCGCGTGCGGCGCGAGTTTGACGGGCTCTGGGCCCGCAGCGTGCAGCACCAGATCGATCACCTGGCGGGGCGGATGTATTTTGACAATCTCAGCCGCGTGAAGCGCCAGATGCTGATCAAACGCGCCCGGAAGGTGGCGCGGTGAGGATTGCGTTCATGGGCACGCCGGCCTTCTCGGTGCCGGCGCTTGATGCGCTTCACGGCGCGGGGCATGAGGTTGCCGCCGTTTACACGCAGCCTCCCCGCCCGGCAGGGCGCGGCAAGAAACCCCGCGCCTCGGCGGTGGCAGAACGGGCAGAGGCGCTGGGGCTTACCGTGCGCCACCCCAAGAGCCTGCGCGACGCGGCTGCGCAGGCGGAGTTCGCGGCGCTTGGGGTCGAGGTGGCCGTGGCTGTTGCCTACGGCCTGATCCTGCCGGAGCCGGTGCTTGAGGCCCCCCCGCGCGGATGCCTGAACATCCACGCCTCGCTTCTGCCGCGTTGGCGCGGGGCGGCGCCGATCCACCGCGCCGTGATGGCGGGCGATGCCGAGACGGGCCTTTGCATCATGCAGATGGAGGCGGGGCTCGATACCGGCCCGGTGCTGTTGCGGGAGGCAACGCCGATCGGGGCGGAAGAAACAACCGGCGATCTGCACGATCGGCTGGCAGGGATGGGCGGGCGGCTGATCGTGGAGGCGCTTTCGCGCCTCGATACGCTTGCACCCGAACCGCAGCCCGAGGCCGGCGTCACCTATGCCGAAAAGATCAGCAAGGCCGAGGCGCGGATCGATTGGGCGCTGCCCGCGGCAGAGATTGACAGGCGCGCGCGCGGCCTCTCGCCCTTTCCGGGGGCCTGGACGATGCTTGGCGGCAAACGCCTGAAGCTGCTGCGCACACGCCTTACCGAAGGTGCAGGCGCGCCGGGCAAGGTAACCCACGGGTTGACGGTGACCTGCGGCGAAGGCGCAATTGAAATCACCGAGGCGCAGATTGAGGGCCGGGGCGCGCAGCCCGCCGAGGCATTCCTGCGCGGCACGCCTATCGCGCCGGGCACGATACTGGGGGAGTAAGCGCATGTTTCCAACACTGATCGGAACCGTGGTGATCGCCGGGATCGTGGGCTACCTCGCGGAAAAGACGAATTTCACCCATAACGGCATCGTGCAGTCGATCATCATCTGCGTGGGCGGGGCGTTCGTGTTCTACTTCGTCTCGCTGATGTTCGGGATCAGCTTCGGGCGCCCCGGCATCGATGCCATCGCCGCCTCAATCGGCGCGCTGATCATCGTGCCAACCCATTGGCGGAAATAGCCTCGAGCGTTACGCGAAAGCCCTGAATTCCTTAACGCTGCCTGAAATCAAAGATTTCAACGCGTTAAGTGATACCTGATGCATCATGTATTTCGCCAAACGCTTTAACCGGCCTTCTTCGGCTTGAACGGCGCCATTCCCTTGCGGGCAAGTTCATCGGCGCGTTCGTTTTCGGGATGGCCCGCGTGGCCCTTCACCCATTCCCACGCCACGGTGTGGCGCCCCTGCGCCTCATCGAGCCTGCGCCACAGATCTTCGTTCTTCACGGGCTTCTTGGAGGATGTGCGCCAGCCGTTTTTCTTCCACCCGAAGATCCAGCCCGTCACCCCGTTTTTCACATAGGCGCTGTCGGTCACCACCGTGATCTGCGAGGGCCGGTCCAGCGCCTCTAGGGCCGAGATCGCGGCGAGCAATTCCATACGGTTGTTGGTGGTGCGCGCCTCGCCGCCCGAAAGCTCACGCTCGCGCAACACCGCCTCGCCCTCGCGCGCGATGAGAAGCGCGCCCCATCCGCCGGGGCCGGGATTGCCGGAACAAGCGCCGTCGGTATAGGCGAAAAGCGCTGGCATCAGGCGGCGCTCACGGCAAGGCAGGCCACCACCACGAGGGTGAGCGGAATACGCAGGTGCAGCCACCAGCGCGGCGCAAGCTCCTGCTTCCAGAACATGTAATCGAGGCCCAGAAGCCCGATAAAGCCCGCGATCAGGTAGGTGCTGGCCGAGACGACACCGCCGCCGGTAAAGAAAAAGGCCCAGAGCGCGGGGAGTACCGAAAGCGCATATCCCGTTGCGGCCACCCGGCCCGTGGCCCGCGTGGCAAAACCCCACAGAACGCCGGACATGAAGGCAAGGATGATCGCGCCGTAGAAGAGCTGCACAAAGGGCCCCACAAAGCGTGGGCCGAGCGCCTCAATCCCCCAGGCATTCAGGGTGGGCGACAGAACCGAAAGCGCACCCCAAACAAAGGGGATCAGACCCGCAAGGCCGAGGATGAGGGCAGAACGGGGCACATCACTCATCCGCCGAAGCCCCGAGCGATGCGGCAAGCGTGGCGATACGCTTGGCGCGTGTCTCGGACCGCTTGGCGGTGCTGATCTGGTGCAGATGCCCGCGCTGCTTTCCGGGCGTAAGCGCGGCCCATGCGGCCGTAACCCCGGCGGCGCGCAGGCCCTGGGCCACATCCTCCGGCGTTTCCACCTGCGATGCATCGGCTTTGCGAAGCCGCACCTCCACAGCCTCCCCCGGCGCGATGCCAACCTGATCGAGCAGCGATTTGCCCGCCCACAGGAATACGCCGTCAATCGCCGGGGCGGTGGTAAGCGCCAGGTTCACGGGGTGGTCGTTCAACTCGCCCTCCACCCGCTTTGCGCCTTCACGCGCAAGGGCATCGGCAATATCCGGCGGGATCGGCAGCACGGTGTAGGTGGAATTGCCCCAGTCCATCGCCACGATCTGCCCCTCAAACGCGTGATAGCCGCTCATGCAGGAACGCGCAGCACGCGGGGCACTTTGAACTCAACGTTCTCAACGGCGGTTTCCACCATCTCCACCCGCACATCGAAGCGCGCCCGGAAGGCTTCGATCACTTCGTTGACCAGAACCTCTGGCGCGCTGGCGCCGGCGGTGAGGCCTATGGTGCGGATGCCCTCAAGCGCCCGCCAATCGATATCCCCCGCGCGTTGCACAAGCTGGGCATAGCCGCACCCGGCGGCCCGGCCCACTTCGACAAGCCGCTTGGAGTTTGAGGAATTGGGCGCCCCGATCACCAGCATCGCATCCGCCTTCGGGGCCATCGCCTTGACCGCTTCCTGGCGGTTGGTGGTGGCGTAGCAGATATCTTCCTTATGCGGGCCCACGATGGCCGGGAAGCGCGCCTGAAGCGCGGCGACGATTTCGGCGGTATCATCCACCGAAAGTGTTGTCTGCGTGATGAAGGCCAGTTTCTCGGGATCGCGCGGCGTGATACCGGCCACGTCTTCCACCGTTTCCACGAGGATCACTTCGCCCTCGGGCAGCTGGCCCATGGTGCCGACGGTTTCGGGATGGCCCTCATGGCCGATCATCACCATCTGCAACCCGTTGGCATGGTGGCGCTCGGCCTCGATATGCACCTTGCTCACCAGCGGGCAGGTGGCATCGACAAAAAGCATCTCGCGCCGCGCGGCTTCTGCGGGAACGGCCTTTGGCACGCCGTGGGCGGAAAATATCACCGGCCGGTCATCGGGGCATTCGTCGAGTTCTTCGACGAAGATCGCACCCTTCTCGCGCAGCCCATCCACCACAAAACGGTTATGCACGATCTCGTGGCGCACATAGACGGGCGCGCCCCATTTTTCGAGCGCCATCTCCACAATCTTGATCGCCCGATCCACGCCCGCGCAAAAGCCGCGGGGGGCGGCAAGAAAAAGGGTCAGGGCAGGCTTCGTCACGTCACCGGGCTCACGCGTATGGTTCGCCCCAAAGATAGGCCCGTGGGCCGCAGGCGCAACCGCGCGTTTCACCCCTAGTCTTCGACCTCTTCGCTCACCCGCGCATCCTCGCGTGGCTCCCGCGGCGGGCGGCCGATCACATCCTTCAGCTCATCGAGTTCGATGAAGTTATCCGCCTGGCGGCGCAGTTCATCGGCGATCATCGGCGGCTGCGAGCGGATCGTGGAAACAACCGAAACGCGCACGCCCTGCCGCTGCAGGCTTTCCACCAGCGGGCGAAAATCGCCATCGCCCGAGAAGAGCACGATGTGATCGATCCGCGGCGCAAGCTCCATCGCATCGACCGTGAGCTCGATATCCATGTTGCCCTTCACCTTGCGGCGGCCCTGGTTATCGGTGAATTCCTTGGCGGGTTTCGTGACCATCGAAAACCCGTTGTAATGAAGCCAATCCACCAGCGGGCGGATGGGCGAGTATTCATCGTTCTCCAGAAGCGCGGTGTAGTAGAACGCGCGCAGCAGCTTGCCTCGCCGCATGAATTCCTGTCGAAGCAGTTTGTAATCGATATCGAACCCCAGCGCCTTTGCTGCCGCGTAGAGGTTCGACCCATCGATGAACAGCGCAAGCCGTTCGTCCCGATAAAACATCAAAGGGTCCTTCCGAATTTTCTTGGCTGGCAGGGTTGGTCCGAGAGTGAGTGGTGGAGCCCCCGCAAAGCGACGCTGGAAAATAGTGGCAAATACCAATGACGCAACTCTCCTTAAGCAAAAGTGACGTAACGCTCCTTTTGGTTGCGTTGGGCTCAAACGCCCCGCCTGAGGGGATTTCCTGTGAAGAAAGCGTTATCTCGGCCCTATCGGCCCTGGGTTCGGGGCCGTTTCGCCTGCGGCGACAAAGCGCGCTTTTTCAGACGCCATGTTTCCCCGCGGGCGCCGGGCCGGACTATGTGAACGCCGCCGCCGTGCTTGAAACGGAGCTTCCGCCGCACGCCGTTCTGGAGGCGTTGCACCGGATCGAGGCCGCTGGTGCGCGGGTGCGGGGGGAACGCTGGGGGAACCGGGCGATCGATCTTGATCTTCTCGCCTATGGCGATTGCATCCTTCCCGATCTTGCGACCTTCCAGCACTGGCGTGCCCTGCCGGTGGAAGAGCAGGCCGCGCGCATGCCTGACGATTTGATCCTGCCCCATCCGCGCATTCAGGATCGTGCCTTCGTGCTCGTGCCGCTTTGCGATATCGCGCCCGATTGGGTGCATCCCGTTCTGGGCCGGACGGCGGCCCAGATGCTGGCCGCCCTGCCGCCGGAAGACCGCGCTGCCATCCACCCGATTGCCCCGGCGGGCTAGGCGCTTTGGCCTTGTGTTCATGCAGATCTGCGCCTAAATACGCGGTTTCAGACTTTCCAAGCCAAAGGTGGATCAGGCGATGGCCCGCGTTACGGTCGAAGATTGCGTCGACAAAGTTCCGAACCGTTTCGAACTTGTGATGCTTGCCGCGCATCGTGCGCGCGAGATTTCCAGCGGCGCCGCGCTGACGGTGGATCGGGATAATGATAAGAACCCGGTTGTCAGCCTGCGCGAGATTGCCGAGGAAACCCAGCGCGCCGACGAACTGCACGAGCGGATGATCGAAAGCCACCAGACGCAGATCGAGGTGGACGAACCGGAAGAAGATACCATGGCCCTTCTCATGGGTGCCGAGGTGGATAAACCGGCGGAAGACGATCTTTCCGAAGAGAAGCTGCTTCGTGCGCTGATGGAAGCGCAGGAGCGGCCGTAAGGGCCTATTGCGCCCAAGGGGCGGACCGGATGATCGATGCAGACGACCTGATCGAACTGGTCCGCAACTACAACCCGACCACTGATGAAGCGCTTCTGCTGAAGGCTTATGCGTACGGCGAAGAGATGCATGCCGGGCAGAAGCGCCATTCCGGCGAGCCCTATTTTTCCCATCCCGTGGCCGTGGCTGCGATCCTGACGGAGATGAAGCTGGGCGATGCCGCAATCGCCACGGCGCTTCTGCACGACACGATCGAGGATACCCGATCCACCTACCGCGAGATCGAGAAGCGCTTTGGCACTGAGATCGCGGAACTTGTGGACGGTGTCACCAAGCTCACCAACCTGCAGCTGACCTCGACCGAAACCAAGCAGGCAGAGAACTTCCGCAAGCTCTTCATCGCAATGTCGAAGGATCTGCGGGTGATCCTGGTGAAGCTCGCCGACCGGTTGCACAACATGCGCACGATCCGCTCCATGCGCCCCGAAAAGCAGGTGCAGAAGGCGCGGGAAACGATGGATATCTTCGCACCGCTGGCCGGGCGCATGGGCATGCAATGGATGCGCGATGAGCTTGAGGATCTCGCCTTCCGTGTGCTCAACCCCGAGGGCCGCAATTCGATCATGCGCCGGTTCATCACGCTGCAGCGCGAAACCGGCGATATGGTGGAAAAGATCACCCACGATATCCGCAAGGAGCTTGAGAAGGCCAAGATTGAGGCCGCCGTCTATGGCCGGGCCAAGAAGCCCTATTCGATCTGGCGCAAGATGCAGCAGAAGGATCAGGGGTTTTCCCGGCTCTCCGATATCTACGGCTTCCGGGTGATTACCGAAAGCGAGGCCGATTGCTACGCCGTGCTGGGCGCGCTGCACCAGCGCTGGCGCGCGGTGCCCGGCCGGTTCAAGGATTACATCAGCCAGCCGAAATCCAACGGCTACCGTTCCATTCACACCACCGTTTCAGGGCGCGATGGCAAGCAGGTGGAAATCCAGATTCGCACCCGCGAGATGCATGAGGTGGCCGAGGCAGGCGTGGCCGCGCACTGGGCCTATCGCGATGGCGAGCGGGCGGAAAACCCCTTTGCCGTGGATCCCGCCAAGTGGATCTCAACTGTAACCGAAAGCTTCGAGAACGCAGAAGATCACGACGAGTTCCTCGAACACGTCAAGATGGAGATGTATTCCGATCAGGTCTTCTGCTTCACGCCGAAGGGCGAGGTGGTGAAGCTGCCGCGCGGCGCCACGCCGCTTGATTTTGCCTATGCGATCCACACCCGGATCGGCGATGGTTGTGTGGGCGCCAAGGTAGATGGCATTCGCGTGCCGCTCTGGACGCGGCTGAAAAACGGCCAATCGGTGGAGATTATCACCGCCGAGGGCCAGCGCCCGCAGGCCACCTGGATCGATATTGTGGCCACGGGCCGCGCGAAGGCGGCAATCCGGCGCTCGCTGCGCGAGGAAGATCGGCAGCGGTTTGAAAAGCTTGGCCGGGAACTGGCGCGCGTGGCATTTGAACATGTCGGCAAGAAGGCCTCAGACAAAGCGCTGCGCACGGCGGCCAAGCATATGGGGCTCGGCAACGGGCGCGAACTTCTCGCCCAGCTTGGTGCGGCAGAGGTTACCGCGCGGCAGGTTGTTGAAACGCTCTATCCCGATCTGGTGGCCAAGGCGGGCGATGAGATCGATGCCGCGCAGGCGGTTGTCGGCCTTGATGCCAACCAAAGCTTCCGTCGCGCGCCCTGCTGCCAGCCCGTGCCTGGCGAGCGGATCGTGGGAATCAGCTTTCGCGGCAAGGGCGTGGTGATCCACGCCATCGATTGCCCGGCGCTGGAAGAGTTTGAGGATCAGCCCCAGCGCTGGGTGGATCTGCGCTGGCATTCGGGCCGTCACCAGATGGCCTATGACGTGAGCCTCGATCTGACGATTTCGAACGATGCGGGCGTTTTGGGCCGACTCTGCACGCAGATCGGGGAACAGAAGGCCAATATCTCTAATTTGGAGTTTGTCGACAGGAAACCTGACTACTTTCGCCTCATTCTCGACGTGGAGCTTCGTGATACAGAGCACCTGCACGCGGTGATGCTGGCCCTGGAGGCCGATAGCAACGTAGCCTCCATCGAGCGCCACCGCGATCCGGAACGCGTGGTGAGCTAGCAAACGGGGTTCGGGGGAGATGGTCTTCAAACGGCGCACGCCGAAATCCTATTCCCGTTCCTTCGTGGAGTTCTTCTATCCGCGGGGCGGTTGGGGGCGTGCGGGCCGTTACGTGGTGCATCGGCTGCGGCGGTTGCCGGACCCGGCCCATAAGATCAGCCGCGGCATCGCGGCGGGGGTTTTTGCAAGCTTCACGCCCTTCTACGGGCTCCATTTCTTCACCGCTGCCTTCGTGGCCTGGATGATCCGGGGAAACATCCTGGCCTCGCTTCTGGCCACGTTTTTCGGCAACCCCATCACCTTCCCCCTGATCGCCGCGCTTTCGGTTGAAATCGGAACCGTCCTCCTTGGCCGCCCGCACGTTCCCCCGCAGGATATTCTGATCGGCTTCAGCCTGGCCTCGATCGAGCTTTGGGGGAATTTCGCGGCCATCTTCACGGCGGCGGAGGCAGAGTGGACCTATCTCTGGCGCTTCTTCAACCGGATCTTCCTGCCCTATCTGGTGGGCGGCATCGCGCCGGGGATCGTGGCAGGGTTCTCGGTTTACTACATGGCCAATCCGATCATTGCGTCCTATCAACGGGGCCGGATCAAGAAGATGAAGGAACGGTTCGAGGCCAAGCGCCGCGCTGCCGAGGCCGCCAAGGCCCAGCGGGCGGAGGAGCCCCCCGCCGAACGCGTTCCCCCAGCGAAAGGCCAGGAACAATGACTGAGCCCCATCTGCGCCTCGGTGTGAACATCGATCACGTGGCCACCGTGCGGAATGCCCGCGGCGGGGCGTATCCCGATCCGCTGCGCGCCGCCAGACTGGCCGAAGAGGCAGGGGCAGACGGGATCACAGCGCATCTGCGCGAGGATCGGCGCCATATCTCGGATGCCGATATCGAGGGGCTGATGGGGGTGCTTTCGGTGCCGCTCAATTTTGAGATGGCGGCGACGGAAGAGATGCAGGCCATCGCCCTGCGCCACAGGCCGCATGCCGTGTGCATCGTGCCCGAACGGCGTGAGGAGCGCACTACGGAAGGCGGCCTTGAAGTGGCGCGGGAGGAAAATCGCCTTGCCCACTTCATCGCGCCGCTCCGGGAAGCCGGGTGCCGCGTTTCGATCTTCATCGCGGCAGAGCCTGCCCAGGTGGAGGCCGCCAACCGGATCGGAGCGCAGGTAATCGAGCTTCACACGGGCGCCTATTGCGATGCCCATGCCGAGGGTCGCTTCAGCGAGCGGGATGCAGAGCTTGGGCGGCTGCGCGAAATGTCAGCCTTCGCCCATTCGCTGGGCCTTGAGGTGCATGCGGGCCACGGGCTGACCTATGAGACAACCGGCCCGGTCGCGGCATTTCCCGAGGTGCGCGAGCTGAATATCGGCCATTTTCTGATCGGCGAGGCCATCTTCCGCGGCCTCAAGCCCGCGATTGAGGAAATGCGCCGTGTGATGGATGAGGCGCGCCTTCAGGAGGGCGCTGCCTAGCCCTTCGGCCCGCCACCCGGCCAATAGCTATCTTCGGGCACACCGGGGCGGATTGTGGGGCCGCAGGGCCCGATCAGATCCACCCGCGCGGGCGTGTCAAACCCATAGCCCGGCACCCGCGGCGCAAATTCCGAACGGCAGCCTTCCGTCTCCGTCCACCGCACGCCGGTGGCGAGGCCATGCTGGAAGGTGATGATCACGAAATCGCGGTTGGAGCCGTTGAGGCGGCGGTAGATAAATTCCGTCTGCGCGCCCTCGAAGATCTTCTGATACGGGTTGCCCCAACGCGCCTCCACCGCCCGCTCGGTGGTTTTGCCGATCTCGATGGAGTTCACGATGGCAAGGCGCGAGGCGGGCGTATCGGCCACGGTTGTATCCCAGCTTAGCCCGATACAGCCGGCCATCAGCCAGAAGGCCATCAGATAGGGCAGGGGCGAGGGCGTGGCGCGGGGCATAGGGGCGCCGATACCGCAACAGGCTGAACATGGTATTAACCCTACTCTTGCAACCCCCTGCCGAACCGGCCCAAATCAGCGCGGGGCGGCAAGCGGCGAGGCGCGCGTGATCATCGGCATTGGCACGGATCTGTGCAACATCGAGCGTATCGAACGCACGCTGGAGCGGTTTGGCGACCGGTTTCGCACCCGTGTCTTCACCGATATCGAGCGGCGTAAGGCCGAGGGGCGGCGCGACACTGCGGGCACCTATGCCAAGCGCTGGGCGGCGAAAGAGGCCTGCTCCAAGGCGCTCGGCACGGGGCTGCGCATGGGGATCGCGTGGAAAGACATGTCGGTCACCAACCTGCAGACGGGCCAGCCCGTGATGCATGTCACCGGCTGGGCGGCGGAGCGGCTGCGGGAACTGACGCCGGAAGGCCACGAGGCGATCATCCATGTGACGCTCACAGACGATCACCCCTGGGCACAGGCCTTCGTGGTGATCGAGGCACTGCCCGAGGAGGACACGCGCTTGACACCAGACCCCCACACACTCATGTAGCGGCCCATTGGCTGGAAACAGGGCAGGCGCATGGCAACCGATGTCGACGCGAAAAATGGCATCGTCGAAACGATAAAAACCATCGTTTACGCGCTACTGATCGCCGGCGTTTTCCGCACCCTGTTCTTTCAGCCGTTCTGGATTCCATCGGGCTCGATGAAGGATACGCTGCTGATCGGCGATTTCCTCTTCGTCAACAAGATGGCCTACGGCTATTCGCGCTATTCCTGCCCCTTCGCCGTCTGCCCGATCAGCGGCCGCATCCTGGGGTCGGAGCCGGAGCGGGGCGATGTGGTCGTGTTCCGCCACCCGGTGAACGGGAGCGATTTCATCAAGCGCGTGGTGGGGCTGCCCGGAGATCAGGTGCAGATGATCGGCGGCCTCCTCCATATCAATGGCGCACCGGCGCCGCAGGAACCCGACGGCACATTCGAAGAGGTGTTCGAACGGCAGGGCCCCGTCGGCAACCTGCCGCTTTGCGCCAACCCGGGCATCGGGCTGGGTGCGATCTGCGAAAAGCCGCGCTTCACCGAAACCCTGCCCGGCGGCACGCAGCACAGCGTGCTTGATGTACGGCCCGCCCGGCTGGACGACACGCCCGTCTACACCGTGCCCGAGGGGCACTATTTCTTCATGGGCGATAACCGCGACAACTCGACCGACAGCCGCGTGATGCCGCCCAACGGCGTGGGCTTCGTGCCCTACGAATTCCTGATCGGGCGCGCCGACCGGGTGATGTTCTCCGCCGCCGGGCGTTCGCTTTTCTTCTTCTGGACGTGGCGGGGGGATCGCTTTTTCAAGGCGATCGAGTAGTGCGGCTTTCGGCCGAACTTGCGGGCTTTTCCGAGCGTCTCGGCCACCGCTTTGCCCGGCCGGAGCGCCTGATCGAGGCGCTGACGCATCCCTCGCTTACCTCGCCTACGCGGGCCAGCAACCAGCGCCTGGAGTTTCTGGGCGACCGGGTTCTGAACCTCGTCATCGCCGAGGCGGTTCTGGGCGCGGATACCGGCGCCTCGGAAGGCACGCTGGCGCCGCGCTACAACCTGCTTGTGAAGAAGGAAACCTGCGCAGACGTGGCGCGCGAGCTTGGGCTCGGCGATGTGCTGCGGCTGGGCAAATCCGAGATGATTTCGGGCGGCCGCAAGCTGGATGCGGCGCTTGGGGATGCGATGGAGGCCGTGATCGCCGCCATCTACCTTGATGGCGGGCTGGAGGCGGCGCGCGCGGTGGTGCTCCGCCTCTGGGCGCGCCGGATCGAGACCCTTGATGCCGATGCCAAGGATCCCAAATCCGCGCTGCAGGAATGGGCCCAATCCCGCGGCCAGCCCGCGCCGACCTATACCGAGATTTCCCGCGCCGGCCCGCCCCATGCGCCCGTGTTTACCATCGAGGCGCGCCTCGCCGATGGCCGCGCCGTTACCGCCGATGGCCGGGCCAAGCGGGAGGCGGAGAAGACGGCGGCGGAGCGGCTTTTGGCAACCGTGTCTGGTGCGCCCTAGGCGGACGCCGACCTTCTTGAAGCGCCACGCAGCGCCAGAGCTTCTTGCGCGCATCCGAGGTTTCGAGATGCCGGTAGCGCCCGCCGGAGAATTTCGGCCAGTCGATGGCAAGGCCCTGCCGCACAAGTTCGGCGGCAAGATCCCGGCCATCGGGCAGGCGGCACACCGCCACAACCCGGTGGTAGGACATCTCGCCTGTGAGATGCGCGGTGATCACTTTCCCCCAACAGAGCTTGATCATCGCCGATTTGGCCTTTTGCCCAAAGGGGTCTTCCACTTCCGGCGCGTCGATTCCTGCGAGCCGGATATCGGTTTTCTTGATGCGGATCGTATCGCCGTCAATGATCCATGCGCGGCCTGTCAGAACCTTCGGCTGGCCATTGGGAAGTGTGCTTTGCGCGGGGTGGGCGCAGGGTTTCGGCGGCGCATGTGCCTGGACGGGATGTACGAGCACCGGGCGCGCCGCACGTGCTTCCCTTTGAACCGGACGCGGCGCTGACGTGTGATGTTTCTTGCCCCCAACGAACCAGCGGATCACGAGCCTGAACATGGCTCCCTCCTGCGTTGCAATGGGTGGTGGCATACTACCAGAGGTGCAGGGCGGTGGCGTGGCGCCTCTGTGGCCGTGCCGCGGCAACACACGCCCCTCGCCACGCCTGGCGAAAGGCACTAGAGGGAGGGGATCGTGATGCACAGGCCCTGCATATGACCACACGCGCCGGCTTTGTTGCCCTGATTGGGGAGCCCAACGCGGGCAAATCCACGCTGCTCAACCGCATGGTGGGCGCGAAGGTTTCGATCGTCACCCACAAGGTTCAGACAACGCGGGCGCGTATCCGGGGCGTGGCGATCGAGGGCGCGGCGCAGCTGGTATTCGTGGATACGCCCGGGCTCTTCCGCCCCCGGCGGCGGCTCGACCGGGCGATGGTGGCCGCGGCCTGGGGCGGCGCGGCGGATGCCGATATCGTTGTGCTGCTGGTCGAGGCCCATCGCGGGGTGACGGCGGGCGTGGAAGAGATCATCGAAAGCCTGGGCGCCCGGGCGGAGGGCCGCATGGTTGCGCTCGCCATCAATAAGATTGATCGGGTGGAAGCCCCCGCTCTTCTCGCGCTGACCGAAGATCTCAACGCGCGCTTTCCGTTTGCGGAGACGTTCATGATCTCCGCCGAGAAGGGCTATGGGGTGGAGGATCTGCGCCGCTGGCTGGCGGGCGCGCTGCCCGAAGGCCCCTGGCTTTACCCCGAAGACCAGATCGCCGACCTGCCCGTGCGCATGATCGCTGCCGAGACGACGCGCGAAAAACTCACGCTTCGTCTGCATCAGGAATTGCCCTATCAGCTTACCGTCGAAACCGAGGGTTGGGAGGATCGCAAGGATGGCTCCACCCGGATCGATCAGGTGATCTATGTGGCCCGCGATGGGCATAAGGGCATCGTGCTGGGCAAAAAGGGCGAAACGATCAAGGCGGTCAGCCAGGCTGCGCGGGCCGAGATCGGGGAGTTTCTGGGCCGCACGGTGCATCTCTTTTTACAAGTGAAGGTGCGGCCCGGCTGGCTGGAGGAGGCAGAGCGCTATTCGGAGATGGGCCTCGATTTCCGCGACGGTGCGGAATGAGCCGGCTCGCCACGCATATCTGGGTGGCGGGCTATCTCAAGCGCCTCCAACTGGCCGATATCCCGGCTTTCATAACCGCCAAGGGGGATCCCACGGCGGGCACGGTGCTTGTGAAGCTCAACACGCTTGATGGGCAGGCCCGCTGCTTCCAGCGCTCCTTCGATCTGATGACGGGCGAGCGCGCCTGGGTCACGCTTTCGGAAGGCGCCGAGGCGGATGTTGATGCCTCGCTCGCCAAACAGCGGGGGTTTGACCGCGATCTCTGGGTGATCGAGGTGGAAGATCGGGCGGGGCGCCACCTTCTTGATGAACCCGGGCTGGCGGATTAGCGATGGAGTGGCGTGAGGAGGGCACGCTGCTCGCCGTGCGCCGCCACGGCGAAACGGCTGCGATCATCGATGTGCTGACGGAAGGCCACGGGCGGCATGCGGGCATCGTGCGCGGCGGTACCTCGCGCAAGATCGCGCCCGTGCTTCAGCCCGGCGCGCAGCTTGATCTCACCTGGCGCGCCCGGCTCGATGCGCATCTGGGCACGTTCACGGTGGAGCCGGTCAAGAGCCGCGCTGCGGATCTGATGGCCGACAGGCTTACGCTTGCTGCGCTGAACGCCGTCTCCGCGCTCCTGCTTTTTTCGTTGCCGGAGCGGGAGCCGCATCCGCAGCTTTACCGCCGCACCAAAGCACTTCTCGATCTGATCGGCACCAACCCGGCCTGGCCGCTCGCCTATCTTCGCTGGGAACTGGCGCTGCTTGATGAAATGGGCTTCGGCCTTGATCTCAGCCGCTGCGCGGTAACCGGCGCGCTTGACGATCTGGCCTATGTTTCGCCCCGCACGGGCCGGGCCGTGAGCGCCGAGGGGGCCGGCGACTGGGCCGAGAAGTTGCTGCCGCTGCCCCCGGCACTGCTGGGCGAAGGGCGGGGCAAGATGGGCGAGATTGCGGACGGGCTGCGCACTACCGGGCATTTCCTGGCCAGCCAACTGGCCGAAAGCCTTGGCGAGAAGCCGTTGCCTGAAGCGCGCGCGCGGTTTGTGGATCTGGTGCGGCGCGCGGCCTGAGCGCGCTACTTCGCGGCGATCGCCTCTGCCGCGCGCTCCGTCGCCTTTTGCCAGGGCGTGAAGGTCACGCCCAGATCGCGCGTGCTGGCGCTGGCATCGAAGTGCGGTGTGATGCCGATACCGGGCAGGATCGTCTTGATCGTTGAATCGAAAAGCGAGAGCAGCCGCAGAACCGGTTTCGGCGCCACCCGGGTGGGGATCTTGCGATCCGGGTAGGTGGCTTTGAGGTGGCGCGCTATCTCCACCATCGTCACCGAAGAGGCCGCTGCGATATAGCGATTGCCCGCCGTTTCGGGCCGTTCCAGCGCCGCGACATGCATGGCGGAAACGTCCGCCACATCAACAACCGCGAAGCCGATATCGGGCACCATCGGATCGCTGCCGTTGAAGATGCGTTCGATAAGCTGCAGCGACGTGCCGAAGTTGCCATCCATCGGCGCGCCGAGCACCAATGCGGGGTTAATTGTGGTGAGCTTCATCTCGGGATGATCGCCCACAAACTCCCACGCCGCGCGCTCCGCCAGTGTTTTCGATTTGTAGTAGGGTGAGGATTTGGGATGCGCGAGATCGCTCCAATCCTCCGGCGTATAGGGCCGGCCGCCCACCTCCACCGCTTCGATCGCCACGACCGAAGATGTCAGCACAACGCGGGTTACCCCCGCCGCCTGGGCCGCGCGCAGGGCGCGAAGCGTGCCATCCACCGCCGGGCGGATGATCGCGTTCTCATCCTTCGGCTGGGTCATCGGGAAGGGAGAGGCCGTGTGCAGAAGCGCATCGGTGCCCTGAAGCGCCGCGCCCCAGCCTTCATCCCGCGTAAGATCAAGCTCCACGAAGCTGAGCCGCTCAAGCGCCGCGGGATCGGAAAGCTGCGGGCGCAGCGCATCGCGCACCTCGTCGGCACGCCCGGCGGAGCGAAGCGATCCGCGCACCGTGTGGCCGGCATTCAGGAGATCGAGCGCGATGCGCTTGGCGATGAAACCGGTGATGCCGGTAAGAAGAACGGTCTGAGGCATGGCGCATCTCCCAAGTTAGAGCCTCTAACTTAGGTACTGTCTACGGCCTGGCAAGAGGTTTCGGGGAAGAGACGCCGGAAATTCTGAAGCGGGCCCTGGCCGCTAGCCGAGCAGCCGCCTGGCGATCACCTGTGCCTGAATCTCGGCTGCGCCCTCAAAGATGTTGAGGATCCGCGCATCGCAAAGCACCCGGCTGATCGCGTATTCCAGCGCAAAGCCATTGCCGCCATGGATCTGAAGCCCGTTATCGGCCGCCGCCCAGGCCACGCGGGCGCCGAGCAGCTTGGCCATCCCGGCCTCCAGATCGCAGCGGCGATCCTCATCCTTTTCGCGGGCGGAGAAATAAGTAAGTTGGCGGGCCACCATGATCTCCACCGCCATCATGGCCAGCTTGCCGGAGACACGGGGGAAATCGATGAGCGATTTGCCGAATTGCTTGCGATCCTGCGCGTATTGCATCGAGATATCGAGCGCGGATTGCGCCACACCGATGGCCCGCGCCGCGGTTTGGATCCGGGCGCTCTCAAACGTCTGCATAAGCTGCTTGAAGCCCTGGCCCTCGGCCTCGCCCAGGAGGTTTTCGCCGCTCACTTCGAAATCGTCGAAATTGACGGTGTATTCCTTCATTCCGCGATAGCCGAGCACCTCGATCTCGCCGCCGGAGATGCCGGGATCCTGCCAAGGCTCTTCGTCGGTTCCCGGTGTTTTCTCGGCGAGAAACATCGACAGGCCGCGGTAATCGGTCGTGTCGGGGATGGTGCGGGCCAGAACTGTCATCACATGGGTGCGGGCGGCGTGGGTGATCCACGTCTTGTTGCCGTTCAGCACCCAGTTGCCATTAGCATCCTTCGCCGCGCGGGTTCGCAGGGAACCAAGGTCTGAGCCCGTATTGGGCTCGGTGAATACGGCCGTTGGCAGGATCTCCCCGCTGGCCAGCCCCGGAAGCCACTTTTCCTTCTGCGCATCGGTGCCGCCCGCGATGATCAGCTCTGCCGCGATCTCTGAGCGTGTGCCAAGTGATCCCACGCCGATGTAGCCGCGCGATAGCTCTTCGGAGACAACGCACATCGAGGCCTTCGAAAGGCCGAGGCCCCCGAACTCCTCAGGGATTGTCAGCCCGAACACGCCCATTTCGGAAAGCTCCTCGATGATCTCCATCGGGATCAGCTCATCCTTGAGGTGCCACTCATGCGCATCGGGGATCACCCGCTCCACCGCATAGCGGCGGAACTGTTCGCGGATCATCTCCAGCTCTTCGTCGAGCCCCGTGGCGCCCACGGTGATCTCCGCGGCACGTTCCTGCATCAGCTCAACCAGCCGCGTGCGCGCGGCCTGGGTGTTGCCCGATTGGGTGAGCGTCATCACCCCCGGCGCCATCAGCGCGCGCTGATCCTCCTGGCTGAGCCCGATATCTTGCGGGCGCAGCAATTCGCCCTGGCTCATCGGAATGCCGCCATAGATCTGCCAGAGGTATTCCCCGAAGGCGATCTGCAGGATCAGCTGTTCAACCTCGCCGAACCGGCCCTCGCTTTCCAGCCGTTCGGCCCAGCCCTGCATCTGCCGCAGCGCCTCAACATATGTGGCAAGCCACGCCAGGCCATGCGCGGCCACCTGATGTTCCTCGATCAGCGCTGGCGAGACCTTGCCATCGGCGGTAACCATTCCGCGCACCGCTGACTTCGCGCGGTCAAGCACCTGTTCCGCTGCCGGCACCGCATCCGCCGTATGGGCCAGAAGGCCGGGCAACACGATGGTTTGCTCCCCAATATCCTGTCCGTCATGCGCCATGGCGAGGCTCCTTTTCTGCACCCGCGAAGGGGGTAGTGCATTTGCAGAAGCGGAGCAACAACATTTCTTTTTGGGCGCCAATATTGAACAAAAGTATCGCAGGCGTTTCATTGATGCAGCCGCTGCGACCGGTTGATACACCCCGGGCCAATCGGTGTGCGGAGCGTTCATGCCAGAATTGGCGCTGGAGATATGGCTGGTTTGCATTGGCGTGGCGCTGATTGCCGGGATCGTGAAGGGCGTTGTGGGCTTTGCGATGCCGATGATCATGATCTCGGGTCTGGCCACCGTTTTGCCGCCCGATCTTGCCCTTGCCGCGCTGATCCTGCCCACGCTGGCCACCAATCTGTGGCAGGCGCTGAGGGGCGGGTTTTCCGCGGCGGTGGAGGCCACGCGTGATCACTGGCGCTACCTCGCGGTTCTGTGGCTTTTCATCATGCTGAGCGCGCAGCTTGTGTTCATTTTGCCCGAGTCGGTCCTGTTCCTGCTGCTTGGCGTGCCCGTCACGGTATTCGCCATGCTGCAACTGATGGGCTTTCGCCTGCGCTTCCCGGCTTCGGCCCGGCGCGCGGTGGAGCTGGGTGTGGCCACGTTCTCGGGTTTTCTTGGTGGGATCAGCGGCGTTTGGGGGCCGCCAACGGTGCTGTATCTGACCGCGCTTGAAACGCCCAAGGCGGTGCAGGTGCGGCTTCAGGGCGTGATCTACGGCAGCGGCGCGCTTGTTCTGGCGCTCGCGCATATCAGATCGGGGCTGCTCAACGGGGAGACGGCGCAGTTCTCCGCGCTCTTCCTGCTGCCGGCGCTCGCGGGCCTCGCGCTGGGTTTTCTGGTGCAGGACCGGATCGATCAGGCCACGTTCCGGCGCGCAACTCTTCTGGTGCTCGTGATTGCCGGGCTGAACCTGGTGCGGCGCGGCCTGGCCGGTTAACCACGCCGCATCCCGCCCTTGCCGCGGCGCGGCGAATGCGCCTATGGTTCACCCATCCCGGGCCTTCGGCCCGTTTGATCGGAGTGGTTGCCACGCCATGGATATCGATGCGCCCGAAACCGAGGTGGTGAGCAGCTGGCGTGTGTGCTGCGACGGCGGCGAAGGCGCGCTTGGCCATCCGCGCGTGTGGCTTTCGATCCCGCCCGATCGCGGCTGGGTGGAGTGTGGCTATTGCGACAAGCGCTATATCCACGAGAGTTTCGCGGAGAAACCGGCGGGCTGATCCCGGTTTCCGCAGGCCGGGCCTGAGCCACCCGCATCGCATTCCTGTCAGCAGCATCTCCAGAGCGAGCCGCCGGGCCGTGGACGGCGCCGGGCCAAAAGGCTAACCCTTGGCCGGTAGCCAAAGTGCGGGGGGAACCATGGCATTCGGCAAGGGCCATCATCTTAGCCTGGTCGATGGATCGGCCTTCATCTTCCGCGCCTATCACGCGCTGCCGCCTCTGACCCGAAAATCCGACGGGTTGCCGGTGGGCGCGGTCTCCGGCTTCGTGAACATGCTGTGGAAAATGATCGAGGATCAGAAGGGCGCCGATGCGCCCACCCATGCGGCGGTGGTATTCGACAAGGGCAGCCACACCTTTCGCAACGATCTTTACGATCTCTACAAGGCCAATCGCGATGAGATGCCTGAAGATCTGCGCCCGCAGATCCCGCTGACACGCGAGGCCACGCGCGCCTTCAATATCGCCTGCCTTGAGCAGGAGGGGTTCGAGGCCGATGACATCATCGCCACGCTCGCCTGCAAGGCCCGCGATGCGGGCGGGCGGGTGACCATCGTCTCATCGGACAAGGATCTCATGCAGCTCGTGGGCGGCGGCGTCGAGATGTACGACGCCATGAAGAACCGCCGCATCGGGATTGAGGGTGTGGAGGAGAAATTCGGCGTGGGGCCCGAGCGCGTGGTGGATGTGCAGGCGCTGGCCGGGGACAGCGTGGATAACGTGCCCGGCGCGCCTGGCATCGGGGTGAAGACGGCCGCGATGCTGATCAACGAGTTCGGCGATCTTGAAACCCTTCTGGCGCGTGCAGAGGAGATCAAGCAACCCAAGCGGCGGCAAACGCTGATCGACAATGCGGAACAGATCCGCCTGTCGAAGCAACTCGTCGAGCTTGATTGCAACATGACGCTCGATTACGCGCTCGACACGCTGGAAGTGAGGGATCCCGAGGCGGAGCCGCTTCTGGCGTTTCTGGCTCAGATGGAGTTTCGCACGATCACCAAGCGCGTGGCCGATGCGCTGGGCGTGGAGGCGCCCGCCGTAGCGGCGCCTGCGGCAAGCGCCGAAGCCGATGCGCCGCCGGAGCCCGAGGCGGTGCCGTTCGAGCCCGAGGGTTACGAAAAGGTCTCCGATTCGGCGGCGCTTGGGGCCTGGGTGGCCAAGGCGGAGGCGCGCGGATGGGTGGCGGTTGATACCGAGACCACGAGCCTCAACGAGATGACCGCAGAGCTTGTGGGCATTTCGCTTGCGGTGGAGCCGGGATCGGCCTGCTACGTTCCCCTGACCCACCGCGCCTCGTCTGCCGATGATCTTTTTGGCACGGACGATCTGGCCGAGGGGCAGATCGGGATGGACGAGGCGCTTGCCATCCTCAAACCGCTTCTGGAAGACCCTGCGGTGATGAAGATCGGGCAAAACATGAAATACGATGCCAAGATCTTCGCGCGCCACGGCATTATCGTGGCCCCGATCGATGACACCATGCTGATGTCTTACGCCATGAATGCGGGCACGCATGGGCACGGGATGGATCTGCTTTCAGAGCGCTATCTCGGGCACAACCCCATTGAGATCAAATCGCTTCTGGGCACCGGCAAATCGCAGATCACCTTCGATCGCGTCGCCATCGACGATGCGGTCAAATACGCCGCCGAAGATGCCGATATCACTCTACGGCTTTGGCAGATGTTCAAGCCGCAGCTGCATCAGCGGCAGGTCGCGACCGTTTATGAAACGCTGGAACGCCCGATGGTTCAGGTGCTCGCGGATATGGAGATCGCGGGCATCAAGGTGGATCGCGATACGCTGAGCCGGATGTCAAACGCCTTTGCGCAGAAGATGGCGCAGCTTGAGGATGAGATCCACGAACTGGCAGGCCAGCCCTTCAACGTGGGCTCACCCGCGCAGGTGGGCGAGATCCTGTTCGAAAAGATGGGCCTCGAAGGCGGCAAGAAGGGGAAGACGGGCAAGTACTCCACCCCCGCCGATGTGCTTGAAGATCTGGCCACCGAACATGATCTACCCGCGCGGGTGATCGATTGGCGGCAACTCTCGAAGCTGAAATCCACCTACACGGACGCGCTGCAGGATCACATCAATGGCGAAACCGGGCGGGTTCACACATCATACTCCATCGCCGGGGCCAATACCGGGCGCCTCGCCTCGACCGATCCCAACCTGCAGAACATCCCCGTGCGCACCGAAGAAGGCCGCCGCATCCGCGAAGCGTTTGTGGCCGAGCCCGGGCGCGTGCTCGTCAGCCTCGATTACAGCCAGATCGAGCTGCGCATCCTGGCCGATATCGCCGGGATCGACGCGCTGAAGGAGGCCTTCCGCGAAGGGCAGGATATCCACGCCGCAACCGCCTCGGAAATGTTCAACGTGCCGCTCGAAGACATGACGCCGGAGATCCGGCGCCAGGCAAAGGCCATCAACTTCGGCGTGATCTACGGGATTTCGGGCTTTGGCCTTGCCCGCAATCTGCGCATCCCGCGCGATGAGGCGCAGGGCTTCATCGACCGCTATTTTGAGCGCTTTCCGGGCATTCGCGCCTACATGGATGACACGATCGCCTTCGCCAAGGAACACGGCTTTGTGCAAACCCGCTTTGGCCGCCGGATCAACACCCCGGAAATCAACGCCAAGGGCCCCCATGCCGGGTTTGCCCGCCGCGCCGCGATCAACGCCCCGATCCAGGGCACGGCGGCGGATGTGATCCGCCGCGCGATGATCCGCATGCCCGAGGCAATCTCGGCTCTGCCTGCGAAAATGCTGCTGCAGGTGCATGACGAATTGCTGTTTGAGGTGGAGGAAGGCGCGGTGAGCGATCTTGTGGTCCGCGCGCGCGAGGTGATGGAGGGCGCTGCCGATCCGGCGGTGCATTTCTCGGTGCCGCTTGTGGTAGATGCCGGGCAGGGCGCGAACTGGGCGGAGGCGCATTGACGCCCATGACCTACGCGATCACGCTTGTTGACGAAATTCCCGACCGCGATGCGATGGCCGATATCACGCGCCAATACTACAGCGTTATGGTGCCGAAGCTCGTTGCCCTGGGCGGGCCGAATTTCAGCCCCGATGATCTTGTGGCCGACACCATGCGGGATATCCCCGGCTTTTTCCCGCCTTCGGGCCGCGTGGCGCTGGCCCATGACGAAGGCGGCCGGCTTGTGGGATGCGGGATGATGCGCACCTGCGCGCCCGGCGCGGTGGAGCTCAAACGCCTGTTCGTTTTGCCGGAGTGCCAGGGTAGCGGCCTCGGGCGCCGCCTCGTTGAGGCGCGGCTTGAGGAGGCGCGCGGCATGGGGATGCGCTATGCCTATGCCGACACGCTGAAGAACAACACGCCGATGCTGAGGTTTTATGAACGTCTCGGGTTCGAATCTTGTGAGAAATACCCGGGCAATGATGAATATGACGAGCTTGCCGATTTCGTTCTTTACCGCCGCCGCGCCCTTTAGATGAGCAAAGACTCGCCGCGCATCGAGTTTGCCACCCGGGCCGCCTTGCGCGCTTGGCTCGAAGACAACCACGCAAGTTCCGCCTCTGTCTGGGCCGTGACCTTCAAGAAACATCACCCGAGCTATCTGCCCTTCGGCGAGGTTGTTGAAGAGCTGATCTGCTGGGGCTGGATCGACAGTTCCGTGCGCAGTGTGGATGACGACCGGATGATGCACCTGATCTCACCCAGAAAGGAAACCTCCGCCTGGTCTGCCGTCAACAAAGAGATCGTGGGCCGGATGCGGGGGTCGGGCCAGATGACGGCGGCGGGGGAGGCCAAGATCGCAGCGGCGGAGGCGAACGGCATGTGGGCGTTCCTCGATGATGTGGAGCGGCTTGAAAAACCCGCCGACCTTGACGCGGCTCTGGGCGCCCTGGCAACGGGGTGGGAGGCGTATCCCCGATCCGTCAAGCGCGGCACGCTGGAATGGATCAAGCTTGCCAAGACGGAACCGACCCGCGCCAAACGGATCGCGGATGTGGTGCGTTCCCTCAAGGAGGGCCAGCGGCCTTCGCCGTTCCGGCGCTAGTCGTCAGTGATCCGGGCGACAAGCCGCGTTATCACCGGCCGGAACACGATCAGTGTTGGAAACGCCACCGCCCAGGCGAGGGACCAGGCGCTCATCCACGTGCCGAAAAACACCTCCGGCGCACCGATGGCGCGGTAGGTGGAGATGCCCGAGACGAGAAAAGACATCACGCCCGACAACAGCAACGCAAGCAGGTAGGGCGCAAACCGTTTTGGCAGCATGGGGGCCTTTCTCCGTCTTAGTCACGGGCGGCGTGTTGCGGGGGAGAGGGCTTAGCCAAGCTCTCCCGACGGCAGGATCGGAAAGAACTCGCCGCCAGACCAGAGGCCGAACCACGAATTGCCCTCAATGATGTGATGCGCCCCAAGATCAACCAGCCGGTAGAAGCTTTTCCGATCAATCAGCGCTTCGAGGTTGGCGCGCACCAGAACATACGGGGAAGGCTCGCCTGTTTCAGGATCGCGCTCCACCCGGATCGGTGCCTCCGGCCCGGCGGTGACGGTATCGCCCACATGCGTTTCAAAGGTCAGGTTCTGGTCTTCGCCCGTGCCCTCGGCCTCGAAATCCACGGCCACGAAGGGCGCGTCATCCACGGTGATCCCCACCTTCTCCACCGGCGTGACAAGGAAGTAATCGGCGCCATCCTTCCTAAGGATCGAGGAGAAGAGCTTCACAAGCCCCGGGCGCCCGATCGGCGTGCCCTGATAGAACCAGGTGCCATCCCGCGCGATCCGCATATCGAGATCTCCGCAAAAGGGCGGGTTCCACAGGTGAACGGGCGGCAAACCGCCTTTTGTTGCGGCACGTGCGCTGGCCGCTAGGCTTTCGGCGGAAGGTTTGTCACTCACGGGTGCAGTTAACGTTTTTGCCATTTGGATTTGACGGGAAAGTTCCGTTTAATGGCGAAAAGATTCAAGCATGGAGGCGTGGCATGAGCGACGAGCAGGATCTCGTGGCAGAGATCGAGGCACTTGGCGAGAAACTTGCCGAGGCAAAAGCCAGCATTACCAAGCGCTTCATCGGGCAGGAGCGGGTGGTGGACCTCGTTCTTTCCGCGATTCTCTGCGGCGGCCACGGGCTTCTGATCGGCCTTCCGGGGCTGGGCAAGACGCGACTCGTTGATACGCTCTCCACGGTTTTGGGCCTCGATGGCGCCCGCGTGCAGTTCACGCCCGATCTGATGCCTGCCGATATTCTGGGTTCCGAGGTGCTGGAAACAGGCGCCGACGGCAGCCGTGCGTTCAAGTTCATCGAGGGCCCGATCTTCTGCCAGCTTCTGATGGCCGATGAAATCAACCGCGCAAGCCCGCGCACCCAATCCGCGCTTCTGCAGGCGATGCAGGAGAAATCGGTCACGATCGCGGGCCAGCCCCACGCACTGCCTGCGCCCTTCCACGTTCTGGCCACGCAAAACCCGATCGAGCAGGAGGGCACCTATCCGCTGCCCGAAGCGCAGCTTGATCGCTTTCTCGTGCAAATCGATGTGCCCTATCCCGATCGGGAAACCGAGCGCGATATCCTGATCGCCACCACCGGGGTGAGCGAGGCGGAATCAACGCAAGTGTTCTCGCCCTCCGAACTGGTGGCCGCGCAGGCGCTTGTGCGGCGGATGCCCGTGGGCGAGGCGGTTCTGGAGCTGATCCTCGATCTTGTACGTGCCTGCCGGCCCGAAGATGGCGCCGCGCCCGATTCGGTTCAGCAGAACGTGGGCTGGGGCCCGGGCCCCCGCGCCGCGCAATCGCTGATGCTGACGGTTCGTGCGCAAGCGCTGCTTGAGGGCAGGCTCGCGCCGTCGCCGGAAGATGTGGCCACAATGGCCGCGCCGGTTCTTTCGCACCGCATGGCGCTGACCTTCGCGGCCCGCGCCCGCGGCGCCGATCTTTCCGGCGTGATCGCTGAAGTTGCCGAACGGGTGACACGGGTGGAGGCTGCTGCGTGAGCCAGGCCACCGATCTTCGCGCGCGCGCCGAAGATCTAGCCGCGCCGCTGCCGCCGCTTCTTGCGGCGGCCGATCACCTTGCCTCGTCTGTGCTGCTGGGCGAACACGGGCGTCGCCGGTCGGGCCTGGGCGACGAGTTTTGGCAATACCGTGCCGCGCGGCCCGGGGATGAGGCGCGGATGGTGGATTGGCGCCGCTCAGGCCGGTCTGACACCCATTTCGTGCGGGAGAAGGAATGGCAGGCGGCACAATGCATCGTGCTTTGGGTCGATCCCGGCCAATCCATGCAATTCGCCTCATCGCGCAATCTGCCCACCAAAGCCCACGCCGCGCGCGTTCTGGCGCTTGCCCTCGCCAGCCTTTTGATCCGCGGTGGGGAACGGGTGGGCATGGCCGATCTCAGCCTGCCGCCCCGATCGGGGGAACTGCAGCTGATGCGGCTGGCCGATACGCTGAGTGACGATAGCAATCCCGAAGATTACGCGCGCCCCGAAGTGCGCGGGCTGCCCGCCCATGCGCAGGCGGTGTTTCTTTCCGATTTCCTCGGCGATGTCGCGCCCGTTGAACGCGCCATTGCCAAGGCCGCCGATCGTGGCGTGGAAGGTGCGCTGGTGCAGGTGCTCGACCCGCAGGAAGAGGCGTTTCCCTTCGAGGGCCGCACGATCTTTCACTCCGTCGCAGGCTCGCTTGATTTCGAAACCCGCAAGGCGCGCGATCTGCGCGACAGGTATCTGGATCGCCTTGCCGAGCGGAAGGCGGCGCTGCAAACCCTCGCCCGCGTAACCGGCTGGCAGTATTCCACGTACCATACGGATCATTCGGCAAGCGCCGCGCTGCTCTGGCTGTATCAGGCAATCGAGCGGGTGCACTGATGTTCACAATCGGCTCAATCGGTTTCACCGCCCCCGCGCTGCTTCTTGGCCTGATCGCGCTTCCGATCCTGTGGTTCCTGCTGCGCGCGGTGCCCCCCGCACCGGTGCGCCGGATGTTCCCGGCGGTTGCGCTGCTGCTTGGCCTGGAAGACGACGATAGCGAAACCGATAAAACGCCCTGGTGGCTGCTGGCCTTGCGCACGCTCGCCATCGCAGCGGTGATCCTGGGGTTTGCGGGCCCGGTTCTGAACCCACAGGCGCAGCAAGCCGGGGATGGCCCGCTATTGGTGTTGATCGATGGCAGTTGGGCCGATGCCCGCGATTGGGGCCAGCGGATGGATCGGGTGGATCAGCTTCTGGAAGATGCAAGCCGCAATGGCCGCCCCGCCGCCATCGTTGCGCTGACAGATCCGCCTGCGGGCGCGCTGGCGTTTCAGCCTGCCGATGCGCTTCGGGAGCGGCTCGCAAGCCTGCGGCCGGCGCCCTGGGCCCCGCGCGAGGAAGATGTGCTTGCGTGGTGGGATCAGGCGGCGCAGGACCGTTTTGAAACCTTCTGGATGTCGGACGGCCGTGCTTATCCGTGGCGCGAGGCGCTTCTCGAACGCGCGGAAAGCCAGGGCAATGTCACCGTCTTTCAAAGCGCGCGGCCCATTCATGCGCTGCGCCCGGCGCTTTTCGAAGAGGGCCGTATCCTGCTGCGGGGCACCCGTGCGGTGGAGGGAGAGCCTGCGAGCCTGACCATTGCCGCACAGGGGCTTGATCCGAGCGGAACGCCCCGCGTTCTGGCCCGGGCGGACCTGCGCTTTCCACCATCCGACCTTGAGGCCCAGGTTGAGCTTTCGCTCCCGCCCGAGCTTCGCAACCGCATCACGCGGTTCGAGATCGAGGGTGCGCGCTCTGCCGGAGCCGTTACGCTGACGGACGATGCGCTCCGCCGCCGCGAAGTGGCGCTGATCGCGGGGCGCGATGATCGCGAAGGGCTCGAACTCCTGTCCCCCACCCACTACCTCGTTCAGGCGCTGGAACCGACGGCGGATCTGATCGATGGGCCGCTGGGCGACATCATTCTCTCAAACCCCGATGCCATCGTTCTCGCCGATGTGGCGACGATTTCGGATGCCGACGCCGCGCCGCTTCTCGAATGGATCGAGGAGGGCGGGCTGCTCGTGCGGTTCGCCGGCCCGCGGCTTGCGGCAAGCGATGTGAGCCGCGGCGAGGAAGATCCGCTGATGCCCGTGCGGCTGCGCGAAGGCGGCCGCTCCGTGGGCGGCGCGATGAGTTGGGGCGAGCCGAAAACGCTGCGCGCCTTCAATGAGGAATCTCCCTTCTTCGGCCTTTCCGTGCCCGAGGAAGTGAGCGTGACGGCACAGGTGATGGCGCAACCCGATCCAACGCTTTCGGAGCGCACCATAGCCGCGCTGGCCGATGGCACCCCGCTTGTGACCCGAAAGCGTTTGGAACAGGGGCAGATCGTGCTTTTCCACGTAACCGCGAATGCCGAATGGTCGTCGCTCCCGCTTTCGGGCCTGTTCGTGCAGATGCTCGAACGGCTCGCAGTATCCACCCGGCCCGCCAGCCCCAGCGCCGAGGATCTTGCGGGCACGACCTGGACGCCCGATCAGGTGCTCACCGCCTTTGGCGACGTGATCGATGCGGGCGTGCTGCCGGGCGTGCCCGGAGAGCTTCTGGCCGAACCGGTGATCGGGCCCGATCTGCGCCCGGGCCTTTATACGGGCGAGGATCGGCGGCTCGCAATCAACGCGGTTGGGGAAGAGACGGTGCTGGCCCCGGCGGTGTGGCCCGCGCGCGTGGCCATCGAAGGGCTTGTGGTGGCGCGCGAAACCGCGCTCAAGGGCGCGCTTCTCACGGCGGCGGCGATCTTCCTGCTGATTGATATCCTCGCCGCCCTCTGGCTTTCGGGCCGCCTCTCGGGCCCCCGGCCCAGCGTCGCCACGACGCTTGCGGTCGGGCTGGCCCTTGCGGCTTACGCGCCCGGCGCCGCCGCGCAGGAGATGGACGACGCCTTCGCGCTCGAAGCCACCACCGAAGTGGTGCTTGCCCACGTGATTACGGGCGACCGGAGCCTTGACGAAACCGCCGCCGCCGGGCTTTACGGCCTGTCGCAAATGCTCAGCCGCCGCACATCGGTTGAACCGGCAGAGCCTATCGCGGTGAACCTCGAAACCGATGAACTGGCCTTCTTCCCGATCCTCTACTGGCCGGTCACCGCGAACCAGCCCACGCCCTCGGCAGAAGCCTATTCACGGCTGAACACCTACCTGCGCACCGGCGGCATGATCGTGTTCGATACCCGCGATGCAGATATCGCGCGTTTCGGCGGGGGCAGCCCGGCGGGCCGGAAGCTTCAGGAGCTTGCGCGCCCCCTCGATATCCCGCCGCTGGAGCCGGTGCCCGAGGATCATGTGCTGACCCGCACCTTCTACCTTTTGCAGGATTTCCCGGGCCGCCATGCCAGCCGCGATGTCTGGGTGGAAGCCGCCCCGCGCGATGCGGAACGCGCCGAAGGCATGCCCTTCCGCAACCTCAATGACAACGTTACCCCCATCGTGATCGGCGGCAATGACTGGGCCGCGGCCTGGGCGATCGATCAGAACGGGCGCCAGATGTACCCCGTGGGCCGCGGCTTCACCGGCGAGCGCCAGCGCGAGATCGCCTATCGCTTCGGCATCAACCTCATCATGCACGTGCTCACGGGCAACTATAAATCAGACCAGGTGCATGTGCCCGCGCTGCTGGATAGGCTGGGGCAGTAGCGGATGGAAAGCACCATCATCTTCGATCCGCTGGTGCCCGCGCCGGTGTTCTGGGCCCTGATCGCCGCGGCTGCCGCCTTCCTTGCGCTTGCCGCCTGGCGCCGCCTTTCGGGCGCGCTGCTGCGGGCGCTGGCGCTCGGCGCGCTTTTGATGGCCATCGGCAACCCCTCGGTGCAAAGCGAGGAACGCGAACCTCTCACCGATATCGTGATCGCGGTGATCGACGAGACGGCGAGCCAGCGCATCTCTGACCGCGCCGATCAAACGGCCGAGGCGCTGGCGGCCATCGAAAGCGAAATCGCCGCTTTGGAGAACACCGAGCTGCGCGTGACCACGGTAACCGATGCCGAAGGTGACGGCGGCAGCCTCGTGCTTTCGGCACTGGCCGATGTGATGGCGGAGGAACCGCGCGCGCGGCTCGCGGGTGCGATTTTGGTAACTGACGGGCAGGTGCACGATATCGAACGCGCGCCGGAGCTTCCCGCCCCGCTGCATGTCTTGCAGACGGGCCGAGAGGAGGATTGGGATCGGCGGCTGATCGTGCAGAATGCCCCGGCCTTCGCCATCCTCGGCGAACCCGTCACGCTGACGCTTGAGATCGAGGATCAGGGCGCGGTGCCCGAAAGCGTAGGCGCAACGGCAAGCCTTGAGATCTCGATCGATGGTGCCGAGCCTGAAACCTTCGACGTGCCCGTGGGGCAGCCGCTCGAACTGCCCGTCACGCTGCCCCATGGCGGGCTGAACGTGTTGCAGTTCACCGTGCCCGCGGCAGAATCTGAACTGACGGATCGCAACAATTCCGCCGTGGTGCAGATCAACGGGGTGCGGGATCGCTTGCGCGTGCTTCTCGTCTCCGGCGCCCCGCATCCGGGCGAACGCACCTGGCGCAACCTGCTGAAATCCGACAGTTCCGTTGATCTTGTGCATTTCACGATCCTCCGCCCGCCGGAAAAGCAGGATGGCGTGCCGGTGAACGAGCTTTCGCTCATCGCTTTCCCCACCCGCGAGCTGTTTCTGGAGAAGGTCGACGAGTTCGATCTGATCATCTTCGATCGCTACAAGCGCCGCGGAATCCTGCCCTCGATCTATCTCGACAACGTGCGCGATTACGTGGAACGGGGCGGCGCCGTACTGATCGCCGCGGGGCCGGATTTTGCCACCGCAAGCTCGATCTACCGCTCGCCATTGGGCGATATCGTGCCCGCTGCCCCCACGAGCCGTGTGATCGAAGACCCGTTCCTGCCCGAAATAACCGATCTCGGAAACCGGCACCCGGTAACCGAGGGGCTTGCTGCGTTTTCGCCGCTGGCGCAAACCGCCGAAGAGGGCGATGCGCCCTGGGGCCGCTGGCTGCGGCTTGTTGATGTGACTGCCGAGCGTGGCCAGACGGTGATGGCCGGTTCCGATGAGCGCCCGCTCCTGGTGCTTGACCGTGTGGGCGAAGGGCGCGTGGCGCTCATGGCCTCCGATCACGCATGGCTCTGGTCCCGCGGCTATGAAGGCGGCGGCCCGCAGCTGGAGCTTCTGCGCAGGCTGGCCCATTGGATGATGAAGGAACCCCAGCTTGAGGAAGAGGCGCTCACCGTTGCCGCGGAGGGGCAGACGATGACGATCACGCGCCGCACGCTGGACGAGACGGTGCCGGAGGTTGAGCTTACCGGGCCTAATGGCGAAACGCTGAGCCTGACCCTCGCCGAAAGCGCGCCGGGCCGCTTCACCGCCGAATACGAGGCGCCCGAGATTGGGCTCTACCGGCTTGTGAATGGTGAAGAGGAGGCGGTGATCGCCCTCGGCCCCGCCGCGCCGCGCGAGTTTGTGCAGACGATTGCGAGCGCTGAGGTGCTGGACCCGCTCGTGGATGCCACCCGTGGCGGCGTGTTGCCCATAGAGGCCGGTGCGCCCGATATCCGGCAGGTGCGGCCGGGCCGCCCTGCGGCGGGGCGCGGCTGGATCGGGATCACCCCGCGTGAGGCGTTTCTCACCGCCGATATCACCGTGCGCCCGGTGCTGCCTGCCTGGCTGTTCCTGCTGATCGCGGCCACGCTGGCAATCGGCGCGTGGCTCTGGGAAGGCCGGAGGGCGCGCGCGGTTCAGGGCGGGGCATAGCCGTTTCGTTTCGCATTTAGTGGCTCTGCCCCATCCGGATGTTCGTGGGCGGTGCGGTGCCTCCGTCGCCCCGCATGGCATGTCGGGCGTGCCGTTTGCTCCGCGTAGCAAGACCCTGGCACCTCCGCGTGGCCTAAGGTCGACCGGGCGAAAACCAGGGCCTGGGCGCCGCGCTTGGGATATGCGGGCTTTCCGGCGCAAATCGCGCGAGAATATCCCGCGCGGCCGGGGCCGCCAACCAGCCCTAGCGGGGCAACGCCGCCGTCACCCCCGCCTCGTCCCAGCCATCCACATTGGTGCGCGCCCGCACGATCACCTCGGCCAGTTCCGCCGGCACCTCAACGCCCGACAGCGACCGCGTGAAGGGCTGTTCGTTCACATGCGGGTGGAGCAGCTCGCGCGTGCCCAGAACGGTTCCATCCGGCGCCTCGATCCGCCAGCCATCGGCGTAATCGTCCCACCCCGTATCGCCATGAAGAAGGGTGACCGAAAACTGCCACGCGCCTCCGCGTTCCACTGCCTCAATCGCAACGATCTCGGCGGGGTCGGCAAGGGCCGCGGGGGGCGCCATGCAGGCGGCAATCAGGAACATGTGGCGCATCCGGGGCCCTTCCATTCGGCATATCCTGCGATGTCTCTACCGGTTTCCGCCGCGATGCGCCTTCACGCTTGCGCGATGGGGCTGTTGGCAGAGGGTGACACCCCCGTTCTTTCCCGAACTGGGCCTTAATCCTGCCCCACAGCATCGTATAACCCAACGGATGGGGCGAAGGGAGCATCGATGCGGGTATTGACGAGTGCGATCTTGGCCGCCCTCATTTTGGCGGGCGCTGCCGGGGCCGAGAATCAATCGGGCCTGAAATCGCTTGTCACGGCGCAGGATAGCAAGGGCTATGAGGCCGTTGGCCGGCTTGATATCGGCAATACGAGCTTCTGCACCGGCGCCCTGATCGAACCCGATGTGGTGCTGACCGCGGCCCATTGCCTGTTTGACCCCGAAACCAAGGCGCGCATCGGCGATCGCGAGATCGCGTTCCGCGCGGGCTGGCGCAATGGCCGGGCCGCGGCCACGCGCACAGTGCGCAAATCGGTGATCCACCCGAAATACCGCTACACCGGGCCCCATGGCGCGGAATACGTGGCCGAAGACGTGGCCCTGCTCGCGCTTTCGGCCCCGATCCAGAACAACTCCGTCACCCCGTTTGAAACCGAGCAGCGCCCGCGAAAGGGCGCGGAAGTTGGTGTTGTCTCCTACGGCAAGGATCGCGCCAACCGCCCGGCGTTGCAGGAAGTGTGCCATATCCTGGGGCGGCCGGCGGGTACGCTGGTTATGTCTTGCGATGTGGATTTCGGCTCCTCCGGCGCCCCGGTCTTCGTGATGGGCGAAGACGGCGCGCCCCGAATCGTCTCTGTCGTTTCGGCCAAGGCCGAGGTGCGCGGGCGCCAGGTGGCGCTAGGAACCGGGCTTGACGGCGGCGCGCTTCTCGCGCTGCGCGATGCACTGGAACCGGTGCGCGCCACGGCGGGGGAACCGGGAACGCCACGGATCCGCCGCCTTACAATCGACAGCCCGCCATCGGGCGGTGGCGCAAAGTTTATCCGCCCCTAAAAACCTGTTGATGTTTGCGCCAACACGGCCTCACATAGGGGCATGTGGAGTGTGTGGGTTAAGGGTATCGCGGCAGCCTGTGTCGCCGCGCAGGTTGCTTTCGCAGCGGGGCCGCCGCCAGCGGCCGGGGCCGGAACATTGCGCGAAGGCCGGGGCGATGGCTGCGGCGCCGTTCTCATCGCACCCGATCTTGCGCTGACAGCCGCTCATTGCGCCACCACGCTGCGCGAACGCATCGATGCGCGCCCCGGATCGATCCGCTTCCGCACCGGCGCCTATCCCGGCCATCCCGCGACAGAGCGCGAGATCGTGCAAGTGGTTGCGCATCCTCTCTTTCTTGATGGCCAGGCACCCATCGCGGCGCGGCTCGGCGCCGATATCGCGCTTCTGAGGCTGGCAAGCCCGATCCCCGAAACCATCGCGCGCCCCTTCCCGGTTCTGGCCGAACCGCCGGGCGCGGGGGCGCAGGTGATGCTGGCCGCCTGGCTCGGGGCCAAGGGGTACCGCGCGCAGGAACGGCGCTGCCCGGTGCTGGAGGCCGAACGCTGGCTCACAACGCTGGATTGCCCGGTGGCCACCGGCGAATCGGGTTCACCGATTCTGGCGGCAACGGAGGAGGGGCTGGGCCTTGTGGGCATCCTCTCGGCCCGCGCGCAACAGGGCCACAAATCGAAAGTGTTTGCCGTATTGGCTGCGCCGCGCGTGAGCCAGTTGCGCGCCCTGATGGCCCCCAAGCCCAGGCCTTGAACGGCGAAATCCCCATGCCTACCTAAGCGGTGTCGGAGGCCCTAAGCGGCTCCGGCAGAACCCGCGCCTGTCCCGATTGGAAGGCGCATCAACACGTTGTCGCTCACTGGAGGATGACCCATGCGAACGTTTGATCTTGCACCGCTTTACCGTGCAACCGTTGGCTTTGATCAGATTGCCGACCTGATGGACCGGGTGCTGACCGATACTGGCACCACCGCGTCCTACCCCCCTTACAACATCGAAAAGACCGCCGATGATGCCTACCGCATCTCGATTGCCGTTGCGGGCTTTTCAGATGCCGAACTGAACGTTGAAGTTCGCGAACAGGCGCTGATCGTCTCGGCCCGCAAGGAGAAAGACGAAACCCAGCGCACCTATCTGCATCGCGGGATTGCGAACCGCGCCTTTGAGCGCCGGTTCCATCTGGCCGACCATGTGCGCGTGACCGGTGCGAGCCATGTAAACGGCATGCTTCACATCGATCTGCAGCGCGAGGTTCCCGAAGCGCTGAAGCCCCGCCGTATCGAGATCGGCAATGGCGAAACGCTGAATGGCAAGGCCGTGGAGGCCAAAGAGGTCAACTAGACCGTAGCCAGGGAAGTGAACCAGGGCGCGCCATCGGGCGCGCCCTTTTCGTTTACCGGTCGAGCGCTTCAGCCAGGCGCATAAGGCTGATCGCCTCTGCGCGGTATCCGAACCGGTCTTCGCCGCGGGCGCCGGTGGCCAGCGCGATTGCGTCACCATAGCCCCAACCGCCAAGGAATTCGCTGCCGCGGAGAAGCTGCCCGAAGCCCGCGATGGCCGCCGAGAAGCGCACATCGTCACCCGGGGCGCCAAGTTCTGTGGGCACCGGCGTTTCGATCAGCCAGCTCTCGGTTGCGCCGGGCGCCTTGTAGCGCAGGCGCAGGAAGGCAAGCTCATCGGTGTTGGCGGCGGCGGCAGTGGCCTGCCCGTAGCGCAGATCATCGTTCATCACGGCAGGGGAGCCCACGGGCGTGATCTCATAGATCGCCGTTACCTGGTGGCCTGCCCCGATTTCCCCCGCATCGACGGCATCGTTATTGAAATCTTCCCGCCGCAAGGCGCGGGTTTCGTAACCGATGAGGCGGTATTCGGCGATGGTTGCGGGGTTGAATTCCACTTGAATCTTCACATCGTCGGCAATCGGGAAAAGTGTGCCGGTAAGCTGATCCACCAGCACTTTCCGCGCCTCGCTCAGCGTATCGATATAGGCCGCCTGGCCGTTGCCGTTCTGCGCCAGCGCCTGCATCGTGGCATCATCAAGATTGCCGCGCCCGAAGCCCAGAACAGAGAGATAGACGCCCGTATCGCGCCGTTCCGCGATGAAGTCTTCCAGCGCGGCAGGGTCTGCCAGCCCCACGTTGAAATCGCCGTCGGTTGCGAGGATCACGCGGGTCACCTCGCCCTCTTCCGCCATCCCGGCGGCGGTTTCATAGGCCTGTTCGAGCCCCGACTGGCCCGCTGTGGAGCCCCCCGCCTCCAACTGTCCAAGCGCCGCTTCGATTGCCGTGCGATCCCCCGCAGCGGTTGGCGCCAGAACCTGCCCGGCGCTGCCGGCATAGGTGACGATGGCCACCTGATCCTCAGGCCGAAGCTCCGCCAGCATCATCCGGAAGGATTGCTTCAGAAGCGGCAGCTTGTTGGAATCCTGCATCGAGCCCGAGGTATCGATCAGGAACACAAGGTTCAGGGGCGGGCGATCTTCCAGCGCCGGGCGCGCGCCCTGGATGCCGATATGCATAAGCTGCGTATCGGCATTCCACGGGGTTTCGAACACGCTGACCGTGGCCTCAAACGGCAGATCGCCCTCGGGCGCGGGATAGGCGTACGGGAAATAGTTCACCATCTCTTCGATCCGAACCGCGGCTTCCGGCGGCATCTGCCCACCGGTGAGCGAGGAGCGCAGAACGCTGTACGACGCGGTATCGACATCGATGGAGAAGGTGGAAACGGGATCGGTTTGAACCGATTTCAGCGGGTTTGGTTCGGCATTGGCGAAGGCTTCAGTACTGCCCTCGATCGGCGCAACCGCATCATCGGGCAGGGCGAGGGCATGGCGCTGCGCCAATGGGGGTGCAACGGAGGGTGCTGTGGTGGTAAAGCCTTCGCTCACCGTGGCGTCTACGACGCTTTCGTCACGTGCCGTCGCCACGGGGGCCGGCTGGGCCAGAGATTGCGCCGCCTCGGCCGGGCGGGCGCGCTGCCCAAGCGGCGCCGTTGCCTCTGAGGTAACTGCCCCGGCGCCAGCCCGCCCGTTCTCGCGCGACAGATCGGCCAGATCCATTTCCTGATCCACGGGGATTGGCGCGACCGGAACAACCTCTTCTTCCACATAGGCGCCAGGCAAGAGGAACAGATCCTGCGGCAGCACGATAAAGGCGCCCGCGGCGACCAGCGCGGTTGTTGCCACCATGGCGCCGCGCGGGGAAATTCGATCTATCATCGTCGTCACTCCATCCGAAAGCCGCAGCCAGATCGTGCGGCGTTCAGTGGGACGTGCGGGGGCGGCGCTTTCTTGGAGGGCATCGAAGCTTTCCTGCGCGCGCCGCAGGGTGGCGGCGCGGCGATCCCGGTCCGGCGCAGGTGTGGTGCGGGCCATCTCGGCGCGCAGTTTTTCCAGTTCGTCACTCATCTTCGAGCGCCTCCTGGCTCATCGCCTTGAGCCGTTTTTTTGCGTCCGACATTCGCCAGGCCACCGTGCCCTCGGAGATTTCGAGGACGCGGGCGGCCTCGGCCTGGGTCATCCCCTCGTCGAGCAGAAGGGCGAGCGTATCGATCAGATCCTGCGGCAGCGCCGCCATCGCCTCGCGCAGCCAGCGTTGGGCATCGCGCGCCTCGGAAATTTCGGCTTGCCGGGCGATCTCCCAATCTCCCCAGCCCGCCGAAGCCCGGGCGCGCGTGGCCTCCCGTCGCCGCCAATCGTGGCTCGCATTGACCGCCACGCGGTAGAGCCAGGTCGTGAACTTGGCGGTGCCCTGAAAACCGCCAAGCTTTCGCGGCAGGGCGGTGCAGATCTCCTGTGTGAGATCCTCGGCCACCTCCCGCGCGCCCGTGAGCCGGTAGCACAGCGCGAAGAGCCGATCATAATGCCGTTCCAGCAGCAGGGAAAAGGCGCGCCCATCACCGCCCGCGGCGGCAAAGGCCAGCTCTTCATCCGAGGTTGTCATACGCATCACAGTGGGTGTGACGCTGCGGGCCGGTCAATCCTTGGGCCGAAGCAAAAACTTCTTCACCCCGGGCGTTCGGCCGCCACGCGCCAAGCGGTGCCGCAGGCGGGCAGCGAATGGGCGCGCGCCAAGCTTTGAAGTCCTAGGAGCCGCGCCTGCTTTCCATTGCAGGGGATCTGCGGGAGAACCGTGGCGTAAGTATGGAGCCCAAGCCGGAACGGGCGCCTTGGGGGCCGCATCGCCACAGATGGCGGTAGCCAAATACCGCGCCCGCGGCCAGCCGATTGAAAAAAAAACGCCCGGGCGATGCCGGGCGTTTCTGTGAGTATTTGAACCGGGTCAGGACGGTGAGGCGACCGTTCCGATGGAAAAGAACATCGTCTCGCCAGAGTGATCGTCGACACCATCGTTATCCGTCGAAACCCAGGCGCTGCCATCTTCGAAGATTGCGAGGCCTTCAACCTTGTCGAGCACATAGCCGCCGGTGGAGAGCAGATCGGGGATCAGATCGCGCACCTCTTCCTTGGAGACAACCGGAAGCGCTCCGCCCAGCGGCGCGGGCACCATCTCGGCGGCCGGGATGCGGTAGATCTTCTTCGTCACCGCCGCATCGCCAATCTGATTGTCGCGCTCCACCACATAGATGAACTCGCCATGGGCGACGATTTCCGAAAGGCCCACCCAACCGGTATCGGGCGCGGCCTTGGGGTAATGCACGGCGCCCCATTCCTCGCTCTCAAGATCATAGGCCACAAGCTTGGCGTGGTTCTCGGGGTCATCGCCCCATTCCCGCTGGACCGCCATCCAGAGCACATTGCCGACCTTGGTGATGCCCTCAAAACCAAAGCGCCGCTCCACCGCCATGAGTTCGGGCGGCAGGCCGATCTCCTGCTCGATCTCGCCTTCGGCGCTCACGTGGTAGATGGCGTGGGGGATCACGCGGTCTGTCCGCCCCTCCGAGGCCACCCAGAAGCCACCTTCGCCATCAAGCGCGATGCCTTCCATATCAAGCTTCTGGGCTGGAAAGCCCGCGCGCGTGACGCGGGTGTAATCGACGATCCGCGCCGGCGTCTGGCTTGGATCGATCGTGAAGATCGTGGGCTGCATGCCGTAGAAGCTGTCATTGACAGCGTAGATCATGCCCGCGCCATCGGCCACCATGCCAGAGATTGCGCCCCAGCCTACAGGCGTGCCGTTGGGCTGCTGGATACCCGCGGAGGTCAGGTGCGGGTAGCTGGCGGGAGCATCCTGATATTCGAAGATCATCACATGGGCGCGCACGCCGCCATCTTCGATCAGATCCACCTCATTTGCAGAGATCAGCAGGTTGCGGCCGGGGATCGCCACATAGCCTTCAGGGCCAATGCCCGATGGCAGCAGTTGCAAAAGCTCGGGCCGCGCCGGATCGGTGGCATCGTAAACGCCCACAACCGAACCGCGCTCCGACCCCACGAAGATCATCGGCGTTTCGCCGAAGGTAGCGATTTCGATCGATTCCGGCTCCACGCCCTTATTGCCAGACCGCCGTTCGGGATAATGGCCGATCTCGGCAACGGCGTATTCGAAGGCGAGCCCGCTTTCGTAGATGACCGTGCCATCCTTGCGGAAGATGGTGAAGCCGCGCGAACCGCCATCCATATCGCCTTCGTTGGCGGTGACGAAATGATCGTCGTCGAGCCATTTGACGGCATCTGGCTCGCGCACCACGGCGCTGAGCGTATCGTCAAAGGTGAGCGCGCGCTCCTCGGCGGTGTCAACGGCGGCGAGATCCACGGCGCCTGCGGAGAAATGGCTGGCTATCGAGCCATCGCGCGCCACCACAACCATATGGTTATTTTCCTGCAGAGAAACGACGACTTCGCCGGCACCGTTGATATCCACGAATTCGGGCTCGGGGTCTTCCGGTGAAACCTCGGCAAGCCCCGTCAGATCGGCACGGCGAAGGGTATCGCACTGGGCCATATTGTCAGCGAGATCGATCATCAAAAGCTCACCGGCGGGCATCTGGCCGGTGCGGCCATCGCCCAGATCTTCGTCGCGTTCATTCTCGATGGCGATGGCGATGAAGCTTCCCGCATCATCCACCGCGATACTGTCGGGCTGCCCGCCGATATCGCAGCGGCCCACCTGTTCCTTGCTATCGATATCGATCACCGCAAGGTGGCCCGAGGGCTCGGTGTAGCTTTCGGACGTGTTCACCCCCACATAGGCGCGGCGGCCAACAACGGAAACGGAAGTGGGCTCACCCTCCAGCGCCACATTGCCGAGCGGCGCGGGGTTGGCCGGATCGGTGATATCGACCATTCCGATCACTTCGAGGGGGCTGTCGGTGTAAACAAGCGTCATCCCGTCGGCCGTGGCCGCGATGATCTCCGGCGAGGTTTCGCGCGACCTGTCTTCGCCCTCAGCCATGTTCTGCGGCGTGGCAAAGCTCGCGATGCGGTTGAAGTTCATATCCGCAAGCGCGGCGCCTGACGTCAGGGCGAAAATGGATGTCAGGCAGATCAGTCGGCGTGTCATTGCAGCTCCCCACAAGGTTTTCTTCCGACCTGCGGAGTGGCGGCGCGGCACGACGATCGCGTAACACTTTTGTTGCGGTTTTATGAAACTCGCCACAAACCCCCGCCATCACAAACGGTTTAAGGCCCTTGCCGCCGCTGCGGCAGCCTGCCACACCTGTTCCGTCAATCGCGCGGCAGCGCGAACGGGGAGAATACTCATGCAAAAAATGACCGCTGCTCTGGTGGCAGCTCTCGCTCTGGCCCCTGCGGCCCAGGCCGAAACCTTCCGCTTTGCCGGCACCACCGATCCGCAAACGATGGATCCCCATGCGGTGAACTCCGCGCCGGTGCTGGGATTTCTGAACAATGTCTACGAAGGCCTCGTGCGCCGCGGGAAGGACATGACGATTGAGCCCGCGCTCGCAACGGGGTGGGAGCCGATTGGCGAGGGCGAAGGCTGGCGCTTCACTCTGCGCGAGGGCGTAACGTTCCACGACGGCGCGGCCTTCACCGCAGAAGACGTGCTTTTCAGCTATGAGCGCGCTTCCTCCGAAGAGGCCGACACAAGCTCTTGGTTCGCGCCCGTTTCCGAAGTGGTTGTGGTGGATGATTTCACCGTCGATATCATGACCACCGCGCCGAACCCGATCTTTCCCGATTCCATCGCCAACTGGATGATGATGGATTCCGGCTGGGCTGCGGCAAACAATGCCGAACGCCCCAACAAGGATGAAGGCAACTTCGCAACCCTCAATGCCAACGGCACCGCGGCTTTCCAGCTTGAAGAACGTCAGCCGGGGCTCACCACGGTGCTGGTGCCGTACGAAGGCTGGTGGGGCGAGGTGGAGCACAACATCACCCGCGCCGAGTTCACGCCGATTCAGAACCCGGCAACGGCGGTGGCGGCCCTGCTTTCGGGCGATGTGGATATGATAAACCCGGTGCCGATCCAGGATGCGGAGCGGCTGTCGCAAACCGATGGCGTAAAGGTGATCCAGGGTATCGAGGCGCGCGTGATCATGCTGGGCTTCCCGCATGAGGCCGAAGCGCTGAAATACACCGATGATGCCGGCCAGCCGAACCCGTTCCTGGATGTGCGCGTGCGCCAGGCCGTGGCCCAGGCCGTGAACGTGCCCGCGATCCTGCAAACCATCATGCGCGGCAATGCCGAACCGGCAAGCCAGCTTGTAAGCCCGGCGATGCGAGGCTTCTCCACGGCAAACGATGCCCGCCCAGCATATGATGTTGAAGCCGCAAAGGCGCTTCTGGCGGAGGCGGGCTATCCCGAAGGCTTCTCCTTCGGCCTGAAGTGCCCCAACAACCGCTACCTCAACGATGAAGCCGTGTGTCAGGCCGTGGTCTCGATGCTCGCCCAGATCGGCGTTGAGGCGCAGCTTGATGCGATGCCGGTGCAGAACTACTGGCCGGAACTGCGGGAAGATAACTTCGATATGTATCTTCTCGGCTGGTCCCCGGGCACCTTCGATGCCGAGCATCCGATCCGCTTCCTGGCCTCCACGCCCAATGAGGAGAAGCGATTGGGGTCGTGGAACTTCGGGGCCTATTCGAACGCGCGGATCGATGAGCTTCTGCCGATGATCCAATCGGAGATTGACGAGCCCACGCGCCAGGCGATGCTCGATGAAGCCGCCAAGATCATGCAGGACGAAGTGGCCTACGTGCCGATGTATGTGCAGCCCCTTGTCTGGGGTGCGCGCGAAAGCATCGCGCTTACCCAGCGGCCCGACAACTTCTTCATCCTGCGCTGGGTGACGGTTAACTGAGCGAACGGGCGGGCGCGGTTTATGCTGCACCCGCCGCCAACCCGCCTGCGCCGGTGTGCGATGCACCGGCGCACAGGGCCTGCGCGTTGCCTTGAGCCCTCCTTGCGCCACGTTCTGGCCAGAACGCCAGAACACAGGGGGTTGGGCCCATGGGCCTGATGATCGCCGGAACCTATCACGCCGAAGATCCCGGTCCGGACACCCAGCTTGACGGCGAATTCAAGCGCCAGAAGGCCACGATCCGCAATTGGATTACGGCGGAAGGCCCGTTCCCCCCGGATATCGCGCGCTACCATCTTTACGCGGCCTGGAACTGCCCCTGGGCACACCGGGTGCTTCTCGTGCGTGCACTGAAGGGGCTTGATCTCTCGGTCAGCTACGCGCTGCCGCGGCGCAACGATCAGGGCTGGATATTCGAGGCAGAGGGTGCCTATGCCGATCCGCTTCTGGGCGTCTCGGCGCTGCACGAGGCTTACGCGCAGGTCTCGCCTGCATATACCGGCCGCATCACCGTGCCGCTTTTATGGGACCGGGAAACGGGCACCGCCGTTTCCAATGAATCCGCCGATATCGTGCGGATGATGGGCAGCGCCTTTCCGGGCGGGCCAGAGCTTTGCCCTCCAGCGCTTGAGGCAAAGATCGAGGCGTGGAACGAACGCATCTACCACAGCGTGAACAACGGGGTATATCGCGCCGGATTTGCCCGCAGCCAGGCCGCCTATGATGCCGCCGTTGCCGAGCTATTCGAAACGCTTGAGGCGATCGAGGCGCATCTGGCCGGGAACACTTGGCTCTGCGGCGATGCCTTCACCGAGGCGGATCTGCGCCTGTTTCCCACGCTTGTGCGCTTTGATGTGGCCTATCACTACGCCTTCAAATGCAACATCGCGCGGCTCACGGATTACCCACGCCTCTGGCGCTATGCCCGTACGATCTACGCCATGCCCGGCGTGGCCGATACGGTGCGTTTTGACATCTACAAGCAGGGCTACTTTTCGCCCTCCCCCCTGCGCAATCCGCTCGGCATTGTCCCGGCCGGCCCGCGCATCGACTGGTCGCTCTGATGGCACGGCTGGCGGTAAGGGCATCTGCGATGGTGGCAAGTTTCGGGCTCGGTATGGTGTTTTTGATGTGGTCGGGCTTCGCGCAGTTCGGATAACGCGATTATTGGGCGGGTTTGCTTGACCCGCCGCATCCCACGCCGCACAAACGATAAATGCTGGGCTTCATCCTACGCCGCGTGCTGCAATCGATCCTCGTCCTCCTGGTCGTGGGCCTCGTGGCGTTTTCGATGTTCCGCTTCGTGGGCGATCCGATCGATAACATGCTGGGGCAGGAACGCACCCAGGCCGATATCGAACGGTTGCGCACCCAGCTTGGCCTCGATCAGCCCTTTCCGGTGCAGTACTGGCGGTTCCTCGAAGGCGCGGTGCAGGGCAATTTCGGCGTAAGCTACCGGCAAGGCCGCCCGGTAGCGGAGATTATCGCCGAGCGGGCGCCCGCCACGCTGGAACTTGCCGCCGTCTCCGGCCTGTTCGCGATTCTGGGAGGGATCGCGCTTGGCGTTTTCACGGCCATTCGCCGCGATGGTATCGCCTCGAACGTGATCATGACCGTCTCGCTGATTGGCGTCAGCCTGCCCACCTTTCTCATAGGGATCTTACTTATCTACATATTCTCGGTTGAGCTCGACATGCTGCCAAGCTTCGGGCGGGGCGAGACTGTGGATCTTGGGTGGTGGACAACCGGCTTTCTTACCGAAAGCGGGCTGCGCGCCCTGATCCTTCCGGCGATCACCCTTGGGCTCTACCAGATGACGCTGATCATGCGCCTTGTGCGGGCTGAGATGCTGGAAGTGCTGCGGCAGGATTATATCCGCTTCGCCCGCGCCCGTGGGCTGAAAGAACGCGCGGTGAATTTCCGCCACGCGCTGAAGAACACGCTCGTGCCGGTGATCACGGTCACCGGCCTGCAACTCGGCTCGATCATCGCCTTCGCGATCATCACGGAGACGGTGTTCCAGTGGCCCGGCGTGGGGCTGTTGTTCATCAATGCGATCCAGTTCGTCGATATCCCCGTTATGGCGGCGTATCTTATGCTGATCTCGGTGATGTTCGTGGCCATCAACCTGATCGTCGATCTGCTTTACTTCGCGATCGATCCACGCTTGCGCGACGAACGCGCGGCAGCGGGATAGGGGCGGGAGATGGCAGAGCTTCCTATCGAAGAGCCCAAAGCAGAGCGCCCGCAAAGCGGCCTGTCGCGATTCTGGGCCTCGGATTTCGCGTGGAAATTCCGCCGCTCCCCGGTTGCGGTGACAAGCTTTGCTGTGGTGCTGCTGCTTGTGCTCTCCGCCGTGTTCGCGCCGCTGATCTCGCCGTACGATCCGTTCAATCCCGCATCGCTCAATCTGATGAATGGCTTCACGCCGCCGATGGAGCCCAACGCCTTTACCGGCGATGAGTTCTGGCTGGGAACGGATGATCAGGGGCGGGATGTGTTTTCGACCATCCTTTACGGCATGCGCATCTCGCTCTTCGTGGGCTTTGCAGCCGTTCTTTTCGCCATGGTGCTCGGCGTCAGCCTCGGCCTGATCGCGGGCTATGTGGGCGGGTGGACGGAGACGATCATCATGCGCGTCGCCGATGTGCAGCTCACTTTCCCCGCGATCCTCGTGGCGATGCTGATCTTTGGGATCGCCAAGGGCTTCACCCCGATCGAGTATCGCGATCAGATGGCGATCTGGGTGCTGATCATCGCCATCGGGCTCTCGGATTGGGTGCAGTTTGCCCGGGTGGTGCGCGGCGCCACACTGGTTGAAAAGAACAAGGAATACGTGCAGGCGGCGCGGCTGATCGGGCGGTCGGGCCCGGCGATCATGATGCGCCACATCCTGCCCAACGTGCTTTCCCCGGTGCTTGTGATCGCGACGATCTCGCTGGCGCTGGCGATCATCGCCGAGGCCACGCTTTCGTTCCTGGGCGTCGGCGCCCCGCCCACGCAGCCCTCGCTTGGCACGCTGATCCGCATTGGCCAGGGCTTCCTCTTCTCGGGCGAGTGGTGGATCCTGTTCTTCCCGGCGGTCACGCTTCTGGCGCTTGCGCTTAGCGTCAATCTTCTGGGCGATTGGCTGCGCGACGCGCTGAACCCCCGCCTGAAGTAGTTCCCCCTATCGCTGCTGAACGGCCTCTGCGGCACAGTTCGCAAAGGTCCAGGCCGCATCCGCCTCACTTTGCGCGGCCTCGGCAAAGCCCACGGCGGCATTGGCAAACCCCGCGGCGGCGATCGCGTAATCCTGCGTTGCGTTCACGTAGCTGTTGAGATCGGCAACATAGGCTTCAAGCGAGGCGCCGTAGGCCTCGATTTCAGCATTGCTACAGTTCTGCTGGTTGGGCGCCGATAGGTTTGCCAGGCAGGCGGGCACGTCCGGCGCCGCCGAGGGAGGCTCAGGTGCCGCAGGCGTGAACTGTGGCGCGGCCAGCTGAAAGGTTGGTGCCGTGCAGGCGGCAGCGGGCATGCCAAGCCCGGCCGCAAGTAAAAGCGTGATTGAAAAAATGCGAGTTCCCAAAGCGCCCCTCGTAATCGTGCCCCGTCATCGCGCCGATCGTAGCGGCTTTGCCAAGGCATTGCACGCGCTTCAGAATCCCGCGGATGGTGCCCGTTTTTCGGGCCGCTCCACAGGGTGGGCTGTTTGGGAGAAATGATTACTGGGATGCAGATCGAGCGCGCAAGAGACGCAAGCCTAGACTGTTTCGACATCCGAGAATACACGTATAGGATGAGTGACGACGTGTCACGCATCGCGCGCGAAAGAGTTGATCCATATCAAAGTTGCCTTCGGCAGCGGCTGGATAACTCGGAAAGTTACGTGGGAAAAATGCACAAGGCGTTTGCTCCCGAGATATAGAGACGGCCAGATTGTACCAGCCCGCGCACGGCGGCGAAGAAGGGGGGAAAGGAATGATCGACCCAGCGTATGGCGCCCGCCGCAGAGCTCTTTCTTCGATCCATCATGCGCCGTCGGGGGCTCGGGCATGACCGCGCCGAACGCGGCCGGCCACGGGCGCAGCGAGGCCGATACGCTTAACCCCCGGGCCCTGATGCAATGCCGCATCTGCTGGTCGCCCTACGACCCCGCGGATGGCGACAGCCTGCGGCAGATCGAGCCCGGCACCCCGTTCCTGGCCCTTCCCGAGGAATGGACATGCCCGAACTGCCAGGCACCCAAGGCGGCCTTTGTTGCGCGGGTCGGCGGCCATGGCGCGGATCTGGCGAACCGGCTTGCCGCGCTTGTGAAGGATTTCCGGAAGGGCCTCGCGCCGAACGGGCCCACGCCCCCGAATGCCAATCCCGCGCTGCGCGTCGCAGCAGTTGGCACTCGCGTCTACCATGGCCGCCCCGTGGGCGTGCTGATCACGCCCTGGTTCATGAGCATCGTCATCCTGCCCGGGGAAGGGGAGGATTGGTCAAACCTCACGCCGGGGGCCAGCGAACATGTGGCTTTCCCCTCGGGCCGCTATGAGTTTCTTCACAACCGCCGGAGCGGCGCGGGTGGCTACAAATCATGCAACATCTTGTCCGACATGTCGGGGTTTGACAGCCAGGCGAAGGCGATTGCCGTGGCGGAGCGCTTGATCACCGCGCTCTACGCGCCAGCCGAAGCGGAAGACGAGGTCAATCCCCTGCCCGCGGCACAGCGGGCTGCAGCAAACGGGAGGTAACGGAATGCTTGACGGGCGCGGCCGCAACGACAAGCCCACGCAGCTGCGCGTGGCAAAGCCGCCACGGCTTTCGATAGACGAGATGATGCGCGGGCAGCCGGTCGCCGCCGCCGAAGGGATCCTGCTGCAACACGCAAGTTACACCAACGCCCCTCTCTTGCTGGCCGCGCGCAGGGTGTTCGATCTACCCGTTACGCCTGCAATGCAGGACGATATGCGCCAGGAGATTCTGCGCGATCATGTTCTGAAACTATGGATCACGCTTCCCACCCATTTCGGGCTGGCGGGGGCGCCGCTGCCGCCGCGCGAGGGGGCGGGCGATCACATTGTGGCCGAGGCGCTTTTTGGCCCGGCAGGCGCCCCGCCGCCCACCCCGGATGCCTACGAACGCTTCCTGCAAAGCGATCGGCGCATGGGCGCGCTTCTGCGCAAGATCGACCGGTGCTTTGAAGCGGGGGAGGCGGCCACCGGCAAGCTTGATCCTTTCACATCTTCCTCGGGCCTCGTGGCCGCGCCGCTGGAAAACTCCCTGGCCCAGCGCCACTTGCTGCATCCGGTGATGCGCCATATCGCCGAAACCCGGGGCCGCGGGCCGCTTTGGCGCGCGACCGCGCGGATCTACGATGCCTATGCCTGCCTGCGCGATCGGCTTCCGCTTGCGCACGCGCCAGCGGCCCACCGCGTCTGCGTGCCGGTCAGCCAGGGGTCATGCCTTATCGAGGCGCGGGCGCAGGCCGGGCGCATCGCCCGGTTTCGGATCGTGGCCCCAGACGATCACCTGCTGGCCAATGGCGGGATACTCGACCGCATGTTCGATACCCTGCCGGCGATCAAGGAGGGGCTTGTGCCGCTACTCCTCGATATCGTTGATCCCAGTGTGGCGCTGGAAGTGGTGCCGGGCCACGGAACCTAGCCCGCGTAGTCCGCGCGTCGGCCCCAGAGATCGTACTCGGACGCGTCGTCAACTTCGACCGGAACGATATCGCCTGGCGATAGATCGCCAAACGCCTCGTCGATGAAGAGATGGCCGTCAATCTCGGGTGCATCGGCCTTCGTTCGGCAGGTCGCCCCTGTCTCATCCACCTCGTCTACGATCACGTCGAGCCGCTGGCCAACCTTCGCGGCAAGCTTCTCCGCCGAGATTGCCTGCGCGGCTTCCATGAACCGGTGCCAGCGCTCTTCCTTGATCTCCTCGGGCACGTGATCGGGCAGATCATTGGCCCGCGCGCCAGCCACGTTTTCGTAGCGGAAGCAACCCACACGATCGAGCTGCGCCTCCTGCAGCCAATCGAGAAGCACCTGGAACTCCGCTTCCGTCTCGCCGGGATACCCGACGATGAAGGTGGATCGCAGGGTGATCTCCGGGCAGATCGCGCGCCATTCCGCAATCCGATCCAGCGTTTTTTCGGCCGCCGCGGGCCGCGCCATGCGGCGCAGCGTATCGGGGTGGGCATGCTGGAACGGAATATCGAGATAGGGCAGAACGCGCCCCTCGGCCATCAGCGGGAGAAGCTGGGTGACATGGGGGTAGGGGTATACGTAATGCAGCCGCACCCAGGCGCCGAGGCTGCCCAGATCCCGCGCCAGATCGGTGATATGCGCCCGGTGCCCGTTCGCCTCGGCATGGCGAAGATCCACACCATAGGCCGAGGTATCCTGGCTGATCACCAGTAGCTCCTTCACGCCGGCCTCCACCAGCCGCTCCGCCTCGCGCAACACCGCGTGGGCGGGGCGGGAGGCAAGCTTGCCGCGCATATCGGGGATGATGCAGAAGCGGCACTTGTGATTACAGCCCTCGGAGATTTTGAGGTAGCTGTAATGGCGCGGCGTAAGCGTCACGCCCGAGGCGGGCAGAAGATCGATGAAGGGATCGGGCGCGGGGGGCACTGCGGCATGCACAGCATCGAGAACGGCCTCGTATTGGTGCGGGCCGGTCACCGCCAGAACGCTCGGATGCGCGCCGGTGATATACTCGGGCTCTGCCCCAAGGCAGCCCGTTACGATCACCCGCCCGTTCTCCGCCAGGGCCTCGCCAATCGCTTCCAGGCTTTCGGCCTTCGCACTGTCGAGGAACCCGCAGGTATTCACGATCACCGCCTCGGCGCCGCCATAGTCGGGCGAGATGGCATAGCCTTCTGCGCGCAGCCGCGTGAGGATGCGCTCGCTGTCTACCAGCGCCTTGGGGCATCCGAGGGAAACCATGCCGATGGTCGGCTGGCCCGAACGGGCGGCGCCGGGCACCGCCGCTTCTGAAACGGCGGCGCGCGCGCGATCGGGGCGCAGGTCAGGCGGGTTTGCAGACATGCCCGGGCACATAGGCGCATTCGGGGGCCAAGGAAAGTGATCGCGTTCCTGCTTGAGGCGATGCCCGCCCCCGCCTATCTTCCCGCCAATCTCTGGCGACCCGTGAAAGGAGCCCCCGATGCGCTGGATCATGCGGCTTGTGGGCGTGCTCGTCCTCCTTGCGTTTTTTGCGATCGCGGCCTTTTTCCTGATCCCTTCGGACCGGATCGCGGCGGTTGTGGAAGACAGGTTCGAAGCCGCCACGGGCCGCGCGCTGACAATCGAAGGCGATGTGCGGCCAAGCCTCTGGCCGAGCCTTGGGGTGCGCACCGGCGCCGTGACGATCGCAAATGCAGAGTGGAGCGATCGGGGCCCGCTGCTTGCCGCCGAGGATATCGCCGTATCGGTGGATCTGGGTGCGCTGATCGGCGGCGATATCGAGGTGAACTCGGTCGAGATCATCGCGCCCGTGATCGATCTTGAAACCAATGCCGAGGGTCAGGGCAACTGGGTGTTCGAGATGGTGGAGGCAGCGGGCACCGCCGAAGCCGCCCCTGCGGATACGGCAGAGGAGGCAGCAGCACCCGCATTCTCTCTGGCGCAGGCCACGATCAGCGATGGCCGATTGAGTTTTCGCGATGCCGCGGGGGCGGTGACCGAACTCTCCGGCATTGAGGCCGAGGTCAGCCTGCCCGCCTTCGATGGCCCGGCGGACATTGCGCTGAAAGCCACGGCCAATGGCCAGCCCGTGAGCGCAGAGATATGGATCGCCGCTTTCGCACCGCTGCTCGAAGGCGCGTCTGCCGCCGAGATCGCGCTTGCCGTCGGCGGCTCCTCAATTGGTTATTCCGGCCAGGTCGGTGCCGATTTCACGCGCATTGCGGGCAAGGTTGATGCCGATCTTTCCGATATGCCCGCGCTATTCGCCGCGATAGGCCAGCCCGCCCCGGCCTTGCCGGAGGGGCTGGGCCAGAACGCAATCGCCGTTACGGGCGATGTGGCTTATTCCGGCACACAAGCCTCGATTTCGGGCGCCACCTTCGTGCTTGATCAAAACCGGCTCACGGGCGATCTGACGGTGGCGCTCGATGGCCCGCGCCCGAAGATCACCGGCCAGATCGCGGCCGGTGCGCTCGATCTCTCCGCCCTCGGCGGCGGGGAAGCGGAGGCGCCCGCCACAGATGGCGATGCGGCGGCGGGCGGAGGCTGGTCAACAGACCCCATCGATGTGTCCGGCCTTGGCGCGGCGGATGCCGAGATCGGGCTTTCGGCCACGTCCATCGCGCTTGGCACCTCGCAGCTTGGGGCGACGCGGATCTTCGCAACGCTCGACAATTCGCGCCTCGTAACCCGGATTGATGAACTCAATGCCTATGACGGGCAGGTGGCGGGACAGATCGTTCTGAACGGGCGCGGCGGGCTTTCGGCCAGCGCCGATCTTGCCGGTTCGGCCATCGCCATCGCCCGACTCTTCTCGGAGCTTCTCGATTTCGATCGCCTGATCGCGCTGGGGGATATGGAGATCGAGGTTCTGGGTGTTGGCAACTCGATGAACGCACTCATGAACTCGCTGGACGGTCAGGGCCGGATTAGCCTTGGAACGGGCGAGCTTCGCGGCCTGGATCTTGTGGGCATGCTCCGCAACCTCGACACATCCTTCGTGGGGGCCGGTGCCAGCACGATCTTCAACTCGATCGGGGCAACCTTCCGGATTGTCGATGGCGTGGTGATCTACGATACGCTGGATGTGGATGCACCGCTCTTCACCGCCACGGGCGGCGGCAGCGTAAACCTTGGCGGCCAATCGCTAGACATGCGGATCGTGCCGCGGCTTCTGTCGCAGGAGGATGACGGCCTTTCGATTCCCCTCCGCATCTCCGGCGCCTGGTCTGCCCCCCGCTTTCAGCTTGATCTCGAAAGCCTTGCGCGCGATCGCCTGGATGAGGAGATCGAGCAGGCGCGCGATGAGCTTGAAGAGGATCTCAAGCAGAAAGCCGTTGAGGAACTGGGGCTTACCGATCAATCGCCCGATCCCGAAGAGGCGATCAAGGATAAGGTTGAGGAAGAACTGAAGCGCGGTTTGCGCAGCCTTTTCGACTAACCAAGAACTTTTCCTTGGTTTTCGCGCCGCTCTCGCCTAAGACCGCGGCACCGAAACGCTCGCATTTTCAGAAGGAGGGCGCACGATGTCAGTACTCGCAGCACAGCCACACCTTCGCGGCACTCGTTCGGTGATGCTTGGCGCGCGACGCGGCGCGTAAAAGCCAAACCGCGCCCGAGGGCGCTTTCTCAACAGCGATGAACTAGCGCTTCGGGCCCTCGCGGCCCGCGACTTCGGCGCCTCATCGCCCGTTTTCTCCAAGTCAGAGGCTCCGCCCCATGCGCAAGGCATGGCGGGGAAAGACAGATGATCAAAACTATTCGGGATGGTGCACCCGTTACCTTAAACACCGCAATTTCGCCGATCATTGCGCGATACGGGGCCTGGGCGGTGCTTTGGGCCGCAGTGAAGCGCCTGCCGCTGGCGCCGAAGCGCAGGCCGATCTCGGCAGACACGCTGCCGCCCTATCTGCGAAACGATGTGGGCCTGCCGCCGGTGGAGCGCCCGCGGCGCCTGCCGACATTGCCGCCAAAGCTGCCGCCGCAACTCTTTTGAACAGGAATCCCGGGCTTTTCGGCCCGGGGTTAGCGGCGCCTGTCGCGCCGGCTGGACATCGGCTGGAACGCCACGCCGACATGCGCCTCGCAATAGGGTTTGCCCTGTTGCACGGGCAGGCCGCAAAACCAGAAATCATCCGTGGCCGGATCGCCGATGGGCCATTTGCAGGTGCGTTCCGTCAACTCCATCAAGCTGATTTTACGCGATTTCTTTTCGACTTCCCGCACGCTGGCCAGCGCTTCGGGGCTGATTTCATTGGCCGAAGGCTGCGGCGGCAAGGGCTGACCTGCCGGAATGATCTGTTTGCGTGCAGGCGGCGGTGCCGGACGCTCGGCGCGCACCTCTTCGGCTTTCTCCGCGGGCGCTTCCGCCTTTGCGGCGGGCTTGTCCTTGGCGGTCTTGGCCGGGGCGGCGCCGGAGCGGTTCGAAAGCCCCAGGCGGTGCACCTTGCCAATCACCGCGTTCCGCGTAACCCCGCCAAGTTCTTTTGCAATCTGGCTGGCCGACTGGCCTTCGCCCCACATCTTCTTCAAGAGCTCGACGCGTTCATCGGTCCACGACATTAAGCGGGTTTCCCATCTGAAAAGCGGCCCGCTTGCGAGCCGCTTTGAAACTTGACCATCCCTTATTTTAGTCGCGCCAACGCGGGATACAAGGCCAAGCCAACCGAGCCCGCGCTAAGGGCCGGGCCGGGTTACCCCAAGGCCACGTTCGGCACATGGCCTTTGCGCCGGTGTTACACCCCAAGGCACCACCGCAGGATCGCCTTTTGGGCGTGAAGCCGGTTTTCCGCCTCGTCGAAGATCACGGAATGCGGCCCGTCCATCACCGCGCTTGTCACCTCTTCCTCGCGATGCGCGGGCAGGCAATGCATGAAGAGCGTCTCGGGCTTGGCCAGTGCCATCAGGTCTTCGTTCACCTGATAGGGGCGCAGAAGGTTATGGCGCCGCTCGCGGGTTGAGGCCGCATCATGCATCGAAACCCAGGTATCGGCCACGATCAGATCCGCCCCCGCAACCGCGGTTTCGAGATTGCGGTCGAATGTGACGGAGGCGCCCTGCGCCCGTGCGCCCTGCACAAACTCAGGCTCGGGATCAAGCTGTTCGGGCCCCGAGATCGTGAGCTCAAACCCGAAGGGCGCGGCGGCATGCAAGAACGAGGCGCAGACATTGTTGCCATCCCCCGCCCAGACAACCTTCTTGCCTGCAATCGGCCCGCGATGTTCCTCGAAGGTCATGATGTCTGCCATGATCTGGCAGGGATGGGTGCGATCAGTCAGCCCGTTGATCACCGGCACGGTGGCATGTTCGGCCAGCTCCAGAAGCGTGTCTTCCCGAAACGTGCGCAACATGATCAGATCCACATAACGCGACAGCACGCGCGCGGTATCTGCGATGGTTTCGCCGTGGCCAAGCTGCATATCCTGGCCCGAAAGCACCAGGGTTTGCCCGCCCATCTGCCGCACGCCCACATCGAATGACACACGGGTGCGGGTGGACGGCTTTTCGAAAACCAACGCTACGATCCGCCCGGCGAGCGGATGATCGTCATCAGTTGCGCCTTTCGGCCTGCCCGCCCGCGCAGCCTTCATCGCATGGGCGGCCTCCATGATTTTCCGCAGCTCGGCATCATCGGTTTTGTGAATGTCGAGGAAGTGGCTCATTTTGTGTGCCCCCTCATGCCGGTTGGGTGGCTTTCAGCGATGTTGCGGCCCGATCAAGCCGCAGCACCGCTTCGCCAATCTCATCGTCAGAAATCGTGAGCGCCGGAAGAAGGCGCAGCACGTTATCCGCCGCCGGAACCGTGAGAATATGCGCCGCATGGCCTGCGGCGGCGACCTCGGTGTTCGCCACCTTGCATTTGAGGCCCAGCATCAGGCCCGATCCGCGCACCTCCTCGAACACATCCGGGTGGCTGGCCACGAGCCCTTCGAGCCGTTGGCGCAACAACCCTGCTTTACGGCGCACATCGGCGAGAAACGCCTCTTCCCCTACGATTTCCATCACCTTCGCGCCGATGGCGCAGCCCAGTGGGTTGCCGCCATAGGTGGAGCCATGCGTGCCTGTGCTCATCGCCTGCCCCACGGCCTCGGTGGCAAGCACGGCGCCGAGCGGGAAGCCCCCGCCGATGCCCTTGGCCACCATCATGATGTCAGGCGTCACACCGGCCCATTCATGGGCGAACAGGCGGCCCGTCCGCCCGATGCCGCACTGCACCTCATCGAAGATGAGCAGGATGCCATGGCTGTCGCAGAGATCGCGCAGGCCCTTGAGGCACTGGTCGGGCACCGGGCGGATGCCTCCTTCGCCCTGCACCGGCTCGATCAGGATCGCGCCGACAGTATCGCTGATCGCGGCCGTCAGCGCATCGTGATCGCCAAAGGGCACATGCACGAAACCGGGCAGAAGCGGCCCGAACCCCTTGGTCATCTTCTCCGATCCGGCTGCGGCGATGGCGGCGGAGGAGCGGCCGTGAAACGCGCCCTCGAAGGTAATTATATCTGTGCGCTCAGGTTGCCCGGCTTCATGCCAGTACTTCCGCGCCATCTTCACGGCAAGCTCGCAGGCTTCTGTGCCCGAATTGGTGAAAAACACGGTATCGGCAAAGGTCGCCTCCACCAGCCGTTCTGCCAGCGCCTGCTGTTCGGGGATCTGGTAGAGGTTTGACGTATGCCAGAGCTTGCCGGCCTGAGCCGCGAGGGTCTCCACAAGCGCGGGGTGGGCGTGGCCCAACGCGTTCACCGCGATCCCGGCGGCAAGATCAAGGTATCGCGCCCCATCCTCCGCAACCAGCCAACTACCGTTCCCATGGGTAAAGGCGAGGGGTGCGCGGTTATAGGTGGGCAAGATCGCGGGGATCATCGAAGCGTTCCTTTGCAATGGGCCCCAGAGGTGCCAGCGGCATGGGGGGCATGTCAACGAATGGGAAGGGCCCCTTGTTCAGCCACAAGGGGAGGGCGCGCTGAGTTCAGCGTCGGCGTCGGAGGATATGCACGGTCCGATCAAGCATGGAGGCTCCATAAACCGAACGCGGCCACGGCGCCAGAGATCATTTTTCCGGTGCCGGAAGGGCAGACCCGGCGATCTCGGCGATCACCGCCCGCGCGCGCCGCTCGGCCCGCCGGATCCGCACGGCGGTCAGAAAGGTTTCTTCCATGGTCGGGGAGGAATTTCCAAGCGCGTCCGCGATCTTGTTGATGACCTTTTCGTCGCCCGTCTGCTCTTCGAGCTTCAGCGCCAGTTGCGCCAGATCATCGGTGACGTCTTCCATCACACCCATGTGTGTGCCTCTTGCCTGCAGTGCCTCGGGGGAGTTTCGCGGTATTGGCGGCAAAAGGCGAGCCCGTAATTGCCGGGCCGCGGGGCTCTTGCGCATCTCGGGCCACACCATAGTTTGCCTCAAAGCGGCATGGCACGTGGGGAGGATACATGGCACGGATCGGACTTACCGGGCTTGGAACGATGGGCGCGGCCCTGGCGCTTAACATCGCCGAGAAGGGCTATCCCATCGCGGTGCATAACCGCAGCACGGAGCGCACGCGCGCGTTTCTGGATGAGGCGGGCCCGCTGGCCGAGGCGATAACGGCGACCGAAAGCTTCGAGGCGCTTGCTGGCGCATTGGAAACGCCCCGCGCCGTGATTGCGATGGTGCCTGCGGGCGATCCCGTCGATGCCGTGATCGAGGGCCTGCTGCCCCATCTCGAAAAGGGCGATCTTATTATCGACGCCGGGAATGCCAACTTTCACGATACGCGCCGCCGCGAGGCCGATCTTGCCCGGCAGGGGTTCAACTTTATCGGCATGGGCGTGTCGGGCGGCGAAGACGGCGCGCGGCACGGGCCGTCGATCATGGTTGGCGGGCCTGCGGAAAGCTACGCCCCGATTGAGGAGATCGTCGAGGCAATCGCGGCGCGCTACAAGGATGAACCCTGCGCGGCGCATCTTGGCCCCGATGGCGCCGGGCACTTCGTGAAGACGGTCCATAACGGGATCGAATATGCCGATATGCAGCTGATCGCCGAAGTCTATGGCATGTTGCGCGACGGGCAGGGCCGCGCGCCGGGCCAGATCGCCGAGCTGTTTGCCGAATGGAATGGCGGGCCGCTTCATTCCTATCTCGTGGAAATCTCCGCAGCCGTTCTGGCAGCGAAAGATCCCGAAACCAAACGCCCGATGGTGGAGATGATCGTTGACGCCGCCGGGCAGAAGGGCACGGGGCGCTGGACGCTGATCGAGGCGCTGACGCTCGGCCAATCGGCCACCGCCATCGAGGCGGCGGTGGCGGCGCGCTCCTGGTCGGCGGCGCGCGAGGCGCGTGCGGCGGGGGCCGAAATCCTGGCGGCGCCCGAAGGGAAATGCCACCCGGTTCTGGATAGCGATCTTGAAGAGGCGCTGCTGGCTGCGCGGATCATCGGCTATGCTCAAGGAATGGCGCTATTGGCGGCGGCCTCTGAAGAATACGAGTGGGGCCTCGATCTGGCGCGGATTGCCGAGATCTGGCGCGCGGGCTGCATCATCCGATCTGCACTTCTCGACGATATCGCAAGCGCAGTGCGGGAGGGCCTGCCCCACGGCCAGCTCATCTTCGCGCCGCGATTTGTGGGGCGCCTGGCCGAAGGGATGCCGGCGCTGCGCCGGGTGGTTACCTGCGGGCTGGCCGCCGGGCTGCCGATGCCCGCGATGGCGGCGGCCATCGGGTTTTATGACACCATGCGCACCGCCCGGGGGACGACGGATCTTATTCAGGCCCAGCGGGATTTCTTTGGCGCGCACGGCTTCGCGCGCATCGACGGCGGCGAGGGCCACCACGGGCCCTGGTAGGTTAGCCCCGAGATTGGCCACGGTAGCTTGGCCCCGTTAGCCGGTTACTCGACCTTCGGCAGAAGCGTATCGAGCGAGGCTTTCGCATCGCCGTAGAACATCCGCGTGTTGTCTTTGTAGAAAAGCGGGTTCTCGATACCGGAATAGCCCGTGCCCTGGCCGCGTTTTGAAACGAAAACCTGCTTGGCCTTCCATACCTCAAGCACCGGCATGCCCGCGATGGGTGAGTTTGGATCGTCCTGCGCCGCTGGGTTCACGATGTCATTGGACCCGATCACGATCACCACGTCGGTTTCGGGGAAATCGTCGTTGATCTCCTCCATCTCCAGCACGATGTCGTAGGGCACCTTGGCCTCGGCAAGAAGCACGTTCATGTGCCCCGGCAGGCGGCCCGCAACGGGATGGATGGCAAATCGCACCTCCTTGCCCGCGGCGCGCAGCTTGCGGGTCAGCTCGCTGACCGCCTGCTGCGCCTGCGCCACGGCCATGCCGTAGCCGGGCACGATGATCACGCTATCGGCTTCGTTCAGCGTTGCGGCCACGCCATCGGCATCGATGGCGATCTGTTCGCCCTCAACCGCCATCTGTTCGCCCGCCGCGCCGCCAAAACCGCCGAGGATCACGCTGACGAACGAGCGGTTCATCGCCTTGCACATGATGTAGGAAAGGATCGCGCCCGAGGAGCCCACAAGCGCGCCCACAACGATCAGAAGATCATTGCCGAGCGAGAAGCCGATCGCCGCGGCCGCCCAGCCCGAATAGCTGTTCAGCATCGAAACGACGACGGGCATATCCGCCCCGCCGATCCCCATGATCAGGTGATAGCCGATAAAGAGCGCGGCGAGGGTGAGAAGTACAAGCGTCCAGCTGCCCGACCCGCCGAGATAGAGGAAGAGGAGCAGAAGTGAGAGCGCCGCTGCCGCAGCGTTCAGAAGATGCCCGCCCGGTAGCTGCTTGGCGCTGGTGTCGATCTTGAAGGGCAGCCTGCTGGAGTTCCCCGAAAGCTTGCCATAGGCCACGACGGAGCCCGTGAAGGTCACCGCGCCGATCCAGATCCCCAACGCAAGCTCCACCTGCAGAATGGTGATCTCAACGCCGCTTTTCTTCGCTACGAGCTGCCCGAAGGCCGAAAGCCCGTCAAACACATCCTTCGGCAGGCCGATGGCGGTGAAGCCATCCTCGCCCACCGCGCCCAATGTGCCGCCCGTTTCGGTGAAGAGGCCCGATACGATATTGATCATGATATCGGCGTTGAAGCCCACGAATACTGCCGCGAGCCCCACGAGCGAATGCATGATCGCCACAAGCTCTGGCATCTGGGTCATCTCGACCTTGGTGGCAAGCTGGTAGCCCACCCCGGCCCCCAGCGCGATCAGGATCAGCGAGAGGATCCAAAGCCCGTGCCCCGGGCCGATCAGCGTGGCCACGACCGCGATGAACATGCCCACGATGCCGTACCACACGGCGCGCTTGGCGCTCTCCTGCCCCGATAGCCCGCCGAGCGAGAGGATGAAGAGAACTGCCGCGACGACGTAGGCCGCTGTTGTGAAACCGAAATCCATGTTCAGCGCCCCCGTTTATGACCTTTGGAACATGGCGAGCATGCGCCGTGTCACGAGGAAGCCCCCGAAGATGTTGACCGCGGCCATCAGAATGCCCGCGGCGGCCAGGATCGTGATGATGATCGAGTTCGATCCGATCTGCATCAGCGCGCCGAGGATGATGATGGACGAGATCGCGTTCGTCACCGCCATCAGCGGCGTGTGCAGGCTGTGGCTTACCCCCCAGATCACCTGGAAGCCCACGAAGACCGATAGCACGAAAACGATGAAGTGCTGCATGAAGCTTGCAGGCGCGACAAGGCCCACCGCAAGGATCAGCGCGCCGCCTACGCCCAAAAGGCCCACCTGTGTCATCGTTTGCTTGCGGAAGGCGGCGGTTTCCGCGGCCCGCTTTTCCTCCGCCGTCAGTTCTTTCGGTGCTTCCTTCTTGGGCTGCGCGGCGATGGCCTGAACCTTTGGCGGCGGAGGCGGGAAGGTGATTTCACCCTGATGGGTAACCGTGGCGCCGCGGATCACGTCATCTTCCATGTCGTGAACCACCGCACCGTCTTTTTCGGGCGTCAGATCCGTCATCATATGGCGGATGTTTGTGGCGTAGAGCGTGGAAGATTGCGTGGCCATGCGGCTGGGGAAATCGGTGTAGCCCACGATCGTCACGCCATTGTCGGAGACAACCTTTTGGTCGGCCACCGTCAACTCGCAGTTCCCGCCGCGCTCCGCGGCCAGATCCACAATCACCGAGCCGGGCTTCATCGCCTCGACCATATCTTTCGTCCAGAGCACCGGCGCATCGCGGCCCGGGATCAGCGCGGTGGTGATCACGATATCGATCTCGGGCGCCAGTTCGCGGAACTTTTCAAGCTGCTTGGCCTGGAATTCGGGCGAGGAAGGTGCCGCGTAGCCGCCGGTGGCCGCGCCATCCTGCGCGGTTTCCTCGAAATCGAGGAACACGAACTCCGCCCCCATCGATTCGATCTGCTCGGCCACTTCGGGGCGCACATCGAAGGCGTAGGTGATCGCGCCCAGCGAGGTTGCCGTGCCGATCGCTGCCAGCCCCGCAACCCCGGCGCCAACCACAAGCACTTTCGCGGGCGGCACCTTGCCTGCAGCCGTCACCTGCCCGGTAAAGAAACGCCCGAAATTGTTGCCTGCCTCGATCACCGCGCGGTAGCCCGCGATATTGGCCATTGAGGAGAGCGCATCCATCTTCTGCGCGCGGCTGATCCGCGGCACCATATCCATCGCGATCACGCTGGCGTTGTTGGAGTTCGCAAGCTCCATCAACGCCTCGTTCTGCGCGGGGTAGAAGAACGAGATCAGAAGCTGGCCGTCGCGCAGCTTGCCCGCTTCGGCTTCCGAAGGCGGCCGCACCTTGGCAACGATGTCCGAGCCCGCCCAAAGCGCATCGGCGCCCTCGATGACCTCCACCTCAGCGGCGCGATAGGCATCGTCCGTGAAGCCCGCTTGCAGGCCCGCTCCGGCCTCGATCGCGCAGGCATATCCAAGTTTCTGAAGCTGCTTTGCGCTGTCGGGCGTCATCGCCACGCGCGCTTCGCCCTCGAAGATTTCCTTCGGTGCACCGATCTTCACGTCTGGTCGTCCCCCGGTCTCTGGTCTGGCCCCTGAGGATGGGGCGCGTCAGGCCGAACTCTCATATCCGGCGCAAGATTGTTACACAAGCCGCTCACACCCAGCGGCGCACGGCGTTTTCATAGCGCGCGAAGTCGGCGCGGAAGCTGCGGCGCAGGCGATTTTCCTCGGGCACGATGAACCGCTTCTCCAGCACCCAGACAAGGATCGGAATCAGCGGCAGCGACAGAACCGCATCCCAGCGCAGGATCAGCCCTGCGAGGATCAGGATATCGGCCACGTAGATCGGGTTGCGCGTGCGCTTGTAAATCCCGCTGGTGATCAGCGCCGTGGCATTCTGATGCGGCACGATCGTTGTTTTGTGCCGGCGGAACTCCACCGCGGCAAGAAGCGCTAGCACTATGCCGCCGCCCACAAGCAGGCCGCCCGCAAAATCCGCCCAGGCCCCGCCGAAGCTGAGGCCAAGGGGCAGTTCTGTGGCCTGCACCCAGGCGATCCCGGCAAAGGCGGCAAGCCAGATCGGGGGCAGATCGATCATCTTCATGGGCGGCGGCCTTTCCCGTTGAGCCCTCTTCGCGGCGAGCCTATCATGCACCGCTCCGCCACAGCCACGCGCCACAATGACCGATTTCGCCGCCACCCGCGCCTTCTTCCACCTGCCCGAAGGCATCACCTACCTTGACGGCAATTCGCTGGGACCGTTGCCGAAATCGGTGCCGGCGCGCTTGGAGGAGATGCTGCGCGCCGAATGGGGCGAGATGCTGATCACGGGGTGGAACGCGGCGGGATGGATGGCCGCACCGGCCCGGATCGGCGACCGCATCGCGCACCTGATCGGTGCGGCGCCGGGCACCGTGGTTTTGGGCGATACGCTTTCGATCAAGGTCTACCAGGCGCTGGCCGCCGCGGTGAAGATGCAGCCCGGTCGCCGCGTGATCCTTTCCGACAGCGGCAATTTCCCCTCCGATCTCTACATGGCCGAGGGGCTGATCGGGGCGCTGGGCGCGGGCCATGAGCTGCGGATCGTTGCGCCCCAGGAGGTCTCCGCCGCGATCACCGATGAGATTGCGGTTCTGATGCTCACCGAGGTGGATTACCGCACCGGGCGGCGCCATGACATGGCGGCGCTCAGCGCCAAGGCACGGGCGGCAGGGGTGCTCACGATCTGGGATCTTGCGCATTCCGCGGGCGCGCTGCCGGTGGATGTTGCGGGTGTGGGCGCGGATTTCGCCGTGGGCTGCACCTACAAATATCTCAACAGCGGCCCCGGCGGCCCGGCCTTCATCTATGTGGCGCCGGAGCATGCCGAACGCGTGCGCCCCGCGCTTTCGGGATGGCTGGGCCATGCCGCGCCCTTTGCCTTTGAGGAGCGCTATCGCCCGGGCACGGGGATTGAGCGGATGCGGGTGGGCACGCCCCCGGTGATGCAAATCGCCGCCCTCGATGCAGCGCTTGAAGTGTGGGGCATCGCCGATATCCACGATGTGCGCGCCCGCTCGGTTGCGCTTTCGGAGCGCTTCATTGCGGGGGTGGAGGCGCGTTGCCCTGATCTGACCCTCGGTTCACCGCGCGACGCGGCACATCGGGGCAGCCAGGTGGCCTTTCGCCATCCTGAGGGCTACGCAATTATGCAGGCCCTGATCGCCCGTGGCGTGATCGGTGATTTTCGTGCGCCCGACACACTGCGCTTCGGGATCACGCCGCTCTACATCGGCGAGGCAGAGATCGACCGGGCGGTGGAGGCGCTGGACGAAGTGCTTGCCACCCGGGCGTGGGACATGGCCGAGTACAAAATCCGGGCGCGGGTTACATGACGGTCACACTCCGCCACATCGGGGCAGGGGAGATCGCTCTCTGCCACGCGATCTACCTTGATGCGATCCACAACGGCACCGCGCCGCATTACTCGGCGGAAGAGCGGGCGGCCTGGGCGCCGCTGGGGCCTGTTCCCGCCGGGTGGGCGGATCGGCTCACGGAAGGCGCCATCACATGGCTGGCCGAGGGTGACGGCCCTGAGGGCTTTGCCACGCTTCGCGGCGCCTATCTCGATTTTCTCTACGTGCGCCCCGACGCCCGTGCCACTGGCGCTGCCGGGCTGCTGTATGAAGCCGCACTGGGCCATGCGCGCGTTGCGGGCCATTGCCGGATGACAACCCATGCGAGCCACCTCGCGCGCCGGTTCCTCGCCCGCCGCGGTTGGCAGGTCGTGGCCCCCGAGACCGTGATGCGCAATGGCGTGGCCATCCAAAGGTTCGAAATGGCGCTCGATCTTTCCTAACGGCGGGGTTTGGCGCGAAGCGTGGGTTCGGCCACCGTTGGGTCTTCCGGCCAGGGGTGTTTGGGATAGCGCCCGCGCATATCCTTGCGCACATCGGCGTAGCTTGTGGCCCAGAAGCCCGGCAAGTCGGCCGTTACCTGCACCGGGCGGCCTGCGGGCGACAAAAGCGCGATGCGCAGCGGCGTGCCGCCCGCGGTGGGATGGGCGGTGACCCCGAACATCTCCTGCAACCGCACTTCGATAGCGGGGTCATCGCTTGCGTAATCCACCGGCACCTTGCGCCCAAGCGGGGTTTCGAAATGCGCGGGCGCGATGGAATCGACGCGGCGCATTTCCTCCCAACTCAGCAGTGCGCGCAGGGGGTCGAGCAAATCGAACGCGCGCCACTCCGCTGCCGTGCGAACGCCTGTCAGGTGTGGCAGCAGCCAGTCCTCGAGGCTTTCGAGAAGCGCGGTATCTCTCAGATCGGGCAGGCCCGGTTCAACGCGCCGCGCCACGCCGACGCGCGCCCGGAAACGGGCGGCGGCGGGGGTGAAAACAAGCCCAAGCTCCCGCACCCCATCCAGCATGGCCTGCGCAACCGCCGTATCCGGCACCTCGCGCCACACCCGATCTTCCAGCACCAGCGCGCCCAGCCGCTCCTGCCGCCGGGCCACCACCCGGGCCTCGCGGCGCGACCATTGGCATCGCTCCACCCATTCGATCCGGGGGCCCAGCACCTCGCGCAGGGTGGCCTCACCGATCTCGATGGCCTGGCGCACCCGTGCTTCGCGGGGATCGCCATCTGAATCGGTGATCACCAGTAGCCGCGCCCCGGCAAGCGCGTCGCCCTCCTCCATCCGCACACCCTTGCCGCCTGACATCACCCAGCGCGGCGCATCGCCGGGCCGGCGCAGCGCGATGCGATCGGGATAGGCGAGGGCAGCAAGGGCTTCGGGGGGCAGCGGCGGTCTTTCGGGTGTCAGACGGGCGAGGCGCCGTGCTTCCTCCCGGATCCGTGCCACCGCACCGCGTGCCGCATCCGGAACCGGCCCGCCTGCAACTGCTGCAAGGCGGCGGCGCAGATCCGCGCCCGCCCCGCGCAGCGGATCGCGTTCGCCCAGAAGCGCTGCAACCGGGGCCGCAGCCGCGCCACCACGTAGAAGCATATGCGCAAGTCTGGGATGCACCGGCAGCTCCGCCATCCTGCGCCCATGATCGGTGATGGCGCCATCTTCCGATAGCGCCCCCAGTTCCCGGAGCAGCGCTTGCGCGGCGGCCAGCGGCCCGCCCGGCGGAGGCGTCAGAAAGGAGAGATCCCCCGCATCCCGCGCGCCCCAGGCGGCGATCTCAAGCGCCAGGCCCGTCAGATCGGCCACTTCGATTTCGGCGGGCGGGTAGGCGGGGAAAGCACCGTCCTGCCCCTTGGCCCAAAGCCGGTAGCAGAGGCCCTCGGCCACACGCCCTGCGCGCCCGCGCCGTTGTTCCGCCTCCGCCCGGCTCACAGGCTCTGTCACAAGCCGCGCCATGCCGGAGCCTGGATCGAACCGCGCGCGACGGGCACGCCCGCCATCGACAACGGTGCGCACATCCTCGATGGTCAGCGAGGTTTCCGCGATCGCCGTGGCCAACACGATCTTGCGCCCTTCCTTCGCGGGCGCGATGGCCGCCCGCTGAGCCGCGAAGGGCATCGCACCGTAGAGCGGATGCACCCTGGCCCCGGGCGGCAACTGCCCCTCCACCAACCCGGCCACGCGGCGGATCTCGCCCTCACCGGGCAGAAACACCAGCACGCCGCCTTCGGTCTCCGCAACTGCGCGCTGCACCAGATCGGCCATGGCGGCTTCAAAGCGCACGCCCTTCGGAAGGGGCCGCGTAAGCCATCGCGTTTCCACGGGAAAGGCACGGCCCTCGGAGCGGATCACGGGCGCCCCCATCAGCCCCGCAACCGCCGCGCCATCGAGCGTGGCAGACATCGCGATCAGCGTGAGATCGTCCCGCAGCGCGCCCGCCACCTCAAGGCAGAGCGCAAGCCCCAGATCCGCGTTGAGCGAGCGTTTGTGAAACTCATCGAAGATCACGGTGCCGATGCCGGGCAGCGAGGGATCGGATTGCAGCATCCGGGTGAGAATTCCTTCCGTGACCACCTCGATCCGCGTGGCCTTTGAAACCCTTGCCTCGCCCCTGATGCGGTAGCCAACGGTCTCCCCCGCCCGCTCGCCCAAAAGCTCCGCCATCCGCTCCGCCGCCGCCCGCGCGGCGATCCGCCGGGGCTCCAGCATCACGATCCGCCCCGCAACCACGCCGGCCTCCAGCAGCGCCAGAGGCACGCGCGTGGTCTTGCCCGCCCCGGGCGGCGCCTCAAGTACGGCACGGCCGCCGGAACGCACGGCATCCACAAGCGGGGGCAGCACCGGTTCGATGGGAAGGGGCGGGGTCATGGCGCCTTATCGCGCGCCCGGACGCCCGGTGCCAGTGGCTGGACATTTGCCCTGCCCCCCGGGCATCAAGCGCGAAACGGCATCCGGCGGGGCGGAATGGATACACAGGAACTCGCGCAACGCGTAGCCTCGGGCGATAGGCGGGCGCTGGCCCGCGCGATCACCCTGATTGAGAGCGCCCGTGCCGATCATCGCGCGGCGGCTACGGAGCTTCTGGAAACGCTGCGCGGGACCGGGCGCGAAGCGCTGCGGATCGGGCTTTCGGGCACACCTGGTGTGGGCAAATCCACCTTCATCGAAGCCTTCGGCACGATGCTTACCGGGCAGGAGAAACGCGTGGCTGTGCTGGCCGTCGATCCCTCCTCTGCGCGGTCCGGCGGATCGATTCTGGGCGACAAGACCCGGATGGAGGCGCTTTCGCGCGACCCACGCGCCTTCATCCGCCCCTCGCCCAGCCAGACGGCGCTGGGCGGCGTGGCCCGCCGCACGCGCGAGGCCGTGGCGCTGTGCGAGGCGGCGGGGTTCGATGTGGTGCTGATAGAAACCGTGGGCGTGGGGCAATCAGAGACGATGGTGGCCGAAATGGCCGATCTCTTTGTGCTCTTGATGGCGCCTGCGGGGGGTGATGAGCTTCAGGGCGTCAAGCGCGGGATCATGGAGATTGCCGATCTGATCCTGGTGAACAAGGCCGATGGCGATCTGGCGGCGACGGCCACGCGCACCTGCGCGGATTACGCGGGCGCGCTGCGGCTTCTGCGCCGCCGCGACTACGATCCCGAAGGCTTCCCCAAGGCGATGACGGTCAGCGCGTTGACCGGCGCGGGGCTGGAGGCGGCCTGGGGCGAGATCACCGCGCTTTCCGACTGGCGCCGCGCACACGGCCATTGGGCCGCCCGCCGCACCGCACAGGCGCTTCACTGGTATCGCAGCGGGGTAGAGCAGGGGCTTCTCGCACGTCTGACGGATGACAAGGCGGTGGCCATCCGCGTGGCACACTACGCCCAAGCGGTGGAAGCGGGCGAGATGAGCCCCGGCCGCGCGGTGGAGGCGTTTTTAGGGGGCTTGGAAAGCGGCGAATGACCGTGGCGGGGCAAACGCGCTTTCAGAGGCTTGGGATCGCTACCCTCACCCCAGCGCGGCAACCTCTGCGCCGTAGGCCGCAAGTGCCTCGCGCCCCTTTGGCGTAAGCGCGTAGACGCCGCGTTCCACCCGCTCGAACCAGCCGTAGTGATCGTCGGCCATGATCCGGGTGGCTTTCGCCACGCCCGCGGCGCCAGCCACGTCGGCGCCCTTTCGCGACCCCTCGCGCAAGGCCATCGCGCAGCGCAGCGCGTCTTGCCGATAGGCGGTGACGATCGTGCTGCGCGCGGTGCCGCCGGTGTTGGGGTCGCCCACCCGGCGCTGGAACTCGCGCAAGAGCCGGTCCTGCCGCGCGGGGGATTTGCGGGGGCGGTAGGGGCCGGGATCGCAATGCACCTCCACGATACCGTCGGGCAGGCGCACAGTGATCAGACCAAGCCCAAGCCGCCGTGCAAGCGCGGTGTTCTCTTTCAGCGCCTTCAGAAACCCCCGCCCGGGGCCCCGTGGCACGGCGATGTAGACGGTATCGGTGACTGCCTGCCGCGCGACGGCCTGATGGAAGAGCGAAAGCGAGAACCGCACTTTCAGCTCCACGATCACCGGCGGCTCCGCGCCCCGGCAGGCCACAACATCGGCCGCGCCCACCTCGGCCTTCACCTCATAGCCCTGGCTTGCGAGGAAGGCGCGCACTGGTGGATAAAGCTCTGTCTCGCGCATGTTCGTATCCGCGCTTGCTGCTCACCCGCAGCTTACCCACAAGCCATGGCCCGTGTCAGCCCACCCAATTCCGGCTTGACGGGCGCGGGGCGCGCGCCTACACCGCACGCTCAGATTCCCGGGCGGGGCCGCAGGTGCCGCCCGTTTATCGTTCGGGCCGGCCCGGCCGCGCTCGCGAGACGCCTGATGAACCGAGGATAGACCCATGTCGCGCCGTTGCGAATTGACCGGTAAGGGCCCGATGGTTGGCAACAATGTCAGCCACGCCAACAACAAGACGAAGCGCCGCTTCCTGCCGAACCTCAACGATGTGTCGCTGATGTCGGAAACGCTGGGGCGCACGTTCCGCCTGAAAGTCTCCTCCGCAGCGCTGCGGACGGTGGATCACCGCGGCGGGCTGGATGCTTTTCTGGCCAAGGCGAAAGACGCTGATCTTTCCCCCACGGCTTTGAAAATCAAGAAAGATATCGCGAAGGCCCAGGCCGCCGCCTGACATTTCGCGCGACGCAGGTGCGCCCGCGCTCGGCCCTTCGCCGGGCGCGTTTTTGCATCTTTTCGCCGGCAGCGCGCCCTGCGGCGATTGTTTCCGGATCGAGGCTTTTTGTTTCCGGCCCGCCCGCTTAGGGTTCCCGGCATGCGGCGCGTTCTGAGCCAACTTACCGCCCTTTCGCTGGCCTTCGTGGTGGCCTTCACCGCCGTTGCGGTGGGCGCCGTGCGTGGCCAGGCCGATGCCGAGGGGCGGATGGTGATCTGCACCGGGCATGGGCCCATCGTTCAGCATTTCGATGCCGAGGGAAATCCTACCGGCGCCCCCCACCTTTGCCCCGATTGCGTGATGACCTTGCTGTCCGCGGCCCCGCCTTGGCACACCGGGGCGGATCGTATCGGTGCACCGGCGCAGGTGCTTCACGGGGCCGCTTCCGCGGTGCTCGACAGCGCGCGCAGCCTCCTTCTTCGAAAGGCGCGCGGCCCGCCGCGTGCGGCTTGAGCCATACAAGACAGACCTCAGACCACCTACTTTCGGAGACTGAAGACATGACCCAGACCCGTGTTCTCGGCGCGGCCCTTGCCGCTGCCCTAGCCCTTCCCGGCGCCGCGCTCGCTGATATCACTGTGGAAGACCCCTATGCGCGCGCCTCAACACCCACCGCGAAATCCGGGGCGGCGTTCATGCAGATCGTCAATGCCGCTGCCACGCCCGACCGGCTGATCGCCGCACGATCGGACATTGCCGAACGCGTTGAAATCCACACCCATCTCGAAGATGCCAATGGCGTCATGCGGATGGTTGAGGTGGAAGACGGGATCGAAATCCCCGCCAGCGGCAAAGCGATGCTGATGCGTGGCGGCGATCACGTGATGTTCATGGGGCTGACCGAGCCGCTGGAGCAGGACAAGATCGTGGATGTCACGCTGGTGTTCGAACAGGCGGGCGAGATCACCATCGAGATCCCCGTTGATCTCAACCGCCAGCCAATGCACGGCGCCCATGGCGGGCATGGTGGCCACGCCCACGGCGCCGCCACCAACTAGAGAAGTGACTGCACCCAGGCCGGTACGGTTTCCGTTGCCGGCCCGGGCCGCGCCTCATCAAAAAGCGGGGCAACCTCGGAGGTGTCGAGCGTCATCTCCAGTGTCTGCGCCCCATGCGCCGCCGCCTCGGCCACAAATCCGGCGGCAGGGTACACGGTGCCTGATGTGCCGATGGACACGAAGAGATCTGCCTTGGCCAGTAGCGCCTCGATCCGCTCCATGTGATAGGGATATTCGCCGAACCACACTACATCGGGCCGCGCATGATGCGCGCCGCAGGCCGGGCAGGGGGTATCCACGCCCATCTCGCGCGGCGCCTCCCATCGATGGCCGCAGGTGCCGCAGAGCGCGCGCAGTAGCTCGCCATGCATGTGGATTACCGCCTGGCTTCCGCCGCGTTCGTGCAGATCGTCGATATTCTGGGTGACGATCGTAACGCGGCCCGGCCGGGCGGCCTCAAGGGCCGCAAGCGCGCGATGCGCGGCATTGGGCGCGGCGGCCAGACAATTCTCCCGCCGCGCATTGTAGAAAGCATGCACCAGCGCAGGGTCCTTCGCGAAACCTTTGGGGGTGGCCACATCCGCAAGATCATGCTGGCTCCAGATCCCGCCCACATCGCGAAACGTGCCAAGCCCGCTTTCGGCGGAGATCCCCGCGCCTGTCAGGATTACGATCTTTTCCATAAATGGCCTATAGATCTAGCTTACGCGCCAAAAGGGCCGCCGCCGATGACTACCCGTATCCTTGCCGTCTGTCTTGGCAATATCTGCCGCTCGCCCACTGCCGAGGCGGTTTTGCGGGCCGAAGCTGCGCGGGCGGGCGTTTCGGTTGAGGTGGATAGCGCAGGAACTTCCGATTGGCATATTGGCAAGGCGCCCTATGGGCATGCCGTATCCGCCGCGGCCAAGCGCGGCTACGATCTTACCGCCTTGCGGGCGCGGCAGGTGCGGCCAGAGGATTTCGCGGAATTCGATCTGATCCTCGCCATGGATGTGGACAATCGCAATGCGCTTGTGGCCATGCGAAACGGCGCGGTACGAAATGCGCCCGCCGCGCCGGTGCGCCTGTTTCTCGATTTTGCCGAAGGGGCGCCGATGCTCTCTGTTCCGGACCCGTACTATAGCCGCGATTTCGAAGGCACGCTCGATCTGATCGAGGCGGCCGCGCGCGGCCTGATTGCTCAGCTTGCGCAGAAGGCCTGAGCGGTTTCGCCGAAGGCCTGATAGCGATCCCAAAACCGCTCATCCGCCCGTCTGTCGGATTGCCGGATTTCCTGCGCGCGGTGCGGATCATCAAAGAATGAGGCCGCCAGACGCTGATCGCGGTTCGATAGCGTGCGGTTCGCGGCGGCCTGAATGCAGGCGCAAAGCGCGCCATCGGCCCCCCGCTGTGCCGTGAGGCAGGCTGTCTGAATGGCGCCCGCCTGGGCCGCGCCTGCGGAGAGCGCAAGGATCACACTTGCCAACCAGTGTTTCATCGGGTTCCCCGGTGCTCGATCACGGCTTTGCCCATCTGCTTTCCAGAGGTTCTAGAGTCGATTTGTGGCAAATCAATGAGCGCATTGGGCCGCTTCACGCCGCCTGTCTTCCAACCCCGGCATGTTCTCATCCTGCTTGGGGCGCCCAAGGCGCCCGCCCCACCGCCATTCTCGGACTAAGCGGGAATGATGCCGGGCCGGGAACTTAGGCAGGGCTGCGACCGGCTATCCCCTTAGTGCATCCGGCCCGTTTCTGCGGCCTCCCCGGTTCAAATCACCAGCAATCGTCGCCCGCCAAAGCGCCCACTTGCCAACCCCCTGCGATCACCGCATATCCCACCGCATGACCAACCTCGCCAACATCCGCAATTTCTCCATCGTTGCCCATATCGATCACGGGAAATCCACGCTGGCCGACCGGCTCATTCAGCTGACCGGCACCGTGGCTGAGCGGGATATGAAAGAGCAGATGCTTGATGCCATGGATATCGAGCGCGAGCGCGGGATCACCATCAAGGCCAACACCGTGCGCATCGAATACCCGGCGAAGGACGGCGAAACCTATATTCTCAACCTGATCGATACGCCGGGGCATGTGGATTTCGCCTACGAGGTCTCCCGTTCCATGCAGGCCGTGGAAGGCTCGCTTCTGGTTGTGGATGCCAGCCAGGGGGTGGAGGCGCAGACGCTGGCCAATGTGTATCAGGCGATCGAGGCGGATCATGAGATCGTGCCGGTTCTCAACAAGATCGATCTGCCCGCGGCGGATATCGACCGCGTTTCCGAACAGATCGAGGATGTGATCGGGATCGATGCCACCGATGCGATCCAGATCTCCGCCAAGACGGGCCTTGGGATACCGGATGTTCTGGAGGCCATCGTGCAGCGCCTGCCCGCGCCCGAGGGCGAAGGCGATGCGCCCCTCAAGGCGATGCTCGTGGATAGCTGGTATGACCCGTATCTTGGCGTTGTCGTCATGATCCGGGTGATCGATGGCACGATCAAGAAGGGCGACCGCATCCGAATGATGCAGACGGGCGCAACTTACGGGATCGACAAGCTCGCCGTTCTGCGCCCGGAAATGCAGGATATCTCATCGCTCGGGCCCGGGGAGATCGGGGTGCTGACCGCCTCGATCAAACAGGTGCGCGATACCCGTGTGGGCGATACGATCACCCATGAAAAAAAGCAGACGGCGCAGGCCCTGCCCGGCTTCAAACCGGCGCAGCCCGTGGTGTTCTGCGGCCTTTTCCCGGTGGATAATGCCGAGTTCGAGGATCTGCGCGATGCCATCGAGAAGCTCGCGCTGAACGATGCGAGCTTTTCCTATGAGATGGAAACCTCCGCCGCGCTGGGTTTCGGCTTTCGCTGCGGCTTCCTGGGGCTTTTGCACCTTGAGGTGATCCGCGACCGGATCGAACGCGAATACGGGATCGAGCTGATCACCACCGCGCCATCGGTGATCTACCATGTGCATATGAAGGATGGCAGCCAGATCGATCTGCACAACCCCGCCGATATGCCCGATCTCACCCATGTGAGCCATATCGAGGAGCCGCGCATCAAGGCCACGATCCTGGTGCCCGACGAGTATCTGGGCGACGTGCTGAAGCTCTGCCAGGACAGGCGGGGGATCCAGCTGGATCTCACCTATGCCGGCACCCGCGCCATGGCCGTCTACGATCTGCCGCTGAACGAGGTAGTGTTCGATTTCTACGACCGTCTGAAATCCGTCACCAAGGGCTATGCGAGCTTCGATTACCAGCTCACGGGCTACCGCGAAGACAACCTCGTGAAGATGCAGATCCTGGTGAATGATGAGCCCGTGGATGCGCTATCGATGATGGTGCACCGCGATCGCGCCGAGGCGCGGGGGCGCGCGATGTGCGAAAAGCTGAAGGATCTGATCCCCCGCCACATGTTCAAAATCCCGATCCAGGCGGCCATAGGCGGCAAGGTCATCGCGCGGGAGACGTTGTCAGCACTCCGGAAGGACGTGACGGCCAAATGCTACGGCGGGGACGTGACGCGGAAGAAGAAGCTGCTGGAGAAGCAGAAGGCCGGCAAGAAGAAGATGCGCCAGTTTGGAAAGGTGGATATCCCGCAGGAGGCGTTTATTTCGGCGTTGAAGATGGATGGGTGATGACTAATTGATTAAAAACAAGACGGTAGTTGCGGTGGGCGCGGGAGTTAGTAGCGATCTCGGGCTTCCCTTGGGTCCGAAGCTTAAGGAGCAAGTCAGCGACCTGCTTAGGGATGATAGACATATCTTCCGCTATTTTGAGCGCGCAGCAATAGAACTTTTTGATCGGGATAGGCAAAGGGCGAGCAATGCCGCTGAGCGTGCGTGTAGCCTTCGGGATCAAATTGTCTCCTCGGCTTCAATAGATAATTTTCTAGATCAGCATCGAACAGAAAAGGACCTTGTATCTTTTGTCAAAATGGTAATCGCATACGCACTTGCTGATGCTGAAAAAAATTCAGCGTTGCGCGACATTGCGCGGAGGTCAGGTGCGCAGGTAGGCAACAGTTACTCTAGGATTATCTCCGATAATTCGAGCTACTTTCTATATGATTTTCTAAACATACTGATCCGTGGGCATCAGGTAGATAACTTCTCAGCTTCATTGAGCAACCTTACCTTTGTTATTTTCAATTACGATCGATGCGTTGAGAGGTATCTTGACGTGTGGTTCAAGTTCAGATTTGGAGATGGCGTTTCTTGGAGAGTTTCTGGGCCGAACTTCATTCATGTATACGGATCCCTCGGTGACTACTTCGATCGAAGTGTGTGGAATCCATTCTCACACTCTGGAGAAATGGCATTCCAAAATCCTCATCTGGAACTCGGAAAATACGTTGAAAAGATCAAGATCTTTACTGAACAGGAAGACTCAAAGATCTATCAGGACATCCAGGATGCCCTCGGAGCCGCGCAAGCTATAGTCTTTTTAGGGTTTGGATTTGAAGAGCAGAATATGCGCTTCTTTCAAGGCCACAGTTTGGGCTACGACAAGAGTGTTTTTGCTACGGTCATGGGGCTGAGCGATGTAAACAAGAAGCATGTGGAGGATGAACTCGGGGATCTATTCTCTCCAAATGCAAGACGTGTCTATACATTCGACGGTAAATCCAAAGCGCTCATCGAAGAGTTCTACCGCCCTCTCACGAAAGCGGTGGGTAGCCTTTAGTGGATAGAGCAGAGATGGGTTTCCTCAACACCCCCTAAAACAACCCGTCATCCCCATCCCGCTCCTCCAGCACCGCATCGGCGCCGATGGCGGCGCCGGCGCCGACGACGAGGGGGGGCGGCACGCAGCCGGCGAGGAAGATCACTCCGAGAAGGGCTGTGAGCGGGGCCAGACGTGTGCGCATGGGAAATCTCCTTTTCCCCGTTATGGCGGCGGGGGGCGGGGGCTGCAAGCGGATCGGGCCGGGTGAGTCGCCCGGTGCCGCAACTTGCCGGCCAAAACCGCAGGCAAAATGCCTGAGTCGCGGCCCGAGAAGCCTTCGCAAGCGCAGAAACCGCCCGAATTTCGCGGCGCGCGCGGGCGCCTGTAACTCCACCCGGCAGGCGCTTGTAACAGCTTTGTAAATGCCAGTTATCCACAGAGATTTCCGCAGTGATACCAACAGCTTATCCCCAACAAATTTTCATGCTGCAGTGCTATTTTCTTGCCGCCGCGGCGCACCGTTGTAGGGTCATCCCATCGCAAGGGGCCGCAAGGTTCTGAGCGGACGCAAAGGCCCGGGGGCTGGAGCGGAGAAGGCATGGATCTTAGGAGCCGGGCCATCGCCGCAGAACGTTCCAAGGGGTGGGTGAGCCGCGAAACGCTTTCGGGTGGGACGTGGGGCGCAAACCTCTCAAAGGTCAGAGCGGGCCAAACCGGATCTTCGGGTGCGGGGCGGCGGCAGAGGGCTTTCGGGCCCAAAGCCACTGGGCCGGGCCGGTCGCAAGACAGGTCGGGAACAGGAAGGCGTCAGGGGTGCCGCAAGGCACAATGCGAGGACCGCGTCTGAGCACCTGACGCCTTTACCTGTTGGGCCACCACGGTGTTTTCGGCACTGCTTCTTCGACATCGCAAAGAAAACGGGGCCCGCTTGCCATATGCAATCGAGCCCCGCCGTCAGTAATGCAATACCGCGTCTTATGCACCTGTGGCGGCAGCCCTAGCGTGTTCAGCAGGGCAGATCAACCAGATATCGCGGCCTTGGTTACCGATTCCGCAAGATCGGCAGGATTCGCGCGGATTTTGTGGTTTTGCGCATCGCCAGCCTATGCCCTGGCGCGCATCCCTCACGCATCGAGAAACACACGCACTGCCGCCTCGAATTCCCGCGGCTTTTCGGCGTGAAGCCAGTGCCCGGCGCCGGGGATCTTTGCAAAGCGCGCATTGGGGAAGAGGGTGCGGATCCGCTCGCGGTGTTCGCCTCGCACATAGTCGCTCTCCCCGCCGGAGAGAAACAGCGCGGGGCCCTCGAACCGGCCCGAGATCTCGGGGAACCCGACGATGCCGCCCATCTCGGCGGCCAGCACATCAAGGTTCAGCCGCCAGCGCCGCGCCTTGACATCGAGCGATTGCAGGAGGAAGGCGCGGATCCCGTCCTCCGCCACATCGGCGGCCAGCTGCCTGTCCGCCTCCCCCCGCGTTTCCACTGCGGCCAGATCCACGGCGCGCATCGCCTCGATGAACTGGATCTGCGTGTGATCGTAGGCCACGGGCGCGATATCGGCCACGACCAGTTTGCGCACCTTCTCCGGCGCCGTGAGCGCCAGCACCATCGCGGCCTTCCCGCCCATCGAATGGCCCAGCACATCCCAGCGCCCGTCAACCACTTCCGCCAGATCGCCGGCCATATCGGCATAGCTCTGGCTATCGGCGCGCGGGCTGTCGCCGTGGTTGCGCATATCCACCGCCACCACGCGGCGCGTGTCCGACAGCCGTTTGGCGATCACGCCCCAGTTCCGGGCCGAGCCGTAAAGGCCGTGGGCGATCAGCAGCGTGGGGTCCGCCGGGCCCGATTGCGTGACAACGGAATTTAGCATCGCGCGGCCTCCCCGGGGGCTGATGCAGGGGCCGGCGCGGCAACCTCGGCCGCCGTCAGCGGATGCCGGGAGAGCGCGCTTCGCAAAACCACCGTGACCGTGGCGAAGGCCACCCAGAGAAGCAGGTACCACGAACCGAGCTTGGCGATGCTCACCATCTCACCCGGTATCTGGCCGGAGTAAAGCCAGGTGCCCGTTGCCGTGCCGATATTCTCCGCAACCCAGAGGAAGAAGGCACTGAGGAAGGCCGCAAGGGGCATCGGCATCCAGTGCGGATGGCCGTCGATGACGAACCAGACCCGTGTGCGCAGGAAGAACAGCGCCGTGGCGGCGAAGAGCGCCACGCGGATATCGGGCAAGAAGTGGTGGGCGAAGAAGTTCACGTAGATCGCCACGGCGAGCGCATAGCCCACCCAAACGGGCGGATAGGGCGCAAAGCGCATATCGAACACCCGGATCACCCGCGCGATGTAGGAGCCGACGGCGGCATACATGAAGCCCGAAAAGAGCGGCACGCCCAGCACCTTGATCAGCCCCGGTTCGGGATAGGCCCAAGAGCCCGCATGCACCTTGAACCACTCCATCGCCGTGCCGGTAAGGTGGAAAAGCAGGATCACCTTCGCCTCTTCCCAGGTTTCCAGCCGGAAGCGCAGAAAGGCGGCCTGGGTGAGGATCGCAAAGGCGAAGAGCGCGTCATAGCGGTGGATCGGCCAGCTTTCCTGCCACACCGCATCGGTGATCAGGATCGCGGCCAGCAGCAATGCGCCGAAAAGGCACGCCCAGCTCTGCTTCAGCCCAAACATCACAAAGGCGGCAAGGCCCCGGGGCAGGCGCGCGCGCATCCAATCGCCCAGCCGCCGTTCGATCCGGCGGGTGGGCGTAAGATGCGGGTCGTGCGGCGGGGCGCTCACCCGTTCGGGTAGACCGGGAACCTGGCGCAGAGCTCCATCACCTCTGCCTGTACCTCGGCCTCGACGGCGGAATTGCCATCTTCGCCGTTGGCGGCGAGCCCGTCGACAACGCGCACGATCCAATCGCCGATCTGGCGGAATTCGGGCTCCCCGAACCCGCGCGTTGTTGCGGCGGGGGAGCCGAGGCGGATGCCACTGGTGATCGTGGGCTTCTCGGTATCAAACGGGATGCCGTTCTTGTTGACGGTGATGTTCGCCCGACCAAGCGCCTTTTCGGTGACGTTGCCCTTCACGCCTTTGGGGCGCAGATCCAGCAGCACCACATGCGTATCAGTGCCCCCCGTTACGATATCGAGGCCGCCTTTGACGAGCTGCTCGCCCATCGCCTGGGCGTTCCTGATCACCTGCTGCTGGTAGCCCTTGAATTCCGGGCGCAGCGCCTCGCCAAACGCCACGGCCTTTGCGGCGATCACATGCATCAGCGGGCCGCCCTGGATGCCGGGGAAGATCGCGGAGTTCACCTTTTTCGCAATCGCCTCGTCATCGGTCAGCACCATGCCGCCCCGAGGGCCGCGCAGGGTTTTATGGGTCGTGGTGGTGGCCACATGGGCATGCGGGAAGGGCGAGGGGTATTCGCCCGCCGCCACGAGCCCCGCGAAGTGCGCCATATCCACCATCAGGTAGGCGCCGACCGTATCGGCAATCTCGCGCATGCGCTTGAAATCGATGATCCGGGGGATCGCCGAGCCGCCCGCGATGATCAGCTTGGGTTGGTGCTCTGCCGTCAGCTCCGCGATCTGATCGTAATCCACCTCCATATCCTGGCGGCGCACGCCGTATTGAACCGCGTTGAACCACTTGCCCGATTGGTTGGGTTTGGCGCCATGGGTGAGGTGCCCGCCGGCATCGAGGCTCATGCCGAGGATCGTATCGCCCGGCTGGATCAGCGCCTGGAATACGCCCTGGTTGGCTTGGCTGCCGGAATTTGGCTGCACATTGGCAAAACCGCAGCCGAAAAGCTCGCAGGCGCGTTCGATGGCAAGGTTTTCGGCGATATCCACATATTCGCAGCCGCCGTAGTAGCGCCGGCCCGGATAGCCCTCGGCGTATTTGTTCGTCATGACCGAGCCCTGCGCCTCGCGCACCGCAGCGCTCACGATATTTTCGCTCGCGATCAGTTCGATCTCGTTCTGCTGGCGGCCCAGCTCTTTCTCGATCGCGCCGAAGATTTCGGCGTCACGGCTCTTAAGCGTTTCGGTGAAAAATCCGGTGTCGCGATGGGGCGCGTTCATGGGGCAACTCTCCCTAAGCCAAACGGGGGGCAGATATTTCGCCCCTCATAACGGCAAAGCCCCATGGTTAGAAGCGCGGATTGGTGCGAGGACGCGGCGCTTGTCTTTCCAGCGCGCGCGGGCGATGTCTGGGGCTGTGGGGGGAGTGAGAGCGGCCAAGGCCATGCGCCATATCGAGAAAATCGCCTTTCTATCGAACGGCACCGATCCGGCGCAGGCGGCGCGGCAACTGTTTGTTGACCGGTTTGGCGATAGCTCGCCCGATCAGGCGGACGTCATCGTGGCGCTGGGGGGCGATGGGTTCATGCTGGAAACGCTCCATGGCACCATGGCACTCGATACGCCGGTCTACGGGATGAACCGCGGCACCGTTGGCTTCCTGATGAACGAGTTCTCCGAGGATCGGCTTGTGGAACGGCTGCGAGAGGCCGAAGAAGCCGTGATCAATCCGCTTGCGATGCACGCCGAATGCGTGAACGGCACGCGGCACGAGGCGCTTGCGATCAACGAGGTTTCCCTCCTGCGCCAGGGGCCCCAGGCCGCCAAGCTCAAGATCCGTGTCGATGGGCGCGAGCGGCTGGAAGAGCTGGTGTGCGATGGCGCCCTTGTCTGCACGCCCGCGGGATCAACCGCCTACAACTATTCCGCCCACGGCCCGGTTCTGCCAATTGGCGCCGAGGTGCTGGCGCTAACCGCGGTTGCGCCCTTCCGGCCGCGGCGCTGGCGCGGCGCCATCCTGCCGCAAAGCGCCACGGTGCGGTTCGAGGTGATCGAACCGGCGAAACGCCCGGTAATGGCCGATGGGGATGGGCGCTCGGTGCGCGATGTGGCCTGGGTTGAGATCCGGAGCGAACCGAAGGTGCGCCACCGCATTCTCTTCGATCCCGGCCACGGGCTTGAAGAGCGCCTGATCCGGGAACAGTTCGTCTAACCCGCCTTGGGCAGTTCGGCGGCGCCCGTCAGCCGCTCCACCGCGAAACTTGCGGCATCGTCGAAGGGCGTGAGCCAGATCACCCCCGCATAGTCCGGGCCTTCGGGCACGTTCGCGGCGTCGGTTACCGAAAGCGCCACAGTTCCGGTATATCCTGCCGAGGCGAGGCCGTGGAGTAGCGTAAGCTGCGGATCGGCGGCCGTGAGCGGCCCGCCGCTGCGCGGCACGGCGGAGATCACCGCGCGCGTGCCTGACAGCGGCAGATGCGCCACGTATTCGGGATCCGTCGCATCGCCGAACCGGCCCTCAAAGCCTTCGGCGCGCCAGGTCGCCAGCGCGGCGGGATCGAAATCAACCCCCAGCACGGAATGCCCGCTTTCGCGAAGCCCGCGGGCAATCCGCAACCCATAGGCGCCAAGGCCGAAGATCACGAAATCATGCCGCGTCGCGTCCTCTGTTGCCGCATCTTCGCGCGTGGGCCGCCGCCGTTCGAATATGCCCAGGGCGGGTTCCAGCACGTCGTAAATCTGGTGCGACCAAGTGATCATGTAGACCGAAAGCGCAATCGTCACGAGGCCCACGAGGGTGACAAGGCCAAGCGCCTCGTCATTCACATGGCCGATGGCGATCCCGAGCCCCATGAAGATCAGCGAAAACTCCGAGATCTGCGCAACTGTCAAGCCGGCCAGAAACCCCGTGCGCTTGCGGTAGCCGAGATACCCCATGATCGCCATCACGATCAGCGGGTTGCCAATCAGCACGAAGAGCGACAGCACGATTGCGGGCCCGACCTGCGCGCCGAGCGTGGAGAGATCGAGCGCGGCGCCGAGCGCGAGGAAGAAGAACAGGAGAAGAAAGTCCCGAAGCGAGGCGAGGCGCGATCCGATGGCTTCCCGGTAGGGCGTGGAGGCGAGCGAAACGCCGGCCAGAAGCCCGCCCAGTTCCTTGCCGAAGCCGATGGCATCGCCTGCAGCGGCGAGCCCGGCGGCCCAGCCGACCGAGAAAATCACCAGAAGTTCCGGCGAACGGGCCACAAGCCCCAAGAGCGGCGTGGCAAGGTAGCGGATGAAAAGGGCCACGAAGGCGAGCATTGCCGCCGCCCCGCCGATCAGGCGCAGAAACTCCGCCCCGCTGCCGCCACCCGCCGCACCCATACCGATGGCCGAAAGCGCCACCATGGCAACGACCACGAAGATATCCTGCACGATCAGGAAGCCGAGGGCGATCTTGCCGTGCAGCGCCTCGATCTCGCGCTTATCGGAGAGCAGTTTGACGATGATGATCGTGGAGGAAAACGTCAGCGCAACGGCGATATAGAGCGCAGGCACCCAATCGATGCCAAGCGCGAGGCAGATCAGAAAGCCAAAAAGCGCGGTGAAGCCCACCTGGCCAAGCCCTGTTGCCACCGCCACGCGCCCAAGGCTTTTCACAAGCGTCAGATCTAGCTTCAGGCCAACGAGGAACAACAGCACCGCGATGCTGAACTGGCTCAGCGTCTGGATAAAATCCTCGGATGCAACGAGCCCCAGCGCATCCGGCCCCGCCAGCACGCCCGCGGCGATGAAGGCCACGACAAGCGGCTGGCGCGCCACAAGGCCCGCGAGCCCCAGCAGCGCGCCGAGCAGCACCAGAACGGCGATCTCGTAAAACGCCTTGTCAAACGCGATCTCCACCGCCGCCCTCCCCGAAATAACTGCCTCCAATCCCTACAAAATCGGTAGGCATTGGGGGCGCTTCAAGGGGTGCGGCGGTGCGGCTCAGCCCTTGGCGTAGCCGGCGCCCTCCAGCGCGCTTCGGATTTCGTCAAGGATCGCCGGATCGTCGATCGTGGCGGGCATCTTGTAGGTCTCGCCATCGGCGATCTTGGCCATGGTCCCGCGCAGGATCTTGCCCGAGCGGGTTTTCGGCAGCCTGTCCACAACGACGGCGAGCTTGAATGCGGCCACCGGGCCGATCTGATCGCGCACCGAGGTGACGACCTCTTTCGTCACTTCCCCATGATCGCGGTCAACCCCGGCATTGAGGCACAGAAAGCCAAGCGGCAACTGGCCCTTCAGCGCATCGCTTACCCCGATCACCGCGCATTCGGCCACATCGGGATGCGCGGCCAGCACCTCCTCCATCGCGCCGGTGGACAGGCGGTGCCCGGCCACGTTTATCACATCATCGGTGCGCGCCATGATGTAGAGATACCCGTCTTCATCGATATAGCCCGCATCGCCCGTCTCGTAGTAGCCGGGGAAGTGATCGAGATAGCTTTTGCGGAACCGGGCTTCGGCATTCCAAAGCGTTGGCAGCGTGCCCGGCGGCAGCGGCAGCTTCACGGCAATCGCGCCCAGCGCGCCGGGCGCCACGGGATGGCCCGCCTCATCGAGGATCTGCACATCCCATCCCGGCATCGCCACCGAAGGCGAGCCGATTTTCACCGGCATCTCTTCGATCCCAAGCGGATTGGCGGCGATGGCATAGCCCGTCTCCGTTTGCCACCAGTGATCGATTACGGGCACGCCCAGCGTGGCCTTGGCCCATTCGATCGTATCGGGATCGGCCCGCTCCCCGGCCAGGAAAAGCGATTGCAGGCAGGAGAGATCGTAGGATTTGACCAGCTCGCCCTTGGGATCCTCCCGTTTGATCGCGCGGAAGGCGGTGGGCGCGGTGAACAGCACCTTGATCTGATGCTCTTCGATCATCCGCCAGAAGGTGCCCGCATCGGGCGTGCCCACGGGCTTTCCTTCGAACACCACTGTGGTGCAGCCGTAGATCAGCGGCGCGTAGCAAATGTAGCTATGGCCTACGACCCAGCCCACATCGGAGGCCGCCCAATACACATCGCCCGGCTGAACGTTGTAGATGTTCTTCATCGTCCAGTTCAGCGCCACCAGATGCCCGCCATTGGGGCGCACCACGCCCTTGGGCTGGCCGGTCGTGCCGGACGTATAGAGGATGTAAAGCGGATCGTTGCCCTTAACGGTCACGCACTCCGCAGGCTCCACCCCGTATTGGAAGGCGTGCCAGTCAAAATCACGCCCGTCTTCGAGGTGAGCCACTTCCTGTTCGCGCTGGAAGATCACGCAGAAATCGGGCGCGTGCTCGGCCTGTTCGATCGCGCCATCGAGGAGCGGCTTGTAGTGAACGATCCGCCCCGGCTCGATTCCGCAGGAGGCGGCGATGATCGCCTTGGGCTTGGCATCGTCAATCCGCACCGCCAGCTCATGGGCCGCAAACCCGCCAAACACAACGGAATGAATCGCGCCAAGCCGCGCGCAGGCCAGCATCGCCTCAAGCGCCTCGGGCACCATCGGCATGTAGATGATCACCCGATCGCCCTTTTCGATGCCCTTGGCGCGGAGCGCGCCTGCAAGCGAGGCCACGCGCGTTTGCAGCTCGGCATAGGTGATCGTGTGCTTTGTATGGGTGACGGGGCTGTCATAGATGATCGCCGTGCGATCCCCGTTTCCGGCGGCCACATGCCTGTCCACCGCATTCCAGCAGGTGTTTACCTCGCCATCGGCGAACCATTCGTAGAGCGGGGCGTTTTCGTCGAAGAGCGCCTTGGTGGGGGGCGTCACCCAATCGATACCCTCGGCGGCCGCCATCCAGAACGCCTCCGGATCGGCCTTCCAGCCCTCATATACGTCTTTGTAACCCATGGCGCTTTCCTCCTCCGTCCCGCATTCCTGTTACGGGAGGGGGCGGGGGCCGCGCAAGCGGCACGCCTGTGCCAAGCCGTCACTGTTGGCGCTAAAGCGGGGCTCGGGGGCAGTTGCCGCCCGGGCCCCGCCGCCCTGCGGCCTTAGCCGTAATGCGCCACCGGCGTTCCGGCGAGAGCGGACATGTTGAGAAGCCCGCGCGCCGTGATCGAGGGCGTCACGATATGGGCGCGGTTGCCCATGCCCATGAGGATCGGCCCCACCTCCAGCGCGCCTGCGCGCATCTTGAGAATGTTGCGCACGCCGGAGGCCGCATCGGTATTGGCAAAAATCAGCACGTTGGCCGCCCCCTTCAGCCGCCCGCCGGGGAAGTTGCGTTCGCGCAGCTCTTCGTCAAGCGCGGCGTCGGCATGCATCTCGCCCTCATATTCGAAATCGCGCCGCTTGGCATCGAGGATGGCAAGCGCGCCGCGCATCCGCCGCCCGGTTTCGCAATCGAGGTTACCGAACTGCGAATGCGAGCAGAGCGCGATCTTCGGCGCGATCCCGAACCGGCGGACGTGGCGCGCCGAGGCGATGGTGGTTTCGGCAATCTGCTCTGGCGTTGGTTCGGCATGCACCTGCGTATCTGCCACGAAAAGCGGCCCCTCGGGCTGAATCATCAGGGAAAGCGCGCCCACAGGCTTCAGTTCCTTGGCCTGGAGCACTTGGCAGACGTAATTGAGATGCCAGAGATACTGGCCGAAGGTGCCGCAGATCAGGCTATCGGCTTCTTTTCGATGCACCATCACGGCGCCGATGGCCGTGGTGTTGGTGCGCATGATCGCTTTGGCCAGATCGGGGGTCACACCTCGCCGCGCCATCCGTTCGTGATAGGCCATCCAGTAATCGCGGTAACGCGGATCGTCTTCTGGGTTCACCAGATCGAAATCGCGGCCTGGGCGGATCGGCAGGCCCAGCCGCTCGGCCCGGGTGGCAATCACCTCGGGCCGCCCGATCAGGATTGGCTTGTCGGTGGTTTCCTCGATCATCGCATTGGCCGCGCGCAGCACGCGATCATCTTCCCCCTCGGCAAAAACGATCCGGCGCGTGGCCGTGGCCGCGGCTTCAAACACCGGCCGCATGATCAGGGCCGAGCGGAAGACGGAGCCATCGAGCTGCTGCTTATACCCCTTCAGATCGCTCAGCGGGCGGGTGGCCACGCCGGTATCCATCGCCGCCTCGGCCACCGCGCTTGCCACCACGCCCATCAGGCGCGGATCGAAGGGTTTGGGGATGAGGTAATCGGCCCCGAAGGTCATCTGCTCGCCGGAATAGGCGGCGGCGGCCTCGGCGCTAGTGGTGGCACGGGCAAGTGCGGCGATCCCGTCGATGCAGGCCAGTTCCATGGCATCGTTAATCTCGGTTGCCCCCACATCAAGCGCGCCGCGGAAAATGAAGGGGAAGCAGAGCACATTATTGACTTGATTGGGGAAATCCGAACGCCCCGTGGCGATGATCGCCTCCGGAGCCACGCGGCGCACCTCATCGGGCATGATCTCGGGCGTTGGGTTGGCGAGGGCGAAGATAATCGGGCGTTCGGCCATCTTCTCTACCATCGCGGGGGTCAGCACCCCCGGGCCGGAGAGGCCAAGGAAGAGATCGGCGTCCTCGATCACATCGCCTAGCGTGCGGGGCCCACCCGGCTGCGCATAGGCGGCCTTCTGCGGCGTCATCTGCTCTGTGCGGCCTTCGTAAACAAGCCCCTCCAGATCGCAGAGAAACACGTTCTCTCGCCGCACGCCGAGCTTCAGCAGCATGTTGAGGCAGGCGATCCCCGCGGCGCCGCCGCCGGTGGAGACGATCTTGATATCCCGAAACTCCTTGCCCGCGACGTGCAGCGCGTTCTTGGCCGCGGCGCCCACCACGATAGCGGTGCCATGCTGATCGTCGTGAAAGACGGGGATGTTCATCTTTTCGCGGCAGCGCTCTTCCACGATGAAGCAATCGGGCGCCTTGATGTCTTCCAGATTGATCGCGCCGAAAGTGGGCTCCATCGCGCAGATGATATCGGCCAGGCGCGCGGGATCGCTTTCGTTGAGCTCGATATCAAAGCAATCGATATTGGCGAATTTCTTGAAGAGCACCGCCTTGCCCTCCATCACCGGCTTCGAGGCGAGCGCGCCGATATTGCCGAGCCCCAGCACCGCGCTGCCGTTCGAGACAACGGCAACAAGATTGCCGCGCGCGGTGTAAAGGCTGGCTGCCGTGGGATCGCCCTGGATTTCCTTCGAGGCTTCCGCCACCCCCGGCGAATAGGCGCGGGCCAGATCGCGGCCATTGGCCAGCGGTTTGGTTGCGCGCACCTCCAGCTTACCGGGCCGCGGGTTGGCGTGATAATCAAGCGCCGCTTGGCGCAGCGTATCGGGGCGCGGATCTTTCACGGTGGCGGGTCTCCTCCTGAAACACTTTGTTTAACGTTAAACTATTTTTTCGGGAGGGGGAACGCGATCCGGTGCGGCGGCCTACCGCACGCCGATCTCAGAAAGTGCGGCGAGAAGTTGTGGCGGCAGGTGATCCTGCCCGGCACGGCCCTTGGGCAAATCGCGCGGTGCATCTTTCACCGGCAGATAACGCCAGCCCTGGAACGGGCGTTTCGGCATCGCCTCGGTGCGAAACACCTCCGTATCCAGCACGATCCCGCAGCGCGTTATGCCATCGCCGCCCAACACCTCGTCAAGCCGCACGATCCGTTGGCGGGCCAGCACGATGCCCTTGAACACCCAGTAGATCGAGCCGCCGTTCAGCAGCGCGTCTTCCCGCTTCGGCCACATCCGGGTGACATGGCGGGGTGCGCCATCGGGCCCCTTGGCGCGGGCCGACTTTTGCCATTTGATCAGGTCTTCCACCCGCTCTGCCCCCACGCAGAGCTTGATCAGGTTGATGGTTTTATCCACAGATTCATCCCCAAGCCACGCATTATATGGTAGCCTCGCAGGGAACGTCTGCAACCAGTTGTGACATTCGGGCGGTAACGCTATGCTACGCGCCGCCCAAGATTTCGGAGAATCGATTGCCATGACCCGCTTCGCCGCGCCGATCGCCGAGCAGATCTGGGATATGAAGTATCGCCTGAAAGAAGCGGATGGCACGCCGATCGATGCGACGGTTGAGGATACCTGGCGCCGCATTGCGCGGGCGCTGGCAAGCGTGGAGGCCGATCCTGCCGCTTGGGAGGGCCGGTTCTACGACGCGCTTGAAGATTTCAAATACCTTCCCGCCGGCCGCATCACCGCCGGCGCAGGCACAGAGCGCACGGTCACGCTTTTCAACTGCTTCGTCATGGGAACGATCCCCGATAGCATGGCGGGCATCTTCGACATGCTGAAGGAAGCCGCGCTCACGATGCAGCAGGGCGGCGGCATCGGCTATGATTTCTCGACGATCCGGCCCAAGGGGGCCGACGTGCGGGGGGTGGCCGCGGATGCCTCCGGGCCCCTGAGCTTCATGGATGTGTGGGATGCGATGTGCCGCACCATCATGTCGGCCGGGGCGCGCCGCGGCGCGATGATGGCCACCATGCGCTGCGATCACCCAGATATCGAGGGGTTCATAAGCGCCAAATCCGATCCGGCCCGGCTGCGCAATTTCAACATGAGCGTGCTGATCACTGATGATTTCATGGAGGCTGTGAAGGCAGACGGATCCTGGGATCTCACCTTCGAGGGCACGGTGTTTCAAACCGTGGAGGCGCGCGATCTCTGGAACCGCATCATGCGGGCGACGTATGACTATGCCGAGCCCGGCGTGATCTTCATCGATCGCATCAACGCGATGAACAACCTCGCCTATTGCGAAACGATCTCTGCCACCAATCCTTGCGGCGAGCAGCCCCTGCCGCCCTATGGCGCCTGCCTGCTGGGTTCGATCAACCTCGCGCGCCTCGTCTCGAACCCCTTCCACAAAGGCGCGGAGATCGATGTGGGCGCGCTCGACACACTCGTCGCCACCGCCGTGCGCATGATGGATAACGTGGTGGATGCCTCGAAGTTCCCGTTGCCGGCCCAGGCCGAAGAGGCCCGGAACAAGCGCCGCATCGGGCTAGGGGTGACCGGGCTGGCCGATGCGCTTTTGATGCTGGGCCTGCGCTACGGGTCAGAGGAGGCCGCGGCGCAGACAGAGCGTTGGCTGCACCGGATCGCCCGCGCGGCCTACCTTGCCAGCGTGGAGCTTGCCAAGGAGAAGGGCGCCTTTCCGCTTTTCGAGGCAGAGAAGTTTATCGCCTCGGGCGCGATGCAGCACATGGACGAAGATGTGCGCGCGGCGATCCGGACCCACGGCATCCGCAACGCGCTTTTGACGTCTATCGCGCCCACTGGGACGATCAGCCTTTACGCCGGAAACGTTTCCTCCGGTATCGAGCCCGTCTTCGCCTATGCCTATACCCGCAAGGTGCTGCAGAAGGACGGCACGCGCACCGAGGAAGAGGTGGTTGATTATGCCGTGCGGCTTTGGCGCGAGATGCATGGCGATGGCGAGCTGCCCGACTATTTCGTGAACGCCCAGACCCTGCCGCCCTCGGACCATGTGCGCATGCAGGCGGCGGCGCAAAGATGGGTCGACAGCTCGATCTCGAAAACGATCAATTGCCCCGAGGACATCTCCTTCGAGGCATTCAAGACTGTCTACATGGAGGCATGGGATAGCGGCTGCAAAGGCTGCACGACCTACCGCCCGAACGATGTAACGGGCAGTGTGCTGAGCGTAAGCGAAAGTGCTGCGCCCGAAAGCCCGGCGGCCTCGGGCGCGGGCGAGGTGGTCTACATTTCCGAACCGCTGGACAGGCCCCAGGCGCTGGAAGGCCATACCTACAAGCTGAAATGGCCGGATTCGAACCACGCGATCTACATCACGATCAACGATGTGATCGTGGGCGGCCACCGGCGGCCCTTCGAGGTGTTCATCAACTCCAAGAACATGGAGCATTTTGCCTGGACGGTGGCGCTTACGCGGATGATTTCGGCGGTGTTCCGGCGGGGTGGCGACGTGTCTTTCGTGGTCGAAGAGCTTAAGGCGGTGTTCGATCCGCGGGGCGGCGCCTGGATGGGCGGGAAATACGTGCCCTCGATCCTCGCCGCCATCGGCGGGGTGATCGAACGGCACCTGATCCATATCGGCTTCATCGATGGCGAGGGGATGGGGTTGAAAACCGATCCCCAGGCGCAGGTCGTGAACCTCGATACCCCGCGCGGCCCCGCCTGTCCGGCCTGCGGCCATTACGAGATGCGTATGGTCGAGGGCTGCATGACCTGCGGAAACTGCGGGCATTCGAAGTGTAGCTAGCGCATCGGCGCTGGCCCCTATCGGGCCCCCGGGCAACGCTTGGCCACAAAATCTTGTATCGGGGATTCCCAACTCCCCCAGACTCTGCTATGCGCCTAGGGTAATGAGATAAAAACAAAAAACCAAAGAGCAGGTCAGAGTCATGGTGGCGGGCAACTCTGGAACCTTCGTCCTTTCCTGGGCGCAGACGGAGATCGATGGGCTATGCGGCGCCCCGGTGGGGGCGCTGGAACTTGGGGCGCAGTGGCGCTGGTGGGGCGAGGCGATGCCGCTGAGCCTTGGCGGCGCGGAGGGCGCAGGCGATCTGCATGCAGAGGCCGCCCGCGCCGCGCGCCGCCTTCTTGGGGCGACGTTGCCGCCGGTGCGCGCACAGGAAGGCTGCGGGTTCGGCGAGGCGCTTCTGGGCGAAAGCTTCACGGTTACAGACGGCATCGGCGCCTACACGCTGATGCTCGTTGGCGTGCCCGAAGCCGCGCGGCCGCTTTTGATTTCAACCGGCCCGCTGCCCCCGGCCAATACCGATCTCTGGGTCGCCCGCGGTATCGAACCCAAGCCCGAAACCAATGTGATGACGGATAGCCCCACCGGCGTGATCTGCTTCACCCCCGGTACCCTTCTGCGCACGCCCGAGGGTGATCGCCCGGTCGAGGATCTGCGCGAAGGCGACTGGATCGATACAAAGGATGGCGGGCAGCAGGAGATCGTGTGGATCGGCGCGCGCCGGATGACGGGCGCCAGGCTATACGCGATGCCGGAACTGCGGCCCGTGCGCATCCGCGACGGCGCGCTCGGCAATGATGATCCCAAGGGCGATCTCGTCGTCTCCCCGCGCCACAAGGTGCTGGTGCAGGGGGCGGTGGCGCAGGCGTTGTTCAACACCGATGAAGTGCTGGTGGCCGCCGAAGACCTGATCAACGATCGCAGCGTTGGCCGCGACCACGGGTTGCGGGAGGTGACTTATGTGCACCTTCTTCTGCCGCGCCACCACATCGTTTGGGCGAACGGGGTGGAGACGGAAAGCTTTCACCCCGCCAGCACCGATCTGGCGACGGTGGAGCCCGGGCAGCGCGCGCGCCTCTCGGCGATCATGCCCGGGATCGAGGCTGATCCCCATGGCTACGGCGCGGCGGCGCGGCGCGAATTGTCCAAGCCCGAGGCCGCGCTTTTGTGCCACGAGGCGGCCGCCTTCGCTTAACCCGAGCGGCGGAGAAGAAAACGGCGGGCCGGGCCCGCCGCTTCCAGTTTCATGCCCAGAGGCCCGGATCAGACGGCGATCTTGCCGCCGCCAGCCTTTGTCACCACCACAACCGAGGGGCGCGGCGGGATGCCATCCTGGAAATCCGGCCAGCGCGTGGCGGGATCTTCGAAGGTTGACGCGCGCTCAAAGCCCGCGAAATCCGATGTGCCGTCTGTGCCCGGGTGCTGCACCGCAAGGAAAAGCGTTTCGCCCTCTTCAGCGAAGTAGGGCCCGCAGAGTTCCGCCCCCACGGGGCAGCGGAAGAAGAGCTTCGAATGCCCGCGCAGCGCGCCTTCGGTTTCCAGCGAGTAGAGCCCGTCGGATTTGCCCGTCTTGCCCCAGTTGCCGCCCTGATCGGTGGAGATCCAGAGCCGGCCATCGGCATCGATCGCGCAGTTGTCGGGCGAGCCGAACCAACCGTTTTCCGATGTCTCGGGGTTCCACTGGGCGCCAACAGCCGCAATAGTGGGATCCCCGCATTTCACGAGGATATCCCAGGTGCCGGTCGCGGCAGAGTGGTTGCCGCCCTCTTCCTTGATCTCGATGATATGGCCGAAGGCGTTATCGGCCCGCGGGTTCGCCGCGTTCTCGTCACCAGGTTCGCGGCGGGTGTTGTTGGTGAGCATGACGTAGGTGGTGCCGTCGCCCCGGGGCTGTGCATCTTCCGGCCGGTCCATCGGCGTGGCGCCCAGCAGATCAGCCGCAAGGCGCGTGTCGATCGCGATGTCGGCCTGGCTGTTGAAGCCGTTCTCGGCCGTCAGAGGCCCCTCGCCATGGATCATCGGCAGCCAATCGATCGTGCCGTCATCGTTGAAGAGGGCAACGTAGAGCGTGCCTTCAGAAAGGAGGGGCGAGCCGAACACGGCGGTCTCGTCGCTTACCGTACCTGCCGACACCCATTTGTAGAGGTAATCGAAGCGGTTATCGTCGCCCGAATAGATGACAAGCTTGCCATCTGAGGCCACGATGGTTTCCGCCCCTTCGTGGCGGAACCGGCCCAGTGCCGTGTGCTTGATCGGCGTCGCATCGGGGTTCATCGGATCAACCTCGACGATATAGCCGAAGCGGTTGGGCTCGTTCGGCTCTTTGTCGATATTGAAGCGGTCATGGTACTGGCCCCAGGCGTACCAGCGGCCCGGAACCCCGTAGCGTTCCATCGAAGCCGCCTCGGGCTGGGCCGAAACATCGGGATCGCCGTCTCCATCCACCACGTCTGTCCAGAAATACCCGTGGAAGTTCTCTTCGGCGAGGAGGTAGGTGCCCCAGGGGGTCATCCCGCCCGCGCAGTTGTTGATCGTACCGATCACCGCCATGCCGCCTGGATCGGCATTGGTTTTCATCCGGTCGTGGCCGGCGGCAGGGCCAGAGAAGGTCATCTCCGTCTCAAGCGCCGTGATGCGGCGGTTGCGGGGGCTGTCGAGCACAACTTCCCATCCGGCATCGCCCTTGGCGATCTCAACCACCGAGCCGCCATGCGCGGCCATCTCGATATCGACGATCTCTTTCGTCATGCCCTGAAAACCGTCGCGATCCTGCCGGCCAAGGCCGGGGAACATCACCTCTTCATTGGTGTATTCGTGGTTCACGCACAGCATGCCGCGGCCCGGCTCGATCTCGGCAAACCCAACATAGTCGTTGTTGTAGCCGAACTGCTTGGATTGCTTTTCGGCGCTCTGGTTCATCGGGTCGAAGGGCTCGGCATCCGCGGTGATCGGATCGCCCCAGCGCAGAAGCACCTTGGCATCGTAGCCCTCGGCAATGTGGTGATTCACATCGTTGCCCCACTGCAGCTCATCAAAGCTGAAGCGATCGCCCGCGGCGGCGGCGGCCTGCTTCGGCGCGATCAGGGCGGAGGTGCCGAAAAGCGCGGTTGCGGCAGAAACGCCTAGCGCCCCGCGCAGAACCTCGCGGCGGCCATAGCGGCGGTTGATCACATCGCCGATGGTGTTTCCAAGGTGGGGGTTCGTCGGAATATCGTCGAACGCCTCGAACGCTTCGGCTTTGTTGCAGATTTCTGCGTCGTTTATGATCTCGTTGCGTTTCATGAATACATCCCTGGCTGGTTGAAAAAGCTCTGGCTCAGAAAAGCTTCCGCGGGGGCTGTGCGGACACGCCTCTTGGTGCGGAAGCCTTATTGTGCGCGGTTTTTGCAAATCCGGGCAACAGATTCGTGACAGCGCGCGCCGCCCGGCCATGCATATGCGCGGGCTTGCGCCTGAGTTGGGCATCGCTAGGCTCGCGCGCCCGGGCCCATGGCGGCCCATAACCACCGGAAGACGCACCGTGCGCCGCGTTTTGGATCATTTCGTGCTGCTGGCCGGCGTCTTCGTGTTGTGCGGGCCGGTGCTGCTGCTTGCCGTCGCGGCCACCCATGGCGAGGGCCTTGGCGGGCGTGGCGGGTTGACGGTATTCCCGGGCGCCGATTTCGGTGAAAACCTGGCGCGGCTCGCTGTTGTGCTGGAACGGGCGCGCACGCCCGGACTTGCCAATATGTTGGGAACATCCGCGGTTCTCGGAGCGGGGGTTGCCTTTGCTACAACGGCGGTGGCTTTCCTTGCGGCCTATGCGATGGTGTTCGCCACCCGCGCGCGGCTCTGGTTCTGGATCACCCTGGCAACGCTTTACTTCCCCATCGAGGCACGGATGCTCGCCACCTTTGATGCGGTGAATGCGCTGGGGCTTATCAATACGCGGGTTGGGATGATCCTGCCGGTGCTGCCGCTGGCGCTTGGCACCCTCGTCTTCCGCCAGCACCTGCGCACCCTGCCGCCGGAGTATTTCGAGGCCGCGCGGCTTGATGCGGCGGGCCCCTGGCGGTTTCTGAAGGATTTCGCGGTGCCGCTTTCCGCCACGCCTATCGCGGCCGTGGGCCTGATCAGCTTTATCTGGGGCTGGAACCAGTATCTCTGGCCGTTGATGATCACGGTTGATGGGCAGAACTGGACGGTCATGCACGGCCTGCAAATGCTGGGCACCGGCTCTGGCGCCGGGATAACGCTCGGCGCGCTGTCAATGCTGCCCGCGCTCTTTCTCGTGATTGCCTTCGCGCGGCTTCTCTCCCGGCTCGGCGCAGCCCGGCCCTGAGCCCGTTGACTCCCGCAAAAACCCGCGTATAAGCGCGCGCTCATTGGTGTTGGTGGCCCCCGCAAGGGGATGCCTGTCGCCCGTAAGGGAGAGGACAACGCCCTTCAAAGCCGCCCCCGGGCGGCGCTTTTGCGAAGGAGATCAGCCGTGACCAAACGCACGTCTGCCAAGTACAAGATCGATCGCCGGATGGGCGAAAACATCTGGGGCCGCCCCAAATCCCCCGTGAACCGCCGCGAGTACGGCCCCGGCCAGCACGGCCAGCGCCGCAAGGGCAAGCTTTCGGATTTTGGCACCCAGCTGCGCGCCAAGCAGAAGCTCAAGGGCTACTACGGCGATCTGACGGAAAAGCAGTTCCGCCGCATCTTTGCCGAGGCCGAGCGGGTGAAGGGCGACACCGGTGAAAACCTCATCGGCCTGCTCGAACGCCGTCTGGACGCCGTGGTTTACCGCGCGAAATTCGTGGCCACGATGTTTGCCGCCCGCCAATTCGTGAACCACGGCCATGTGCTGGTGAACGGCAAGCGCGTCAACATCTCCTCCTACCGTGTGAAGGAAGGCGATGTTGTAGAGGTGCGCGACCGATCCAAGCAGCTAGCGGTGGTGCTGGAAGCCACGCAATTGCCTGAACGCGACGTGCCCGATTACATCGAGGCGGATCATTCGAAGATGACGGCCACCTTCACGCGCACCCCGGCGCTGGGCGATGTGCCCTACCCGGTGATGATGGAGCCAAACCTCGTGATCGAATACTACGCGCAGAACTAAGTCTTCGCGCGCAATTGGATTTCGGGCCGCGATGGAATGCCATCGCGGCCCGTTTCGTTATTCGGGGTAGACTGCGTTCAGCGCGTTCTGTGCAAAGAAGCTCTGCGGATCCATCCCGAGGATCTCCTGCATCGCCTGGGCAAGGCTCGCACGGTCAGATGCCGAGGCAAGCGCCTCCTCCCAGCCATCGAGCGTGGCGCGCGTGTGGGTAATTCCGCTTCGGTCATCAACCGTACCTGCGCCCTTATGGCCGGGGATGATCGTGCCCTCGGGCCGCGCCTCAAGCGTATCGAGCGCGCTGCGCCAGCCCGCAAAGGCCTCATCCGTCACAGTTTCGGCTAGCCAGAGATCAACACCATTGTAAACGATATCTGAGGCCACAAGCGTATCGAACTGGGGCAGCGACACCGGCGTGATCAGAGGCGTATCGCCGTGGAGAGGGCCGAGAACCTCGAATGCCTCCCCTTCCAGTTCCAATGGCCCGTCAAGGGGCGCGGGGGGCACCCAGCTATCGCCGCCGGCATATCCGAGATTGCCTTTGAGGTTTTCAAACATCCCGTTCCCCATCTGGGCCAGGATCTCGGCAATTGCCGGGTGTGCCAAGTAGTTCACGCTGGAGAAGCGCTGGTTCAGCACTGCAATCCCCATCAGGTGATCGGGGTGGATGTGAGTGATGAACACCGTTTCCAGCCGCCGCCCCGTGGCCGCGATCTGATCGGCGAGTTGGGTGGCATCAGCCTGGGTCAGCTGCGCATCGATCACAAGCGCGGCCTCATCCCCGACAACAACCACCGAATCGACGAAGGCGCCCATGGGCGAAGCGGTGAACACATCCACCGAGGATGGCGCGGCTTGGGCGGGCAGGCCAAGCGCGGCCCCCGCGGCGGTGGTTTGCAGAAAGGTGCGGCGATTGAGTAGGAACATCCAAAAAACTCCATTGCGAGAGGCGAATGGCTCGTTAGTATCCACATGAAACTAACGCTGGCGAGAAGGCACTTTTTGGTAACCATGAGCAAACGCGATCACGTCGAGGTGAGCGGGGAGAGGCCGCGCGTTCTGCCGCCGCTTGACCCGGAGACCTGCCCGATCCGCCAGGTGCTGGATCACATCGGGGACAAGTGGAGCATCCTCATTTTGGTCGGGCTTTCCGCCGGGCCGCTGCGCTTCGGCGAACTGCGCCGCGAAATCCCCGACATCTCGCAAAAGATGCTCACCCAGGTGCTGCGGTCGCTAGAGCGCGATGGGCTGGTGTCACGCGCCGAAAAGGGCGGGTTTCCCCGCGTTGTCTCCTACAGTCTCACCGATCTGGGCGAGGCGGTGCAGGAGCCGATACAGATCATGGCGAAATGGGGCTACACCCATATGCCGCGGATCCTTGCCGCCCGCGCCGCCTTCGATGCCAAGGCTGGCTCTTGAGCGCGCCACGCGCTATGCGGAACGCCGCAGGTGAAGGAAAGGCCCCCCGAGATGACGCGCAGCCCGTCTCCGCAGCCCGGGATCATGGAGATCAAGCTCTACCAGGGCGGTGCAAGCCGCGTGGAAGGGCGCGATCAGGTGATCAAGCTCAGCTCGAACGAAAATCCGTTCGGGCCCTCCAAAGCGGCGCAGGCCGCCTTCGCGGAAACGGCTGCAACGCTGCATCGCTACCCCGCCACCGATCACGCCGACTTGCGCGCGGCGATTGGTGCGGTGCGCGGGCTTGATCCCGATCGCATCATCTGCGGCGCGGGGTCAGACGAGATCATCGCCTTTCTCTGCCAATGCTACGCGGGGCCGGGCTGCGAGGTGATCATCACCGAGCATGGCTTTTCGATGTATCGCATCTCGGCCCTCGCCGCAGGGGCAACGCCCGTTGAAGTGGCCGAGCGTGAGCGGGTGGTGGATGTGGGCGCGATCCTTGCCGCGGTGACCGAGCGCACAAGGCTTGTTTTCATCGCAAACCCGGCCAATCCCACGGGCACGATGCTGCCGAATGTGGAACTTGAGCGGCTTGCAGATGGCCTGCCGCCGGAATGCCTGCTGGTGCTTGATGGCGCCTATGCGGAGTTTGCGGCGGGCTATGATGGCGGGGCGGCGCTGGTCGAGGCGCGCGACAACGTGGTGATGACCCGCACGTTTTCAAAGCTTTATGGCCTCGGCGGCCTGCGCATTGGCTGGGGCTATGCGCCCCGCGTAATCATCGATGTGCTCAACCGCGTGCGCGGGCCCTTCAACCTTTCGGCCACGCAGCTTGCGACCGCCGAAGCGGCGGTACGCGATGAAGCCTATGCCGCCTGGTATATCGGCGAAAATGCCCGGCTGCGGGCCTGGCTGACGGGCGCGTTGCGCGATCTCGGCCTTGGCTGCGACGATAGCCATGCGAACTTCGTGCTCGCCCGCTTTGCTAGCGAAAAGGAGGCCAATGCCAACGAGGCGCGGCTGCGCGGCGAGGGCATCCTCGTGCGCAAGGTTGCGGGCTACAACCTGCCCAACTGCCTGCGCATTACCGTGGGCGATGCACCGGACTGCCGCCGCGTGGTGGCGGTGATCGGCGCCGGGCGCGAGGCCGCTGCATGAGCCAGCTCTACAGCCGCGTTGCCCTGATTGGCCTGGGGCTCATTGCTTCGTCCATGGCGCTGGCGATCCGCCGGGATGGGCTGGCGGGCGAGGTGGTCGGCACCGCCCGCTCTGACGAAACGCGCCGGATCGCGGAAGAGATCGGGCTGTGCGACCGCGTTGTGCCCACGGTTGCCGAGGCTGTGGCGGGCGCCGATCTGGTTGTGCTTGCAACCCCGATTGGTGCGATGGGCGCGATCGCGGAAGAAATCGCGCCGCACCTCGCTCCGGGGGCAACGGTAACCGATGTGGGTTCTGTCAAACGCGCGGTTGTGGAGGCCGTGGGCCCGCATATCCCCGCGGGCGTGCATTTCATCCCCGGTCACCCGCTGGCAGGCACCGAGCATTCCGGCCCCCGATCCGGCTTTCCGGAGCTTTTCGATGGCCGATGGTGCGTGCTGGCGCCGCCCGAGGGCACCGATCCCGCAGCGGTGGATAAACTCGCCGCGCTCTGGCGCGCCATGGGATCGCAAGTTGATCTGATGGATGTGGCGCGCCACGATCTTGTTCTTGCCGTGACCAGCCACGCGCCGCACCTGATCGCCTACACCATGGTGGGCGTTGCCGATGATTTGCGCCGGGTCACCGATAGCGAGGTGGTCAAGTATTCGGCTGCCGGGTTCCGCGATTTCACGCGGATTGCGGCGAGCGATCCAACGATGTGGCGCGACGTGTTTCTGACGAACAAGGATGCCACGCTGGAGATCCTTGGCCGCTTCACCGAAGAACTCTTCGCGTTGCAGCGGGCGATCCGCACCGGCGATGGGGATCACCTGCACGATTACTTCACCCGCACCCGCGCGATCCGGCGCGGGATCATCGAGGCGGGGCAGGATACCGATGCGCCCGATTTCGGTCGCGCGGCGGCGCGCAAGTGAGCCGGGCCCTGGCCATCGCCGCGCTGGGGCTGCTGGTTGCCTGCGGCGGTTCGGATCGCGCTGAGGAGCGCGGCGGGCTTTGCGGCGTGCCGGGCCTTGTGGGCGAACGCGTGCCGCCTGTCACCAGCCGCAACAGCGCCTGCGGCATTGCCAACCCCGTGCGGATTACGGCCATCGGCGGGATTACCCTCAGCCAGCCCGCTCTTGTTACCTGCGAGACGGCGCGCGCCTTCGGCACGTGGGTCGAGACCGGGGCAAAACCCGCTGTCGGGCGGCTTGGCGGTGGGATCAGCCAGTTCCAGGTCGCGGCTTCCTATGCCTGCCGCACCCGCAACAGCCGCCCCGGCGCGCGGATCTCGGAACATGCCAAGGGCCGCGCCATCGATATCTCTGGCCTGACGCTTGCGGATGGCGCGCGGCTAACGGTTGCCGATGACTGGCGCGGATCGGGGCGCGAAAGCCGGATCATGCGACGGATGCACCGCGCCGCCTGCGGGCCGTTTGGCACCGTTCTTGGGCCCGAATCCGACCGCTTTCACCAAAGCCATTTCCACTTCGATGTGGCCCGCCATCGCGGCGGCCCGTACTGCCGCTAGCGGATCACCAGCCGCGGCGCGGGGCCAAGCGGGATCGGCCCGAAGCTGATCAATCCGTTTGAGAATCGCAGCGGCGCGTCAAGCGTCTCGGGCCGCCCCGAAAGCCCCGCGAGCGATTCCAGCACGCTTTCGATGGCCGGGGCGAACCCATCGGGCACGATCCGCGCATTGCGCAGAACCGTGAAGATCTCGCGCCAGTTCGTGGCTCGCACGGTGATCGTGCCATCCGGCACGCCCTCCTCATCCACCGTCAGATTGCCTGCGGCCTCAAGCCGGGCGTCGCCCCAAATGGCGTCAAGCCCGGTGAGATCGAGCGTGCGGATCTGCGGGCGGGAGACTTCGATGGCCCGCCTGTCCCAAACCCTATCGAAGCCCACGATCGCATCGATTGTCAGTTGTTCGATGGTTTCGGGGAATACGCCGGCGGGATCGAGCCTGCGCCGAAGCGGGGCGCTGGGCACGAAGGCGCTTGCGGCGAAGGTGATCGCCTGAACCGTTTCATCCTCTTCTGACCGCACGGCACTGAGAGTCGCGCCTTCCAGAGACGAAACCCAGCGCAGGGAGGACTCGAGCGCGACCTCTTCAAGTGCAAGATCCGCCCGCCGCAAGCCAAGCGCGGGGCCGGGATCAACCGCAATCGAGGCATCGAAGCGGTTTGACGTGATTTCGATCTGTTCCACCGGGGTAGCCACAACGAAGCTTTCGGGGAACGTGGCCGCAATATCGTTGGGGCTGAGGCTATCGGATTGCAGCGTGAGTTCCGGCAGTACCAGCGAAAGCCCGGTTTCGGGATCGGCCAGATCAAGGCCCACCGCGCGGGTGCGGAAGCGCACCGGAAAGCCGGTTGTCTCGATCACTCGGGCCTCGGCCACCCAGCCTTCGCCTCGCCGCTGATCGAGCCAGGCGGAAAACCCGCGGTCCAGCACCTCTGCCCAGGCGAACCACGCGCCAATGAGACCCACCGGCACCAGCACGATCAGCCACAGAATTTTCCGCATGGCGCCCCTTTCACCCGCACGCGCGCTGCTGTTTACAGTGCGCCAAAAAGGAGGGCCAGCGCGATGGGCGGAACGCCGCTTTGGATTTTCGGCTACGGATCGCTCATGTGGCACCCGGGGTTTGATCCCGCAGAACGCCGCATCGCGCGGCTGGCCGATTATGCCCGCAGCTTCTGCATGCGCTCAATTCACCATCGCGGAACGATGGATGACCCCGGGCTTGTTCTGGCGCTCGATGCCCATCCGGGCGCGGCCTGCGAGGGGTTGGCTTTCCAAGTGGCGGCTGGCGAGGAGGGCGAGGTCATGGCGTATCTTCGGGAGCGTGAGCTGATCTCTTCGGCCTATCTTGAGGCGGAGGTCACGATCACGCTTGATGACGGGCGCGCGGTGCCCGCGGTGACCTACATCGTGGATCGGGATCACAACCAATATTGCGGCGGGCTTGAGCTGGAGGTTCAGGCGCATATCATCGCCCATGCCGTGGGCGGGCGGGGGCCGAATACAGAGTATTTGTTCAACACCGCCGATCACCTTGCCGAACTGGGCATCGCGGATGAGGAGCTGAGCTGGCTGGCGCGCCGCGTTCGGGCGATCACGGCGTAAGAGGCGCATAAATTGCGTGTTGGCACGCTGCGCCACACCCTATATCGTGGCGCCAACGAAAATATTGAGCATCGGACATGTCGCTGACAGACCGACTGGACCGAGAGGCCGAGCTACAGTTCACCCAACCCGTGCGTCAGATCATGCTGATGCTCGTGGTGCTTTTGCTCGTGGGCATCGGCGCCTACATCGCCTATCCGCGCGTGGCGCCCGTATTCCTTGCCAATCCCTACCTCAACGGCTTCATCGGATTCGTGTTCGTGATCGGGGTTTTTGCCTGTTTCTGGCAGGTGTTCCAACTGATCAGTTCGGTGATCTGGATCGAGGGTTTCGCCCTTGAACGCCCTGGCCACCAGTTTACCCGCGCGCCGCGGCTTTTGGCCTCGCTTGCCACGCTTCTGCGCAGCCGCGGGGCGCGGATGCAGATCGGGGCAACCTCTGCCCGCTCGATCCTTGATTCTGTGGCCACACGGATCGAAGAAGCGCGCGATATCACGCGCTACATTGTTAACCTTTTGATTTTCCTGGGCCTTCTCGGAACTTTCTATGGGCTCGCAACAACCGTACCGGCGGTGGTGGATACCATCCGCTCACTCGCGCCCACCGAAGAAGGGGGCGGGGGCGTAGAGGTTTTCTCGCGCCTCATCAACGGGCTTGAGGCGCAGCTGGGCGGCATGGGCGTGGCCTTCGCCTCATCGCTCATCGGGCTTGCCGGATCGCTTGTGGTGGGGCTTCTGGAGCTCTTCGCCAGCCATGGCCAGAACCGCTTTTACCGCGAGCTGGAAGACTGGCTTTCAACGATCACGCGGGTGGGGTTTGCCACCGGCGAAAGCGATGGCGATATCGGCGGCGACAGTGGCGCCACCTCGATTGTACTCGATCACATGGCCGAGCAGATGGATGGGCTGAAGACCCTTTACGAAAGCTCCGATGCCAGCCGCCACGCCATCGATGCCCGCATCGCCACGCTCACGGATTCGGTCCAGCAGCTTGTGGGCCAGGGCGGCGGCGGGGCGGGCGCGCCCACGGAAGATCTTGCGCGGATCGCCGCCGGGCAGGAACGGCTGATCCAGCTTCTCGAGGCGCGGGCGGAGCAGGGCGCCGCGGTTGGGCAACAGGGCGAAACCGATGGCGAGGCGCGGATGCGCCTGCGGTCGATGGATGTGCAGCTTCTGCGCATTCTTGAGGAGCTTTCGGCCGGCCGGCAGGAAATGCTGGCCGACCTGCGCGCCGATCTCAACCAGCTTACCCGGGCCGTGGAGCAGCTGGGCCGCGGCGGCGGGTAACCCATGGCGCTCACCCGCAGCAGAGCGCAGCAACGCATGTCCGGCTCGATCTGGCCGGGCTTCGTGGATGCGATGACGGCGCTTTTGCTTGTGCTGATGTTCGTGCTGACGATCTTCATGATCCTGCAATACGTGCTGCAGGAAACGATCACCGGGCAGGAAAGCGAGCTGGATGAACTGGCGGGCGAGGTGGTGAACCTCGCGCAGGCCCTCGGCCTTGAACAGCGGCGCGTGGCCGATCTTGAAGACGCCGCGGCGCAGCTCAGCAGCGATCTTTCGGATGCCGAGAACGAGGTCAGCACCCAGGCTGCGCTGATCGCCACGCTGACGGGGCAGATCGCCACGCAGGAAGCCCAGCTTGCCCAGAACGAGGAACGGATTACCGCGTTTGAAGCGCAGGTGGCCGGGCTTCTTTCGCAGCGGGATGAGGCGCTTGGCACGGTTGCGGCGCTGGAAGAAACGCAGGAACGGCTGATCACCGAACAGGAGGCGCTGCAACTGGCCCTGGCCCAGGCCCGAACGGAGATTGATGTGCAAGCCGAGGAGGCCCGCCTTGCAGCCGCCCGTCGCGAGGCGCTTGAGGCGCTGACGGCCGATTTGCAGGCCGAAGCCGCCGCCGCCGCCGAAGAGCTTGGTGAGACTGAGGCGGCGCGTCTGGCCGAAGCGGCTGCGGCGGAGGCGCTCCGTGAGAGGCTTGCGAACGCCGATGCGGAGCTTACGGCGATGACCCTCGCGCTGGAGGAACAGCGCCGCGATGCCGAAGAAACACTTACGCTTCTGGCCGCCGCGCAGGCCGCGCAGGCCACTGCGGAGGAAGCGGCGGAGGCGCAGATCAGTGAAGCCGAACGCCAGGCCGCGCTTCTGGCCGTGGCCAATTCGGCGCTTGCGGAGGAAGAGGCGAAATCCGCCGACAGCCTGCGCCGCGTCACGCTTCTCAACGAGCAGATCGCGGCCCTTCGCACGCAGCTTGGCTCATTGCAGAACCTCCTCGACGAGGCGCGCGAACAGGATGAGCTATCGCAGGTGCAGATTGAGGCGCTTGGCAGCCAGCTGAACACCGCGCTGGCCCGCGCCGTGGCCGAGGAACGCCGCCGCGCGGAGCTTGAGGAGCGCGAGCGCCTGCGGCTGGAGGCCGAGGCGCAGGATCTCGAACGCTACCGTTCGGAGTTTTTCGGAGAGTTGCGCGGCGTTCTCGGCGACGTTGAGGGCGTGGAGATTGTGGGCGACCGTTTCGTTTTCTCCTCGGAGGTACTGTTTGAAAGTGCGTCCGCCGATCTCGCCGCTGCCGGGCAAGGCCAGATCGTGGCAGTTTCTCGGATCATGCTGGATGTGGCCGACCGGATCCCCGAAGGGCTTGACTGGATCCTGCGCGTGGATGGCCATACCGATAACATCCCGCTTCAGCCCGGCGCCGAATTTGCGGATAACTGGGAGCTGAGCCAGGCCCGCGCGCTTTCGGTTGTACTCTTCATGATCGAGGATTTAGGCTTTCCACCGGACCGGCTTGCGGCAGCGGGTTTTGGCGAGTTTCGCCCCGTTAACCCCGCCGATACGCCGCAGGCGCGGGCCCAGAATCGGCGCATCGAGCTGAAGCTGACAGAGCGCTAGTCAGGGGCAGCCGGGCCATTGCCCATCCCCGGCCAGTGCGCATCGGGCGCGCCCCACGGTCCACACCCCGGCAACAATAGCCCGCGGGGCGGCCGCTTTCGTTGACATCGGCGTTTCGCTGGCGCAGGTCACGCGCATCTGACAACACAGGCAGTTCTTCATGAAAATCGCGATGATCGGCTCGGGCTATGTGGGCCTTGTTTCAGGCGTTTGCTTCTCTGATTTCGGGCACGAGATCGTGTGCGTGGATGTTGACACCTCGAAGGTGGAGATGCTGCGCCGCGGGGAAGTTCCCATCTACGAACCGGGGCTCGATGCGCTCATGGCCCGAAATGTCGAGGCAGGGCGCCTGAGCTTCACCGATGATCTGGCGGGCGCCGTGGCAAGCTCTGACGCGGTGTTCATCGCTGTCGGCACACCCACGCGCCGGGGCGATGGCCATGCCGACCTGACCTATGTTTTCGAGGCCGCCAAGCAGATCGCCCATGCGATGGACGGCTATACCGTGGTGGTCACGAAATCGACCGTGCCGGTGGGCACCAACGCGCGGGTGAAGGAAATCATCGCCGAAGCCAACCCGAACGCCGATTTCGATGTGGCCTCGAACCCCGAATTCCTGCGAGAGGGCGCCGCGATCGATGATTTCATGCGGCCCGATCGCGTGGTTGTTGGCGTGGAAAACGAGCGCGCGGCCGAGGTGATGGCGGAAATCTACCGCCCCCTCTATCTGCGCGATGCACCGATCATCACCACCGATCTCGCTTCGGCGGAGCTGACGAAATACGCGGCCAACGCCTTTCTGGCCACCAAGATCACCTTCATCAATGAAATCGCTATGCTTGCAGAGCGCGTGGGCGCCGATGTGAAGGAAATTGCCCGCGCCATCGGGCTTGATGGCCGGATTGGCGGCAAGTTCCTCCATGCCGGCCCCGGCTATGGGGGATCATGCTTCCCCAAAGATACCAGCGCCCTGGCGCGGATCGGGCAGGAGAACGCCGTGCCGATGCGGATCACGGAAACGGTGATGTCGGTCAACGATCTCGTCAAACGCCGAATGATCGACAAGATCGTGGACCTTTGCGATGGCAGCGTGAACGGCAAGAAGATCCTCGTGCTGGGCGTGACCTTCAAGCCCAACACCGATGACATGCGTGATGCGCCGAGTCTGACCATCGTGCCCGCCCTTGTGGGCGGCGGCGCCGAGGTGCGGGTTGTTGATCCCGAAGGCCACCGCGAGGGCAAGAAGCTTCTGCCGGGCGTCAGCTGGCACGAAGATGTCTATGCCGCGGCAGACGGGGCCGATGCCGTGGTGATCCTCACGGAATGGAATGAGTTCCGGGCGCTCGATCTCTCCCGCCTTGCCGGCGCGATGAAATCGGCCAAGATGGCGGACCTGCGCAACATCTACGGGCCTGAAGACGCGGCCGAGGGCGGCTTTGCAAGCTACGTCTCGGTGGGCCGCTAAGGCGCGCCGATAAAACTGGGCAGGGGCTCAAGGAGCCGCTTGATCAGGGCATCAAGCCGTTGGGCGGCCTCTGCGTCACTCTCTCCGGGCTCGATTGTGGTTGAAAGGCGCACGAGCGCCCCATCGGTGCGGCCCGTTCGGATCGCGCCAATCAAAAGCCAGGCTTTCGCGGCCATATCCCATGCAATCCGGCGCTCGCGCTGTTCGAACCAGTAGTAAACGAGTTGCCGTTCCGAACCGCGCTGCACGATCGCGCGGTTGATGGGGAATAGGGCAGCACCGTCTCCGCCCGGATCAAATTGCGTGCGGGCCAGGGCCGCGATCTCCCACCCCGCGCCGGGCAGGCAGATCTCGGGCGAGTGCACGCCGCCGCGGGCCTGATCGGCATACCAGGCGATGAACACGGTTGACGGCGCAGAATCCCGCGCCCGCTGGAAGCTCGCCGCGAGGTAATCCTGCGCGCCAAGCGCGGCCTCAACCCGTGGGCCGAGCGCCGCGGGCGCGCCGACCCGCCGCCACTCTCCAACTTCCTGCGGAAAAAGCGCAAAGGGCAGCCGATCCACCGGCGCGGCGGTGCCTTTGGGCTGAACTTGCCCGGCCACCGCCGCGAGAAGGCTCAGGAGCGCCGCGCCGATCAGCGCGCCCGACGCAGCGGTGTGCCGCAGCCGGGCCGCCGTTTGGCCCAGCCCGGCCGTTTCCAGATCCAGCGCATCGATCAGGCGCACCCCATCCTGCCGCGTCCGCGCCAGCCCCCATGCGAGGGCCATGAGCGCCGCGATGCAGGCCAGAAAGATCACCCAGCCCTCAAAGAAATGCGTCGCTCCCTCCACCCAAGCCACGCCATGCGCAGTCACGATTGCCCCGGCCAGCGCGATCCGGGCCGCATTCATTGCAATGGTCAAGGGAACGGCGGAGATCAGCAGAACCGCCCTGTGCCAGCCAGGCCCCCTGTAAAGCACGGCAAAGAGGTAGGAGAAGCTCAGGATCGGGAACAGGTATCGCAGCCCCGAACAGGCTTCGGCCACATGCAGGCGATAAACGCCAAGATCGATGATCGTGCCGTCGAGGAAAACGGGAATACCCAGAAGCTTCAGCCCCGCCACGCCAAGCTCGGCGGAGACGAGCTGAAGCGCGTTAGACAGTTTGTAGTAAAGCACGCCCGGCAGGGGCAGCATGAAGACCAGATGCAGCACCGGCGGCCAGAAGCGCCTCCCGTCGCGCCAGCCAAAGCCGATGAGGATGAGCCCGCCCACCCAAAGGATGGCAGCATAGGCCACCAAATCGCCGATCCCGGCGGATTGCCCGAGCAGTGCCACCGCAAGCGCGGCCGCGATCAGGCCGATGCCCGGCCAGCGGTTGCGCACAGGTGCGCCCGGCATTGGCGTGTCGCGCAGCTGGCGGAGGAAGAGCAGAAGCGAGATCAGGGGAATGAGCGGGCCGTGGCTGTATTCCGGAAGGCGCCACGCCGCCGCGAGAGCCGCCGCGCCATCGGCGAAGGTAGCTGCGGCCCCGCAGAACGCGAGCGCAAGCCAGAAGGGCCCTGCGGCGGGGTGGGCGGCCTTCAGAATGCGTTCTTCGATCGCCGCCATATGCGCTGCTCCCAGGGGGCGGAAAACCCGAAAGGTGTATCATGGAGCGGTACGGCAACCATAAGGCGAACTGCCGCGCTTTGCGCCGAACGCGCGCTGCCCCACAGCGGCGCGGATGCTGGGCGATTGTTTCACCAGCCGGGCCCGTTGCGCGCCGCGTTGCCGGTGCGAACGCTCTGTTGCCCGCTTGCTAACGCCTTCGCCCTACCCAGTTTGCCAGCCTTGCAAACCCTCTTTGGAGCTTCGCCATGCCCGCCAACCGCTTTACCGGCACCGCCCTCACCCCATCCGATCCCGCGCAATCCGTTTTTGAGGTAACCCCAAGCGATACAACGGATTTGCCGCATGTGACCCTTGCGCTGAACGTGGCCACACCGGGCACCGTGCGGGTGACAACGCTCGACGGCACGGTATCGGATATCGCGATTGCCGCGGGCGTGGCCTTCCCCCTGCGGGTCTCTCGCGTCTGGGCAACCGGCACCACGGCAGGCGGGATCCGCGGGCTGACGTGACGCTACGCTTGAATTGATCCACCCGATCGGCCATCACATTGGCGCCGTGCGGAGACCTCCCGCACGGCGCTTTTTTGTGTATCGGCCAGGACTGCCTCGTTGCCCGAACCGCGCGACTATGTGGTGATTTCACCGTGCCGCAACGAAGCGGCCTACATGCAGCGCACGCTCGATAGCGTTGTGGCGCAATCGGTGCGCCCCAAGCTTTGGGTCATCGTGGATGACGGGTCAACGGATGAAACCGCGGAGATTCTCGCCGAACATACCGCGGTGCATGACTGGATTACCGTGATCCAAAAACCCGATCGCGGCCACCGCGCGGTGGGCCCTGGCGTGATCGAGGCGTTCTATGCCGGGCTTAACACGATCGACCTTTCGCGGTTTCCCTATCTCTGCAAGCTCGATCTCGATCTCGAACTGCCGTTTGAATACTTTGAGCATCTCATTGCGCGCATGGAAGCCAATCCTCGGCTCGGCACCTGTTCGGGCAAGCCCTATATCCGCCACGGAGGGCGCTACATCTCCGAGAAATGCGGGGATGAAATGTCGGTCGGGATGACGAAATTCTACCGAACCGCCTGCTTTACCCAGATCGGCGGCTTTGTGCGCGAAGTGATGTGGGATGCCATCGATTGCCACAAGGCGCGCCAGCTTGGCTGGGTGGCGCGATCGTGGGATGATCCCGAAATTCGCTTTGAGCATCTTCGCCCCATGGGCTCCAGCCAAACCGGCGTTTTTACCGGGCGCAGGCGCCATGGGTTCGGCCAATACTACATGGGGTCCGACCCGCTCTATTTCCTGGCCACCGCCGCCTACCGCATGGCGCACCCGCCCTACGTGATCGGGGGCATCGGGATGATCGCGGGCTATCTCGGGGCGTGGTTGGGGCGTGCACCGCAGCACGGTGATGCCGAGCTCCGCGCCTTCATCCGTGCCTACCAGCGGCGCGCCCTGCGCGTTGGCAAGGCACGCGCGATTACAGAGATCGAAGCGGCGCGCGCCAGCGCCTTTGCGCCGGGAGTGGCCTAGCGGGCCTTATCGAAGGGCGGTGGACGTACCGCTTCACCCGCCGCGCCCGCAAAGAGCGATCCGATCCGGGCGGCTTCAACATGCACGTCAAACGCCTCCCGCACCCGCGCCTGGCCCGCCTGCCCGAGCCTGCGCCGCAAGTCGGGGTCTTGCGCCACCTCCGCCATGCGCGCCGCAAATGCTGCGGGATCGCCCGGGGGCACCAGAAAGCCGCTTACGCCGTCATCCACAAGTTCCGGCACGCCTGTGATATCGGTCGCGATCACCGCGCGGCCCGCCGCCATCGCCTCCATCAACACAACCGGCACGCCTTCCGCATGGCTTGCCAGCACCAGCGCGTCGGCCCCGGCCAGAAGCGCCGCAACTTCCCCTTGCGAAAGGTATCCGGTGAAGCGCACGGCCTCGCCCATCGGGCCTGCCAGCGCCTCAAGCCGCGCGCGCTCCGGCCCATCCCCAACAATGGTCAGGCGAATGTCAGGCGCTGACTGGCGTGCGAGCGCAAAGGCCTCCAGCAACACATCCACGCCCTTCACCGGCGCCAAGCGCCCGATGAATACGAAGGATGTGGCGCTGCCATTCTCTGGCAGGGGTGCATCGAAATCCTCCGGCGTGACCCCGCAATGCACGATGCGGTATTTCGGCCATTCCGCCCGCTCCGAATACAGTTCCAACTGCGCGCGCGCATACTGGCTGATGCAGGCCACAAACGCTGCATGCGCGGCTTTCTGGCCAAGTTTCCAGCGCTCCGGTTCGGCAAGATCCGCGGGCCCATGCAGTGTGAAGCTGAAGGGGATGTCGGCGATTTCCGCCGCAAGCACGGCCACATTTGCGCTCGACATAGCGAAGTGATTGTGAAGATGGCCGATGCTCCCCGCGCGCAACTGGCGGGCCAGTACCGTTGCTTCTGCAAAGTAGAACGCCTGGTAAAGAAGCGCCTTCGCCCCGCTGGGCCGCATGCGCCACGCCATCTGCAACGCGCCGAGGTACCGTCGTGGCGATCGGAACAGCGCGGCCTGGCCTGCGATCAGCGGCCAGATCCGCTTGGCAGCATCGATCACGTAGAAGGTGCGCGCGGCCTCCGATTTCTCCGCCGGCCCGCGCAGCTGCCCCGGTCCCGGGCGGCGGATCGAGAACGTATCCACCGTGAAGCCAAGCGCCCGGAGCGCAGCAATTTCGCGCAGGATGAACGTGTGCGTGACGGTGGGGTATTCGCTCGTCAGATATGCGATGCGCGGCGCGGGCGTGGCACGCTCCATTCAACGAAGCCTCACTCTTCGGCGCCTGCCGCGCCCCTTTGCGCAGTTAGCCTTGGCGCAGGGCCGGAGTAAAGCGTTGCTCAGGGTTGGACGGCTCCTCTGCTCGCGCCCGAGCCCCGCAAAACGCCGTAGAAATCATCAATCGCGGTTTTGCCCGAGGCCGGTATTGCCGCGCCGGGCCGGAAATCTGCCGTCACCTCGGATCCGTATCTGCGGGATAGGTCTGGCCCGGCACCTTCCCAGCGCTCGCCGCCATAGGTGACCGCCCATTTCGCTGCGGTCGCCAGCGTTTCAGCCGGCTGGGCCCCGCCCGTTGCCATATTCGGCGCGTAATCCACGTTGTTGCCGACGAACGTGTCGGAAAATCCGCCGCCGCCCACCTGCGAATAGTCGCGATCCTGGCTGCCCGTGCGGCTGCGCGCGTTCCCGTCGGATCGCAGGTCGGCGAAGGTGCAGTTGTAGATCTCCAGCCGTCGGTCAAGGTTGCCATCCGCATTGCCGCCGGGGTCGCCGACCCACGCCATGTTGCGCAACCCCGTGCTCGTTCCCGGCGCGGTATCCGGCACCACGGCAATCACGTTTCGAAACGTCGTGCCGCCCCGCAAGAGCTGCAGCCCGTAGATCGGATGATCGCTCAGCACGATATGCGCCTTGTCCACCAGCGCGTACATCGGGCGATTGGTGCTGCCGCTTGTGGCATTATGCGTGGTGAGCGGGCCGCCTTCGGAACGCACGCGATCGAGGTTGATCTTCTGGTCAAGCTGCCCGGTATTGCACCGGAATGTGGGCTGGAAGGATCGATCGCCGCTCAGCCCCGCCCAGGAGTTGAAGGATTTCAGGTCGCACAGATTGCCGCAAACCGGACCCGCCTGGCGGCTGATGCGAAACGGCCCGTGATCGGCCCAATAGGGCGCCGCGTTCTTACCGGAGCCGTTGATCGTATCGCCGTTCTGCGCGATCTCCGCCCCGGCCAGGCCCACATAGCCCGCATCCGGCAGCAGGATACCGTAGTCATACCAGTCGCGGATTGAGATATCGCCGAGATACACATGCTCAAGCGGGTCGGCCTCCGTGCCAAACCCGTAGATCCCGGTCTTGGCACCGCGGATCGTCACCCCGCTCACTGTTTTGAACCCCGATAGCCTTGCGCCATTGCCGAGCACAACGCCCAGCCCCTCCGGGGCCGTGGCCGCAGGGTTTTCCGGCGCGTAGGGCAGGCGGATGTCAAGCCCCGTCACAACCGTCTCTGCCCGCCCACTACTTCCTGAGAAATCCACGCCGGTGTCGCCGGTATTGTCAAACACCGGGTTTGCACCGGTTCCGAACCGGCCAACATAAACCTGTTCTCCCGCCCCGCCGATCACAACATGCGGGTTCACGAAGGTTTCGCCTGCGCGGAAGAGGTAACGCTGCCGGGATTTGCCCTGCGTGGCCGCAAGTGCCGCCGCGAAACTGGCAAACTCGCTCGCACCCGCCGGTTTACCTGCAAAATTTCCGCTGCCCGAGATCACCGCCGTTTCATCGCCCGCAAACACGGTGTCTGGGTCTGCAACGGTAATGGTAACGGTTTCCGAACGGGGCGGGTTCACCCCATCCCGCGCGGTGCACGTGACCGTGTAAACCCCCGGTGTTTCAAACACATGGCAGGCCACGGGCCCATAGGCCGTGTTGCGGCCCCGCCCCCAGGGCAAGTCGCTGGCGATGTTCCCGAACGCGCCGGCATCAGAGAAATCCCAGGTGAAATGCAGATCGTGATATGGGCTCACGATACCCGCGGCGGGCGAGCTGCCGGTGGCTTCGAAGATCACGCCAGCGGGTGCTGTTGCGGTTGTGCGCGTGGCCGAGAGTGAAAGGGCGATCGGGCTCGCCGGGCTTCCGCCAGCCCAGGCCGGAACACTCGCTGCCCGCGAAACGCCGCCACTTGCCGCTGCCACGCTGACAGCGCTGCCCGCCGGAAACCCGGCCCACCGAAGGTTAGGCATCCTCGAAGCTCCCCGTCACCGCAAACGCCCCGCCGCTGCCGCCATTCGTGCCGGCGTTCAGGCGCGCCGCGGGCCCGTAGGCATCGATGATCGGTGTGCCATAGACCGCCGCCGAAAGCGCGGGATCGAGCATTGCCGCGCCCTCCGCAAATGCCTCGCGCACGCTCGTCAGGCTGATATCCGGCGCGATTCCGGCCCAGAACGCAACGCGATAAGCTTCGCCGATCAAGCCATGGCTGGTGGAGTTGCTGCGCTGGAAAACGCGGTAATCCTCATTGGTGCCCGTCTCGAACTCGAACGTGGAACCTGGAATCGATTGCGTGAAGATGGCGGACCAGGCCGCCTCCGTTTCCCGCCACACAGTGCCTTCAACAACCATGTTGCCGCTATCTTCGTACCCGCGCATGAGCAGATGAAGCCGTGTGTGTGAGGCCGCGCCTGGCCCCGCGAGCAGCAGAAAATCGGCATCCGTGTTGCAGGCGAACCGCGGCACCAGGCCATCCCAGGAATAGACGGCCGCGTTGATCCCGTTGAAGCTCAGAAGAGCTTTTCGACCGGTCGTCGTGGGCCGGTAAGAGGCGAAGAACAGGAACGAGCTTGCATCGGCAATGCGCCCCGGCCCGGTCAGGAAATCGCCGCCATCGGCCAGAACCGGTGCCTCGGTGAAACTGGCGGTGGGCGTTACGTCTCGCAACGTGCCGTCGCCGGTATCCACCTCATATGTGGTATCATTGGTCAGCCCGCTTACCTCGAACGGAACGTTGCCCGTTGCCCGCAGCCACGGGCCCTGGGGCGATTTGGTACGGTAGAAGATGCTGCGTGCCATCAGGCCGCCTCCACGCTGAAGTCTGTGTTTCCGGCGGCCACTGTGACCGAGGCGTGCGGCGCGAGGCTCACAACGCCAATCACGCCATCCTCGGCGGTGAGCGTTGTTGCGCCCGCCGCACCATCATCGCTATGGGCCGTTCGGGCGCCGAACCCGTCCGTGGCTGTTTCCGTAACGGCGAACTGGCTCCCCGCTCCGCCTGGCGGAACCACGAATGTGGCCGCAGTTGCGCCGCCCACCGCAGCACCGTCCTGCTGCCACTGGTAGCTCATCGCCGGTTCACCCGCCGCGGCATCGTAAAGCCAAAGCCCTGGTCGCGCGGTGAGGGTCTCGCCATCCCCGACCGTGCCTTCTATCGCGGGCGGAACAAGGTTCAACGGGCCAAGAAGAAGGTCCCCCGGCGCAATGGTCCACTGCCCCGCAAAACCCGCTGGTGCCGAAACGGTCACGGAGAGGAGCGCCGCGTCGGTCTCAATCTCAAGCGTCTGGTCCGCCAGTTCCGAAATCGTTAGGCTCACACTTGCCGGTGCCGTGGCCCAAAGCGGGGGCGGCACCTTGAAGCCGGCCTCTCCAACACGCCAGCCCGCCAGCATCATACGGCTTCCCGTACAATCCGCGCGGCGCCCGGGCCCTCCTTGCGGTACCGCACCGTAAGCCCGCTTCGCAGATGCAGGCCATGGCCCTGAATCAGGGCTACGCCATCTTCCGCATCCGGGCTGGCCGTGGTGGTCACAAAAACGCTCCCGTGCCGCGCCTGCCAGATCTCGTCACTGGCCAGAACCACTGGGGTGGACCAACTGGCGGATGCATCGTCGATAAGAGACATCGGGCAACTCCTTCCCGCACCGCGTGTGCAACTTCCGCACCGCGTGTTTCAGTTGCCGGGAAAAGTTGCGGAAAAATGCTAAGGGTCGCTTTTGGCACCGTACGGTGCTGAAAACCCGGGCCGGAAACGGCGAAACCCTGTCGCCCGCTTTGTCTCCTCAGCGCCTCATGGCCGCGGGCGCGGGCGCCTTGGGGCTTTATCTCACGCCCGCCCGGTGCAACAATTGCCCCTAGCGCGCACGTTGGGCCGCTCGCGCAACCATGGGTATCGCAGACGATGGATTGGACGCAGATTGGCCCGCAGCGGCCCGGTGAACGCCACCAGTCGGTCACCGTGAATGCTGCGTCTCGCGAGGCGCTTCTCGCCGATCTCGCGCGCCATCTTGAGGCGGGCGAGGGGTTCACCGTGGCCACGCTCAACCTCGACCACGTTGTGAAGCTTCGGGGCGATCCAGCCTTTCGCGCGGCCTATGCCGCCCAGAGCCACGTAACGGCTGACGGCAACCCGATCGTCTGGTTCTCGCGCCTCGCGCGGCAGCAGATCGCGCGGATCCCGGGCTCTGATCTTGTGCTCCCGGTTGCCCGCCTTGCGGCGGATGAAGGGCAGCCGGTGGCGCTTTTCGGCTCAACCCCCGGCTCGCTTGCCGCAGCCGCGCGCGCCTTGGAGCAGCAGGTCCCGGGCATCGCCATCGTTGCGCGCATCGCGCCGCCCGAAGGGTTTGACCCGAGCGGCCCGGACGCCGCAGAGCAAATTGGGGCTCTTCGCCAAACTGGCGCGCGGATCGTTTTCCTCGCCCTCGGCGCTCCGAAGCAGGAGCTTTTCGCCGCCCGCGCGGCGCAGGAGATGCCGCAGGCGGGCTTCATCTCAATCGGCGCCGGGCTCGATTTTATCTCCGGCAAACAGCGGCGCGCGCCGAAGATCGTGCAGGCGATCGCGGCAGAGTGGCTCTGGCGCGCGGCGCGCGATCCGCGCAGGTTGGCGGGCCGCTACCTTCGCTGCATCGCGATCCTTCCTGCCGTGGCACGGGCAGCGCTGCGGCAACGCGCATGGGGCCGCCCGTGACCTGCTCAGCTTCCCAAGCCCGGGCCACCTGATGGAGGAAACCGAGTATTCCTCCGCGCTGGGCACCTACATGTTGCTCGCCTGGCCGCTGCTGAGCGTTGTTCTCTTCGCGCGCTTCAGGGCCTCTATCGCGGTTCCGGCCGCTTTGCTTCTTGCCTATGTGCTGTTGCCCCCACGGCTCTCCATCGATTTGCCCGTGATCCCCGCGCTCGATAAGGAGTCCGGTGCCGCCCTTGCCGCAACAATGGTCGCGCTCTTTCTTCTTTTCCGCCATCGCAAGCAAACCGCAGGTGGGGTAGAGGCCCTGCCGGGCTGGATCCCGAGAGATCCGCTTGCGCTTCTCTTCATCGGCTGCCTGATCATCGGCCCGATCGTGACCGTTCTGACGAACCGCGACCGGGTTCCCATCGGCGATCTCTTCCTGCCCGGCCTGCGCCCTTACGATGCGGGCAGCATCATCCTTGGAAACATGGTGATGCTGGTCCCGCTGATCCTTGGGCGGAAATTTCTGTTCAACGCGGGCCATCACCGCGATGTCATGATCGTCTTCGCATCGATCATCGGAGCCTATTCCGTACTCGGGCTCTACGAAGTGCGGATGTCGCCGCAGCTCAATATGCTGGTCTACGGCTACTTCCCCCATGAGTGGATTCAACACCTTCGGCAGGAGGGCTTTCGCCCGCTCGTCTTCCTCACCCATGGCCTGATCCTCGGAATCCTGATGTGCCTTGGTGTTTTGAGCGCTATCGGCGCTGCGCGCACGTCAAGCGGCCGAAACCGCTGGATCTTCGCGGCAGTCGCGGTTTTTGTTCTGGCCACGCTGTCGCTCTCAAAATCCCTCGGCGCGCTGATGATCACCGTGGCCTTGCTTCCCGTTGCTATCTTCTTCGGTCGCAGGCTCCAGCTCCTCGCGGCGGCGGCCATCGCGGTGATGGCCATCGGCTATCCGTATCTGCGCGCGGTCGATGTGGCCCCGGTCGGTGCCGTCATCGCGCTGGCAGAACGGATCGATCCCGTGCGCGCAAGCTCCTTTGCCTTCCGGATCGACAATGAAGATATGCTTCTGGAGAAGGCGCGGGAGCGCCCGCTGGCCGGTTGGGGCGGTTGGGGCCGCAACCGTGTGTTCGATGATCGCGGGCGCGACATTTCGGTTACCGATGGTTATTGGATCGGAACGTTCGGAAGCACGGGTATCTTGGGCTATCTCGGCCAGTTCGGCCTGCTAACGATCCCGCTCATCGCGCTGGCAATCCGAACGCGGCGCAATGGGGTAACCCTTGCAACTTCGGCGCTCGCGCTCGTGGTCGCGGCAAATCTCGTTGACCTCTTGCCAAATGCCAGCATCGGTCCGTTCACCTGGCTGCTTGCGGGCGCGATGCTCGGTCGTCTTGAGGCGGCCCGCAGCATTGATCGGGTGGGCGCGACCAACGGCGCCGCTCCGCCCGCGGCTGCGCCCGCCGCCCCCGCGCCAGCAGCCCGAACGCCCCTGCGCCATTCGCGGTTTGCGCCTCGACACGTGCGCACACGGTAGCCATGCAGCATCGTCTTGGGATCTCGATCATCAACTACCGGACAGCGGAGATGACGATCCGCTGCTTGCGCTCTGTGCTGGCCGATCTTGAGGATACGGATGCGCAGATCGTCGTCGTAGATAACGCCTCGGGCGATGGCTCCGTCGCGGCGCTGAAGGCCTTCATTGCCGAGCAATCCGCCCCGATCCGGCTTGTGGAATCCGCTGAAAACACGGGCTTCTCCGGCGGCCACAACCGGGGCATCGCCGCGTGTGAGGCCGAGTTCTACCTGCTGCTCAACTCCGATGCCGAGGTGATCCCGGGGTTCTTTTCCAAGCTCATGGCCGCCGCCGAACGCGCCTCGCCGGAAAGCGGCTTTATCGCACCCCGGCTTGTTGGCCCCCAGGGCGAAACCCAGATCAGTTGCTTTCGCTTTCCCACCGTCGCAAGCGAGTTTGCGCGTGCTGCCTGTACCGGCTTTGTCACCCGCGCCCTGCGCCGCTACGAAGTTGCAATCGGCCCCGAGCCGGAGGATGCAGAGATCGATTGGGCGAGCTTCGCTTCTATCCTGCTCCGCGCCAAGATGGTCCGCCAGATCGGCCCGATGGATGAAGGCTACTTTCTCTATTTCGAGGATGCAGAGTATTGCCTGCGGGCGCGGCGCTCCGGCTGGCGCCTTGCCCGGGCGCCATATGCCAAAACGCTGCACTACAGGGGCGGCAGCGGCCCGGTAAAGGCGCTTGCTGCCGCGCGAAAACGCCTGCCGCGATACTACTACCTCTCGCGCAGCCGTTTCTTCTATCAGGCCCATGGCCGCTTGGGGCTTCTGGCGGCCAATGCCGCCTGGTACCTTGGCCGCGCCTTCGCCCAGTTCAGAAGGCTCGCGGGCGTGGTGGTTCACCCCATGAACGATGGCGAAGCCCGCGATATCTGGATCGGCGCGGCCAGCCCGCTTGCCAAGAGCGGGGCGCCGGGAGAGACGTGATGCGCCTTCCCGATTTTCTCATCATCGGGGCGATGAAGTCCGGCACCACCACGCTTTACGCCCAACTCGCCGCGCAGAGCGGCATCTTCATGCCATCGCTGAAAGAGCCAAACTTCTTCTCTGACGATGCTGTCTACGCCCAAGGCCTCGGCTGGTATGCCAGCCTTTTCGAACAGGCCCCGGAAAGCGCCCGCATCGGCGAGGCCAGCACCCATTACACCAAACTGCCCACGTTCCCCGAAACCGTCGCGCGCCTCGCAAAGGCGATCCCATCACCGCGCTTGATCTACGTCTTGCGCGATCCTGTGCGCCGCGCCGTCTCCCAATACCTCCATGAATGGAGCAAGCGGGAACTTTCAGGCGATATCTCCAGCGCCTTCGGGGCGTTCCCGCGCCTCGTGGAGTATAGCTGTTACGGCAAGCAGATCGCGCCCTATGTGAACGCCTTTGGCGCTGGGGCCATCCATTTGACGTCTCTGGAACGCCTCCGCACATCGCCGGCGGAGGAACTGGCGGCCATCGGGCGCCATATCGGAGCCGCAGAGCCGCTTGCATGGCAAAGCGACATTGCTGCGCAGAATACGTCGGGGGAACGTTGGCGGCGGCTCCCGTTCCAGCGCACGCTCGTCGATAACCCCGTGGCCGAATTTGCGCGCCGCCGGCTGGTTCCAAAGGCGATCCGCACCCGCGTGCGCGAGGCACGTCGGGTCGAGGTCGCCCCGGAACTGCCCGATAAAGTCCGCGCCCGGATCGAAGCGGTCTTCCTTGAAGATCGCGCGCGGCTCGCGGATATGTTCCCCGGCCATCCCGTCCTCCGGGAGGCCTATCCCTTCGCGGCGCCGTGACCGATCGCGCGCGCGTTGCCGCCGTTGCCATCGGGCGAAATGAAGGCGATCGGCTCGTTCAATGCCTGGCCTCGCTTCAGGGCCTCGTCGGGCGCATCGTCTATGTCGATTCCGGGTCAACGGATGGCTCGGTCGAAGCGGCCCGCGCGGCGGGTGCTGAAACTGTGGCGCTGGACATGGCGCAGCCTTTCACCGCGGCACGGGCGCGAAATGCCGGTGCAGCGCAGCTTTCCGCCGGCCAACCCTCTGAATTCATTCAGTTCATCGATGGGGATTGCCTTCTTGATCCCAACTGGATCGAAACCGCTACCGCCTGGCTTGATGCGCATCCGGATGTTGCGATTGTGTGCGGGCGGCGGCGTGAGCGGCATCCCGAAGCGTCAATCTACAATCGCCTGATCGATGCGGAATGGGATACACCCGTGGGGGAAGCCCGGGCCTGCGGCGGGGATGCGCTGATCCGGCGCACCGCGTTCGAGGAGGCCGGGGGCTACAACTCGGCGCTGATCGCCGGGGAGGAGCCCGAGCTTTGCGTGCGGCTGCGGAACGCCGGGTGGCGCATCTGGCGGCTCGATGCCGAGATGACGCGCCATGACGCGGCAATGACGCGCTTCTCCCAGTGGTGGGCCCGTGCGCGGCGCGCAGGGCATGCCTTTGCGGATGGCGCCCACCTCCATGGCGCGCCGCCGGAACGCCACGGTGTTCTTCAGGCGCGCCGGGCGCTGATATGGGGGGCGGCACTGCCCATTGCCGCACTGGCCGGGCTCCTCGTCACCCCCTGGGCGCTGCTGCTTCTCCTCGCCTGGCCCGCACAGAGTCTGCGCTTGATCCTGCGCGGCGAGCCGTCCGTGCGGGCATTCTTCCTCGTTCTGGCCAAGTTGCCGGAGGCCCAAGGCGTTCTCGGCGCCGAAATCGCGCGAAGATCGGGCCGCAGCGCACGGATCATCGAGTATAAGTAGCCGCGGGCGGACAGGTGCACGGTGAGTTGTTTTCAGCCCTAGCCTCGGCTATTCCGGCCCGGGGTGTAACTGACGATCGAGCATGTCGCAGGCCAAAACCATCCTCGTCACAGGTGGCGCCGGGTATATCGGCAGCCACGCATGCAAGGCATTGGCCGCCGCCGGCTATGTTCCGGTTGCCTATGACGATCTTTCAACCGGCTGGGCCGATGCTGTTCAGTTCGGCCCCCTTGAACGCGGTGACTTGCTGGATCGGGCGCGCCTATCCGAAGCCTTCGCGCGGCATGACCCCGTTGCTGTGATGCACTTTGCCGCTGCGTCCGATGTGGCCGAAAGCGGGCGCGACCCTGGAAAATACTGGCGCAACAACGTCTCGGGCTCCCTCAACTTGATCGAGGCGATGTTGCAGTCGGGGTGCAACCGGCTTGTCTTCTCCTCCACCTGCGCCGTTTACAGCGAGTCGGGCGAAGCTGTGTTGAGCGAGGAAAGCCCCGTGGGGCCCATCAGCGCATACGGCCACACCAAGGCGGCTATCGAGGCGATGCTCGCAGATTTTGCGGCAAGCCACGGGCTGAACACCGTTACCTTTCGCTACTTCAACGTGGCAGGGGCAGATCCCGAAGGTGCGGTGGGCGAGTTTCACCGCCCCGAAACGCATCTGGTGCCCCTTATCTTCGATGCTATCCTCGGCCGGCGCCCCGCGCTTACCGTCAATGGCACGGATTACGAGACGGTTGATGGAACCTGCGTGCGCGATTTTGTGCACGTTGTCGATCTGATCGATGCCCACATCGCAGGGCTTGAACGCCTTCTCGCAGTGGATCTGAACGCCCTTTACAACCTTGGCACGGGCCATGGCTTCTCCGTACGCGAAGTGATCGAGAAGGCGCGCCGTGTCACCAACCGCCCCGTTCCGGTGCAAGAGGGCCCGCGGCGGCCCGGCGATGCAGTCCGCCTTGTGGCAGGCGGGGATCTTGCGCAACGCGAGCTGCGCTGGGCGCCTCGGCGTTCGACCATGGAACAAATGATTGCCGATGCATGGGCCTGGCATCGCGGGCCGGGCTATCAGGCATAACAGCCAAACGCCCGCAGCGGGCGCAGGAGAGCAGATGTGCAAGTAGAAGAAACTGAAATTTCAGGGGTCGTCCTCCTTACACCGCGCCGCTTCAGCGATGATCGGGGCTACTTTTCAGAGGTCTGGAACCGCCGTGTCTTGGCCGATCACGGGATTGATATGGATTTCGTGCAAGACAATCATTCGCTCAGCCACCGCAAAGGAACCGTGCGTGGCCTGCACTATCAATCCCCGCCCTACGCACAGGCCAAGCTTGTGCGCTGCGGCGTTGGCGCGGTGTGGGACGTGGCGGTAGATGTGCGCGCAGGCAGCGAAACCTTCGGCAAATGGGTAGGGGCCGAGCTTTCGGCGGATAACGGTCGGCAGATTCTTGTTCCGGCAGGTTTCCTCCACGGATTTGTTACGCTGAGCGAAGAGGCCGAGGTGATATACAAGTGCTCTGACTTCTATGCACCTGAAGCCGATGGATCCGTTTTGTGGAACAGCCCGGCCCTGAACATCGCGTGGCCGATTGAGGGCGAGGCGCAGCTTTCGGCCAAAGATGCCGGGGCGCCCGATTTTGCGGACTGGACGAGCCCGTTCACCATGGAGGCGGTATGAAGATCCTAGTTACGGGCGGGGCCGGATTTATCGGATCGGCAGTGGTGCGGCTTGCTGTCTCGCGCGGTCATCACGTGGTCAACGTCGATGCGCTCACATATGCGGCATGCCTCGAAAACGTAGCGCCCGTGGCCGAGAGCCCGCTTTACGCCTTCGCGGAGGCCGATATCCGGGATCGCGCTGCGATGGATGCGGTTTTTGAGGCGCATCAGCCCGATGCCGTGATGCATCTTGCCGCCGAAAGCCATGTGGATCGTTCCATCGATGGGCCCGGCGATTTCATCGATACCAATGTCACCGGTACATACGTGCTTCTCGAAGCCGCACGCAGCTATTGGGCCGGGCGCGGCAAGCCCGAATCCTTCCGCTTTCACCACATCTCAACCGATGAGGTGTTCGGAACGCTCGGGGCGACCGGCGCTTTCACCGAAGACACGCCCTATGATCCGCGAAGCCCCTATTCGGCATCGAAGGCCGCGTCGGATCACCTTGTTCGCGCCTGGGGGGAAACCTTTGGGCTACCTTACGTTCTCACGAACTGTTCCAACAATTACGGGCCCTATCACTTCCCCGAAAAATTGATCCCGGTGACCATCCTGAACGCGCTCTCCGGGCGCCCGATTCCAATCTACGGGCGCGGCGAAAACGTGCGCGATTGGCTGTTTGTGGAAGATCACGCCGATGCTCTGCTGCTCGTGCTTGAAAAAGGCGCGCTTGGGCGATCCTACAACATCGGCGGCGAAAACGAGGCCCGGAACATCGATCTCGTCCGCACGATCTGCGGGGTTCTCGATGATCGCCGGGGTAAGGATGCGCCATACTCTGACCTGATCACCTTTGTTGCCGATCGCCCGGGCCACGATCTTCGCTATGCCATCGATCCCACCCGCATTCGTGAAGAGCTGGGCTGGCGCCCCTCTGTAACGCTTGAGGAGGGCCTTGCGCGTACGGTTGATTGGTATCTCGCAAACGAAGCCTGGTGGCGCCCGCTGTTGGAGCGTTCCGGCGTGGGCGAAAGGCTCGGAACAGGATGACAGTTCTCGTCTTCGGCCGCACCGGCCAGGTGGCCGGCGCCCTGGCGCGACGCGACGAGGCGGTGCGGCTTCTGGGCCGCCATGATGCCGATCTGGAAGATCCTGAAACCTGCCGTGCAGCGATCCGGGCGCATCCACGGGCAACAGCCGTGATCAACGCGGCCGCCTGGACGGATGTTGATGGCGCCGAAGCACACCCCGCCCGCGTGAATCGCATCAATGCTGCGGCACCCACGGCCATGGCCGAGGAAGCCGCGGCATGTGGCCTTCCGTTCCTTCAGATCTCCACCGACTATGTGTTCAGCGGTACGGGCAGCGATGCCAACCATCCGGGCGATCCGACCGGCCCCTTAAGCGTTTACGGCCAGTCGAAAGCCCGCGCCGAAGAGGGCATCCGTGCTGCTGGCGGCGCCCATGTGATCCTGCGCAGTTCGTGGGTGTTTTCCGAATACGGGTCGAATTTCGTCACCAACATGCTGCGCCTGTCCGCTACACGCCGATCCCTGAACGTGGTGAAGGATCAGATTGGCGGGCCAACCCCCGCGGATGCGCTCGCCGAAGCTTGCCTGACGATCATCGGCGCTCTTCGCGCCACGCCGGGGCTATCCGGAACCTATCACTTTGCCGGGCAGCCCGATGTGTCCTGGGCCGATTTTGCCCGCGCAATCTTCCGCGAAGCCGATGCGCCAGTAGCCGTTGCAGGCATTCCATCGGCCGAATACCCCACCGCTGCCGCACGGCCGCTTAATTCCCGCCTCGATTGTTCGTCAACTGAGGCCACATTCGGGATTGTTCGCCCGGATTGGCGCACGGCCCTTTCTGGCACGGTCGCGGCGCTGGCGGATCGGGCAAAGGAGCGGCGCGGCGCATGAAACGCAAAGGCATTATCCTGGCGGGCGGGTCCGGCACCCGGCTTTATCCGATTACGCTTGGCGTCTCCAAGCAGCTTCTGCCTGTCTACAACAAGCCGATGATCTATTACCCGCTGAGCGCGCTGATGCTGGCCGGTATCCGCGAAATTGCGGTGATCACGCTGCCACATGATCAGGAGCAGTTCCGGCGGCTGATGCGGGATGGCAGCCAGTGGGGGGTGGAATTCACGTGGATCGAGCAGCCTTCGCCCGATGGCCTGGCACAGGCTTACACGCTCGCCCGCGATTTCCTCGATGGGGCGCCCTCGGCTATGGTGCTGGGCGATAACATCTTTTTCGGGAACGCGCTGCCAGAGATGATGAAGCGCGCCGATGCGCGCGGTCAGGGCGGCACCGTCTTCGGCTATCGCGTGGCAGACCCCGAACGTTACGGCGTTGTGGCTTTTGAGGGTGATCGGGTGCAGGCCATCGTCGAAAAGCCTGAAGTACCGCCGTCAAACTATGCCGTGACTGGGCTCTATTTTCTTGACGGAACGGCCCCGGAACGCGCCGCACATGTGGAACCGTCCGCGCGTGGGGAGCTTGAGATTACCTCGCTGCTCGAGATGTACCTCCACGAGGGCCTTCTCACAGTAGAAACCATGGGCCGCGGCTATGCCTGGCTCGATACCGGCACACACAGTTCGCTCCTTGATGCCGGGAACTTCGTGCGCACGCTCGAAGAACGCCAGGGTCTTCAGATCGGAAGCCCCGATGAGATTGCCCATGGCCTTGGCTGGATTGGAAACGATCGGCTCGAAGCCACTGCCAAAAAGTTCGGAAAGAACGCCTATGGCGAACATCTTGCGCGGATTCTTGGCGAAACCTGAATTCGCCGTCTCTATTTCCAGCTTCGAAACAGACCTGCGGCTCGGCAAGAGCTTGCCGATAATCTGGCAACAGTAATCGCATTTCCGCCAAATCGGCGATTGGCCTTTTTTTCGCCACAGTTAATTCCGAAGCGCGCCGCGATCTGATCCCAATTTCGCCAACAACTTCCAAAGAATTGTTTCTAAACGCGAAACCTTTGGGAAGCAAAGCACTCAATGTTTACCGCCGTGACGGCTTGTGCAGGCACCCGCGCCAGGTGCCTTTGGGAAACACGCGCTCGCCGCGCGACCCCGCGCACGTGTCTCAGCGGCGCGCCGTTGCCCCATCGGTTCTCACGAAAAAAACCCACCCCACATCAGTGAGCGTGACATGAACTTTTTCGAAATGCTTCGGAAGCTTCTCCTTGCCATGGTCGGTCGGGAGGTTGAAGAGGATGAACCGGTGGCGGAGGATACCGTCGCCCTCGCGCCTGCCCCCGCGCCAGCACCCGCGCCGGTGCTGACGCCGGCGCCGGCTCCGGTGGCAGTTGCGAAAACGCCCGTGGCGCCCGTTGTGGATCCCGTCGATACACCCCAGAAGAAGTCCAGCGAGGCGCCCGCTGACGAGAAGAAGGTGGCAGAGCCAGCTCCTGAAGAGGATGTCTCGAAACCCGCCGAGCCCGCGGACGTAAAGCTGGAAACGGTTGCGCCCGCAGAGCTGGCCTTGGAAGAGGTTGAGCTGGAAGAAGCGGAACCGGAGGAGGTTACACCGAAAGAGGCGGAACCTCAGGAAGCCGAACCCGAAGAGAGTGAGCCGGAAGAACTGGCCCCGGTAACGCCGGAACCGTCGACGTCCTCGCCCGAACCAGTGGCCGAGACCCCATCGGAAAGCCCCGCTCCTGCAGAGCCGGAGCCAGCGCCTGAGGTGGAAGAACAACCTGCGCTCGAGGCGCCCGAGCCGGTGGAACCCGCTCCGGAAGAACCCGAGCCCGTTGAACCCGCTGCCGAAGAGCCGGAACCTGTTGAACCCGAGCCTGCGGAGGCCGCGCCTGAAGAACCCGCCCCGACGGCGCAGGCCGAAGAGCCCGAACCGGAAAAACCCGGGCCCGTTGAGCTTGACCAAAACCCGCTCGATGGCGTTGACGAAGGCACGGATACGTCAACGAATCTCGGTGCGCTGGGTGGTGGCGCCACCGTTTCGGCGGGGCGCACGACCAAGCTTGAATTGCCGGACAGCGACAATATCGCGAGTGTCAAAATTCTCGATTGGCCTGATTTCGGCAACGTCACGGTTAACCCCGATATGAGCCTTGCGGTTGTCATGCCCGATCCAAGCCGCACCGGCCAATCCGACTTTCGCTATGAAGTCACCTATGAAGATGGCAGCGTAGAAACCGCAACGTCATCTCTCAACGTGGTGCCAGGTTCGCAGGATCAGGGCTGGGGCCCGGGTGAGTTCTACATGCTTGAACTCGATGAAGACGAAGATCTTGTCATCGAGCACGGCGAGAACCACCGCAAAGTCTACGTATCAGAAAGTGACGATGCGCTTTCGATCAGCGATATCGCGGCGCTTGAGGGCCTTCGCCCCAGCGATATCGATGCCAACTGGCTTGAGGCGAACCCCGAATACGGCTCCGACCCCTCCATGGCACTCGATACCGAGGCGGGTTCGATGCTCTGGAATGAAATCAGTGCGTCCCAGAGCACCGGCGAGGCCACCTCGAACTGGCTGCTCTTCGAACGGGGATACACATACGAAGGCTTCGGTTCGGTTGTTCCGCGCGGCGCCGACGGGGAATCTGAGATGAACCCCCTGTACATCGGTGCCTATGGCGAGGGGGAGGACCCAATCATCCCCGATGAAGTGGAGATGTTTTACGATCCGCACGAGAATGTTGTGATCAGCAACATTCACCTCACCGGCGGTGCGCTGATCAACAACAGCGAAAATGTCATCCTTCACGACATGATCGTCACAGATGGCGAACTGGTGGTGCAGGGCGGGGAAAACATTACCCTCCACGATGTTGCTATCTACGGCATCCACAATGACAGCCCCACGAACGGCGGCGATGAGTGGGATCCCTCATCAGACAGGATCTCCGGCCTCTTCGTGAAGGATGTCGATGGGTTGCTGCTGGATAGCCTCTTCGTTGATCAGGCCGGCTGGGAAGATGACTATCAGTACGATATGTCGGCCGATGGCGGGCATGCGCCTTCGATGTACAGCCACAATATCTACATCCAGTGGGATACAACGGATGTGACATTGCGGGATTCGGTGATCATGCGCTCCGCCTCGATCGGCGCGCAGCTTCGCGGCGGAGGATTCATCGAAGACAATGCATTCATCGATAACAACATCGGCTTCAATACGCTGGGCGGTGACTACAAGGGTCGCGATCACGTAGGAAACTACTCGCTGATCACCGACAATGTTGTCACCTCAGCCGGATACCTCACCGTTGAAGAGGATAATGGCGCGGTCAACTGGGGCTTCGAGAACAGCGGCAAGGACAGCACGCTGACCGACAATATCGTTGCCCACCAGGCGGATCCGAACAATCCCGCAGAGCTTGACGAGAAGTTCTTCTCCGGTCGCGCGGTGCTGGAGGGCGAAACGCCGATCTATGATGACACGATGGTGTACAATTGGGTCGGCGGCAGGGATGCCGATAACCCGGATCGCAACGATCAGAATGTCGAGGGCTTGGATACCGACGTGCTTGATCAGGCGACGATCCAGAATTTCGCGGCGGAGCTCCTGGGTAAGCCTGACGCCACGATTGAGGATCTTGCCGCCCACCTGCGCGCCGAGGCCCAGGGAGAATATAACGACAAGACCGATGCGGACGTGATCATCGATTACTTCCAGACGGCCTTCGGCATCGACATCGGCGATATCCGGCTTGAGGCAACAACGGTGCGCTTCGTGCCCGATGAACTCGGCGATGGCATCCGTTGGGATAACCGCATGAACTGGGAAACCGATGATCTTCCGGGCACCGTTGCGGGCGATGCGGTGGATCTGGCCGGCAACTGGGTTAACTACGGCGGCACAACCGAGATCTCGTATCTTGATTTCGGGGATGGCGGACAGCTCAACGTTTCCCACGGCAAGCTCACCGTAACGGCTGGCATGGAGGCTGACGGGCGCGGTGGCGATCTCAATATCTCCGGCGCCGGTCAGCTCTGGTCGGCGGGTTACGAGGATGAGGATCTGCTTGATATCGATGTAACCGGCGGCCGCTTTGCCAATACCGGAGAGATGGACGGCAACGTGGATCTCACCGCCTCCGACGGCGAAGCAATCCTTGCCACCGGCGGTGCAGCCTATGAAGTGGGTGCCGGTAACACGCTTGATATTGTCGGCACGGATGCGCAGGTTGGCTTTGACGGCGACGATGGTGATACCGCGGTCCTGCGGCTTGACGCAGAAGGCGCTGTGTCCTTTTCGGCAGAGAACGGCGCGCTTGAAACGATTGAGGAGTTCGAGAGCGGTGCCTATGGCGAAACGCCAGATGTGCTTTCCGGTGCCAATCTTGGCGGCGGCACCCTTGAGCTTGATCTCAGCGGCATGAGCGGCAACGCCACTACAACTCTGATTGACGTTGACGAACTTATTGGCACCTTCGGCGCGGTCGATATCGCGGGCCTCGGAAGCCGCAATGCGACCGTAACGATCGATTACGAGGCCGATACGGTTTCGCTTAGCCTCACCTCGGGCAACGGCCAGACCACGATCGAAACGGTTGGCCAGCAGTCCGATACTGCGCTCGATACTGCGGAGGCCGAAGAGATGTGGCAGGCGCTCACCGATGGGCAAGGCACGTATGCCGAGCAGGTTGCGGCGGATGAGGATGACCCGCTTCTGACAGCGGCCTGATCCAACGCGAATGAATGGCCGGGGCGCGCGATTGCCGTTGCGCCCCGGCCCCTTTTCGCCTTCTTTGGCGCCACAATGACGTTCCGCTTCAACGGTCGAAAGGCTTCTCTTGATGGCTGATCTGCCCCCTTCGCGCGTTCTTGTTACCGGCGCGGCCGGTTTCGTTGGGCATGCCCTGTCAACGCGGCTTCTGGCCGAGGGCCACACCGTGATCGGCGTCGACGCGGTAACGGATTACTACGATCCCGCGCTGAAAGAGGCGCGGCTTACCGCCCTCAGCGCGCAGGGCGGCTTTACCTTCCATCGCGCGAGGATCGAAGAGCCCGATCGCCTGAACACGATCTTTGCGGATGCAAAGCCCGATCTGGTGGTGCATCTCGCCGCTCAGGCGGGCGTGCGCTATTCGATCGAGGCGCCCGAAAGCTATGTGGAGGCCAATCTCATCGGCACGTTCCGCTTGCTTGAAGCGGCCCGCGCGCATCCGCCCCGGCATACGATGATGGCCTCAACCTCTTCCGTTTTCGGGGCGAATACGGAGATGCCGTATGGCGAGGCGCAGAAGGCCGATCACCAGATGTCCTTCTACGCCGCCACAAAGAAGGCCAACGAGGCGATGGCGCATTCCTATGCCCATCTCTACGGCCTGCCGACGACGATGTTTCGCTTCTTCACCGTCTATGGCCCCCTTGGCCGCCCAGATATGGCGCTTTTCAAGTTCACGCGGGCCGCGCTCGCGGGCGAAGCCATCGATGTCTACAACCAGGGCAAGATGAAGCGCGACTTCACCTATATTGACGATCTCATCGCCGGCATCGTTAAGCTCTGCGCGGCGGTGCCCGAGCGGGGTGCCCCGGTGGGTGATTTCGATAGCCTCTCGCCCGTCGCGCCATTCCGGATCGTCAATATCGGGAATTCAGAGCCCGTGGGCCTGATGGAATTCATCGCGGCCATCGAGGCCGCGCTGGGCGCCGAGATCGAGAAGAACATGATGCCGATCCAGCCCGGCGATGTGCCCGCAACCTGGGCCGATACGCGGCTGGCCGAGGCCCTGATCGGCAAGCTGCCCCACACGCCCGTGCGCGAAGGCGTTGCCAAGTTCGTGGCGTGGTACCGCGGGCATTACGGGGTGTAGCCGCTACTCCGCAGGAGATGCAGCCTGCCGTACGGGGTGATCTTCGGGCGCCCGAAGCGCCAGCCGCAGAAGCGGCGGCACCGTCAGAAGCGTGAGGAAGGCAGACATTGAAAGGCCGCCAACCACCACCGCGCCCAGGCCCCGATAAAGCTCCGAACCCTCGCCCGGCACCAGTACCAGGGGCAGCATCCCCATAATCGATGTGAGGGTCGACATGAAGATCGGCCGGATCCGGTTATTGGTGGCCTCTTCGATCGCTTCGACCGGGCCCATGCCATCTTCGCGCAGGTGATAGAGGCTCTGATGCACGATCAGGATCGCGTTGTTCACCACAATCCCAACCAGAATGATGAAGCCCAGAAGCGTGAGCATATCCAACGGTTGCACCTGGAAGGTGTTAAGAAGGGCAAGCCCGCCAACCCCGCCCGCCGCGGCAACGGGCACGGAGATCATGATCACCAGCGGCAAGACGAAGCTCTCAAAGAGGATCGCCATCACGAGAAACACGATGATCATCGCAACCGCGAGGTTGATCTGAATGGCATCCCACGTCTGGCTAAGCTGATCGGCCGTGCCAGAGACGCTCAGGCGCACGCCGGGTGGCAGGCCCCGATCTTCAAGAACGTCAATCACTTCGGTCTGCAAGAGCTCCACCGCGGCTTCCAGCGCCAGCGCATCCGAGGGCCGCACCTCGAGGGTCACGGTGCGCAATCGGTCGCGATGGCGGATCTCGGTCGGCCCGGCGGTAACCTCCACATCAGCGAGCGCGGAAACCGGTAGAATATCGCCCGAGGGCGTTACAACCGGGTAGCGCCCGATATCCTGGGTAAGCTGCGCGCCGCGAAGCTCCGGATCGCCCTTCAGCATCAGGTTCAGCCGTTCGGCGCCCACCGTGATCTCCGCCACCCTCAGGCCATCGTTAAATGCATCAACGGTGGCCGCAAGTGCTGAGGCATCAAGCCCGGCATCGGCAAGGCGCAGCCTGTTCGGCACAAGGCGCACTTCCGGCGCCCCAAGCTCCAACCCCGGGATCGGGCGGAACTGGTGGCCCTCGCTGCGCGGCAAGAGCCCCGCGATGATGCCGGCCGCCTGACCGCCAACGCCGAGGATCTCGTTCAGATCCTGGCCAGAGATGTTGAGCTCGATCGTGCGCCCCCCGCCTACGCCGCGCCCGAAAAGCGAGGGTTGTGTCATGAAACCGAACGTGCCGGGCTCTGCAAAGATCGGGCGTGAAAGAACGGGGATCAGCTCGCCCGCGCGTGTGCCATCCACAGCTGAGGCGCCAACGAAGCTGTTGCCGGGCGTGGCCACGAAGAAGAACCCGTCAATCGCCGGAACGCCCTCAACATCGGGTTCCGGCGCGGCTTCCCAAAGCGGTTGCGCGACGGTTTCGATACGCTGGGCGATGGTTTCGGTTGTATCGAGGTTGTAGCCCGGCGGCGGAATGATCAGCCCGAATACGAGGTTGCGGTTGCCCTCCGGCAGGTATTCGAGCCGCGGCAGGAACACGAAGGCCGCAAGCGCCGCGCCGCCCGCAATAGCCGCAACCAGAACAACCCCAACCGCGCGCACGCGCACGGTAAGCCGTACATAGGCCATCACCGCGCTGTGGAACCCGCGCGCAAAGTGATCCACGCCGAAGATCCGTAGCTTGCCGGCATCTTTCTGAGAAAGAATCCGGTTGGAAAGGGCAGGGATCACCGTGACTGCCACGACAAGCGAGAGCAGCACGGAAACCGAGATCGCCACCGCGATATCGCGGAAGAGCTGGCCCGCCTCAAGCTCCATGATCAGGATCGGAACGAAAACCAGCACGGTGGTGAGGGCCGAGACGAGGATCGCGCCCCAAACCTGGCGCGCGCCAAGATAGGCCGCCTCGCGCCGCGATCGCCCCTGTTCGCGCAATCGGTAGATGTTTTCGAGTACGACGATGGCTGCATCGACGATCATACCAACGGCAAAAGCGATCCCGGCCAGCGAGATCACATTGAGCGTTCGCCCCGTTGCCGCCATCGCAACGAAGGTCGCCACGATGGATACCGGGATCGCGAGGGAGACGATGAGCGTGGCGCGGGGGCTTCGAAGAAAGAGAAGCAGCACGATCGCCGCCAGCACCCCGCCGATGTAGATATTCTGGGTCACGAGATCGATCGCGCCTTCGATATAGATCGTCTCGTCGTACACTTGCTCAAGCTCAAGGCCCTGGTCGGCGACCGGGCCGCTGGCAAGATCGTCGAGAACCGCGCGCACCTCTTCCATCGTTTCAATCACGTTGGCGCCGGGTTCGCGAACCACGTTGAACGCAAGCCCCGGAACCGCACGGAACCGCAAGCGGGCGTTCGGATCCTGGTAGGCGAATGAGACATCCGCGATGTCGCCCACCCGCACACGCCCGGCGAGGCCCGCGCCGGCATCTGAGCGCAAGACCACGCTTTCGATCGCCTCCACCGTGTTGAGGTTGCCTTCGGCGCGCACCACGTATCGCCGCTTGCCCTCTTCCACATCGCCCGCAGACAGTGAGATATTCTCGGTTCTGAGCCGCTGCACGATTTCGGGAACGGTGAGTCGGTATTGCGAAAGGCGCAGAGGGTCGACCACGATCTGCAGCTCGCGCGTCACACCGCCGAACACGTTGACGGTGGAAACCCCATCCACCCGTTCGATCCGCTCCTTGATGATATCCTCGACGAAATCCCCATAGGTGGGGATCGGGCGCGTGTTCCCGTCTTCGGCTGTAACCAGCACCCAGGCAATCGGGCTGTCATCAGCGCCGGACGTGTTCAGCGAGGGCTCCCCAGCCTCGTCAGGATAGCTGCCCACCCTGTCCAGCCGGTTGGATACCAGTAGAAGCGATTGGCTCATATCGGTGCCTACCGCGAATTCCAGCGTGACCTCCGCTTCGCCCGATTGCGAGCGCGAGGTCATCACATCCAGCCCGTCAAGCCCGCGCAGGGCCTCTTCCTGGGGGTTCACGATCTCGCGCTCGATCTCCGCCGGGGCGGCGCCCGGCCAGTTTGTGGTGATCACAATGACGGGCTTGCGCACATCCGGGGCAAGCTGGATCGGAATGCGCGTGACGGCTATTAGGCCGAAGAGAACCGCCATGATCACGATGGCCAGAACGGCGACCGGGCGCTCGATGGCGAAGCGGATGGGATCCATGGCCTATGCCCCTAGTTGCTTTCCGCGGGCGCTGTGTCAGGCCCCGGCATCGGCGCGATGGGCTGGCCGGGGCGCAAACGCTCATTCCCACGCGTTACCACAACGTCGCCTTCCCCCAGCCCGCTCAGAACTTCGAACCAGTTTCCAGCAGCCGCACCGATTTCTACGGGTCGCGGTTCGGCCGTCCCGTCACTGTTCACGAAGACCGTCCAGCCCCCGCGCGCCTGCACCAGCGCGTCTTTCGGAACGGCAAGTACCTTGCGCGCCGCGGTGATCGGGATATCCACCGTCAGCGCCTGCCCCACCGCGGCGTTCTTCAAAGCGCCGTTCTCGGCGGAAACGAAGCGCGCGGGCCGGGTGCGGGTTGCGATCTCCTCGGTCGGCAGAAGCGCGCGCACCTGAAGCTGAAGCACCGCGCCGTCATCGCTCGTGGCCATCACCTGCTGCCCCTCTGTTAGCGCGGCAACGAAGCGGGAGGGCACCTGTGCCTCAACCTCCAGCGTGCGCGTATCGAGAAGCCGCACGACGGCGGCGCCCGACGCAATGAACTCGCCTGGGTTGGTTTCCACCGTCAGAACCGTTCCGGAAAACGGGGCCTGGATTTCCGCCTGTTCGATCCGGTAGCGCACTTCGGCGATGGCGGCCTGTGCGTTGAGCTGGCGCGCCTCTGCCTCCGCCAGCTGGCCACGGGCCTCGAACACCGCGCCCTGCGCATCGTCAAACCGGCCTTCGGAGAACGAGGCCGTGCCGCGCAGCGCCTCAACCCGTTCAAGGGCGCTTTCAAGCCGTTCAAGCCGCGCAGCAGCCACGGTGATTCCGGCTTCGGCCTCCGAAAGCCGCGCTTCTGCCTGCCGCAACTCAATCTGCGCAAGTTCGGTATCAAGCGTAACGAGCGATGCACCGGCCTCTATCGCCATGCCTTCAAGCACATGCACCTGATCTACCGTGCCCGAAACCCGGGCCGCGACGATGCCATCGCGCCCGGCAACGACCTCGGCAAAGACCGGCACGGTTTCCGACATGTCGCGCAGCTCAACAGCGGCAACGCCAACACCGGCGGGGCCGCCCTGCGGCGATGCGGGAAGGGCGGCCAAAAGCGCTAAGGCCGCGGCCAGCGCCGGGGCTCTTCGGGCCATGGGCATGGTGACTCTCCGTTTAATGCGCGACAAACTAGCACAAGGGCGCCCGGCGGAAAGATTCAAGAGCATCAACAAATGCGGCGTTTATGGCGCATTGGGCTCCGCAACCCTGCGCAAAGATTGCGTGGCGCGCGCAAAACTGGCAGCAGGGCGCAAAACCCGGCAGCAGAGCACCGTAATGAAAACGGCATTGATCACAGGCATCACAGGGCAGGACGGCTCTTACCTGGCAGAGCTACTGCTCGCCAAGGGGTACGAGGTGCATGGCATCAAGCGGCGCGCCTCTTCCTTCAACACGCAGCGGATCGATCACGTCTATCAGGATCCGCATGCGCCGGACCCGAAGCTGAAGCTGCATTACGGCGATCTCACCGATACCTCGAACCTCACGCGGATCATTGCCGAGGTGAAGCCGGATGAGGTGTATAACCTCGGCGCGCAAAGCCACGTGGCCGTCAGCTTCGAAGCGCCGGAATACACTGCGGATGTGGATGGCGTGGGCACGCTGCGCTTGCTGGAAGCGATCCGGTTTCTGGGCTTGCAGGAAAAGACGCGGTTCTACCAGGCATCGACCTCCGAGCTATACGGCCTTGTGCGTGAGATCCCGCAGAAGGAAACCACGCCGTTCCACCCGCGATCGCCCTATGCCGTGGCCAAGCTCTACTCCTACTGGATCACGGTGAACTACCGCGAAGCCTACGGGCTCTACGCCTGCAACGGCATCCTCTTCAATCACGAAAGCCCCCGGCGCGGGGAAACCTTTGTGACCCGCAAGATCACCCGCGGGTTGGCCAATATCGCGCTCGGCCTCGAAGAATGCCTTTTCATGGGCAATATCGATGCGTTGCGCGATTGGGGCCACGCGAAGGATTACGTGGAAATGCAGTGGCTTATGCTGCAGCAGGCTACGGCGGACGATTTTGTGATCGCTACGGGCCAGCAGCATTCGGTGCGCGAATTCATCCGCTGGTCTGCCGAAGAGCTGGGCATCGAGATGGCCTTTGAAGGCCAGGGCGTGGATGAGCGGGGTGTGGTGACCCGCGTGACCTCCGATGCCGCCCCGGCGGTGAAGGAGGGCGACGTGATCCTGAAGATCGATCCGCGCTATTTCCGGCCGGCCGAAGTGGAAACGCTTCTTGGCGATGCCAGCAAGGCACGCGAGCAGCTCGGCTGGTCGCCAAAGATCACCGCGCGCGAGATGTGCGCAGAGATGGTGGCGGACGATCTCCAAACCGCCCGCCGCCATGCCTTTTTGAAAGAACACGGATACGAGCTGCCCGTGGCGATGGAGGATTAACGGCGCCATGGCGGTTTTCGTGGCAGGCCATCGCGGAATGGTGGGCGGCGCGATCCTTCGCCGCCTCAACGCCGAAGGCGTGCCCACGATCACCCGCAGCCGTGCCGAGCTTGACCTGACCGATCAGGCCGCCGTGCAGAGGTTCTTTGCCGAAACGAAACCCGAGGCCGTGATTGTTGCCGCGGCCAAGGTGGGCGGCATCCATGCCAACAACACCTATCCGGCCGAGTTTCTTTACGAAAACCTGATGATTGAGGTCAATCTGATCCACGGCGCCCATCTGGCCGGGGTGCAGCGGCTTCTCTTCCTTGGATCCTCCTGCATTTACCCGCGCGGAGTGGCCCAGCCGATGGCGGAAGATGCGCTTCTCACGGGCACGCTGGAGCCCACGAACGAGCCCTATGCCATTGCCAAGATTGCCGGCATCAAGCTTTGCGAAAGCTACAACCGCCAATATGGGCGCGACTATCGCAGCGTGATGCCCACGAACCTCTATGGGCCGGGTGACAACTTTCACCCCGAAAACAGCCATGTGCTTCCCGCGCTTTTGCGCCGGTTCGATGAGGCCGCCCGCACCGTTGCGCCATCGGTTACGATCTGGGGCACCGGCACGCCGCGCCGCGAGTTTTTGCATGTGGATGATATGGCCGAAGCCTCGCTTTTCGTGATGCGGCTTGAGCGGAAGATCTACGAAGCAAACACCGAACCCATGCTGAGCCATATCAACGTGGGCACCGGCGAGGATATCACGATCGCCGATCTTGCCGCCTTGATCGCCGAACTCACCGGCTACAATGGCGAGATCACATTCGATCCGTCCCGCCCCGATGGCACGCCGCGCAAGCTGATGGATGTCAGCCGCCTCGCTGCCATGGGCTGGCGGGCAAAGATCGGGCTGCGCGACGGGATCGCGCAAACCTATGACTGGTTCCGCAAACACGACGATGCGTTGCGAGAGGCTTGAGGAGTATTTGTTCCATGACCCCTGAGATTTACCCTGTAATCCTCTGCGGTGGCTCTGGCACCCGCCTGTGGCCGCTCTCCCGCAAAAGCTACCCCAAACAGTTTGCCAAGCTGATGGGTGAGCGCAGCCTTTTTCAGGAAACTGTGCTGCGGCTGTCCGGTCAGGGCTTCGCTGCGCCGCTGATCGTCACCGGCGATCCGTTCCGCTTCATCGTGACCGAACAGATGGCGGCGGTAGAACGGGACCCGGCGGGCATTTTGATCGAACCCGAGGCGCGCAACACCGCGCCCGCTGTACTGGCGGCGGCACTTTGGGTGGCCGAACGTGCGCCCGATGCACTGATGCTGATCGCCCCCTCCGATCACGTGATGGGTGATCCCGAAGGCTTTCGCGCCACCGTGGCTGAAGCCGCCCCCAAGGCGGCAGAGGGCGAGATCGTGCTCTTTGGCATTGCGCCCACGCGGCCCGAAACGGGCTATGGCTATCTTGAGCTTGAAGGCAGCGGCAAGGGCAAAGGCCCACAGCCGCTGGCGCGCTTTGTTGAAAAGCCTGACGCGGCCAATGCCGAGAAGATGATCTCGGCGGGCAACTGCCTTTGGAATGCCGGGCTCTTCCTCTTCAGCGCAAAGGCCATCATTGCCGCTTTCGAAGAACATGCCTCTGGCCTTGTGGGGCCCGCCCGCGCGGCGGTGGACGATGCGCAGGCCGATCTCGGCTTCGCGCGCCTTGCGGCGGAGCCCTGGGACAAGTTGGAAGACATCTCCATCGATTACGCAATAATGGAGAAATCTGAGCGTCTCTTCGCCATGCCCTATACCGGCAACTGGTCTGACCTCGGCGGCTGGCAAGCGGTGTGGCAGGAAACGGGGCCCGATACGAACGGCACGGTCTGCACCGGCGAAGCTACTGCCATCGATTGCACCGACACGCTCTTGCGCAGCGAGGCGGGCGGCACCCAGCTTGTGGGCATCGGGCTTGACGATATCGTTGCCGTCGCGATGCCGGATGCGGTGCTTGTAGCCAGGAAATCGGAAGCCCAGCGGGTAAAAGAGGCTGTTGAGGCGCTGAAGGCCAAGGGCGCGGCCCAGGCCGTGCAATCGGCGCGCGATCACCGGCCCTGGGGCTGGTTCGAAAGCCTCGTTATCGGCTCGCGCTTCCAGGTGAAGCGCATTGTGGTGAACCCCGGCGCGGCGCTCAGCCTGCAAAGCCATGTTCACCGGTCGGAACACTGGATTGTGGTGGAAGGCACCGCGCGCGTCACGATTGACGATGAGGTCAAACTCGTTCCGGAGAACCAGTCCGTCTACATCCCGCTGGGTGCGGTTCACCGGATGGAGAACCCCGGAAAAGTGCCGATGGTTCTGATCGAAGTGCAGACGGGAAGCTACTTCGGCGAAGACGATATCGTGCGGTATGAGGATGTTTACTCCCGCACCTAGCGGCGGGATTGCGGCAAAACTGTGAATAAATGCGGGCGCTTGGCCCGCATTTATCAACCAATGTGTTACCAATTCGCCGCAGGTTGCTGGCCATGCACCAAAGGTGCTGGATCGTTTGATTCCTCCTGAGGTAGCTTGCCCGCGAGGCCGCGCATTACGCGCGGTGAGCAGAAAAAAAACGGTGGAACGATGCGGATACTCATTTCGGGTCTCGCCCTTCTCGCGCTGGCATCCTGCAGCGAGCTTGGCATCGGTGAATTTTCGTCCTTCAGCGAAAGTCAGGCGGCGACGGAAGATACGTCAAACCGCGACTACTACCCCAACGATCAGCTTCTGGTGACGGCCAAGGCGCAGTTCGCTGAAGAGAACTATGGCCTCGCCTACCGGTCGTTCAAAAAGGCGATCGATGTTGCGCCGGATGATCCGCAGGCCTGGCTTGGCTATGCCGCATCGGCCGACATGCTGCGCCGGTTCGACAAGGCGGATTTCGCCTACAAGCGCATCCAGCCGGTTGTTGGCAACCGGATCGAGTTTCTGAACAACTTCGGTTACTCGCAGCTTCTGCGCGGTAACCTGCAAAGCGCGCGGTCGTTCTTCCTGCGGGCCTACGAACTAGATCCTTCGAATGAGACGACGGCCAATAACCTTGAGCTTCTGCGCAACTCGGCAAGCTTCCAGCGCCGCGCGCCGGGCGATCTGCGCGGCATCTGATCCGCGCGTGCCCCGCGGGCCGGGGCGCGCCAGAAGAGGCGGCGCATTGTGTTGTGGGTGTTGAGCGACATCATTCTGTTCGCCGCGATCGTGGTGATGCTCTTCATAGGCTGGCGTGATTTCGCCAGCCTGCGCATCTCAAACACCTCTGTTCTCGTGCTTCTTGGCCTGTATCTCGCCTATGCGGCAACGCTTGGCTTTGCAGGTATCGGCAACGATCTGATGGCCGGCGCGGCGCTCTTCGGGATCACGTTCATCTTCTGGCTCTTCCGCGCCATCGGGGCCGGGGACGTTAAGCTTTACCTTCCCATCGGCCTATTCGTCGGGCTCGATCACCTTGCCCCCTTCGCGCTCGCGTTGACCGCGGCCTCCCTCATCCTGCTGGCCGCCATCAAGATCGGCGGTCGCTTCGCCCCGGGCAAACACTACTTCGGGCGCCGGCTGAAAGAACTGCGCGCCAGCGGCAAAATCCCCTACGGCGTTCCGATGGCGCTGGGTGCCATTGCGGTGCTGCTTGCCGAACGCTTTGGGCGGGTCTCGCTGTTCCCGATTTGACATCGGCGGATATCCGCCGTCTACGTAGCCACGGGAGGCGGTTGCATGGCGGGATTCGTTCGCATGCGCCGCGAGTGGGGAGCGACGGGCCATGCCGCGGCGAGCAGCAAAGCAATTTCATCTGCGCCTGGCACGCTTTTGCGGGGAAGACCGCGGGGTGGCGGTCACTGAATACGTTCTCCTTCTCAGCCTCCTTTTGGCCGCCGTGCTGATCGCGGCCATGGCGTTTGACGGCGCCGTGGGCGCGGCGTGGGATGATTGGGCGGCCTGGGTGCGCGATCTCATGGGCAATATGCGCGATGTATCCGGGGCGTCAGAGCCCTTGTGAACCGCGCCCGCATGCCTGGCGCCACGAAAGAATTCTTAATTTCGAAACTCCCGCAGTGAGGGATTTTCGCAACGTTTCAGCCACATCCGTGCCACAATTCAGGATACCGATATCGCGCCTTCGCGATCTTCGGTATTCAGTCTGCAAAGAGTGTATCGCGCCGCTGGTGATTGGTCAGGCAATCCAAGGTGCCGTAGCGAGTATCGCGTGAGGCTGAAGACGAGCAGTGGCCCGCGCACGATAAGAATAAACACTGATGAAGGGCTCCGGCACCATAAGCTGGGGTTCCAGGGATTGAGGCGACAGCAATGATCTACTCCGAAGCTCGCCAAGCGCAGCTGCCCTACGGGCGCATAGCGTTTCGGCTTATGGCGATGGTGGCCGCCGCGTTTGCGCTGGCCCTCTTCGCGTTCAGCGCCCAGGCGCAAACCCGCCAGGTCACCATTGGTGACGGCGATATCGATGATTTCACGATCGCCCCGGGCTTCACGGTGACGATCGAAACCAACATCCCCTTTGCCGATATCGTTGTCGGTAACTCGAATGTCGCGGATGTGTTTCCGCTTACGGAAACCTCGCTTTACATCCAGGGCCGAGAATCCGGCTTCACCAACGTTGCTCTCTACGATGAAACCAGCACGCTGCTCGGCGTGATCGATGTGCGGGTTCGCCAGAATTTCGGCGAGTTGCAGGATGCGATCAACCGCGCGGTTCCCAGCAGCAATGTGCAGGTGAACAACGTGAACGATCGTATCCGCCTCACCGGCACGGTGAAGGATAGCGTTGATCAGCAGCGGGTGATCCAGATTGCCCAGCAATACACGCAGGAGCCGGTGATCAACGCAATGCGCGTGGCCGATGCCCAGCAGGTTCAGCTGGATGTTCGGATCATCGAGGTTGAGCGGAACGCGGCGCGCGAGCTTGGCGTTTCGGTCGCCACGTCGGATAGTGACCGCACCGGCGGCACCGTGAACACCAATGCCTCTACCGGTGCCGGCACCTTCGGCAACTTTGTGGGCAACCTGCTGCAAATTGCTGGCAGCGAGGTTGATATCGTGATCAACGCGCTTGAAACCAAGGGCCTCGCTCGGCGCCTCGCCAACCCCACGCTGATCACCACCAGCGGTGTTGAAGCCAACTTCGTGGTTGGTGGTGAAATCCCGATCGAGGAATCGAGTACGGACGAAAACGGCAACGTGGCGACCTCCACCGGCTACCGCGAATACGGTGTGCGGCTGAACTTCCGCCCCACCGTGCTTGACGAAGGCCTGATCAGCCTGCGCGTTCAGCCCGAGGTAAGCGATATCGACGAGGGCCTGACGGTGAACGGCAACCCGGCCTTCATCTCGCGAAAGGCGGATACAACGGTTTCGCTGCGCGATGGGCAAAGCTTTGCAATCGCCGGGCTTCTGCAGGCGAACAACACCCGCAACGTTGAAGCCGTGCCGTGGCTGGGGCAGATCCCGGTGCTGGGTGCGCTCTTCCGCTCCACAGAGTTTCAGAAGCGCGAATCCGATCTCGTGATCTTGGTTACGCCCCGCCTCGTGCGCCCGGCCGCGCCGGATGAGCCGCTGGCAACACCGCTCGACAATACGCGCTCGTCCAATGACGTTGAGCTGTTCCTGCTTGGGATGCTCGAAGTCGATCGTAGGATGCTGCGTGCCTTTCGCGATGGCGAAGGCATCGTGGGCCCCTACGGCCACCTGATTGATCTGGAGTTCGATGATGGCCTACTCGTCCAAAAGTAAAGCGCTCGCGGCGCTCGCGGCGCTGACCCTTCTCGGGGCCTGTGCCGATTTCATGAACAACTGGGATACGGTTTCCTTCCGCGGCGGTGATGCCGCCTCGGCCAACACGGCGATCCACCAGATTTCGCCCTACCCGCCCAACGTTGAGAACACCAACGTTCAGAGCGGCGGCTAAGATCTCCTGAACACCTGCCCCGCGCGTGCCCTGGCCCGCGCGGGGCTTTTTCATTTTTGGGTGAGGATGCCGCAATTCGCCCGGCCCCTCGCATTTTCGCCGCGTTCCCATGCTACCACTGCTCTGCGAACCGGATACCGCGCGGGCTTGCGCGACGGAGAGACGAGGAGAGGCATGCCAAACGACGCGCCGAGATTTACCCGCCGCGGGGCCCTGGCCATGGGGGTGGCGGGCCTTGCCGGGATCGCTGTGCCCGCATCCGGTGCCGATCTCAAGCGCGTGCCCCGCGATCTTGGCGAGGTGACGCGGCAGATCGTGCCCTTCGCGGGTGCCGAGCCCGCTGGCACCATCCTGATCTCAAATGCGCGGCGCGAGTTGCTCCACATTCTGGGGGCTGGAAAGGCCGCGCGATACGAGATCAGCGTTGGCCGCGACGGTTTTCTGTGGACGGGCACCACAATCGTGGGGCGCAAGGCGAAATGGCCTGCCTGGCGCCCGCCTGCGGAGATGCGCGAGCGCCAGCCGGAATTGCCCGCCTATGTGCCGCCCGGCCCCTACAATCCCCTCGGTGCCCGCGCGATCTACCTCTATGCCGGCGGCCGCGATACGCTCTATCGCATCCATGGCACGAATAATGCGGCCACAGTTGGCGGGTTCGAAACCTCGGGCTGCTTCAGGCTTACAAATGCCGACGCCGTGGAACTTTACGAACAGGTCAGCCCCGGTGCGCAGGTGATCGTAGCCTGAGCCACGCCCTCAGCCTTCGAGCGCCACGAGCTTGCGGGCAAAGCGCCCGAGCTTGCCGCCGCCCTCAACCGCCGCGAGGCAGGCACGCGCGCGGCTGTGCCCCAGCGGCGCATCGGCGGCCACATGGAGCTCAAAGAGCATCTCCAGCATGCCGCCCATATCGCGCGGCGCCGCCTCGGGCGGGAAATCGATGAGTTCGGCAACGAGGCTTCGAACGAATGTTGCGTGGCGGGGCGAGAGTTCGGCAAGCGCCGCGAAGGCCTGCGTCCAGCGCCGAATGGGCAGAGCATCGGTTTTGAGAAGCGGTGCAATCGCCTTTGCAAAGGGCGCGGCTTCAAGCCGCGAGTCCGTCACCAACTGGCCGATGGCATCGATTGTGAGCGCCGTCAGAGATTTGTCCGTTGAGGCCAGATAATAGGCGAGCATCGCGCGCCCCACCGGCCCAACCGGGCCGCCCGGCCGCAACAGCGGGCCGAGATAGGCGCGGCAAAAGTGATCGCTCAGCTTCTGATCGGGATCGAGCGCAAGAAATCCGTGGCGAAAGAAGCTTTCGGGCGAGAGCGGGCGCGCCAACGCCGCCCAAGCCACGTCCGCGGAGCTGTGCCCGCAAGGCGAGGCGCTCCAAAACGGCGGGTCGGGTTCGGGAAAGAACTGGGCGGCGATCAGGGATGTTGGCGCATTGCGGCAGGGCGGCTCTGTATCGATGGCAACCTGGCAATATTGGTAGATGTCGCGCTCAATCCGCCGAACTGTGATGGCATATGAGGCCGGGCTTCCGGCTTCGGGCAACGCATGGCCCACGAGAGTGCTGATGCGCGTGTCGTCCATAGGCGTTGGCCGTGCCGCCCAGGCGCTGGCCCAGAGGGCAGGATCCCGCCCCGGCTTTTCGTCCCCCCCAAGCGCGTAGCCAATGGCGCGGGCAATCTCCGGGCCCGGCAAATCGCGGGGCACCTCCTGTGCCGCGATGTTAGCCCAAAGCCGCAAAAGGGCGAGGTTAAGATCCGTGGGCCCCGGCGCCGCGCCCGCAGCAGCATAATCCTTCAGCCGTTCGACAAGTGCGCTCGCCGCGACCGTGCCGTCGCTGCGCGTGGGCGCAGACAGCATCGGAAGCGCCTTGCCTGAAGCCACTTGCCGAGCCAACTCTCGAGATCGGGCGCGGAACACATGCGCCAGCGAAACCTCCGGTATGTAGGGTTTGCGGGGAAGCGCATCGATTTCCGCCAGCGACACGTCCGCAGTGTCTGCGCCCGAGATCGCGTAACCAAACTCAGCCAGCAGAAAGCGGATCAGCATTTCGCCCGGCGCATCCAGCAGTTGGCGCGACCGTTTCCGCAAGGGAGAGAGAGCGTCGCCCGCCAAGTCTGCGCCGTGGCGCACGATCCCGTCCACGGCGCGCTCCACGGCCATGGCATCGCGTGGGTCTTCCAGCACCGCGAGAAAGGCCAGAAGCGCGTCGTCCGCACGGGAAATCGGTTGGATGGGCTCCGCGGAAGCACCTGTCAGCGGCTCATCGCCCGCAGGCGCAGCCGCCGGCATGGCCGGAGCGCCGAGATCCGAAAGGCGGTTGCGCAGCGACGGGGCAATGTGATCGGCGTAGCCGGAGAGCGCCTCACGCACGGCCGGCGCCTCAGCCCCACCCAGCGCCTCGATCACATCGAGCGCTTTTTCCTGAACCTCGGCTATTTCGGAGATCAACGCGCCGGTTGCGGCAACCGCTGCCGCTTCGCGCAGATCCGGGGCTCGCTTTCCGGCGGCCTTCAGCATCCTCAGGGCAGCCGTCTGTGCCGCCTTCTGCCGGGCCTGAAGTGGGCCGTCGAGCGCCGCGATGAGATCGGCGGCATCGATACGGCCCGCCTTGTCGAGCGCCTGAACCTGCTTCAGCGCGAAAGACACCGTGGGCGGAATGCTTGAACTTAGAAGGCCCAGATAGCGTTCCTTCCGCGCTTCCAGTTCTTCGAGGCCCGGCTCAAGCAACTGGTGAAAGCGCGAGTACCAGCCCGCGCGGAACTGCGCAAAATCGCGCTCCAAAGCCTCAAGCGAGGCATCGAGAAGTCGCGCCCGATCCACTTTCCCGGCTTCGGCCAGCGCGGCGATGCGCTGGGCCCACTGATCCTCTGCGCGGCAGTACTTGTCGTGGCTGGCAAGGCTGAATTCACCGCCACCTTCCACTTCGAAGAAGCGCCAGAGATCGGTGGAAACGAAAACCGGATCGTCTTGCGACAAGGGTGAGTAGGTTGCGTAGTAGCCAAGGATATAGGCATCGCTTGTCGGGCGGGCGCAGAGCCCGGCCTCCCAAAGCGGGGCAACGTAGCTCACGAAGTTGGGGCGCAGCTCGATCAGCCCTTCCACCCATTGCTGCAACCAGGCGGGCTTCAGCGCGCCCATCACCACGGCCAGATCGATGTTGCGCGGCAGCATCTCTGCCCCGGCCCGCAAAAGCGCGCTGGCATTGGACGTGGCAAACATCGCCACGCGCAACGAGTCGATATCCATGATGGCCGGATCGCCCTTGGCATCCGTGTTCCAAAGCCCGCCGGCGCGTTGCTTTGCCTTGAAGAGCTTGGCGATTGCCGCCGCATCGCGTTTTCGCCCCGGCTCGGGGAGCGCTGCAAAATGCGCCAGAACGGCTTCTGCAGAAGTTGATTGGATCAGTTCGAGGGTCTCGTCCGTCGTCATACCATCTGCTCCAATGCCAATTGCGTGGCCAAAACGTGTTTGCAAGGGCCGCGGGTTTGCCCATTGCGGGCAAACCAGGGGCAGGTGCACCGATAGGCCCCGCCCACCATCGTCACCTGATGCACCACATCCCCCGATGTTACCCGCACACTTTTGCCATCGGGCGCGATGGCCACATGGCCTCCGCTGGCCAGCGCTTCGGCGGCCTTGAGCCGGCGCGGCACCTTGCCTGCACCTCGCGCCCGGTAGGGCAGGGCGCGGTGGAAGTAGCTGCCATCCGAAAGATCAAAGCCCAAGAGCCCTTCGCTTGCGAGCTGCGCTAGGGCATGTGCGGCTGTCTCCGGGCTGCAACCGCTACCCTCGGCCAACGCCATGGGATCGAGCCGCCCGCTCCACCGAAGGGCGGCGCGCAGGGCTGGGCTGTCCGATACGGCGCCTTCGGCCAAGGCGCCCAGGAGGCCGCCATCGCCGGAAAACCCGCGCCAGGGCTCGGCATTCAGAACAAGGCCAAGGCGCTGGCCGCCGAATTGCAACACCCAAGCGGTGCTGCCAAGGTCTGGGTTAAGGTAGACGTCCAGCCGTTCGGCTTTGGCTGCGAGCGGTTCAAGCACCCGAAGGCGATGGGCGCCCCGAAGCGGCACCGCCCCTTCGCCGGGCCGCGGCGAGCTCCGGCACTGAGGCCCCTGCATCGAGACGTATTCCAAGTGATCGCTCTTTCCGCGTGGTAGGCCGCGCAGAAAGCGCTGCGCGGCGATCCGGCGCATCGAGAACGCGGGTGCCATCCCGGCCATGGCCAGTTGCACATCGCCGAACCCCTTCACCCAGCGTTCCGGAAGCGGCACTTTGCGTTCGACGATCTCCTGGTTTTCACTGCGGATGGCCACGGCATCTGCCCCGATCGTGATCTCAAGCGCGTCTCCCGCCCGCACCTGTGCAAGGGCGCCGCGCAGCTCCGGCCCGAAGTCAACGTTGGTCGTTCCGTGCCGGCGGGTGGAGACTTCAAGCGCCGCGTCTTCAATATCGAGCCGCGCATAGGCGCTGCAGCAGGTCGAAAACCCTTCAAACCGAACCGCATCTGGGTTGACAGTGGCCACCGGATCGGCCTCGCGCAGGATCCGGGCAAGCATCGCGGGTGGTACGTAGAACCGCGATCCCACGATTTCTGAGACGGCGCGCAGGGCTGGTGCGGTAATCTCGGGCTGAAGCGCGCGCGCAACGAGGTACTGCGTGTTGCCGGCGCCGGCGGAATCGGCGGCAAGATGCAAGTGCGCGCCATCTCTCGCACGCGAAAGCGCCGATGGGGCGTTGTAGCGGGCGTGCCAGTCAATGGCCTGCATGCGCGTCCCGATCCTGCCACGGGGCATTGGCGCCCTCGCCGCGCCAGAATGGCGGAAGAACGCGGCAGGATTGGGGCCGTGTTGCCCCTAAGCCCGCTAAAGCAGGCTGTCGGGCATCTTCTGTTCCGCGGCCAAGTTGGCCCGGCGGAACACCAGCGTTACCAGCGTTGAGATGATCACGATGAAGAGGGAATAGAGCACAGGAACAGCCATCACCGCCTGTGCCTCGGCGCTCGGGAATGTGAATACGATGATGGCAACGGCAAGCGGGCCGTTCTGGATGCCCGTTTCAAGGGCCACCGTGCGCGCGTTTCTGGGATGAAGCGAAAGGCTGCGCGCGAAGATGTAGCCAATCGTGATGCCAATCAGGCCCAACCCGATTGAGGCGGCATAGGTGCCCCCGCTCGTTTCCAAAAGAAACTGCCAGTTTCGGGGAATCCAGCTTACCATCAGGAACAGGATGAAGAAGAGCGCGAGGGCAGAGCCGAAGAACTCCGTCACCGCGCCCACATTGGCGTTCACCCGCCGCAGCACCATCCCGATTGCTACGGGCACCAGCAGCAAGATGAGCGTGATGATGATGTTCTCGCGGGGGATTTCGAGGTTCAGCGCCGTAGCATAGGCCACCAGGATCAGCGGGATGAGGATTACGCCGGCCACGGTGGACGTTACCGTCATCAAAACCGAAAGTGCGAGGTTACCCTTTGAAAAGTATGTAAAAATATTCGATGTCGTGCCGCCCGGCATACACGCCATGATCAGAACGCCCGCCGCGATGGCCTCTGGCAGCGTGAGGAACATGGCCAGGGTAAACCCGATCAGCGGCATGAATCCGTATTGCGAGATCACGCCGATGGCGAGCCCGTAGGGCCGACGGAGGGCAAGGTAGAAATCCCGGGGGGTGAGCGACGCTCCCATTCCAAGCATGATGACGAAGATCATCAGCGCAAGGATCGCCTGTTCGAAAGCCCCGACCATGCCCTACTCCGCCGCCTCGCTTGGGCCCTCTTGCGCGCGCAGATCCTTGCGGAGGATCTTGCCCACGTTCGATTTTGGCAGCTCATCGCGAAACGCGATCAGTTTGGGCACCTTGTAGGCCGTCAGATGCGATTTGCAGTAGGCGCGAATGTCGCCCTCGCTCAGGCCGTGATCCAGCCGCACGACGAAGGCTTTCGCCGCCTCTCCGCTGCTGGCATCGGGCACGCCGATCACCGCCGCTTCAAGGATGCCGGGATGCGCGGCAAGGCAATCCTCCACCTCATTGGGATAGACGTTGAAGCCGGAGACAACGATCATGTCTTTCTTCCGGTCAACAATGCTGACATATCCGTCAGCATCCATCACCCCGATATCGCCCGTCAGGAACCACCCGTCGCGCATCACCGCCGCGGTCTCAGCCTCCTGCCTCCAATAGCCCGCCATCACCTGCGGGCCCTTGGCGGCGATCTCGCCGGGCTCTCCAGCCGGCACCGGCTGCCCATCTTCGCCCAAGCATGCGATGAGCGTTGAGGGAACCGGAACGCCGATGGACCCCGCGCGCGTTTTGCCCAAGGGGTTGAAGGTAAGTACCGGGGAAGTTTCTGTCAGCCCGTAGCCTTGCAATACGGGCTTTCCCGTCACCTCTTCCCACCGCTCGGCCACGGCGGCCTGCAGCGCCATCCCGCCTGCGGAGGCGAATTTGAGGTGCTTGGGCGGGCTGTCGTTGAACCAGACCTCGTTCAGAAGCCCATTGAAGAGCGTGTTGACCCCGCTCATCCAGGTGATGCGGTAGTTCTCAAACGCGCGCTTAAGGTTGATCAGCGGGCGTGGGTTGGGGATCAGGATGTTGCGAGCGCCGAGCCAGTAGAAGCCCAGAAGATTCACGGTGAACGCGAAGACATGGTACATCGGAAGCGCGGTCAGCGCGGTCTCACGCCCCTTTTGCACGCCTGCGATCAGTTCCATCGTCTGCTCCATGTTCAGGATCAGATTGGCGTGGGTCAGCATCGCGCCTTTCGAGATGCCGGTCGTGCCACCCGTGTATTGCAGGCAGGCGGTGTCGCCCGGCGCAACGCTCTGGTGATAGGCATCGACTTCAATCGCTTCTTCGGCGCGGTGGGCCCGGCCCGCGGCCAGCGCATCTGGCAGGCGGATATGCGGCACTTCAATCGGTTTTACCGTGCGATCCCAGTAGGTTTGCACAAGCCCAACGATGCCGCGCGGCAGTGACGGGAAGAACTCGGCCACCCGCGTTACGATGATATTGGGGATCGGGTGGCCGCGCGTGGCGGCCGGGATCTTGTCGGCAAACATGTCAACGATGATCAGCGCATCAGGCTCGGCATCGGAAAACTGCCGCGCCATCTCTTCCGCGGTGTAGAGCGGGTTGACGTTAACCAGGATGCAACCAGCCTTGAAAACCCCAAAGGCGGCCACGGGAAAGCTCAGGCAATTGGGCATCTGAAGCGCAACCCGCGCCCCTTGATCAAGGCCCGCCACCTCGCGCAGGTAAACCGCAAGCGCGTCTGACATCTCGTCAACCTGCTCAAAGCTCAGCGTGCCATTCATGCCGTTAGGCAGGCATGTGGTGAAGGCGGGCGCCCGCCCGTAGGTTTCCGCCACCGAACGGATCAGATCGCCGATCGTGCGGTAGGTGGCCTGCGGGATCTCCGCACGGGTTTCAGGGCCGTAAAACGCCGTCCACGGTCGTTCACGATCGCTCATGCGCGCGCGCCCGGATCGAACCGCGGGGTCAAAAATCGTCCTCCCATACAGGGTAGCTAGTTGTTGGGCGGCCCGTTGTCGACGCCGATGTTTCGATTGCGCTTCAGGGATGGCGCGCGGGCCCTTGCCATCGGGGCGGGGCCGTTGGAAACCTGTCGCAACCGCAGACCAAAGAACCCCACGTGAGCCATGGATCGCGCCGCAATCGTTGAAGAAAACTTTCGATCACGCGTGACGGCGCGCGCGTTTCCGCCCGGCGCCGATCCGCAAGGCCCGCTTTCGCCCAAGTTGGCGGTGGCGGCCTACCGCGCTCAATGCCTGAGCCGGGCGCTCGATCTGCAAAGCCGCGCCATGCAGGCGCAAGGGCAGGGGTTCTATACAATCGGCTCCTCCGGCCACGAAGGCATGGCTGCCGTGGCCATTGCCCTGCGCGTAAGCGACCCTGCGTTCCTGCATTATCGCGATGCCGCCTTTCAGATCGCCCGCAGCGGCCAGGTTCCGGGCCAAACCATCGCTTGGGACATGCTTTTGAGCTTTGCCTGCTCGTCCGAAGATCCGATTTCTGGCGGGCGGCATAAGGTTCTGGGCTCAAGGGCACTCAACATTCCGCCGCAAACCTCAACGATCGCGAGCCATCTGCCGAAAGCCGTTGGTGCGGCTTACTCCATCGGAATGGCAAAGCGGCATCGGCCCGAGTTCGCGGAGTATCCCGAGGATGCGGTGGTCTACTGTTCGTTCGGGGACGCTTCGGCCAACCATTCCACCGCCCAGGGCGCGTTCAACACGGCCCAGTGGGCGGCGATTCAATCATCGCCATTGCCGCTTCTTTTTGTGTGCGAAGACAACGGTATCGGGATCTCCACGAAAACGCCGGAGGGCTGGATCGCGGCGTCATTCGCGCAGCGCCCGGGCCTGCGTTACTTTGCCTGCGACGGGCTTGACCTCTTCGATACCTATCGTGTTGCATCCGAGGCCGCCGATTTCGTGCGCACCCATCGCAAGCCCGCGTTCCTGCATGTGCGCACGGTGCGGCTTTACGGCCATGCCGGGGCGGATGTGCCCACAAGCTATCTTTCCCGGGCCGAGGTTGAGGCGGATGAAGCCAACGATCCGCTTTTGCACTCCGTGCGGCTCTTGTCCGCCGCGGGCGCCATGGCGCCCGATGCGGCGCTCGCGGTCTATGAGGAGACGCGCGCGGAGGTGGCGCACCTTGCGGCAACGGCAGCCACCCGCCCGCGCCTGCGAACGGCGGGTGACGTGATGGCAAGCCTGATCCCGCCCAAACGCATATGCGCGCCGTCTAACGGCCCGGGTGCCGAGACCCGCGCCGCGGCATTTGGCAGCGATCTGGCAGGCCATGATGATCCCCAGCCCATGAACCGCCTCCTCAACTGGGCGCTGACCGACCTGATGCTCGAACACCCCGAGATCACGCTAATGGGCGAGGATGTGGGCCGGAAGGGCGGTGTCTACGGCGTAACCCAGAAGCTTCAGAAGCGTTTCGGGGCAGACCGGGTGATCGATACGCTGCTCGATGAGCAATCGATCCTCGGCTTAGCGATCGGGATGGCCCAGAACGGCTTCACCCCGATGCCCGAAATCCAGTTCCTGGCCTACCTGCACAATGCGGAGGATCAGTTGCGGGGGGAGGCGGCAACACTGCCCTTCTTTTCCAATGGCCAATACGCAAACCCGATGGTGGTGCGCATCGCGGGGCTTGGCTACCAGAAGGGCTTTGGCGGGCATTTCCACAATGACAATTCGGTCGCCGTATTGCGGGATATTCCGGGGCTGATCCTGGCCTGCCCCTCCAACGGGGCCGATGCCGCGCAGATGCTGCGCGAATGCACTCGCCTGGCCCGGGAAGAGCAGCGCGTGGTGGTGTTTCTCGAACCAATCGCGCTCTACCCGATGCGCGATCTGCATGGTGCCGCGGATGGGGCTTGGATGGCCCGCTATCCTGCGCGGGAAGATAGGTTGGGCTTTGGGGAGGTAGGGTGCGATGGCGAAGGCGATGACCTCGCCATCGTCAGCTTCGCGAACGGTTATTACCTGTCGCACCAGGCCCGGCCTGTTCTGGAACAGGAGGGCATCAGAACCCGGTTGATCGATCTTCGCTGGCTAAGCCCGCTGCCGGAGGAGAGCCTTCTCGCCGCGCTCGATGGCGCCAAGCGCGTTCTGATCGTGGACGAAACGCGCCGAACAGGCGGCATCGCCGAAGGCTTAATGGCGCTTCTTGCGGAAGGGACAGATCTTCCGGTGAGCCGGCTCACTGCCGAGGACAGCTTTATTGCAACGGGCCCGGCCTATGGCGCCACCCTGCCATCGAAAGACAGCATCATTGCCGCTGCACGGGCCTGTGTGACATCCGGCGGGGCGTAGCCGCCGCGCGCATGAAAGCAGCAACTGCGACCTGGGCAGAAGGGGAGGCCAAGGTGGGACGAAACGAAACGCATGACCCGGCCCGAAAAAGCTGGGTCGAAAGCGCCAACGCCGCGGGCACTGATTTTCCGATCCAGAACCTGCCCTATGGCGTGTTCTCCACGCCCGGGTCCGACCACCGCGTCGGCGTGGCGATTGGCGAGATGATCCTTGACCTGACGGCGCTTGAGTCGGCGGGAACGCTCCGGCCCGCCGGGTCGCGCACAGTTTTTGCTGCCGGCGCCCTGAACCCGTTCATGGCCCTGCCGCAAACCGTCTGGGCCGAAACGCGTGCCGCCATCGCGCGGCTTCTCGATGCGGGAGAGGGCGACCGATCTGCCCCCTTGGTTCGCCAAGCCGAGGCCACGCTGCATCTGCCGTTCTTCGTGCGCTCCTATACCGATTTCTATGCCTCGAAGGAGCATGCCACGAATGTCGGCACCATGTTCCGCGATCCTGACAACGCGCTGATGCCGAATTGGCTGCATATGCCCATCGGATACAATGGCCGCGCGTCAACAGTGGTGGCCTCCGGCACCCCAATTCACCGCCCGAACGGCCAGCTCAAGGGGCCGGATGATGCCACCCCCCGCTTCGGCCCTTGTGAAAAGCTTGATTTCGAGCTGGAACTTGGCGCTGTCGTTGGCACGCCCACCACGATGGGCCATCCCATCTCTGCGGCGGAGGCCTATGACAGCATCTTCGGCTATGTGCTGCTGAACGATTGGTCGGCACGCGATATCCAGGTTTGGGAATATCAGCCGCTCGGCCCCTTCCAATCGAAATCCTTCGCCACGTCGATCAGCCCGTGGGTGGTGACCCGCGAGGCGCTTGAGCCCTTCCGCACGCCCGCGCCGGAGCGTGAGAAACCGCTCTTGCCCTATCTGTACGAGGATGGCCCCAACAATTTCGATCTCGCGCTAGAGGTCGAACTCGCGCCGGCAGGCGGCGGGCCCACTGTGATCAGCCGTACAAACCACAAATTCATGTACTACTCCTCGGCCCTGCAATTCGTGCATCACGCATCGTCGGGCTGCGCGATGGAGACAGGCGATCTTCTCGGGTCCGGAACGATCTCGGGCCCTGGGCCGGGCACGCTGGGCTCGCTGCTTGAAATCACCTGGAACGGGCGCGATCCCATTTCGGTTGCCGGAGGTACACGCCGGTTTCTTGAGGATGGTGACGGCGTTCGGTTCACTGGGCGGTGCACTGGCGATTACGAGATCGGGTTCGGCGCCTGCGAAGGCACGATCCTCCCGGCGGTGGATTTCGGGCGGGCTTAGGAGCGTTCAGCAGGCGAAAGGCGCTGGCCGCGCGAGATCCCGTCACCGCGCCGCGCGCATCTGGGGGCCCCTGCGCAAGAGCCACTCGGCCACAAGCAGATACGGCACGAAGAACGCAAGTACCTGAACCCGGTCGAACAGCCCCGTGAAGACTGCGTTGGACCCGATCCCATCGGTCAGGCCGTACCAAATGACGTAATGCATGCGATAGATCCAGGAGCCCACGGCAAGGATTATGAGCCGCGTCGCCCACCTGAAATGCCGCTCCCACTCCCGCTCACGCGCGGATTTCACCGTGTTCACAGCGGACCAGAGGATGGCGGCGCCGTAGATCGCGAAGCAAATGCTCATCCACCAGCCGCCGATGGTTCCAACAAGCGCGATGTAGGCGAGGCCGCCGATCCCGGTCGCGATGGCGAGGCCAAAAAGCGTGTATCCCGCCCGCCTGTGGAGGCGGGGCCATCTGCGGCGCAGAGCGGGGATCGCCTGCAGCGGCGCGCCGATGGTCAAAAACGCCCCGGCAATCATATGCGCGGCGAGGGCCACGTTCGCCACTGGCTGGCCCGCAGCGAAAACGCGGGAGAGCACCGTCGCATTGCCGGAGAACAGGCCACGGGCCCCGAGGCCGGCCGAGTAAAGAACAAACCAGCCAGTGTTCAGGGCCAGGAGGAGCAGAAGCGCTGTCACAACGGCGGAACGCATCTGCGAATCCTAGGCCCTTGGCGTTGATGCACCGGCGATCCCGAACACCTCAAAACCGCGCTCTGCAAAGGGCGCGTCTGAACGTGTTGAACCGGGCGCGGCGATCCCCTCAGTTCGGGCGCTTCACCCCGAGGATGATTTCGATATCCCGGCGCGTAAGATCCTGAAACAAGGCGCGCTCCACCGTGCTCAGCTGCGCGGAGTTCTCCACATAGTCCATCAGGGATGCCGCCACCTGGGTAGTGGGCGAGTAGTAGAGATCGTGCCCGGCGCGGCCGAGTTCGTTTACGAGCCGCTCGAGAAGCTTGCGCGTTTTCACCGCGTCGAGATCGGCGTTCTTATCCTGAAGCAACGTCGTGCCCTTCCATGGTTCGCGTAGTTGAGAGGGAGGGTAGCGCGGGACGGGCCCCGGTCCAGCGCTGGCGATAGCCGAGGGAAATCTTGACCAAGCAGGCGCAAACGCCCAGCCGGGATTTCGGCGCGTTGGAGAAAAAGGTGGCGGGGGCTAGGTTTTATCCGGTGGTAAATGGACGGCCAACCCTGTGATCACGAATCTTGCAAATCGGTGGAAAAGAGGCGTCGCAGCCTTACCGCCGGGCCCTCAGCCGGGCCCGAGCGATGCAGAGCGCGGCGGTTTCCGGCTACGGCTGAGGGAGATTGACCGTGACCCTTACCTGTTCGTTGCCGATGAGGCGCTCCAACTGATCTCGGTGTTCGATGATCTGAAGTATGACCGGGCGGATGTGGACTTGCTGAACGGCGCCATGCGGAAACGCGCGCTCAAACGGCTGAAACCCCTTGGGTTTCAGCAACGATCGGGCGGGGTTCTGGAAAACGAGGCGCTGGACATCCGCATGCTGATGCCGAAGTTTCGCGCGCTCGGCGCTTCACCCTTCGATGCGGTGCGCGATACCCCGCGGCGCCCGCAGGACTACTACATCCTCACACCCACGCAGGCGGCCTGCCAGTTCATTGAAAACTATCCGCACGGTGAGGCCGTTGAGAAAATCAAATCCCTCATCGTCCGCCACCCCATCAATATCTACCGGATGATGGATTACTTTGAGCGAAATGAGAGGCATCGCGCCATGCAGCGCGCGATCGGCCACCTGAAGCTTGTGCAGCGCGAAGCGGTTGAAGCGGAGCCCCTGCGCACCCGCCGCGCCCTGAACTGAGCGTGTCGGTCCCGGAGCCCCACGGCAAGGCCGCTCGGATCAGCCGCCGAAATCGTCCAACATGATGTCTTCGCGATCCACCCCGAGATCCAGCAGCATGTTGATGCAGGATGAGTTCATGATCGGCGGCCCGCACATATAGAATTCACAGTCTTCCGGCGCCGGATGATCCTTCAGATATTCTTCGTGAAGAACGTTGTGGATGAAGCCCGTATAGCCATCCCAATCATCCTCCGGAAGCGGATCTGACAGCGCGACATGCCATTCGAAATTGTCGAACTGTTCCGCGAGGCTATCGAAATCCTCAACAAAGAACATCTCGCGCTTGGAACGTGCGCCATACCAGAAGGTGATCTTGCGCTCCCGGTTTTCCAACCGCTTGAGCTGGTCGAAGATATGGCTGCGCATCGGGGCCATGCCCGCGCCGCCGCCGATGAACACCATTTCCTTCTGGGTGTCGCGTGCGAAGAACTCCCCGAACGGGCCCGAGATCGTAACCTTGTCGCCGGGCTTGAGGTTGAAGATGTAGGAGGACATCTTGCCGGGTGGAATGCCCTCCGATCCCGGCGGCGGCGAGGCCACGCGCACGTTGAGCATGATCAGGCCCTTCTCGTCGGGATAGTTCGCCATCGAGTAGGCCCGTTCGATCGGTTCATGGACGTGGGACTCATATTGCCACAAATTGAACTTGTCCCAATCCTCGCGATATTCCTCTTCAACGTCGAAATCGGTGTATTTCAGATCATGCGCGGGCGCCTCGATCTGGATGTAGCCGCCCGCGCGGAAGTTCACGTCTTCGCCTTCGGGAAGCTCAAGCACCAGGTTCTTGATGAAGGTTGCCACGTTTTCGTTGGAGCGCACGGTGCACTCCCACTTTTTGACGCCGAACACCTCTTCGGGCACCTCGATCGTCATGTCCTGTTTCACGGCAACCTGGCATGACAGTCGATCCCCCGAGGCCGCCTCGCGCTTGGTGATATGGCTCTGCTCCGTTGGCAGGATCGATCCGCCGCCGGAGTGAATCCTCACCCGGCATTGCGCGCAGGTGCCGCCACCGCCGCAGGCCGAGGGCACGAAGAGCTTCTGTTCCGCCAACGTCTGAAGAAGCTTTCCGCCCGCGGGAACCGAGATCGTTTTCTCGCCGTTGATCGTGATGCTGACATTCCCGCTTGAGACCAGCCGCGAACGGGCAAGCAGGATGATCGTCACCAGGGCGAGGACGATCATGGTAAAAAGTGCGATGCCAAGGCCGAAAGTTGCCATATCCGGCTCCCCTCAGAGGTTGACGCCCGAGAAGGACATGAAGGCCATGGCCATCAGCCCGGCCGTGATGAAGGTGATGCCGAGGCCCTGCAGGCCATCGGGAATGTCGGAATATTTCAGCTTCTCCCGCACGCCCGCCATGGCGGTGATTGCCAGCGCCCAGCCAAAGCCGGATGAAACGCCATAGGTGACGGCCTCGGTGAAATCGTAGTTCCGTTCCACCATGAAGAGCGAGCCGCCGAGAATGGCGCAGTTCACCGTGATCAGAGGCAGGAAGACGCCAAGCGCGTTGTAAAGCGGCGGAAAGTACTTATCGAGCACCATCTCCAGGATCTGCACCAGCGCCGCGATGACCCCGATGTAGGAGATGAGGCCAAGGAAGGTCAGATCCACATCCGGAAAGCCCGCCCAGGCCAGCGCGCCCGGGGCGAGCAGATAGCCGAGGATCAGGTTGTTGGCGGGCACGGTGATGGACTGCACGACCATCACGGAGATCCCAAGCCCGATCGCCGTGGAGATCTTCTTGGATACGGCGATGAACGTGCACATACCGAGGAAGAATGACAGCGCGAGGTTTTCAACGAAGATCGCCTTGACGGCGAGGGAGATGAGATCCTCCATCAGTGGGCCTCCACCGTCTGGATCTTGTACTCGCGCTCTTCCACCTGTTCGGGCTTCCACGACCGGAATGCCCAGATGATCAGGCCGATGATGAAGAAGGCAGAGGGCGGCAGCAGCAGAAGGCCGTTCGGCACATACCAGCCGCCGTTATTCACCGTCTCCAGGATAGTGATGCCAAAAAGGCTACCCGCCCCGAAAAGCTCCCGGATCACGCCTACAAGCATCAGGATCAGCCCGTATCCCAGCCCGTTTCCAACGCCGTCGATGAAACTGTCGATCGGCGGGTTCTTCATCGCGAACGCCTCGGCCCGCCCCATCACGATGCAGTTCGTGATGATGAGGCCCACGAAAACGGAAAGCGTTTTCGAGATCTCGTAGGCGAAGGCCTTGAGAAGCTGGTCGACCAGGATCACCAGCGAGGCAATGATCACCATCTGCACGATGATCCGGATAGAACCCGGGATCTGGCTGCGGATCATCGAGATGAACATCGAGGAAAAGCCGGTAACGAAAATCACCGCAACCGACATAACGAAGGCCACCTGCAGCGATGAGGTCACCGCGAGGGCGGAACATATGCCCAGCACCTGCAGCGTGATCGGGTTGTTGTCGACCATCGGGTCGAGAAGCATCTCTCTGCGTTTATGCGCCATCAGACGTTCCCCGCTCTGAGGTTTTCAAGGAATGGCTGGTACCCGGCCTCGCCCATCCAGAAGTTAACAAGGTTGTGCACGCCAACGGTTGTCAGCGTTGCACCGGCCAAAGCATCCACGTGGTAATCCGGCCCCGCTGGCGGCGCCGTCTTCGTTACGCTGATCTGCAAAGCGCCCGTCTCATCGGCAAGCTTCTTGCCGTTCCAAAGCGCCTTCCAGCGCGGATTATCTACCTCAGCGCCCAGGCCGGGGGTTTCGGCATGCTCGTAGAACTGCAGCCCGAAGATATCGTTCCCGTTCTCTTCAAGCGCGATGAACCCATAAAGCGTGGACCAAAGGCCGTAGCCGTGGATCGGCAGGATCACCTTGTCGATCGCCCCGGCCTCGTCGCGCAACAGGTAGACCGTCACATACTGGCTTTGCCGGCCGATCCCTGCGGGATCATCCTCAAGCGCGATTGAGGTTGCCGGATCGTCCGCCGCGGCCCGGTCATCAAACGTTACAGGATCGAAGGCATCGGAGAAGGATCCGCTTTCAAGCTCCAAAACCCGCGGTTCGAAGGCCGAAGAAAACGCCTCCAGCACATCGGCTTCGGGATCGTAGACGCCGGCCACCTGAAGGATGTTGATCTGCTTGTCCTTGAGCGAATTGACAGCCTGTATGGGCCGCAGCGCCACGGCGGCGGCGGAGACCACCATCGAGGCAACAAGGCATACCGAGACCGCCACGATGATCGTTTTCGAAGTGGTATCGGGCGGTGCCGCGAGGAATCGTCGAAGAAAGCCCTTGGGCTCCTGCGGTGTCTGATCGTCGTCAGGCATGGCGTTTTGCCCTTCGTTTTATGTTCGCTTGCACGACGAAGTGATCGATCAGCGGCGCGAAGACGTTCCCGAACAAGATGGCCAGCATCATGCCCTCGGGGAATGCCGGGTTCACAACGCGAATCAGCACAACCATGATGCCGATGAGGGCGCCGTAGTAATAGCGGCCCAGATTTGTATGTGCGCCCGAGACGGGTTCTGTAACCATGAACACAAGCCCGAAGGCATATCCGCCAAGCACGAGATGCCAGTACCACGGCATCGCGAACATCGGGTTGGTGTCAGATCCGATCCAGTTCAGAAGCAGCGAGAACCCGATCATACCCGCGAGGCATCCCACCACCATCCGGTAGTTGGCGATCTTCGTTGCAAGCAGGAATATGAGGCCCAGTATGCAGGCCACGGTCGAGGTTTCGCCCATAGAGCCCGGGATCACGCCAATAAAGCTATCCCACCAAGTCATCCCGTTGGCGGCGAGGGCCTGAAACCCGTCCGCGGCGGAAACGGCGAGCGCGGTGGCGCCGGTAAACCCGTCTACCGGCACCCAGACGGCATCGCCCGACATCTGCGCGGGATAGGCGAAGTACAAAAATGCGCGCCCCGTCAGGGCGGGGTTGAGGAAATTCTTGCCAGTGCCACCGAACACTTCCTTACCGATAACCACGCCGAAGATGATGCCGAGCGCCACCTGCCACAGCGGCGTCGTGGCGGGCACGATTAGGGCATAAAGCATCGATGTAACGAGAAAGCCCTCGTTCACCTCGTGGCGGCGAACGGTGGCAAAGATCACTTCGAAAATCCCGCCCGCAACCAGCGTGGTGATGTAGATCGGCAGGAAATAGAGAAGCCCGTGGGCCATGTTGGCAAACGGGTTCGCCGGATTGAACCCGATGCCCAGAGTGGCGATGATCCAAGCGCGCCAGCCCGTGGGCTCAAATTCCTGCAGCGCGAGGTTGGTATGATAGCCGGTGTTGTAGAGCGCCATCAGGATGCAGGGCACCGTCGCCATCACCACGTAGGTCATGATCCGCTTCATATCGATGTAGGATCGCGCGTGCGGCGCCGCCGTCGTTACCGTGCGGGGTGTGTAGAGGAAGCTCTCCACCATCTCGTAAAGCGGAAAGTACCGCTCCCACTTCCCCCCTTTTTCGAAATGCGGCTCGATGCTGTCAAAGAAGGTGCGCAGCCCCATCGGTTAGCCCTCGATCTCGATCTTCGTCAGGCAATCCCTGAGGGCCATGCCGTATTCGTATTTTGCGGGGCAGGCGAAGCCGACGAGCCCCAGATCTTCTTCGTCAAGCTCAAGCGCGCCGAGCGCTTGCGCCTGATCGGTATCCATCACCAGCAGCGCGCGCAGAAGCTGTGTGGGCAGGAAATCCTGCGGCATCAGTTCCTCAAACGTGCCGAGCGGCACCATGGCCCGCCGCCCGCCGTTGAGGTTTGATGTCAGCGGGAAGCGCCGCCGGGAAAGCGCCGATCCCAGCACGGGCTGCACGGCGTACTTCTGAAACATCGGGCGAATCCAGCCCATCGGGATCTGCGCGGTGTCTTCTTCTATAAGCGTTATCTGGCGGGCATACCGGCTGAGATAGGCGCTCTTGTCGCCGCCCGCCTTGCCGCTCAGAACCGAGCCGGAAATCACCCGCGCCGGGCGATCGGTGGGCAGATCCTGTTCTGCCAGTTCCAGCGTTGAGGCCCCCATGATCGTGCGGATCAGCCGGGGGGATTGGCAGATCGGCCCGGCAAGCGAGATCACGCGCGAGGCATCGAACTGGCCGGTAAGAAATAACCGGCCGATGGCTAGCACATCGCCGTAGCCGATGGTCCACACCGTTCTGGTGCTGTCTGGCGGCTCCAGAAAATGCATATGCGTGCCTGCAAGGCCCGCCGGATGCACGCCCGAAAAGGCCGCCACCTCAACGCCCGGAACATCCGCGCCCGGAAGCTCGGCGCCATCGGCCTGGCAGAGATAAGTCGCGCCGTCCGTGAGTTTCGCGATGCATTCGAGCCCTTTGACAAAAGCCTCGGGCTCTTCCGCAATGATCGGCGCGGGATCGGGCGCCAGGGGCTCGGTATCCATCGCCGTGACGTAAATCGCAGCGGGCCGGGCGCCCGGATCGGGAATTTTCGAATAGGGTCGGGTGCGGAAAGATGTCCAAAGCCCCGCCGCGCAGAGCTTCTCGGCGATCTCATCAGCACTGGCCGCGCCGCCTGTATCGGAGAAGTCTACCGGTTCGGCGGCATGGCGATCGGCCTCGATCTCGATACTGATCAGACGCCGCCGCGCGCCCCGGTTGATCATTTTGACCCGCCCGGAAACGGGTGCGACGATTTGAACCTCCGGCAGATCTTTGTGCACCATGACCGGCGCGCCCGCCCCGATCATCTGGCCTTCCTCGACGAGAATGCGCGGCTTGAGCCCGATATAGTCATCGCCCAGCAAGCCGTAATGCCTTGAAAACGAGGAAGTAATATCTCCGTTCGGAGGGGCGCCCTCAATGGGAAGGTCCAAGCCTCTCTTTAGAGCGAAACGCTGCACAGCGGACGACCTTTCCCACGATCTGACTAGGGCTCGGTGCCTCAAAGCACCGCATGCTTCCGGCTTGAAAACCGATCAGGCTAAGATGTTATACGATTGAGCGGTGATGACTTGAACTGGCTCAGAGTGTCGCGGATCGCCGCATCACCGGGCAAGCGACAAACCCGTGACCATAGCGACGAGGGTATCAACGTGCTGGCACATCCGAAGTTTTCGCGTCGATCCGTGCTTGCGATGCCGCTTGTTCTGGCCGCGTGTAAGCCCGGCGCCGAGGTCTTGCGATTGACCGGCGCCACCATGGGCACCTCGTATTCGATCGTTGCGATCGATGAGACACGCGCGCTGACGGAAGCCGAGATGCGGCAGGCTGTTGAGGCGGCGCTTGGTGAGGTGGATCTCCAGATGTCGAACTGGAACCCCGGTTCGGAACTGGCGCGCTTCAACGCCCGCCACAGCACCGCGCCCGTTGCCGTGTCGCCGGAGCTTTCCCGCGTAATGGCGGCGTCAGAAGATGTGTACCGGGCCAGCGAGGGGCGGTTTGACACAACTGTGGGCCCGCTGATCGAGCTTTGGGGCTTCGGCGCGCCGGGCGCGACCGCCCTGCCAAGCGATCGTCAGATCGCCGATGCGATGGGGCAAAGTGGGCACAGCCGCGTTCTCTCCGTTACCGCGGGCTCGGTGCAGAAACGCCAGCCGCAGGCCCAAGTCTACCTTGCAGCCATCGGCAAGGGCTACGGTGTGGATCATGTTGGCCGCGCCCTCGAGGGGCTGGGCGTGACAGACTATATGGTTGAAATCGGGGGGGAAATTTACGCTTCCGGCAGAAACCCCGATGGGCTGCCCTGGCAGATCGGGATCGAGGTTCCCACTGATCGGAACGGTGGTGTCTATGACGTTGTGGGCCTGTCCGGGCTCGGCCTGGCCTCGTCCGGCGATTATCGCAACTACTTTGAGGTTAACGGGCAGCGTTTCTCGCATGTGATCGATCCGGTTACCGGCCACCCGATCACTCATAAGACCGCCTCCGCCACCGTTCTGGCCGAAAATGCGATGCTGGCCGATGCATGGTCCACCGCAATGCTGATCCTGGGGCGGGACCGGGGCCTCGAAATCGCAGAAGATCACGGGATCGCGGTATTGTTTATTGATCGCGGCCGCGACGGCGCCGATAAAGGCTTCAGTTCGGTCAGCAGCAGCCGGTTCCGGGAACTTGCCGCCTAGGCCATCAGCAAAACGGGTTTGACATGGCAACCTTCTTTGCAACCTTCATCGTGTTCACCCTCGTGGTGCTTGGCATGGCGCTGGGCGTTTTGCTGATGGGGCGAACGATCAAGGGAAGCTGCGGTGGCCTCAACGCGATTGGGGATGCCGATAAGTGCCTTGTGTGCCAAAAAGAAATCGATCCCAACAGCCCCTTGCGGGAACGCGTGGAATGCCCCCGTGCGCGCAAAATGATGGCCCGCGCTGCGGCAGAGCGGGCAGACGCCTGAGCCTAGACCTGCATCGGAACGAAGCCGACCGTTAGGAGCCCCGCGGCGGCCATTGAGCCCCAGAGCCAAAGCTGCCACCGGGGCCCTTCCGTCTTCCAAACCCGCCGAAACTGATGGCCCGCCACGCAGGCGGCCACGAAAAGCGTAACCGCAACGGCCGGTGTCAGCACAAAACCACTCACGAGCGTTCTTCTCCGGCCATGTTGTTGCAGGATGCGCACCCAAGGGCTGCTATGCTGCACGTATGCGGGCCGCGCCGCAAGGCAACAGCGCTGGGCTGCCCCCTTAGCGGCGAAGCGGAACCGCTGAATGGGGATGGCCCAGCCCCCAAACCTTGCCCGTATCCCGGGCGATCTGGCGCGCTTCCAGCCGGTCAAGCGCTTCCAGCGCGCGCTCGACGTTCCGCGTTTGGCGGAGCGCACGATCGAAAGCGCGCCGCACCGATTGGGGCCGCCAGGGCAAGACGGCGCGCGAAAGCCATGCGCGCAGCTCCGGCGGCAGCTGATCGAAATCACGCATCGGGTTGCCGGAACGGCGCCGGCACTTCAGGCTGGTCTGGCCAAGGTTCCCGGCCATCAGATGGGTTCGTCGGGCCCGCTGGCGGGATCGATCACCAGAAGAAACCGGGTTTCGCCGGTGCCCTCGATGGGTGGGGACCGGTGCACGAGGCCCGATCTCGGGCGTTCGGGCCAGAGCGAGCCGCGCAGAACGATTGCGTCACCCGTGGCTACCTTATGAACATGCTGGGGGTCAGCGCCGTTCTTCGAGAGGCCGTATTGCGTTCCGCTACCGCGATAGGTGCAGATCAGCCGGGCCGTTATCGCATCCACATGGAACTTCCGGCAGGAGTTGTTTGTGACTGCGCTGAACCGCACCCGCAGATAAGGCGCGCCCATAAGATCGGCAAATCGCAGCGCCAGGCTGCCGATGTCCGATTGCAGCCATCTCCGTTCAGCGCAATCGGGGAGCCCCGCCGCCGCGAATGCTTCCTTTACGGCGCCTTCTACGGCATCCGGCTGCAACGTCAGGCGCTCGGAGGGGAATTGGCGCGCATCGAACGCCTCAATCCAGGATCGAACCTCGGTGGGCAGGCGCCGCAGCCAGATGGCCGCCGCACAGCGTTCCTCCGCTATCGCCGCCAGGCTCGAAGCATCGCCCGCGATGTGAACCGCCTCGGTCGCGCCACCGGTCTCCGCCTCTGCGAGAGTCACGCCGCCGGCTCCACCCGCCGCCAGCCGGGGAACGGGTCCGCCATATCCAGCGGCAGATCGCCTGGATCGGCCACAGCGGTTACGGGGACAAGGCAGGTGTCGAGCTTCGCGCGCAGCGCAGGCCAGTCGATGCCCGCACCGATAAACACAATCTCTTGCCGCCGATCCCCCCAGGGCTCTTCCCAATGCTGGGCGATATAGGCGCGTGCGCTCTCATGGTCTGGCCAGCGATCTTGTGGGACGGCGGCCCACCAGGTGCCAAGCGGCTTCACGCTGGAAAGCGCGCCCGCAAGCGAAAACTCCGCCACCCATTCGGGCCGAGTGGCCAGCCAGAAGTGCCCCTTGGCGCGGATCACGCCCGGCAGATCGCCCGTCAGAGCCGCATGAATGCGCTGGGGAATAAAGGGCCGCCGCGCGCGATACACATGTGAGGTAACGCCATACTCTTCGGTTTCGGGAACGTGATCGGCGAAACCGTAAAGTTCCTTGGCCCACATCGGATGCTCATGCGCCTTCTCGAAATCGAACAGCCCCGTATCGAGGATCGCCGCGGCATCCACATTCGAGTGGTTGGTTTCGATGATCTTGGCATCGGCGTTCAGGCTGCGAATGATCTTGCGCGCGGCATCGGTGCGTTCGGGCCCGGCATCGGCGGTTTTGTTGAGGATGATAACATCCGCAAACTCCATCTGATCGGTCAGAAGGTGAACGAGCGTTCGCTCGTCTTCCTCCCCCATCGTTTCTCCGCGATCGCTAAGAAAATCGTGGCTGGAGAAATCGTTCAGCAGGTTCACCGCATCGACCACGGTCACCATCGTATCGAGCCGCGCGACATCGGAGAGGCTTTCGCCCCCCTCGTCGCGAAAATCGAAGGTGGTGGCCACCGGCAGGGGCTCTGAGATCCCGGTGGATTCGATCAGCAGGTAGTCAAACCGCCCCTCTGCGGCCAGGCGGCGCACCTCGGCCAGAAGATCATCGCGCAACGTGCAGCAGATGCAGCCGTTTGACATCTCAACAAGCGTCTCGTCGGTGCGGCTGAGTTCGGTATCGGCGCGCACCAGATCGGCATCGATATTCACCTCGGACATATCGTTGACGATCACCGCAACGCGGCGGCCCTCGCGGTTGTTCAGAACCCGATTCAGAAGCGTTGTCTTCCCGGCGCCGAGAAACCCGGAGAGAACGGTGACGGGAAGGCGGGTATCGCCCGATTGCGGTGGGGAGGTGGGTTTGGGCGCCATTGGGGGCTCCTGATTTAATGTGATAACATCACGTGTATTCGATGTGCGTACGGTGCGCTGCCGTCGCCTAGGCCGCGCGGAACCCCGGGTGGCCGGGCACCTCGCGGCACGGCTGGGCAAAAGGGCGGGCCCCTGCCGCAGGGCCTGCCTACTTCAGAGTGGTTACAGACACTCCACGAAGGTTGCGGCCATGTTCCGAAGGAGCTGCGGGTAAAGCGCAGGCCCCGGTTCCAGTTCCGCCCCCAGGGGATCGATCACGCCGGTTGCCGCCTCGGTGCCTTCAAGCACAGTCGCAACGATGCCGGGGTTGAACTGCGGTTCCGCAAGAACGCAATCCACGCCTTCATCCTGAATCCGGCCCTGAATTTCGGCGATCCGCGCCGGGCTCGGATCAGTCGCGTCGCCCAAAGAGATTGCGCCGGCGGCGGGGAACTCAAAATCCGTCTCGAAGTACTGGTAGGCATCGTGGAACACGATGAAGCTGCCGCCGCGCACAGGTTCCAGCATGGTATTGATCTCGGCCGAGAGCGCCGCCATCTCCTCCCGCGCCGCCGCGGCGTTAGCAAAATAAGTGCCCGCATTGTCGGGATCGGCGGCCGAAAGCTGTGCTGCGATCAGGTTCAGCCATGTGGCGGCGTTTTGCGGCGATAGCCAGGCGTGAGGATCATGTTCGCCGTGGTCGTGGCCGGCATGATCGTCGCCCCCGTGATCATGGCCGGCATGATCATGGTCCCCGTGATCGTCATGGGCGTGTTCTTCGCCATGGTCGTGATCCTCATGGGCGGCTTCCTCGGCCTCGGCATGTTCTTCATCATGGTCGTGATCATGTTCGGCATGGTCGTGGTCGTGGTCGTGGTCATGATCGTCATGCGCCGCCTCTTTCGCCTCCGCATGGTCGTCATGGTCATGGTCATGATCATGCCCGTCAGCCTCGGCATGTTCTTCGTGGCTATGGTCTTCATGGTCGCCATGGTCATGCGCCTCGAACAGAGCCCCTTCCCGGAAATCCAGAAGCATCGTGCCATCGGCCTCAAGCAAGGTGGTGACCGCTGCGCCTTCGGCAAGCGTTTCCACCGCGCCTTCCATCCACGGCGTAAGATCTTCGCCCAGCCAGAACACAAGATCGGCATCCTGAAGGGCCTGAGCTTCGGATGGCCGAAGGCTGTAGTTGTGGGGTGAGGCGCCGGGTTGTACGATGAGGTTCGGCATCCCAACGCCATCCATCACCCGGGCAACCAGCGAATGCACAGGCGCGATATCAACGGCAACGCTCGGCGCATCGGCCAGCGCGGTACTGCCGAGCAGCGTGGCCGTTACCGACACAGAGATGAGCTTTCTGGACAATGGAACCCCCATGTGATCTTATAACATTCCACCGGCAGATACCCGATGCGGATAACCATGACAAGTGATGCACAGCCAGGTGCCACGGAAACCGAGCCCAGCCTCGGCTTCCAGCACCACGATCACCGGGCATGTGTTGATCATGCGCTTGGGGCCGTTGAGGCGCGTTGTGCGGAAGAGGGGCTGCGTTTCACACCCGTGCGCCGCAAAGTGCTTGAGCTTCTGTTGAAGGAGCATAAGGCGATGGGCGCCTATGCCATTCTTGACGAACTGCGCGAGGCGGGGTTCGGATCACAGCCGCCGGTTGCCTATCGCGCGCTGGATTTCCTTGTCGATAACGGGTTCGTCCACAAGATCGAGCGCCTGAATGCCTTTGTGGCCTGCGCCCATCCGGGTGAGAGCCACGCGCCCGCCTTCATGATCTGCCGGGTGTGTGATGCTGTGGCCGAGGCCCATTCCGCCCCGGCAAAGGGTGCCCTCGGGGCCGCCGCCCGTGCGGCGGGGTTTCAGATCGAGCGCACGGTTGTGGAAGCGGAAGGCGTGTGCCCTGCCTGCGCCGAGAAGGCCGAGGGATGAGCCTTCTTTCGGTGGAAGACCTCAGCGTCACTTACGGCGCGCATCGCGCGCTGCACAATGTGAACCTTTCGGTGGAGCCCGGTGAAATCGTTACCATCGTCGGCCCCAACGGATCTGGGAAGACGAGCCTCTTCAAGGCGATCATCGGGTCTGCCGAACCGTCCTCCGGCAAAGTCCGGCTCAAGCCGAACCTGCGGGTCGGCTACGTGCCCCAGCGGCTGCATATCGATCCAACGCTGCCGATCACGGTGGATCGCTTCATGCGGCTTGCGGCCCGCGTGGGCCGGGGCGAGGCCGCCCGCGCGCTGGAGGCTGCGGGTGTTCCGGATGTTTCGGGGCAGCAGATGTCTCAACTCTCCGGCGGGCAGTTTCAGCGGGTGCTCCTGGCCCGCGCGTTGATCGGCGCGCCCGAGCTCCTGCTGCTCGACGAAGCAACGCAAGGGCTCGATCAACCGGGCTCGGCGGCGTTTTACCGCCAGATCGAAGCTGTGCGGCGTGAGACCGGCTGCGCCATCCTGATGATCAGCCATGAGCTGCATGTGGTGATGAGCGCGTCGGACCGGGTGGTTTGCCTTAATGGCCATATCTGCTGCGAAGGAACCCCTGCGGTGGTGGCCTCTGCCCCCGAATACCGTGCGCTTTTCGGAACGGGTACGGGCGGTGCCCTCGCGCTTTACCGGCATGATCATGACCACGACCACGACCATGATCATGAGCACGGGCACGATCATACGGGCAGCCGCGAGGCGGCAGAGTAATGCTGGATGATTTCATGGTGCGCGCCACGCTGGCGGGCGTGGGCGTGGCCTTTGCTGCGGCGCCCCTGGGGTGCTTCGTCGTCTGGCGCCGGATGGCCTATTTCGGCGATGCAACCGCCCATGCCGCCATGCTGGGCGTGGCGCTCTCATTGGCTTTGCAGATCTCGATCTTTGCAGGCGCCGTTGCCGTCGCGCTGGCCATGGCGCTCACCGTAACGCTGCTGGCCGGGCGCGGCTATGCGATGGATACGCTTCTCGGCGTTCTGGCCCATTCCGCGCTGGCCTTCGGGCTTGTCGCCGTGTCTTTCCTTTCGGGCATCCGGATCGATCTGATGGCCTATCTCTTTGGCGATATCCTGGCTGTTTCCCGCGGCGATCTTCTGGTGATCTGGGGCGGCGCGACCGTGGTTGTGGCCCTGATCGCCTGGCGCTGGGCGGCGCTGTTGACTGCCACGCTCAATGAGGAACTGGCCTATGCAAGCGGGCTGGATCCGCGGCGCGAGCAGTTGATCCTCACGCTTTCGCTCGCGATCACGGTGGCGGTTGCGATCAAGGTGGTGGGCGTTTTGCTCATTGCTGCATTGCTGATCATTCCGGCAGCCGCCGCGCGTAGCCTTGCCAGAACGCCAGAGGCGATGGCGGTGATTGCGGCAGTTATCGGCGCGCTTTCTGCCATTACCGGGCTGCGCGCGGCCTATCTCTTCGATACACCCGCGGGCCCGTCGATCGTATGCGTGGCGGCGGTATTGTTTGCGGGCCTGAGCCTTTTGGGCTGGCGGAGCGGCAAGGCTTAAGGCCCGGCCAGGATGGCCAAGCTTGCCGCCCGGCGCAAAGGTCAGGGGCATGGCAGGAGCCTATCCATTCCAAGCCAAAACGGCATTGAACTCTCCGCGCGGCACCGGCGATATGGCGCCGGATGACACGCCCCAATCTAAGCAACGAACGCGCGCGGCGGATCTTTCTGGAGCGCCACCTGCTTCTGCGCCCCGGATCAGGCCCTGGCCGCGGCGCGGATCTTGATGGTGTTTTGCACGATCTGGGGTTTGTCCAGGTTGATAGTGTTAACACGCTTGCCCGAGCGCATGATCTCATCCTTTGGGCGCGACGCGGGCAGTACCGGCCCAGGCATCTAGAACGCCTCGTTTCGCATCATCGCACCGCCTTTGAACATTGGACGCACGATGCCGCCGTGATCCCGATGCAATTCTACCCGATGTGGCGGCTGAAGTTCGCCCGGGACGAAGCGCGGATGCGGGCGCGTTGGCCGCAATGGCGCCGCGCGGGTTGGGAGGAAGAGGTTGAAACCGTGCTTCGCCACGTTGCCGATCACGGCGCCGCCTGTTCCCTTGATGTGGGCGGCGACGAAAAGAAGGCCGCTTCGGGGTGGTGGGATTGGCATCCCTCGAAGACGGCCCTCGAATTTCTGTGGCGGTCGGGGCACTTGGCGATCTGCCACCGCAAGGGGTTCCGGAAATTCTACGATCTGAGCGAGCGTGTAATTCCCGCGGAATACCTGAACGCACGGGTTGATGACCGCGAGATCGTCGATTGGGCGATGTCTGAGGCGCTTGCGCGGTTGGGCTTCGGCACTAGCGGTGAGCTTGCAGCGTTTTTTGAGATCGTGACGCGAGAGGAGGCGAAGGCATGGTGCGCTGCCGCCGTAGCCGGCGGGCGGATCCTGGAGGCGGATATCGGGATGGCGGATGGTTCTGTGCGCCGGAGTTACACGACGGAGGCGGCGCTCGACCAGGCCGCAGAGCTGCCCGATGCGTCGGCGCGCGTGCGCATTCTTTCGCCCTTTGATCCCGCGTTGCGGGATCGGGCGCGTGCCGAGCGCCTGTTCGGATTTCACTACCGCATCGAGATCTTCGTGCCCGAAGCCAAGCGGCGCTACGGCTACTACGTGTTTCCAGTGCTGCAAGGCGGCCGCGTTATCGGGCGGCTGGATGCCAAGCGCGTGGGCCGTGTGCTCGAAGTGCGCGCGTTCTGGCCCGAAACGGGCGTGCGGATGGGGAAGGCGCGCAGGGCGGGCCTGATGGCCGAGCTGGAGCGGGTGAGGGCGCTGGCGGGGGTAGATGCCATCGCGTTTTCCGAGGATTGGCTGCGGGGCTAGGTTCCGTAGCGGCAGGCCGGTGTGTTGCGGACAACCCCGCTCTTTCAGTGCGGGCGCGGCCCAGATCGCGGAACTTAGGAGGCGCGATCGAGCGCAAGCGGTTCTAGATTACCTCCGGCCAGTTCAAACGACGCAACAGCATCGGTCAAACTCCGCGCTTCTGTTCTGAGCGACAGCGCGGCGATCTCCGTTTCGCGGAAAACGGCGGCATTCTGCTGCGTGTCCTCGTCAAGCTCGGTCGTTGCCTGTGACACGCCGCCAATCCCCGTTGATGTCTCGTTCGTTGCGGCAACGATATCCCGGATCTTCTCCGCTGCGCCGTCCACCCCCGTCACGATCTTCTCCAGCGCGGTTCCGGAACTTTGAACAAGCTCAACCCCGATCTGCACGCTGCCCGAGGATTTCTCCACCATTTCTGCGATCTCCCGCGCTGCGTCAGACGACCGCTGCGCCAGCGCGCGCACTTCGGAGGCCACCACGGCAAATCCGCGGCCCGCATCGCCCGCGCGCGCGGCTTCAACCCCTGCATTGAGCGCGAGCAGGTTCGTCTGGAATGCGATCTCGTCGATCAACTCAAGCACCTTGCTGATCTGGTCCGAAGAATTCCGGATCTCGTCCATGGCCTTGATCGTACGCGCGATGATGTCGTTCCCCGAATGTGCGAGGTCTGCGATCTCTTCCACAGAAGCACGGGCGGTTTCTGCAGACATCGCAGCGGTTTGAACATAGTCGGCAAGCTGCTTGAGCTCCTTCGCCGTCGTCTCGATCCGGGTGGCGTTGTGTTTCGAGCGCTTGGACAGCTCTGTTGTCGATCCGGCGATCTCAACCGCCGATCTGTCCACGCTACCCGCCGAAGAGGCGATCCTTCCAAGCGTTCCCGAAAGGCTTTCGGCAGTTCCGTTCATGGCGCGCGCGATTTCGAGAAAGACGCCCTCGAAATCCTCTGACATGCGATGGGTGAGATCGCCCTCGGCGAGCATTGTGAGCGCCTGGCGCACAGCGCCCAGACCGCCATCTGCGGCTTCGCCGATCCGGTTCATCCCATCACAGATTTCGCGGAAGATACCGTCTTTGTCTTCGGTCTTGAGCCGGTGGCTGAAATCGCCGGCCGCGCAAGCTTCCACAACCTCGGCAATTTCTGCCGCTGCCAGACGCTCTTTCTCCTGTTGGGCCTTGGCGGCCTGGCTTTCCTGTTCGGCAAGCGCCGCGCGCCGAGCGTTTTGTTCGCGTTCGCGCGCGGCGTCGCGTTTCTCGGCCTCCTTGCGAAGCGCTTCGGCCTCCCGCGCTTCGGCTTCAAGCCGTTTTCCGTCCTGCAAGGCATCGCGAAACGCCTCCACAGTTCCGTAGAGCTCGCGAATTTCCACGAGCTCCCGGCGCTGGCGCCGGATCTTTATGTCCAGATCCCCCGATGACAGGCTTGTCAAAATCCGTGTGGTTGCCCCCAAAAGCACCACGGCCCGCGCGTGGATGAACGCATAGATCCCACCCAGCCCGACAAGGCAGAACAGCGCGAAGGCGCAACTTGCGATGGCTTTGGCGAGCGCGTTCTG
>JANQPC010000062.1 GCA_028285485.1 Paracoccaceae bacterium | reverse complement strand
CCTTCGGACAGCCCCTTTCGGGGCCGGAAACCACTGGGATCAAACGCGCCCCGGGTGTTTGCCCAGGCCGCGCAGGGATGCATCGGGGGCGGGTTCTAGCTTCCCATGGTTAACGCCCGCGAAAACCACCGTACGGGGACAAAGCGGCGAAATCTCCCCGTCCCCCCAACCCGTGCCTGCGATACATCCCAACATCGCTCCGCATGCAGGCTCCGGGCGCGCGCGGATGAGGCAGCGCCCGGATCGCACGGCGGGACTGAGCCCAAACGGGGCCCGGGCGGGCGGGGGTGTCGCGGCCCCCGCCCGTTTGCGGCTTGCACCCGCCCGGCACGCGCGGCACGAATGGCCCCGCCAAGCCCGGAGCCCCGCGATGACAGCCTACGCCGTATATGACGTTTTCACCGACAGGCCCTTTGCCGGCAATCCGCTGGCGGTCGTTTTCGATGCCGAAACGCTCGGCACCCAGGCGATGGCGGCAATTGCGCGGGAGTTCAATTTCTCGGAAACCACCTTCGTTCTGCCCCCTGAAGATCCGGCCCATACCGCGAAGGTGCGCATCTTCACGCCCTCGGCCGAGCTGCCCTTCGCGGGCCACCCCACTGTGGGCACGGCGCTCGCGCTCGAAGCCCGCGGCAAGGGCGCCGAACAGGTGTTGGAGCTTGGCGTGGGCCCGATCCCGGTGACCGTGGCCGGGGGCCGGGCCGAATTCGTCACCCGCACCCCGCTCACCCGGGGCGCGTCGCCCGATATCGCGCGGGTCGCGGCCTGCCTCGGCCTGCCGGAGTGCGCGATCCGCACCGCTGCCCACCCGCCGCAGATGGCCGGCGTGGGCCTCAGCTTCTGCTTTGCCGAGATTGCCGAACGGGAGAGCCTTGCCGCCGTGGTCACCAACCTCGCCGCCTTTCGCGAGGCCGCGGATCTCTATTCGGATCGGGCGAATTTCGGCCTCTTCTGCTACACCCGCGCGGGCAGCACGGTGCAGGCGCGCATGTTTGCCCCCACAGGCGGGATCCCCGAAGATCCGGCAACCGGATCGGCTTCCGCCGCGCTCACGGCCTATCTTGCCACGCTGGAGGCGGGCGATCTGGCACTTACGATCCATCAGGGGGAGGATATGGGCCGGCCCTCGCGGATCGAAACGCGCGCAGAATTCGCCGATGGCGCGGTGCGTTCCGTTGCCGTGGCGGGCCGGGCGCGAAAGGTCATGGAAGGCCATCTCACCGCCTGAGGGTTTAATCCATCCGGGGCAATGGGCTAGTCAGGGGCACCGGCTGCGAGGGGGGCGCAACATGCCCGATACAATCATCGAACGTTGCGAGGCCAAGGGGCTTCGGTTGACCGAACAGCGCCGCACCATCGCGCGGGTGCTGGAGGATGCCAAGGATCACCCCGATGTCGAAGCGCTTTTCGCCCGGGCGGCTGAGGCCGATCCGCGGATTTCGCTCGCCACGGTTTACCGCACCGTGAAGCTTTTCGAAGAGGCCGGTATCCTCGAAAAGCTCGAGTTTGGCGACGGGCGCGCGCGCTATGAAGATGCCGAACGCGAACACCACGATCATCTGATCGACATTCAGAGCGGTGCGGTGATCGAATTTGTGGATGCCGAGATCGAGGCGCTGCAGGAGCGGATCGCGGCCAAGCTTGGCTACGAGTTGCGCGGCCACCGGCTGGAGCTTTACGGCGTGCCGCGGAAAAAGCCGTAAGCAGCGCGGCTTCGCCGATGTGCCGCCCCACACCTTGCGCCGCCCTCCCGCCCATGGCTCATAGGCACCGCCCCTGCCCGCCCGGACCCCGCTGATGACCGATCACGCCGCCCTGATGGACGCCACCTACCGCCGCCAGCGCCACATCTACGATGTGACGCGGCCCCTCTTCCTGCACGGGCGCCGCCGCCTGATCCACGAGCTTGATCCCGCGCCCGAGGCCAAGATCCTCGAACTGGCCTGCGGCACCGGGCAGAACCTGCGCGCGATCGCCCGGGCCTATCCCGGGCGGGCGCTTTATGGGCTTGATATCTCAAGCGAAATGCTGGCCACGGCACGCGCGAAGGTAAGAGGCCGTGCGCTTCTGGCCCATGGCGATGCAACCGGCTTCGATGCCCCTGCGCTGTTCGGCACCGATACCTTCGATCAGATCGTGATCAGCTACGCGCTTTCGATGATCCCCGATTGGCGCGGCGCCATCGGAGAGGCGATGCGCCATCTTGGCCCCGGGGGCACGCTGCATGTGGTGGATTTTGGCGATCTGGCGGGCTGGCCCGGCGCGTTCCGTACCGCGCTCAACGCCGCCGTGGGGCGCTTTCACGTGACCCCGCGCGAGGGCCTCGCGCAGGCCCTTCACGATGCCGCCGGGGCCTATGGCGGCCGCGCCAGCGTCACCCCGCTCGCCCGCGGCTATGCCTGCGCGGGCGTGGTGCGCGTGCCCTGAGGCCGGCACCGCTGTTACCGCTAACACAGACGGTTCCCCCGCGCCCCTGCCCCGTGCTACAGAACCCGCGATTCCCTTGGCCAGAAGGACCGCCCCCATGAGCATCATCGTCGACATTCACGCCCGCGAAATTCTCGACAGCCGGGGCAACCCGACCGTGGAAGTGGACGTGGTTCTGGAAGACGGAACGATGGGGCGCGCCGCGGTGCCGTCGGGCGCTTCGACCGGCGCCCACGAGGCGGTGGAGAAGCGCGATGGCGACAAGAACCGCTATCTGGGCAAAGGGGTGCTGGAGGCGATTGCGGCGGTAAACGGTGAAATCGCCGAGGCGCTTGTGGGGATGGATGCCACCGATCAGGAAGATCTCGACGCCGCGATGATCGAGCTGGACGGCACGCCCAACAAGGGCCGGCTTGGCGCCAATGCGATCCTCGGCGTCTCGCTGGCCGCGGCGAAGGCGGGGGCGGATTTCTCGGCCCTTCCGCTCTACCGCTATGTGGGCGGCACCGCCGCGCGCACCCTGCCCGTGCCGATGATGAATATCATCAATGGCGGCGAACATGCCGATAACCCCATCGACATCCAGGAATTCATGATCATGCCCGTCTCGGCAGGCAATATCCGCGATGCGGTGCGGATGGGCAGCGAGATCTTTCACACGCTGAAGAAAGAGCTTTCCTCGGCGGGCATGTCCACCGGCCTGGGCGATGAGGGCGGCTTCGCGCCGGAGCTGGGATCCACCCGCGATGCGCTCGATTTCATCCTGCGTTCCGTGGAGAAGGCGGGCTACGCCCCGGGTGATGACATCATGCTGGCGCTCGATTGCGCGGCCACCGAATACTTCAAGGAGGGCTCCTATGTTCTTGCGGGAGAGGATAAAACGCTCTCCTCGGAAGAAAACGTGGCTTATCTCGAAGCGCTTGTTTCGGACTACCCCATTCTTTCCATCGAAGATGGGATGGGCGAGGATGATTGGGATGGCTGGCAGATGCTCACCGATGCGTTGGGCGACAAGGTGCAGCTTGTGGGCGACGACCTCTTCGTCACCAACCCCGCGCGGCTGGCCGATGGCATCGCCCAGGGCGCCGCAAATTCGCTTCTGGTGAAGGTGAACCAGATCGGCACGCTTTCGGAAACGCTCAAGGCCGTGGATATGGCCCATCGTGCGCGGTTTACCTGCGTGATGTCGCACCGCTCCGGCGAAACCGAGGATGCCACGATCGCCGATCTCGCGGTGGCCACGAATTGCGGGCAGATCAAGACGGGCTCGCTGGCGCGTTCTGACAGGCTGGCGAAGTACAACCAGCTTATCCGGATCGAAGAAACACTCGGCGAAACGGCGGTTTACGCCGGGAAATCGATCCTGCGGTAGATGGCGGAACCGGAGGAGTTCTACGCCGATCCCGCTTTTGCGGCGATCTATGATGCGCAGAATGTCAGCCGGGATGATTTTGATTTCTGCCTTGCCCGGGCGCGCGGGTGCCGCGCCGTTCTGGATATCGGGTGCGGGACCGGGGAACTGGCGGTAGAGCTTTCAGAATTCGTGCCCCGCGTTGTGGGCGCCGATCCCGCCGCCGCGATGCTCGATGTGGCGCGGGCCCGCCCCGGCGGCGCGCGTGTGAGCTGGGTGGAGGACGATGGGCGCAGCCTCGATCTGGGCAAAACCTTCGATCTGATCGTGATGACGGGCCATGCCTTTCAGTGTCTGCTGACCGATGCCGATCAGGATGCGCTTCTGGCCACCATGGCGCGCCACCTCGCCCCGGGCGGGCGCGCGATCTTCGATAGCCGCAATCCGATCGGGCGGCGGTGGGAAGATTGGACACCGGAGAAATCGCAGCGCAGCTTCACCGCAGAAGATGGCACTGTGTGGACGAAGTGGACCTCTGTGGTATGCGAGCCCGGCGAGGTGATCGCCTATACCCAGCGGTTCAAGCGCGAGCCCGATGGCCCTGTGCGCCCGACCACGGCGCGGCTGCGCTGGGCCCCGAAAGAACGGCTTCTCGCCGCGCTTGAGGGCGCGGGGCTGGAGGCCGCAGAAGTGCTGGGCGATTGGCGCGGGGGGGCTTGGACGGAAAGTTCCCACGAGATCCTGATCGTCGCGCGCCATAAGGGGGCGGGCTGAGATGGCGCTTAGCATCCGGCTTGCGGATTCGGTCGATATGCCCGACGTGGCGTCGCTCTGCCGCGCCTATCGCGAAACGCTGATCGCCCGGTCGGAAGACACGCCGGCCTTCGTGGCCCGTTACTACGGGGCGGGGGCGTTTGAGGCGCTTCTGAAAGAGCTTCCGCAAAAACACGCCCGCCCCGATGGCGCGATCTTTCTGGCCTGCGATGGCGATCTGCCGGTGGGATGCGCGATGACCCACCGGATTGATGGTGAAACCTGCGAGATCAAGCGCGTTTACGTGGCGCCTGAGGCGCGGGGCCTCGGCGCGGGCCGGGCGCTATTTGAAGCAGCGATGGATCAGGCGCGGGCGGATGGCTATGGGCGCATGGTGCTTGATACCTTTCACACACTGACCGAGGCCATCGCGCTTTACGGGAAACTCGGGTTCACCGAGGCCGCGCCCTTTTACCCGCCCGATCCGGAACTGGGGGAAAAGATCCGGTTCTACAGCCGCCCGCTATAAGAAGGCGCTCCGCGCGGGTGGGCTGAGCATTGGTGCTGCGGGGGGTTCGGGCCGCGCCCCGGCACCCAACCCCCCTAAAGCCAGATCCGCGGCCCGTAGAGCCCGGCAATGGCCTTGGCGCGCTCCGCATCGCGATCGATCGCGGCGCGCATCGCGGGCGGCAGCGTTTCGGCATGGCTGAAATCCTCCGCCGGGCGGCGGCGGCCGGGGCGGGTATTGCGGCGGGTCCAAAGAGCGCGGAAGTTCATCGGTGGTTTCCTTTTTCGGCGGGCCGCTTGATTTCGGCGGCTGATTTCGATGACATGATTGTGGCGCCCGGGGCCGCGCGGGGGGATCGGGCAGATGTCCCGCCCCGCCGCAAAAGATGTCCCAACCCGGTGCGGAAATGTCCCGATTTCATGGGAGTTAGGTGATGCAGAGCGTTCGGTTTACCCGCGCAGCCGATGGGCTTTCGCTGGCCTGGGCCCGGTCGGGCACCGGCCCGGCACTGGTGAAAACATCCAACTGGCTCACCCATCTTAAGCATGATGGGGAAAGCCCGCTCTGGAAGCATTGGATCGATTTTCTGGAGCAGAACTTCGATTACCTGCGCTATGATGAGCGCGGCTGCGGCATGTCGGATCGCGAGCCGGGCGCGCTTTCGCTCGATATTTGGCTCGATGACATGGAGCGCGTGATCGCAGCCTCGGGGATCGAGGCGCCGTTCACGCTTCTGGGCCTGAGCCAGGGGGCGACCACGGCGATTGCCTATGCCCACCGCCATCCCGAACAGGTCTCTCAACTGATCCTTTTCGGCGGCTATGCGCGGGGCACGTTCCGCCGGGGCGACATGGAGGGGGAGACGCTTTATCGCGGCATCCTCGATGTGTTGCGCACGGGCTGGCACCAGCCGGTTCCGGCGTTTCGGGAGGTGTTTACGCAGAAATTCGTGCCGGACGGGCCGCCCGACCGGATCGCCTGGTTCAACGATCTGGTCACCCGCACCACAGGGCCGGATGCGGCGCAGGCCTTGCTTCTCGCCCGCGCAGAGCTTGATGTTGAACCGCTTCTGGGCGAGATCGCCTGCCCCACCCTTGTGCTTCACTGCGAGGATGACATGGCGGTGCCGTTTGCCGAAGGCGCGCGGATCGCCCGCGGCATCCCGAATGCGGAATTCGTAGCCCTGCCCGGGCGCAACCATATCCTGCAGGTGGATGAACCGGCCTGGGCGCAATTCACCGAGGCCATTCTTTCCGCCTCCGGGCGGGCCAAGGCAGCAACACCCGAACTTACGGTGCGGGAGCGCGAGATCCTCGATCTCATCTGCGCCGCGATGAGCAACAAGGCCATCGCGCGGGAGCTTGGGGTGAGCGAGAAGACGGTGCGTAACCATGCCACGCATCTTTTTGCCAAGCTCGGGGTGGCCAGCCGCCAGGAAGCGATCCTGAAAATGCGCGGAGCGGCATGACGGGCGATGGGATCATCGCCGCCCTCGGCCTTTCGCCCCATCCCGAGGGCGGGTGGTACCGGCAGACCTGGGTGGAAGAACCCGCCGAGGGCCGCCCGGCGGGCACGGCGATCTACTTTCTTCTGAAGGCGGGCGAGGCAAGCCACTGGCACCGGGTGGATGCCGCCGAGATCTGGCATTTCTATGCCGGCGATCCGCTGGTGCTCTCCATCGCCGGGGCAGAGGATGGGCCGGCGGAAGACCACGTGCTGGCCCCCGATCTTGCCCGGGGCGCGCCGCAGATCGTCGTCCCAAAGGGCCACTGGCAGGCAGCGCGCACAACGGGCGCCTATACGCTGGTGGGCTGCACCGTCAGCCCCGGCTTCCGCTTCGAAGGCTTCGAACTGGCGCCCCCGGGGTTTGACATTCCGCGGGGCGGCTAGGCGCCCTGTGCCGCACCATCGCCCCCTGCCTCGGCCTTCTTCGCCCAGGCGCCGCCCTCCTGGCTCCAATACTGCGCCGTGGCACCTGCGCCGGTGAGTGCGCGCCATTGGCCGCGCGCAGCTTCCACCGCCGTACCATCATTGCCATCAAACAGGATGCAGACGCGTTCGAGGGCAGCGACCTCTTCCGCCGTCACCTCCGCCCCATCGATCGCCATCAGGCAGGCCGCGCCATTGGGCGCATTGGCGCTGGTGGTCAGAAGCACCGGCTGATCGGCGTCATGCGCGCCCCCGGCCCGGCCATGGGGCAGAAACCCCTCGCCCAGCCAGAGCTTTTCATCCAGCCAGTCGAGCCGGGCGGCATCGACGCCCCGTACCGCCACCCGCCAGCCGGCGCCAAGCGCCTTGCCGATCAGCATCGGCAGCGTGGCTTCAAGCGGGCTGCGCGTGAGGTGATAGAAATAGGCCGCCCCCATGCGCGCTTACCCTTCGAACTTCTCCGCGATCAGCCGGTTCAGCGCCAGAACGCCCCAGCCGCTCGCACCTTTCGGGCTGAGCGGGCCATCGGATTTGAGGCTCGCCACACCCGCGATATCCAGGTGGATCCAGGGCGTATCTTCCTTCACGAACCGCTGGAGGAACTGCGCCGCGGTGATCGAGCCCGCCGCGCGCCCGCCCACATTCTTGAAATCGGCGATCCGGCTTTTGAGAAGCTTGTCATAGGCCGGGCCGAGCGGCATGCGCCACGCGCCCTCGCCCTCCGAGGCCGCGGCTTTGAGGAATGCCTCGGCCAGCACATCGTTGTTGGAGAAAACGCCCGCGTTTTCATGGCCGAGCGAGATGATGATCGCGCCCGTCAGCGTGGCGAGATCGATCATGCCGGCGGGCTTATACACCTCCTGCACATGCCACATGATATCGCACAGAACGAGGCGGCCCTCGGCATCGGTGTTGATCACCTCGACGGTATCGCCCTTCATCGATGCCACCACATCGCCGGGGCGCTGGGCGCGGCCATCGGGCATGTTTTCAACGAGGCCGACGATACCGACGACGTTGGCGCTGGCCTTGCGAAGCGCAATCGCCTTCATCACGCCCGCAACGGTGCCCGCGCCGCCCATATCCATCGTCATGTCTTCCATGCCGCCCGCGGGCTTGAGGCTGATGCCGCCGGTATCGAAGACAACGCCCTTGCCCACCAGCGCCAGCGGCGCCTCATCGCCGCCGCCGGACCATTCCATGATCACGACCTTGGAGGGGCTTTCGGAGCCCTGCCCCACGGCGAGAAGCGTGCGCATGCCAAGCTCTTCCAGCTCGGCCTCTTCAAGCACCGAAACCTTCAGGCCCAGATCCGAAAGCGCGGCAAGCTGATCGGCAAATTCCGTGGTGGTCAGCACATTCGATGGCGCATTGACCAGATCGCGGGTGAAGAACACCCCGTCAGCCAGTGCCGGAACATCTGCCGCCTCGGCCTCTGCCTCCTCGGGCCGGGCCACCATGAAGGTGAAGGCGCCAGCCCCCTCGCCCGCCGCATCATCGCCCCCCGTCTTGTGATCGCGAAACGCATAGGCGCGCAGCACCGCGCCAAGGGCCACATCGGCCACCCCGCGCAAGTTTCCGGCAAGCACGAGCACCGGCTTGCCGCCGGCAGCCGCGCCGATCCGCGCGCCCGCCTTCCGGGCCGCCGCCGTGCCCGCGCGGCGTTCGAGCTTGATCACCTGCACCGCATCGGCCGCGAGCCCCGTGGGGAAGGCCAGATCGCGGGCATCGCCCTCGCCCATCTTCGCGAACGCATCGCTTTCGGCAAAGCGTTCAAGCGCGCCGCGGGTTAGCCGGTTCACCCGCCGGGCGGTTTGATCGAGCTTGCCGGTGGCGGCAACAAACACGGCAATCCGGCCCTCGGCCTCGGCAATCGTATCAAGCTCGACCTCGGTGAATTTCAGCGCGGCGGGGGTGGTCATCAACATCTCCTCGGATCGGGTCAGCAATACCTAGCCGGGGGCCGGGGCAAGCGCCAGATGGGAGTTTTCCCGCCCCCTCCGATGGGATAGGTTCGCGCCCGGGTGACGAGGCGGCAGACCGGGGCGCAGCGCTTGGCAAGATTCGATCGATATATGCTGGCGCAACTTCTGGTGATCTTTGGCTTTCTCGCCGTCGTGCTGGTGCTCGTCTATTGGGTGAACCAGGCGGTGCGGCTTTTCGACTTTCTGATCGGCAGCGGGCAATCGGCAGTGGTGTTTTTGGAATTTACCGCGCTCAGCCTGCCGAACGTGATCCGCATCGTCGTCCCCGTGGCCGCTTTTGCCGCCACGCTCTATGTGGCCAACCGGCTGTCTTCGGAAAGCGAACTTGTGGTGGTGCAATCCACCGGCTACAGCCCTTTTCGCCTGGCGCGCCCGGTGGCGTTTTTCGGCGCGTTTGTGGCCGTTTTCGTAGCGCTTCTCGTGCATCTGATCGTGCCCGCGGCGCATTCGCGGCTGGTGGACCGGCAGGCGGAGGTGACAGAGAATGTCACGGCCCGGTTCCTGGTGGAGGGGCAGTTCATGCATCCTGCGCCCGGCACCACGATCTATATTCGGGAGATCACGCCGACGGGCGAGTTGCGCGACTTGTTCCTGCGCGATGCGCGGGAGGAAAACAGCTACGTCACCTATACTTCCACCCGCGCGCTGCTGCTGCGCGGGGAAAACGGGCCGCGTCTGGCAATGTTCGATGGCATGGCGCAGACGTTTTCGCCCGAGGGGCGCAACCTCGCGATCACCCGGTTTGAAACGCTGAACCTCGATATCGGGCGGTTGATCGACATGGCCGCGCCCGGCAGCCGCGAGGCGCGGGGCTACCGGGAGCTTTCCACGCCTGAGCTGCTTTCGGGCGATCCTGCGCTGGCCCAGGGCGCTGGCGTCAGCACCGATCTGATGATCACCGAGGGCCACCGGCGCATCACCCAATCGATGATGGCCTTCGTGGGCCCGCTTATCGGCTTTGCCACGCTGATGCTGGCAGGGTTCAGCCGCTTCGGGATCTGGAACCAGATCTTCGGGGCCGTGCTTCTGATCGTGGCGATCCAAACCTTCGATGGCGCGATGATCGATATCACCCGCGAAAGCGCCGCGCTCTGGCCGCTGATCTACCTGCCGCCACTGGTGGCGCTTGTTCTATCGCTGGCGATGCTGTGGCTCGCGGGGCATCCGGGCCTCCTGCGCCGCCGCCCCACCTTGCCGGAGGCGCCGGGGTGACATTGCATCTCTACATCGCGCGGCGTTTCGTGTTCGCCTTTCTGGGCATGTTCTTTGCGCTTGGTATGGTGCTGGCGCTTGTCGATCTGCTCGAACACGTCCAGCGCTTCGGGGATCGCGATGTGAGCTTCGGCGCGATCATTTCGCTCACGCTTCTGAACGTGCCGCAGGCGATTTACCGGATTTTGCCGTTGGTCACGATCCTCGCCACGCTGGCGCTTTTCGTGGCGCTTTCGAGATCGTCCGAGATGGTGATTGCCCGCGCCGCGGGGCGCTCTGCCCTTACTAGCCTTGCCGCACCGGTGGTTGTGGCGCTGCTGATCGGCGGCGGGGCGGTTGCGATGATGAACCCGCTCGTGGCAGCCACCTCGAAGCAATATGATACGCTGGCCAACCGCTACGCAGAAACCGCGCGCAGCGTGCTTTCGGTCACCGATGAGGGGCTCTGGCTGCGGCAGGGCAGTGCCGGGGGGCAAACGGTGATCCGGGCCGCCCGCGCCAATCTTGATGGCACCGAGCTTTACGATACGACCTTTCTGGCCTTTGCCCGCGGCGGGCTGCCGATCTCGCGCATCGATGCCGCCGAGGCGCGGCTCACGCCGGGGGCGTGGGAGTTGAGCGATGTAAAGCTCTGGCCCATCGCCGTTGTCGATAACCCCGAACGCGCGGCGGTATTGCATGAGAGCCTGAGCATTCCCACCGATCTCACCCGCAACAGGATCATCGACAGCTTCGGCACGCCCTCGGCGATTCCGATCTGGGAATTGCCGGGCTTTATCGCGCAGCTTGAACAGGCGGGCTTTTCGGCCCGCCAGCACCGGGTGTGGTACCAGATGGAACTGGCGCTGCCGCTCCTGCTGGCCGCGATGGTTCTCGTGGCCGCCGGGTTCACCCTGCGCCCCGCGCGCTTCGGGCGCACGGGGCTGATGGTGGCGATGGCGCTGGTTCTGGGATTCACGCTCTACTTCATCCGGAATTTCGCGCAGATCCTGGGCGATAACGGCCAAATCCCAGTGGAACTTGCGGCCTGGGGCCCGCCGGTGGCGGCAATGCTTCTGCCCCTTGGCCTGCTTTTGCATCTGGAGGATGGCTGATGCGGCGCCTCTGCGCCGCCGCGCTGGCGCTTCTTCTCGCAATCGCCCCCGCCGCAGCACAAGACGCAACGCTTGTGGCCGACAGCCTGGCGATCACCGCCGACAATACATTGGTGGCCGAGGGCAATGTCGAGGTGTTCTACGAGGGCGCGCGGCTGACAGCCCGCCGCGTGATCTATGACCGAACCGCCGACAGGCTGACGATCGAAGGCCCCCTCACACTTGCGCAGGGGGCCGATGCGGTGATCCTGGCCGATAGCGCCGAGCTTGATGCCGATCTGACCGACGGCATTCTGCGCAGTGCGCGGCTGGTGCTCGATCAGCAATTGCAGATCGCGGCGGCGCAGATCGCCCGCTCCGGCGGGCGGTTCACCGAAATCTCGCGCGCCGTTGTATCAAGCTGCGATATCTGCGAGCCCGGCGCGGCGCCGATCTGGGAAATCCGCGCAAGCCGCGCGGTGCGGGATGAAGAGGAACGCCAGCTCTATTTCGAGGATGCGCAGCTTCGGGTGGCCGGCGTTCCGGTGTTCTACATCCCGCGCCTGCGCCTGCCCGACCCCACGCTGACCCGCGCCACTGGATTTCTGCCCGCCACGATCGAACAGCGCTCGCGGCTCAGCACCGGCGTGAAGGTGCCCTATTTCATCAAGATCGGCGATCATGCGGATCTGACCTTTCGCGCCTACCTGACGCCAGCCACGCGCACGCTTGAAGCCGAATTCCGCCAGGAGCTTCGGCAGGGGCGGCTGAGCTTTGAGGGCGCGATCTCGCAAGATGATATCCGCGAGGATGCAACCCGCGCCTATCTGTTTGCCGAAGGCGAGTTCGATCTGCCCCGCGGCTTCACGCTGACGGCGGATCTGGAGCTTGTGAGCGATACCTCCTACCTGCTCGAATACGGGTATTCGGACAAAGACAGGCTCGACAGCGCGCTGGAGATCGGGCGGGTGCGCGATGGCCAGAGGATTCTGACGGCGATTACCGCGTTTCGCACCCTGCGGGCCTCGGAACTGCCGATCGAGGAAGAGCTTCCGAACCGAAGGGTGGAGCTTGAATATGAGGAACGCATCTTTGCCGATCCCGTTTGGGGCCAGGCCTGGGCGGAGTTCGGGGTGCTTACGCTGAACCGCGAATCTTCGGAACCCACAACGGGCCGGGATGTAAGCCGCGTTTCCGCCGCGCTGCGCTGGCAGGCGAATGCCGATCTGGCCTTTGGGCTTCGCGGCTCTGCCGAGGCGCGGCTCGATATGGATTACTACGCCATCAGCCAGGATCCCGCCTTTGAAGATACCGCCCGCGTGGCGCCCGCCGCCGCCGTGGGGCTGAGCTGGCCGCTGCAGCGGATGGGCGAAAACGGCGTGCGGCATCTTCTGGAGCCGCGGGTGCAACTGGCCTGGTCTGATACCTCCGGCGAAGAGGTTCCGAACGAAGACAGTACCTCGGTGGAGTTTGACGAGGGCAACCTCTTCGCCCTGTCGCGGTTCCCAGGCTCTGACGCGGTGGAAACCGGCACCCGCGCCAATCTGGGGCTAACCTGGACGCGCCTTGACCCGGCGGGCTGGTCGCTCGGCGCCACCGTGGGGCGGGTGGTGCGGTTCGAGGATTCCGGCCAGTTCGGCACGGATACCGGGCTGTCGGGCGACAGTTCCGATTGGCTCTTCGCGGCCCAGTACAAACAGGGCAACCGGATCGCGATCACCAGCCGCTCGCTGATCGATGACGATCTGGATGTGAACGTGGCCGAAACGCGGTTTGACTACTTCGATCAGCGCCTGCGGCTGGGCGGCAGCTATATCTACCGCGCCGCGGCGCCGCTCGCGGACCGCTTCGATGAAACATCGGAACTGGCTGTTGATGGCGCCTTGCAGATCGATCCGAACTGGCGCGCCCGCGCCGACTGGCGGTTTGAGGCCGATGAGGGGCGCAGCACCCGTGCGGGCGTGGGCGTGACCTATCAAAACGAATGCGTCGGGGTTGACCTTTCGCTCTCCCGGCGGTTCACCTCTTCGACGACTGTGGAACCGGCAACGGATATCACGCTGCGGGTGTTTCTGAGCGGGTTTGGCAGCGGGGCGGGCGGGCAACGTCCGCCAAGCCGGTGCGGGGGATGAGTTTGATGCGATATCTCATTGGAACGATGGCGCTTCTGGCGCTGGTGGGGCTCGCGCCAGAGGCGCAGGCGCAGGGCAGCTTCAGCCCGGCGATCCGGGTGAACGATGCCGCCATCACGCCCTATGAGATCGAACAGCGCGCGCGGCTTCTGCAAACCCTCGGCGCCGCGCGGGATGCCGAAACCGAAGCACGCGATGTGCTGATTGACGAACGCCTTCAGGTGGCCGCGGCCAACGATCTTGGCATCACCGCCACCGAAGAGGATGTGGCCGCGGCGCTTGAAGAGCTCGCGGGCCGCGGCAACCTCACACCCGATGAGTTTCTGACGCGCCTTCTTGAGGGCGGCGTGGCCGAGCAGACGATCGATGATTTCGTGACCGCGGGTGTGCTCTGGCGCGAGGTGATCCGCGCGCGCTTCGGCCCCCGCGCGCAGGTGAGCGAGGCGGATGTGGACAGGGCCGTGGCGCTTGCGGGCCGCACCGGCGGCGCCCGGGTTCTGATCTCGGAGATTGTTCTGCCCGCACGCACGCCCGAGGAACGCGAGGCCAACCGCGCCCGAGCCGAGGGGTTTGCAGAGCTGCGCAGCACCGCCGCCTTCGCGCAGGCAGCGCGCGATTTTTCAGCCGCGCCCACACGGGCCGATGGCGGGCAGGTGGACTGGCTCGATCTCTCCACCCTGCCGCCGGAATTGCGCACCGAATTTCTGACGCTGCCGCCCGGCGGGGTCACAACACCGCTGGAGCTGCCGAACGCCATCGCGGTGTTTCAGCTTCGCGCGTTGGAGGAACTGCCGCCTGAGGCGCCGGAAACGCTGGCCATCGACTATGCGGAGTTTCGGATCCCCGCGGGCAGCGGGCAGACGGCAGGCCGGGTTCTGGCCGAAATCGATACCTGCGATGATCTTTTCGGTATCGCCAAGGGGCTGCCGGAAGAGCGGCTCTTCCGCGAAGTGCGCCCGGTGGCCGAGATCCCGCGTGACGTGGCGCTGGCGCTGGCGCGGCTGGATGCCGATGAAACCGCCGTGCTGCCGCGCCCGGGCGGTGAGGCCGTGGTGATGCTCTGCGGGCGGACAACGGCGCTTACGGAAGAGCTTGATCGCGGCCAGATCCGCAGCCAGCTTCTCAACCAGCGCCTGCAATCCTATGCCGAGGGGTTTCTCGCAGAGCTGCGCGCCGATGCGGTGATCCAAGAGCTGCAATGAGCGCGCCGCCCCTTGTGGTGAGCGCCGGCGATCCCGCAGGCGTGGGCCCCGAGATCGCCGTGGCAGCCTGGCGCGCGCTTGGGCCCGACGTGCCCTTTGCCTGGATCGGCGATGCGCGCCACCTGCCCAAGGGCACGCCGGTGGCCGAAATCGCTTCGGTGGCCGAGGCGCGCCGGGCAGAAGGGTTCCCCGTTCTCCCCCACCCGTTCGCCGCCTTGGCCGCACCGGGCGCACCCGATCCGGCTAATGCGCCCGCCACCGTCTCGGCCATCGCGCGGGGGGTGGAGCTGGTAAGCTCGGGTGCGGCAGGCGGGCTGGTCACCGCCCCGATCAACAAGAAGGTGTTGATCGATGGCGCGGGCTTCGCGTTTCCCGGCCACACCGAATATCTCGCCGCGCTTGCAGGCGTGGATGAAGTGGTGATGATGCTCGCGGCCCCGGCCCTGCGCGTGGTGCCCGCCACCATCCACATCCCGCTTTCGGAGGTACCCGCCGCGCTCTCGGCGGAGGGGCTCACAAAAACGATCCGCATCACCCATGCGGCCCTGATGCGCGATTTCGGGGTACCTGCGCCCCGCATCGCCGTGGCCGGGCTGAACCCCCATGCGGGCGAAGGCGGCGCGATGGGGCGCGAGGAGATCGAGCTGATCTCGCCGGTGATCGCGGCGCTCCGCGCCGAGGGGCTGGAGGTGAGCGGGCCCCATTCGGGCGACACGCTCTTTCACCCCGCCGCCCGCGCCCGCTATGACGCCGCGATCGCGATGTATCACGACCAAGCCCTGATCCCGATCAAGACGATCGATTTCGAAGGCGGGGTGAATGCCACGCTGGGCCTGCCCTTCGTGCGCACTTCGCCCGATCACGGCACGGCTTACGATATCGCAGGGCAAGGCGTGGCCGATGCCACATCGATGATCGCGGCGCTGCGGCTTGCCGCCAGGATGGCCGCGCGGCGGGCGGCGGCGGGGTGAGCGCCATCGACGATCTGCCCCCGCTGCGCGAGGTGATCGCACGGCACGGGCTTTCG
>JANQPC010000061.1 GCA_028285485.1 Paracoccaceae bacterium | reverse complement strand
CCTTCGGACAGCCCCTTTCGGGGCCGGAAACCACTGGGATCAAACGCGCCCCGGGTGTTTGCCCAGGCCGCGCAGGGATGCATCGGGGGCGGGTTCTAGGCAGCTATGGTTAACGACCGCGAAACCCGGCGCACGCTCACCCCGCCGCCTCAAGCTTCTCAAGCGCCGCTTCCCACAACCCCTCGGCACGGTCGAGCGCCTCCATCACCTCGGCATATTTCTTTTGCCAGACTTCCATCTCGTCGATCCGGTCGTCTTCATAAAGCGCCGGGTCGGAAAGCTTCTTGGCGAGCTTTTCGCGCATCTCCTCAAGCTTCTCCACCCGCGCCTCGCAGCTTCGCACGTCTGATCGCAGCGCCTGCAGCCGCTCTTTCGAGGGTTTGGGCCGCGCGGGCGCCGGTTTCGGCTTCGGTGCGGGTTCGGCCAGGATCTCGCGGCGGTAGCTTTCAAGATCCCCTTCATAGGGCGCCACGCGGCCACCTTTCACGAGCCACAGCCTGTCGGCCACCAGCGACAGAAGGTGCATGTCATGGCTCACGATCACCACGGCGCCGGAATAATCGGTGAGCGCCTCCACCAGCGCCTCGCGGCTTTCCATATCCAGATGGTTCGTCGGTTCATCGAGCACCAGAAGATGCGGCGCATCCAGCGTGGCCAAAAGCAGCGACAGCCGCGCCTTCTGCCCGCCCGAAAGCCGGCCCGCCACCGTTTCCGCCTGCGCCTGCCCGATCCCGAAACCGGCAAGCCGGGCGCGCAGTTTCGCGGGCGCCTCCTCGGGCCGGAAACGGCGCACGTGATCAAGCGGCGTTTCGTCGGCATGCAACTCGTCAAGCTGGTGCTGTGCGAAATAGCCGATCCTGAGCTTCGAGGCCCGCGTCACGCGCCCGCCCAGAGCGATCAGATGCCCGGTGAGCAGCTTCGAAAGCGTTGATTTCCCCTCGCCGTTCTTGCCCAGAAGGGCGATCCGGTCATCCTGATCGATGCGCAGCGTCAACCGCGCCAGAACCGGGGTTTCGGAATAGCCCACGCTGGCGCTTTCCAGCGCCACGATGGGGGGCGAGAGTTCACTGGGCTGGGGGAAGCTGAAGGCGCGCAGCGCGGCCTCCTGCGGCGAGGTGATGGGCTTCATCTTCGCAATCATCTTCAGCCGCGATTGCGCCTGGCGCGCCTTGTCGGCCTTGTAGCGGAAGCGATCGACATAGGATTGCAGATGCGCGCGCCGCGCCTCCTGCTTCTTGCGCTCGGCCTCGGCCACCGCGAGCCGGGCGGCGCGCGCTTCGGCAAAGGCATCGTAGGCGCCCTGGTAGAGGGTGAGCTTGCGGTCTTCGAGATGGAGGACCGCGCCCACCGCGCGGTTCAGCAGCCCGCGATCGTGGCTGATGATGATCACCGTATGCGGGTAGCGGGCAAGGTAGCCCTCCAGCCAAAGCGCGCCTTCGAGATCGAGGTAGTTCGTGGGCTCATCGAGCAACAGCAGGTCGGGCTGCGCAAAGAGCACGCCGGCCAGCGCCACCCGCATCCGCCAGCCGCCGGAGAAGGCCGAACAGGGCATCGCCTGTTCGGCGGTGGAAAAGCCCAGGCCCTTGAGGATCGCGCTTGCCCGCGCCTCTGCCGACCAGGCATCGATATCGGCGAGCCGGGTTTGAATTTCGGCAATCCGGGCGGGATCTTGGGCCACGTCCGCTTCGGCCATCAGGCCCGCGCGTTCGCTATCGGCTTCAAGCACCGTATCGAGAAGCGAGACCTCGCTGCCCGGCACCTCCTGCGCCACGCCGCCGATGCGCGCGCCCCTGGGCAGGGCGATATCGCCCGCTTCGAGCGCCAGCTCGCCCCGGATCAGGCGGAAGAGCGTGGTTTTCCCGGTGCCGTTCCGCCCCACAAGGCCCACCTTGTGGCCTGATGGAATGATTGCCGAGGCGCCTTCAAACAGCGGCCGGCCTTCCACGGCATAGCGGATATCGGAGATGCGCAGCATGGGCTGGCCCTAGCAGAGCGGCGCGCGGCGGGAAAGCCGGTGCATGGGCGATGGGCGGCGGCGCTGGGCAGCGGCGTTGGGCTGCGGCGTTCGGTGGGCGGGCTGAGCCGCGCCATGGCCGGGGGCGGGGCAGGCGATGCAGCCTGCCGCCCGCCCGGTTTCCCGTGGCTTCCTCTAACGCTTGTCAGGCCGCGTTCTCGCTGCCCCAGGCGCGCATCGCCTCGATCACCGGCAAAAGCGTGCGGCCCTTCTCGGTGAGGCTGTATTCCACCCGGGGCGGGATCTCGGCGAAGATCTCTCGGTGCAGCACGCCATCGGCCTCAAGTTCCCGCAACTGCTGGGTCAGCATCTGTTTTGTCACCGCCGGAATCGCCCGCCGCATCGCGCCGAACCGGTTCACCCCATGGGCCACGGAAAACAGGATCACGGGCTTCCACTTGCCGCCGATGACCGAAAGGCAGCGGGTCACGGGGCAGGACTCACCATTATCCGGAGTCAATGGTTCGGTTTTCATGACTACCTCAGAAATTTATGGCTAGTTGCCAGAATAAATTTTATGCGCAAATTGCGATGTCATCGTCAAGAACCGGAGATTTCGATGACACGCCTGCTTTCTGCCGCCACCCGATCCACTGCCACCCTATCCACCGCCACCCTATCCACTGCCCTTGCATTCCTTTTGCCCCTCGCCCCGGCGCATGCAGACGACGCCGCGCTTGCGGGCCTCAAATCCCGCGTTGCGGGAACATGGACTTCGATCTCCTGCGAGCTTCGCCCGCAGCAAAACCCCGCCGATCCCGCAGCCGCGCCCACGCCCACCTATCTTACCCGCGATTTCACCTTCGAGGCGGAGGGCGGGTTTTCGGCCATGATCACCATCTTCGCCGATCCCGCCTGCACCCAGCCCACCGTTCTGTTCTCCTTCGCGGGCGAGGTGGTGTGGCACGGGCCGAACCCGGCCGCGCCGGGGGCCTATTCGCAGGATTATGTGCTGAACGCCAAGCTCGAACTCACGCCCCTGGCCCAGCCTTTCGCCGATCAGCTGAACGCCCTGCCAGAGGGCGCCTGCGGGCAGGGCGCGTTCGCGGTGGGCGAGGCGAAGGACGTGCTTGGCCAGCCCTGCGTGCTGGTGCGGTTTGAGGAGGGCAATCCCTTCGTTGTGGATCACGATCTGCTCTACGTGCGCGAGGATATGCCCGACCTTCTCTTCATGGGCGCCAAGCATGTGGATGGCACCGGCTTTTATGCCGAGGAAAACCGCCCGCAGGTGGGGCTGCAGCAACCGCTCCTTCGGGTGGAGTAAGCCTTTTACTTCCCCGGCGCTCCGTGCTAGGCGGGCGCCGAGTTTGGGCGGCGGGCCTCGGGCCTGCCGCCCTTATTGACCAAGGGCAGAGACAGGGCCAAGACATGGCGACAGAACGCACGCTTTCCATCATCAAACCGGACGCCACGGCGCGCAACCTCACCGGCAAGATCAACGCGAAATTCGAGGAAGCGGGCCTTCGGATCGCCGCGCAGAAGCGCATTCACCTGACTAAGGCGCAGGCGGGCGAATTCTACAAGGTGCATGCCGAGCGCCCGTTCTATGACGAGCTTTGCACCTTCATGGCCTCGGGCCCCGTTGTGGTTCAGGTGCTGGAAGGCGAGGGCGCCATCGCGAAGAACCGCGATGTGATGGGCGCCACCAATCCCGCCGATGCCGCGCCCGGCACGATCCGCGCCGAGTTTGCCGAAAGCGTGGGCGAAAACTCCGTTCACGGCTCCGACGCCCCCGAAACCGCCGCCGAGGAAATCGCGTATTTCTTCGCCGGGATCGAGGTGGTGGGCTAGGGCGCACCGGGCGCCCGTTTCCCGCCGCTTGCTTCCGGGGCGCGGGCCCCGGCGCGCTTCGCGGTCAGAATTTGCCGGAGGCGTTTGTTGGTGCGGATGGGTCCGGCATTTCGGCGATCACGTCCCAGTGCTCCACGATGAGCCCCTCGTCGAGGCGGAAGAGATCGTAGAAGGCAGAGGCGGTGCCGTTCAGCGCGCCTTCGGACATGGTGAGAACGAAGTTGCCCTGGGCGACTGTGCGGTGGATCACATCGTACCGGATCGACAGGCCCGATTGCATCGCAGCCGCCAGCCCTTCAAGCCCGTCCCCGATATCTGAATTGTGCTGGACTTAGGTCTCGGGGTTGATGTAGCGGGCGAAATCGACGTTCTCGCCATTGATGAATGCCTTGGTGATCAGCTCGATCACCAATGCCCGGTTCTCCTCGGTCCTGTCGAGATCCGTGACCTCGGTCTGCCCGTCGGTCTGGCTGCGGCCGGAGGGGTTGAGCCCCGTTGCCGGAGTAAGGTTATCCCAGTGCTCGACGATCAGCCCGTCTTCCACGCGGAACACGTCGAACGCAACAAGGGGGGCGGGGCCCACATTCGTCCAGGTGCTGTGCAGCGCCACGGTGCTGCCATCGACGATCACGCGGTGAATTTCGCCCTGAAGCCCGCCCACGGGCTGAAGCTTATCGGCAAGTCCGGCCAGGGGCTCAAGCCCGTCTGCCACCCCGGGGTTGTGGTTTATGTAGCCCGGCGAAAAGTAATCGGGGATCGCGCTCGCATTCCCCGCCATCAGCGTGTTGTTGAGTGCCTCGACGACGAATGCGCCCAGATCCTGATGGCTGTCGGCGCCCGCGGGCATGGCAAGAGGCAGGGCGCAGAGCCCGGCAGTGAGTGTGGCGTGCAAGACGTTCATCGGTCACCTCCAATCCAGCTGTGCGGCGATTGTAGGAGGGCGGGCCATTGTGCAAAATCTGGTATAAACTGGTTTTACTGTTCGGGATGGCGAACAATGCTGGATGAGCTGCGACAGATGGCGATCTTCGCGAAGACGGTGGAGCAGGGGAGCTTCCGGGGTGCCGCGCAGGCGCTGCGGATCTCACCCTCGGTGGTGAGCCACCACATTGCCCAGCTTGAAGACCGGCTGGGCACAACGCTTCTCTACCGATCCACGCGCAAGATCTCACTCACCGAAGACGGCGCGCGGCTGTTGAAACAGGCGCAGATCATGGTGCGCGCCGCCGAGGCCGGGCTTGACGATCTCTCGGATCGCGGAAGCGTTCTATCCGGGGTGATCCGGATCGCGATGCCCGCGGTTTTGTCTCAGTCCGTCGTCGTTGACAGGATCGTGGCCTTTGCGAAGGATCACACGAAGATCCGGCTGGAGTTCCACTTTTCCGACGCGCTGCAGGATATCATCGGAGGCGGGTATGATCTGGCCATCCGCATGGGAAACATGCGCGATAGTGCCCTGAAGATGCGCAAGCTGAACGAATTTCAGCGTGTTGTCGTGGCCTCTGCCGATTATGCCGCCACCCTTCCCGAGATCACCCATCCCGATGGGTTGGGCGGCCTCGATTGGGTCGAACTGCGCGATCTTCCCCTCAAACCCCGGTTTCGAAAGCACGGGCGCCCCGCCGTGACGATCAAACCCAACGCGGCGCATATCGTGAACGATGCTCTGGCGCTTGGCCAGATGGTGCGCGCCGGGGCCGGGCTTGCGGTGCTGCCCGATTGCCTGGTGGGCGAAGATATCCGGCAGGGCAGCCTGGCTCGCCTTCTGCCCGACTGGCAGCTTGACCCGATCGGCGTTTACGTTCTCTGGCCGCAGAACGCGGCAAAATCGGGCCTGGGCGCGCGCCTTGTTGATCACTTGGCCCAGTTTGCGCCCGGGCAGCCAAAACGCGCGCGGGCTGCATCGGGCCGCTAACCGGCTTCAGGCGGGTGCGATGGCAGGCGCTCTCTTGTGGGCCGCGCGGACTTTTGCTTTCGCCGCTATCGGGGAAGGCCCCGCGTGCGGGCCAACCTGTCAGACCCGTTCGAGCGCCTGGTGCGGCGCCGGGGGCAGGGCGACCCTGATCTCATCGCCCGGGCGAACAGCTCCGGGGGCGACGACAACCGCCATCACCCCGGCCTTGCGCAGAAGCGTGCCATCGGGCGCGCGCTCAAGAACCGCGCGCATCAGGCCAGCCTGGTAATCGTCGAGCTGCTTGCAGGGATTGCGCAGCCCGGTCAGCGCCACGACGGCGTCTTCCCCCAGCCGCAGCAGGGTGCCAACCGGCAGGGCGAGAAGATCCACCCCGCGCGTGGTCACGTTTTCGCCCATCGCACCGGGCCCAACTTTGAAACCCTTCGCGACCAGGGCATCATGAAGCTCTCCCGCGATGAGGTGGACCTGGCGCAGGTTTGGTTGGGTGGGATCAGCCGCGACGCGGCTGCGGTGCCGAACGGTGGCGCCAAAATGCGCATCGCCCTGAACGCCCATGCCCGCCACCAGTTCGATCATGTCGCAAACCGGCTTGGAGAATGCGTGGGGCGCATGCGCCGCCACGGCTGCAACGCTGCCGGGGCAGGCGCTATCTGGGCCGTTGCCGGGGCGTTCGCCCGCATTCGCGCTGTGGCTTAGAACTTCTGTCACTTGTCTTCGTCTCGCGTGTTCGCCCGGGGCCGTGGCCGCACCCTAGCGATACTATGCAAAGCGCGGGTAACAGTGTACGCGCCGGGGCCGGCCCCGAAGCTCTCGGGCTCCTCAGAAGCGCATGCCGACAAAGGACAACAGAGTTTTCGCCCCGTAACTTGGATATGCCGCGCCGATCGCCGCGATTGCGTCTTCGGCGCCGGCGCTGGCCGCAATCACGTTTTCACGGAAGGTCAGATACGCGATGGCGTCATCGATGGCGCCGGGTGCGGCGGCAAGCCCGTGCCCCGCACCGATCACCCGCAGGCCCTCCATCCCGCGCAGGTCTTGCAGGGCCGCGATCCAGTTTGGATGGTTGGCCACGGGAAAGGCATGCACATTCGCATAGAGAAGATCCTGCGCCACCAGCAGCCCCGCTTCGGGGATGTGAAAGAGCAGCGTGTTGCTGGCTTCGCAATCGGCGACCTCGGAGATCATCACGTTAACGCCATCCCAATTGGCCGCGCCAGCCGCCAGGCCATCTTCGGGGAGCCGGAGCTCTGACGTATCTTCCAGCCCGGCCTTGCGCTGCGCATAGGTGCCCGCATCGATGAAGCCCTGCACGTCACCCAGCACCGCGGCAGAGGTAACGAATTCCGCCTCCGGATATTGCGTGATGCCAAAGATGTGGTCGTGATGCGCGTGGCTCAGATAGACTCGTTTGATCGGCTTTCCGAGGCTGTCGATTAAGGCGCGGGCCTCGGCGGCAAATGCCTGCACCATCTGGGTATCGATGACGTGGATCTCATTTGCCGTTTCGATGATCTGGGTGGTGACCCAGGACGAGGCTTCGGGCGCGGCATAGGTGTGAAGCGTGACGGGCCCCAACCGATGGGATGTGACAAGGCCGCTCAACGGCGTGGCGGCATGGCTATCGGCGCGCGCAACATGCCCCCTCGTGGCAAAGGTGGCGGAGACGACGCCTGTGCCCAGAGCCAGCCTGATCAGGCCGCGGCGGGAGAGGGGAGCGGTGGGGCCAGCCATCCTGAGATCCAATCCGTTTGAACTGGCCCGAGAGAAGCGCATCGCCTACCATTCGTCCAATGGATAGTGAAAATAAGATTCATTGATATGAGGAATGTAAAATCCCTCGATCTGAACCTGCTCGTGGCCTTCGATGCGATGATGAGCGAGCGCAACGTCACGCGGGCGGGCCAGCGGATCGGCCTTGCCCAACCTTCAATGAGCAATGCGCTGGCGCGGCTGCGGGCACTGTTTGATGATGAGCTTTTCGTGCGCACGCCCGCGGGCATGGTGCCCACGGCACTTGCCGTCGAGGCGGCCCATCATGTGACCGCGGCGATCGCGGCAGCCGAAAGCGCAATCAATGTCGGGACCGATTTCAACCCCGAAACGGCAGATGCCGATATTCGCCTGCTCACCAACGACCTGATCGAACTAACCGCTTTGCCGCAGGTGATGCGGGCGCTGCACGAACAGGCGCCGGGCATCCGCCTGTTCACCCGCGCCGCGGTGCGGGACGAATTTGCGCCGGTTCTCGATAGCGGCGGGGCAGACATCGCGATCTGCGCGGCGGGCCAAATCGCAAAGAGGTTTCATCACATCCCGCTGTTTCGGGAACCCTTCGTGTGCATCGCCCGCAAGGGGCACCCCGAGGTGAAAACCGATCTCACGCTTGAGGCGTTCCTGGCCTGCAGGCATGCGCTGATCTCGCACAGGCAGGATGGGGTGGGCATCGTCGACGCGGCGCTGGGCGCGATGGACCTGTCGCGCAACGTTGTGGCCAGCGTTTCGGGATTTGCCGCGCTGCCCAACATGATCGCGGAAACCGATCTGATTGCGGCGCTTCCCCGCCGCCTGGCGCTCAAGGCGCAGGAGACCCTGCCGCTCAATATCTATGAGCTTCCGATCCACGTTCCCTCCGTGGACGCGCAGATGATCTGGGGCCGCGGTGTTGATCGTTCGCCGATGTTTTCCTGGTTTCGGGATCTTGTTGTGAGAAGCGTGGCGCGCCGCGACTAAAGTGGGTCTGGAATGCCCCGCTTTCCCGGGCCGGGGCACCCATCGGCCCGATAGTCACCGCTCATGTGGGCGTGCTATCGACCCAAGGTCGTGGCCTCGCGATGGCCCCCCAAAAAAGCCCGCGCGGCGGGGTGATCCGCCGCGCGGTGTTTTGCAGATGCGCGTCAGGAGCGCGTCATCGTGAGGTATTTGATCTTCGGCTGGTCTTCCGGCTGCACCACCGTGCCGATGTCCGAGCGCATGCCCCAGTTCAGCACCTGGTGGTGGATCGGGATATAGAGCATCTCGTCCTGCACCACTTCCCAGATCTCGGCGATCATACCGTTCCGGGCGTCGAGATCGGTTTCCGAGGCCAGGGCCTGGATCTTCATATCAAGCTCGGGGTTGGAATAGCGCGTGCCGTTCCAGGAGCCGTATTTCTCGCCACGGGAATGGACGAGGAAGTTGAAGATGTATTCGGAATCGAAGGTCGGAACGCCCCAGCCGAGCATGTAGAAATCGGTCTGCGGAGGTTCGTTGTTGATCAGCGGGAAGTGCTGCGCCTTGGGCTTGGCATCGAGGTTCACCTCGATCCCGATCTGGGCCAGCATCCCAACCGCGGCCTGGCAGATCGCTTCGTCATTGATGTAGCGATCGTTGGGGCAATCGAGCTGGATCGAGAAGCCATCGCCATAGCCTGCTTCGGCCATCAGCGCCTTGGCGGCTTCCACATCGGTGGCTGGCACCGCATCAAGCGCTTCTGTCCACCCGTTCACGAAGGGCGGCATGATCACGCCGGCGGGCGCCGACTGGCCGCGCATCACCACCTGCTGGATCGCATCGCGGTTGATCGCGGTATTGATCGCCTGGCGCACGCGCTTGTCGCTCAGCGGGTTGGCACCATCGACATTATCGTTGGCGGCATCGGCCTCGCCCACGTTCATGCCGAAGAAGATCACCCGGTTCTGCGGCGTGGTGCGCACATCCAGCCCATCGGTGGCGGCAACGCGTTCGAGATCCTGCACCGGCACATCCTGGATGAAATCCACCTCGCCGGAGAGCAGCGCGGCCACCCGCGTCGCGGCGTTCTGGATCGGGGTGTATTCGATGCGGGTCACTTCAAGCGGGTATTGGCCGGCGCCCCAATAGCCTTCGTAAAGCTCCATAACCGTGCGCACATCCGGCTCACGGCTCACCAGCCGGTAAGGGCCGGTGCCATTGGCGTTCTTGGCCGCGAACGTATCTTCGCCACCCTCATAGTCCTGCACCTCGACGGCGCCGTTGGCCTCCGCCCAGCCCTGATCGAGCATGAACATGTTGGTGAGGTTCGAGGGCATGATCGGGTTCGGGCCCGCGGTCTCGATCTCCACCACATATTTCGAGGGCGCGCGCACTTCGACGACGGAGGCGAGCAGTTCCTTGTAATCGGAGTTCTCGCTCATCGCGCGGTTCAGGCTGAAGACAACATCGGAACTGTCGAACTCGGCCCCATCATGGAAGGTTACCCCTTCGCGAAGGTTGAAAACCCAGACGTTTGGATTGTCGGGCGCAGGCGCCCAGTCAGTGGCGAGCACCGGTGTGATCGCGCCCGTCATGTCGCGCATGATAAGCGGCTCCATGATCTGGTGGGCGAGGGTTGAGGTGGGGCCTTCGTTCTGGGCGTGGGGATCAAGCGTGAGCGAATCCCCCGCGCGCGCCCATCGCAGCGTTTCTGACGAGGCTGCCCCGGCCGTCAACGCCACGGCGGAGGCGGCCAGCATGAGGTGGCGAAGTTTCATGAAATGTCTCCCTGATTGGTTTTTTTGATCGGCCGATTATGAAGGCGTGGGGCAGCTTGGCAAGGGATCGGAGGCACAGGCGGAAATTTCCGTGCGATTGGCCCTTTTCATGACCGAATTGCGGGCTACCTGCGTCATATGGGCGCGCCTGTAATCTCACTGAGACGTGGCACCGAGGCCGATATTGCCGCGGTGGATGCGCTCTTGAGGCGCAGCTATCCCCGGCAGCTCAAGGCAGACTACCCGCCTTCCGTGATGGTGACGGCGGTTCCGATCCTGTCACGCGCGAACCCCGGCCTTGTGTCGGGCGGCACCTATTATGTGGCCGAAACCGAGGCGGGCGAAATCCTCGGCGCGGGTGGGTGGACACGGTCGATCAAACGCGCGGGCACCGCCGATGTGCGCCATCTTGTGACCGATGATCGCCACATCCGCCGGGGCATCGGGCGCCGGGTGATGATGGCCGTCGTCTCGGAAGCGCGGCTGGCGGGGGCCGACCGGCTGGATTGCCTGGCCACGCGCACGGCCGAGCCGTTCTATGAGGCGATGGGCTTCAAGTCGCTGGGCGAGATCACGATCGGGCTGCGCCCGGGGATCGATTTCCCCGTGATCCGGATGCAGCGCATCTTCAGCTAGCCCATCCCCGCCACATCCCCGAGATCGATGATGATCGCGAGATCCCAGAAGCGCTGCAGTTCGGCCTCCTGCGCGGCGCGCTCGGCCGGGCTTCCGCCGAGGATCCGTTCCACGCGAAAGCCGAAGCGCTCGAACCCCGATTGCGGCAGGTGCGACAGCAGGATCGGCACCACGCGCCGTTCAAGCGCAGCGGCGGCCAGGCGCGCCGCCGTGCCCGCCGGATCGGCAGGCGGCTGTGTGATGCGCACGCCGAGATAGGATTGCCCCTCCGCCCGCTGGGGAAAAAGCCGCCCGGAGGGCGCGCGCGGCGCGGGCGCCGCCGCAAGCGCCTGATCGGCGGGGGCCGCGCCAAGGGGCACCGGGGCGCCGGGTGTGATGCGCGCGGCGATTGCGCGCCAGTTGTCTTCCAGGCTCATGCCATCCGCTCCGCAATCAGGCGCGCGGCATCTTCGGTGCCGGGCGCGGGCAGGGTGAGTTCGGCGAGCGCGCGGGCGCGCGCGGCGCCCTCGCCGTGATCGAGCGCGCCCTCAATCGCGCGGCTGAGCACGATGAGTTCATCGGGCAGAACCGTCAGCGCCAGCCCCCTGTCGGAGGCCGCGCGGGCGCGGCGCTCCTGATCATCCATGTAAGGCGCGATCTGGGGGATGAAGATCGCGGGCGTTCGGGCATAGATCAGCTCGTGAAACGCATTGTAGCCCGCCGCCGAGATCACCAGATCCGCTGCGCGCGCAAGCGGCAGCGCTTCGAGCGTGGTGACAATATGGGTGTTGGGCCATTGGGCAAGCACCGCGGGCAGCGTGGCGCCGGGCCAGGCCACGATCACATGCACCGCACCGGGCCGGGGGGCGAGCGCGGCGGAGATCGTTTGCAGCTGCGCGGTGCGGTCCGCCGCCACTCCGCCCCCGAGCATGGAGACAACGAGGGTTTCAAACGCCGCGCCAAGCGCCTCTGCCAGCGCGCTGCGCATGGCCTCGGGCGCCTCGGCCCCCGCGGCCTGCACGATAGGGCCGACCTTGTGGATATGGGGGCCGAAGGTGAGATCGGTGTTAAGCTCGTCAAAGGCCTCGCCCGGCACGATCACCTGATCGAACACCTTCTCACGATCCAGATGGCTTTCGGCGATCTGGCCGGGGCGCCAGAGCCCGCGGCGCACCCAGGTGGCCCGCGCGCCGCTTTCCACGATCGCGCGGAAGATCGAGGTGAAGACATAACCGCCATCGAAGACAAGCTGATCGCCGGGGGCGAGCGCGCGCGAAAGCCGCAGGGCGTTCAGTACGTCATTGGCATCATCGGCCTCATGGGCGCCGGTGGGAGAGACGAGCGGTGCGGCGGCAAAGCCTTGCGCGTTCAGAAGCGGCAGGCAGCTTGGGAAGGCGCAGAAGCCGGCGGGCAGATCGGCGGGCAGCGCGCGCGCGATCTGCGCGGCGCGCTGGGCATGTCCGAGGCCGTTGCCGTTGGTGGGCACGAAAAGGGCGCGCGGGCCGCGCGCCGGGGGCGCGGTTGCGCCGGATCGCTCGGGGGCAGGCAGCCCGGCAAGCGCCGCGATGCGGGGCAGCGCGTGGCGCGCGATCCACGGATCGCCCTCGGCGGCGCGCGCGATCTCGGCGCGGTTCGGCAGCACGGTGTGTTCGGCAAAGCCCGGCAGGCCCGCAAGCGTTGCGGGGCCGCGCAAGACCGGTGCGCCGCTGGCCGCCAGCGCGGCCTCCTCTGTACTGTCGATCACCGCGCCGCCGCGCGCGAGAAGCGCCGTGGCGAGGGCCGCCACCCGTTCGCCCGGCGCTCCGGGGCCCAGAACCGCCAGCAGTTCGATCCCGCGCGCGAGCGCCGCGGGCGGCAGTTCGGTCACCGAAAAAACCGGCAGCGCGGCGTAGCGGGTGCCCTTGATCTGATCCTTCGCCTTGCCGGTGGTGATGAGCCGCAGCCGCATCGCGCCGAGATTGTTCATCGCCGTCAGAAGCGGCAGGGTTTGCGGATCTTCGAGAAGCTCGGCCCCGAAGGCGAGGGCCAAGGTGGGAATCTCCGCCGCAGGTGCCGCGCCCGCCGATGCCAGAAGCGGCAGCACGCTGCCGGGGGCAAGGCCCGGCGCCTCGGCTTCGAGATCCACGATCACGGGCGTACGGCCGGTGGCATGGGCCAGCCGCGCCTCGGCGGTGAGACGCGCCTGATGGCTGGCGAAGCGCCCGAGCCCGGCGATCTGCACCTCGGGCGGCAAGGCGTAATCGCGCAAGGTCAGAAGCGTGTCATCGCCGATTTCCTCGGCCCCGATCACCAGAATGGCCGCGGGGGCGAGATCGGCGCGGGCGGAAAGGTAGGGCGCGGCGTCGTAGCGGGTGGCGCGGGCCAGCGCCTCGGGCACCGTTTCCTCATCGATCACCGCGTCATAGCCATGGGCGGCCAGATCGGCGGCGAAGAGCAGGCGGGCATCGAGGCTGCGCTCATCGCGCCGCCCGGCCTCCACAACGATCACGCCGCCGCCTCCGCGGGCGCGAGATGCTGCGCCATCATCGCCGCGAAACGGCTGGCCGAGAAGCGGGCCAGCGCGGCGCGGCCGCGATCCACCTGCTGGGCATAAAGATGCGTGGCCTCGATATGCCGTGCGATCACATCGCTCACCTCATCGGGCCGCGCGCCGATCACGCCGCCCTCGAAGACGGATGCGGTATCGGGATCGGCGATCACCACCTTGCCCGCGGCGATGCCTTCGGCCAGCACGCGGCCAAAGCTTTCGCGCAAGGTGGGGGCGGTGTGGTAGACCATGAAATCGATCATCTCGAAATAGCGTTCGATTTCAATGCCGTGAAAGGGGAAGAGCGCCCAGTGTGGCCGGAGCGGCCCAGCCGCCATCAGGCTATCGGCGCCGAGGATCACATTGGCTTCGGCGCTTTCGGGGAAGCTGAGATCAAGATCGGCGAGGGGCGGGAACTTTTCGATCCCCGCGCGCGAATGGCGCCCGCGCCGGTCGCGGGGCCGGGGCGTGGCGGCGGCATCGCCCGGCGCGCAGATGTTGAACCAGTCTTCCCCCGCAAGCGCCCAGGGCCGGGCGGCGGCAGGGTGGGCGGCGCACCAGGCGGCAACCGTTTCGCGATTGTAGGGCGAGACGGGGGCAAGGATCTTCTCGCCCGCAAAGCTTGCCGCATCGATCTGTGCCAGGCAGGCGGCCACGTCAAACCCCGGCAGCCCGCCGGGCAGCGCGAAGTTTTCATGCGTCACCACAACGAGGCGGCGCGCAACAAGGCGGGGCGCGAGCCGGGCCTGAAACTTGAGGAAACTGGGGTTGTGCAGGATCACGAGATCGCCGCCGATCGCGGGGGCATCCCAGTTCAGGCGCAGCCCCAGTGCGGCCAGCGCACGGTCCAGCACCGGCGCCACCTGCCGCCCCTTGAACATGGCCGAGGAGACGGCGTGAACGGCCAGATCGCCCATCCCCGCCGCAACGGCCAACTCATCGGCCACCGCAGCAGAGGTGCCGCCGGGAAAACGGGGATCGATCACATAGGCGATCTGCGGGCGCGTCTTGGTCATGGCGCGCCGTGGGCCAATCAGTAGGTGGTCGTGACCGAGGCCGCGAAATCGGCCTCGCGCGAGGTGACCTCCACCTCCGCCGAGAGGCAGGGCAGAAGGCCCGCATCCACCTCATCGGCGAAGCTGCGCAATTCGCGCGCCAGCGGATCGGTGCCCTCCATCAGCGTGGGGTTGATGGCAAGAAAGCCCCGAAGCGCGCCGCAATCGCGGCCCAGCACAAGGCGCTCAAGCTCCATGAGCTGTGCCATCTCCGGCGCGGCCCGGCCCGCGGGCGCGGCCAGCAGGATCATCGCGGTGATCACGGCGGTGAGGCGGGGGTTGGGCATGGGGCGCGAGCCTCGCTTGGGGGTTAGAGGTGATCCCCGCGCCGGATGGCTTCGGCCAGCCGGTCACGCAGCCGGTCGAGCGCCTCGCCGGCAGATGCGGGCTGAAGCGGCGCAAGGCCCTCGGCATTGAGGTAGATCTCAAGCGTGCCGGGGGGCGGTGCGGGGCGGAAAGAGGTGAAATCGCGTACACGGGCGCCCACGGCATCGGCCAGCGCGCCCGCGGCGTTGATATCCTCGGGGTGGAAGAAGCGCACCTGGTTCTCCGAGATCCGGAAGCCCGCGGTTTGCGCGGTGCCGATGGAGAAGCCGAAGCTTTCGATGGCGGCCTCAAACCCTGCGCGCTGGGTGGCGGACATAGCGCTGGAGGTGGTGAGGATAATCCGCAGGTTTTGCGCGGCGGCCAGATCCCGGCCACGCGGATCCCAGGGCCGGGCGGCGGGCGGGATCGCGGCGATGACGGGGGCTGCACTGTTTAGCGCAGCGCCGGGAGCCGTTGCTTCAGGCGCCGTGGGCAGGGCGGTTTCGGGCGCGGCCAGGGCGGCAAGCGCTTCGGGCGCGTCCGGGGCCACCTCGGGCGCATCCGCAGGGGCTGTCAGCGTGGCAATGGCGCTGGGTGTCTCCGCGGCGAGGGTTTGTTCGGGCGCCGGGCTAGCGGTTGCCGGTTCCGGGGCCGCCACGATGGGCAGCGCGGGCTCTGCGGTTGCGGCAGGCGCAGTGGCAGGCGCAGTGGCAGGCGCAGCGGCGGGTGCAGTGGCCGTGTCTGACAGGCTGCCGGTGGCCGTATCGGGCAGCACAAGCGCGGCCTGGGTGGCCGCTCCCTCTGCCGGGGCCGCTTCGGGCCGGGCCAGCGGGCGCGTTTGCGGGAGGGCGGCGGCAACCTCCGGCGCGGGCGCCGCCTCGGGCTCTGCCGGGGCAGGGGTCACCGCCGCGGGCGGCGTGACGGTTGCGATCTGCGGCGCGGGATCGAACTGGCCGGTGAAATACAGCGCGGCGAGCACGGCGATGGTGAAGACGGCCGCGCCGCGATCGAGCCAGCGGCTGCGGCGGGGAGCGGCGGCGGCCGCGGCGGCAACGGGCGGCGCCACGGCGGGTTCCTCCGGCGCTGCCGCCGGGGCCACCGGCGGTTCGGCATCGGTGATCATCCAGGCGGGCGGCTCGGAGCTTGCCGGCACCGTCTCGGTATCCACCTCGCCCAGCGCCACAACTGGCGGCGGGGGCGGGGCATCGGCAGGCGCGGCACTGCGCGCGGTTTTTGCTAGCGCATCGGCCTTGTGCTTGCGCGCCTCCGCAATCCGCCGTTCCCAGCTAAGCGGCTGCGGCGCAGCACCATTGAGAAGATCTTTCCGGCCTGCCTTGCGGCCCGAGGTCTGGCCCGTATCGGGCCGGCTGACATCACTCATATTCCCACACCCCCCAGATGCGGGCCCCGCGACACCACGCGGATACACACGCACCGGTAACTGGCAGGCCGCCGACGGCATCTTCGCTCTGGGGAAATCCAGGATCCCTGTCATCAGGGCCCCCACCCTGGAGCGGCGCTGCGCGGCAGCTGCGAACACCACTGCCAGGAGAATACCGCAGGTGCGAAGGCCTTCACAAGCCTCCGCGCGGGCAATCAGCCGATATCGGCGGCCCAATCCGGAAACAGTGCATAGAAAAAGGGCCGGCGCTTCCGCCGGCCCTTCCGATTGTTCCGATATTCCGCCTATTACTCGCGATTTCCGAGGAATTGGAGCAGGAACATGAACATGTTGATAAAGTTGATGTAGAGGCTCAGCGCGCCCATGATGGCGGATTTGTCGAGCCACTCCTGATCCATCGCGCTGGCGTGGGCCACATATTCCGTCTTGATCCGCTGCGTATCGTAGGCCGTGAGGGCCGCGAAGATCAGCAGGCCGATCACAGACACCGCGAAGGCAATGGCGGGCGAGCCGAGGAAGATGTTCACGATCGAGGCCACGATCAGGCCGATCACGCCCATGATCAGGAAGGCGCCCCATCCCGAGATATCCTTCTTCGTGGTGTAGCCCCAAAGGCTGAGCCCCGCGAAGGCAATCGCGGTTACCAGGAAGGTCTGCGCGATCGACAGCCCGGTGAAGGCCGCGAAGATCCACGCGATCGAAAGGCCCATGACGGCGGCGAAGACGTAGAAGAAGGTCTGCGCGCCGGCCGCGGAGAGCCGGTTGATCATCGCCCCGAAGGCGAAAACCATGATGAGCGGCGCGAACATCGCGATCCAGCCCAGGATGTTCGGCTGAAGCGTTGCGGGATCGCGGAAGATCGACAACAGCATCGGGCTTGTGCCCACCGCCCAGGATACGCCCGCGGTTACCAGCATGCCCACGGACATCGTGCCGTAGACCTTGCTCATATGGGCGCGAAGGCCCTCGTCAATCACGGCGGCTGGGCGGGCACCGGCCTGCGTCCGAACCGTCTGATAGTCAGCCATGTGTTCCTCCAAAAAGGTAAGCCAATGGGCGCACCCGCAATGCGGGGACGCCCTCGGTTAGGAATATTGGCCGGAACCTTGTGTTTTTCAAGGCGCCACGCGGCAAATCAAACCGTTTCTGTCGGATTGCCGCACAGGCCCGCAGGTTATTTTCGCCAGTGTTGCGGGGCATCCCAGAGCGAGCGCGCCAATTCGCGTTCCACATCGGCATCCGTTACCCCGATATCCTCGCGCATATGCGCATCGAGGCTGCGCAGCTGATTGCGCTGGCGGCGGGTGTGATCAAGCCCCAAGAGCCAGCCGAAAAACGATGTCCGGCGGCGATGGGCGGTGGAGGAGCGGGTGAGCGAACGAACGGTCATTGCTTTCGTATCCTTCATCTAAATCGGCCTAGCATCATTGCTGTTGATATATATGGCGCAGCATGTTCTATTCGTGAAACGAATGATTGTGAGATAAGCCATCAGGAGATGTGATATGCCGCGAAATCTCGATCTCACCGCCCTGCGGTCTTTCGTGGCGGTTACGGAAACCGGCGGGGTGACGCGCGCGGCGGGCTTTCTCAACCTCACGCAATCGGCCGTCTCGATGCAGCTCAAACGGCTGGAAGAAAGCCTCGGCGTGGCGCTTTTCGATCGCACTGGGCGCGCGCTGGTGCTGACAACGGCGGGCGAACAGCTTCTCAGCTATGCCCGGCGGATGCTGGATCTTAATGATGAGGTCTACGCCAAGATGACCGATTGCGCCTATGAGGGCGAGATCGTGCTGGGGGTGCCGCATGACATCGTGTACCCCGCGATCCCCCAGGTGCTGCAGCGCTTTCATGCGGAGTTTCCGCGGATGCGGGTGAACCTGCTCTCAAGCTACACCCGGCGGCTGAAGGAGATGTTCGCCCGCGGCGAATGCCAGCTGATCCTCGGCACCGAGGACGGGCTCGATACGGGCGGGGAAACGCTGGTGGAACTGCCGCTGATCTGGATGGGCGCGCCCGGCGGATCGGCCTGGCGGCGGCGGCCCTTGCGACTGGCCTTCGAGCAGAACTGCATCTTCCGCATCGGGGCGCAGCGGGCGCTCGACGAGGCGGGCATCCCTTGGGAGATGGCCGTGGAATCCGACAGCTCGCGCACCATCGAGGCCAGTGTCAGCGCCGATCTCGCGGTCAGCGCCGTGCTCTACGGCACGATCCCGCAATACATGGCCGCCATCCAGCACGACGGCGCCTTGCCCAAGCTGCAGGGCAAGCGGATCAACCTGTACACCGAGGCGGGCGCGGCCGATGCCCCCCGTGCGGCGCTGACGAATTTCATCCGTCAGGCGTTCCAAAGCCGGCTAGGGCGTGATCACGATCTTCCCGGTCGAATGACGGCCGCGGAGTAGCTCAAGCCCCTCCGCCGCCTGCTCCAGCGGCAGGCGGTGGCTGATATGGGGGCGGAGGCCCCCGGCGGCATACCAATCAAACAGCGTGGCAAGGCTTGCAGTCAGCTTATCGGGCGCAAAGGCGAGGTAGCCGCCCCACCAGAAGCCGATGACCGAGATGTTCTTCACCAGCATGTGGTTGGCGGGGATCGGAGGCACATCGCCGCTGGCAAAGCCCACCACGAGAATGCGGCCTTCGGGCTTGGTGGCGCGGAAGGCGGCAGTGAAACCCGCACCGCCCACCGGATCGTAAACAACATCGGCGCCGCCTAGCGCCAGCACCGCCTCGCGCAGATCGCCCGCTGTGCTGTCGATCAGGTGATCGGCGCCCGCCTTTTCGGCGACGGCGAGCTTTTCGGGCCCCCGTGCGCTGGCAATCACGCGCGCGCCCAGCCGTTTGCCGATCTCCACCGCCGTCAGCCCTACGCCGCCTGCGGCACCCAGAACCAGAAGCGTTTCGCCGGGCGCAAGCCGCGCCTTTTCTGCCAGTGCAAGATGCGAGGTGCCGTAGGCCACCTGGAAGGCGGCCGCCTCATCAAAGGGCATCTGATCGGGCAGGGGAACGGCGCGCGCGGCCGGCACCACCACGCGCTCGGCCAGCCCGCCCGCGCCGGTGAAGGCGGCCACCCGCTGGCCTGGGGCAAGCCCCGTAACCCCCGCGCCACAGGCAACAATCTCGCCCGCAACCTCCATCCCAAGTGTGAAGGGCGGATCGCGGCGTTCCTGGTATTTCCCGCGTGCGGCGAGTAGATCGGCGAAGTTGAGCCCGCAGGCGCGGACCGCGATCAGCGCCTCTCCGGGCCCCGGATCGGGTGAAGAGAGACTCGCAAGCGCTGGCGGCGCCTCGAAATCCGTGACCTGAAAGGCGCGCATCGTAGAGCTCCTGCAACAGTTTTCATCGGCCTACCGGCCACAGCGGCGATTGCAAGGCCCGGCGTTTCCATTTGCGCGGGGGAGCCGATTCGTGTAATACACGTTATGCGCGAACGGGGCGTTTACGACTTGAGCTACCAATTTCGGTGGCCCATACTAATTGCTTGAAACACCCGCCTTGCCGGACCACCAGCTTGGCTAAAAAGACAGGTTGTGCAACCTATACGGGTTTTTGCAATCTGAGGCGGGCCAGTCTTGCTGGAGATAAGACACATGAAGCACCCCGTAGACGTCCACGTCGGAAAGCGCATACGGCACCGCCGTTGGATGATCGGCATGACACAACAACAACTGGCCGAACAGGTCGGGATTAAGTTCCAGCAGATCCAGAAATACGAAACGGGTATGAACCGCGTCAGCGCATCCAGGCTTTGGGACATTGCCGATGCGCTTGGGGTGCCGGTTTCGTTCTTCTTCGAAGGTCTCGAAGACGGCGCAGTGGCCGAAGACAACGGCCTGCCGCAGGACATGATGACCGATAAGGAGGCGCTGGAACTCGTACGGTCCTACTACGCGATCCCGGAGGCGCAGCGGCGGCGGCTGTTCGATTTGGCCCGGGCGTTGAGCGACCCGAGCTGACTTGACCGCCCGCACCGGCCCCCGTAACGCGGGGCCATGCGGCGAATTCCCGAAGAGTTTGACGATCTGTGCGCGGTGGCCCATGCGCTGGCAGATGCTGCGCGCGGTGAAACGCTGCGGTTCTTCCGCCAGGCGGGGCTTGAAGCGGAGAGCAAGCGCGCGGATTTCGATCCCGTCACCGAGGCGGATCGCGCGGCAGAGCGCGCCATGCGCGCCATCATCGCCGCACGGCGGCCCGATGATGGCATCTTGGGCGAGGAATACGGGGCCGTTGAGGGCAAGTCTGGCCTGACCTGGGTGCTTGACCCCATCGATGGCACGCGCGGCTACATCGCGGGCACCCCCACCTGGGGCGTGCTGATCGCGGTCTCCGATAGCGACGGGCCGTGCCTCGGCGTGATCGACCAGCCCTATATCGGCGAGCGGTTCTTTGGCGGGGGCGGCGTGGCCGAGGTGACGGGCCCGCAGGGGCGCCGGCCGCTTGCCACGCGGGGCCACCGCGCGCTTTCGGAGGCGACGCTCTTCACCACCTTTCCCGAAGTGGGCAGCGCGGAAGAGCGCGCGGGGTTTGACCGTGTGGCCCGCGAGGTGCGGCTCACGCGCTACGGCATGGATTGCTACGCTTATGCGCTGGTGGCGGCGGGCCAGGCGGATCTGGTGATCGAAGCGGGCCTCGCGCCCTATGATATTGCCGCCCCCATCGCCGTGATCGAGGCGGCGGGCGGGATCGTGACCGATTGGGCCGGTGGCCCGGCCCATGGCGGCGGCCGCGCGGTGGCCGCGGCGAACCCCGAGGTGCATGCGGCGGCGCTGGAGCTTCTTTCGCGTGATGCATGAGGTGAGGCGTTTAAAGCGCTGGAAACGCTTCCATATGGCAGATCTCCTCGCTTTGACCTAAACTTAAGAGAAAGCTTGATCTGTGCTGCGCAACATCCTGATCAAAAACGCAGAGATCATCCTCACCTTCGATGAGCGCGCGCGCGAGCTGGCGGGTGCGGATATCCGGATCGAAGATGGGGTGATTGCGGAGGTCGGGCCGGGCCTTGACGCCCCGGGGGCCGAGGTGATCGAGGCGGGCGGCACGCTTGTCACCCCGGGCCTGATCAACACCCACCACCACCTGTATCAGACACTGACGCGCGCGGTGCCCGCCGGGCAAGATGCGCTGCTTTTCGGCTGGCTCCGCGCGCTTTACCCGATTTGGGCGCGCTTCGGACCGGAGGAGATGTTTGTCTCTACCCAGCTTGGCCTCGCCGAGCTGGCGCTTTCGGGATGCACCACAAGTGCCGACCATCTCTACCTTTTCCCCAATGGGGCACGGCTTGAAGATACCATTGCGGCCGCCGGTGAGATCGGGCTGCGGTTCCACCCCACGCGCGGCGCGATGAGCATCGGCGAAAGCGCGGGCGGGCTGCCGCCCGATCTGCTGGTGGAGGAAGAGCGCGCGATCCTAGAGGATACGATCCGCGTGATCGATGCCTTTCACGATCCCGCCCCGGGCGCGATGGTGCGGGTGGGTGTTGCGCCCTGTTCGCCCTTCTCGGTGAGCCGCGAGTTGATGCGCGATGCGGCGCTCCTGGCGCGCGACAAGGGCGTGCGGCTTCACACCCACCTGGCGGAGAACGGCGAGGATGTGGCCTATAGCGAGGCGCAGTTCGGCTGCCGCCCGGGGCAATATGCGGAAGATCTGGGCTGGGTGGGCGAGGATGTCTGGCATGCCCACTGCGTGAAGCTCGATGGGCAGGAGATTGATCTTTTTGCCCAAACCGGCACCGGCGTGGCCCATTGCCCGTGTTCGAACTGCCGGTTGGGCAGCGGGATTGCCCCGGTCCGGGCGATGCGGGATGCCGGCGTGCATGTGGGGCTGGGCGTGGATGGCTCGGCCTCAAACGATGCCGCAAGCCTTGTTGGCGAGGCCCGACAGGCGATGCTGCTGCAGCGCGTGGCGCTGGGCGGCGATGCGATGGGTGCCCGCGAGGCGCTTGAGATCGCCACGCGAGGTGGCGCGGCGGTGCTGGGGCGCGACGATATCGGGCAGATCGCGCCGGGCCTGCGCGCCGATATCGCGATCTGGGATATCTCGGGGCTTGAGGCGGCGGGAAGCTGGGATAAGGCGGCGCTGCTGCTTGCCGGCCCCCGGCAGGTGCGAGATCTCTTCGTGGAGGGGCGGCAGGTGGTGCGCGACGGGCGGATCACCACGGTGGATACGGGCGCGCTGCTGCGGAGGGCCGAAGCGCTGGTGGCGCGCCTGATGGGCTAGCGCATGCGGCGGGCGCCCTGAGCCCGGCGCTCAAACGGGTCGCCACGCCCGCTCGTCGGTGATCTGGGGCGCTGCGGGCGGTGCCGCGGCTCACCCGCGGTTGCCCGCTTAGCGCGCGACCCGTTGGCCCGCCACCCACACATCGGCAATCGCCCGGTCATCCCCCATCATGATCGTGGGGAACACCGCCCCCCAGAGGCTTTCCGCATGCAGGGTCGCCTGGGCGATGGCGGGGGTGGAGGCGAGATCGAGCACCAGGAGATCGGCCTCCGATCCGGGCGCAAGCGTCCCCACGCGGCCTGCCATATGCATCGCGCGGGCGGAGCCTTCGGTGGCAAGCCATAAAAGCTCGGCCGGATGCAGCACGCGGCCCCTCAGATGCGCGATCTCGTAGGCGGAGGCCATCGTGCGCAGCATCGAGAAGGACGAGCCGCCGCCGGTATCGGTGGCCAGCCCGATGGCCGCACCCGTGCCCATCAGCCCATCAAGATCGAACAGCCCCGATCCGATAAAGGTATTCGATGTGGGGCAATGGATGAGGCCCGCGCCGATCTCGCCCAGCCGCGCGCGTTCGCGGGGCTCAAGGTGGATCGCGTGGCCGTAAAGGCCCCGGGCACCCAGAAGCCCATGCGCCTCGTAGGTATCAAGGTAATCGCGCGCCTCGGGAAAAAGGCTTTGCACCCAGGCGATCTCATCGGTTTGCTCCGACAGATGCGTTTGCATCAGGCAATCGGGGTGCTCGGCCCAGAGCGCGCCGAGGGCGGAGAGTTGCTCGGGGCTCGAAGTGGGCGAGAAGCGCGGCGTGATCACATACTCTGCACGGCCCGTCCCATGCCAGCGTTCGAGCAGGCGCCTGCTGTCATCATAGGCCGATTGGGCGGTATCGGTCAGGCCCTCGGGCGCATTGCGATCCATGCAGGTTTTCCCAGCGGCCACGCGCATGTTGCGCCGGGCGGCGGCCTCAAAGAACGCCTCCACGCTTTCGGGGTGAATCGTGCAGTAGCTGGCAACCGTTGTGGTGCCGTGAGCCAGCAGCAGGTCGAGGTACCGGCCCGCGATCTCGGCCGCATAGGCCGGGTCGGAAAAGCGCATCTCTTCGGGGAAGGTATAGGTGTTGAGCCAGTCGATCAGCCGCTTGCCCCAGCTCGCGATGATGGCCGTTTGCGGGTAATGCGCGTGGGCGTCGACAAAGCCGGGCAGGATCAGCCCTTCGCCATAGGCGTGGCGCGCGGCGCCGGGATGCGCGGCGGCCAGATCGTCTTCCGCCCCCACCGCCAGGATACGCCCATCGGCCACCGCGACGGCCCCCCGACGCTCATGGCGGGCCGCATCGAGCCCCGCCTCGAAGGGCGAGCCCTCGAACCAGAGCACCTGCCCGGTGATCAGCTGTGTCTCGCCCATGCGCCCCCGCCTTGATGCATCCTGCCCGTGTTTGGGCGCAGACTAGGCGCCCCGGCGGGGGGCGTAAATTGGCCCGTCCCCTCTGTTTTCCAGAAAGTGCTTCGCCTATGGTCTGCCGCAAAGCGGGCGGGCCCCATCAAGGAGGGCCCATCGAAAGAAGGCCCGTCGAATAAAGGCCAATCGAATAAGGGATTGCGCGATGACCGAGGTTCTGGAGCCCGACGCACCGGAGCAGGATGAGGGCTATGCCCTCGACGGCAAGGTGCTTTCCGCGGTTCACCTGGCGGTCGCAACGGGCGATCGCGACCGGTTGCATGAACTCTTCGAGCCGCTCCACGCCGCCGATATCGCCGACATCCTCGAACAGGTGCCCGAGGCCGAGCGGCGCGAGATTCTGCTTTTCGCCCACGATCTTGTGGATGGCGAGGTGCTTTCGGAACTCGATGAGGGCCTGCGCGAAGAGGTGATCGCCTTCCTTCCCGCCGAGGCGCTGGGCGAGGCGGTGCGCGAGCTAGAGACCGATGATGTGGTGGACCTCATCGAGGATCTTGAGGAGCCGCAGCAGCAGGCGCTTCTGGACGAGCTGGAGGATGCCGACCGCGCCGCGGTGGAACACGCGCTGAGCTACCCCGAAACCTCTGCCGGCCGCCTGATGCAGCGCGAAGTGGTGGTGGCGCCGGAGCATTGGGATGTGGGCGACACGATCGATTTTCTGCGCGCCCATGACGATCTGCCGGAGCAGTTCTATCACATCATCCTTGTGGATCCCCGCCACCGGCCCACGGGATACGTAACGCTTGGCAAGCTGATGGGTTCGCGCCGCGGCGTGAAGCTGAACGAGATTCTCGAAGACAGCTTTCGCCCCATCCCGGCCACGCAGGAAGAGGCGGAAGTGGCCTATGCGTTCAACCAGTATCATCTGATCTCGGCCCCGGTGGTGGATGAGGATGGCCGGCTTGTGGGCGTGATCACCATCGACGATGCGATGGTTGTGCTCGACGAAGAGCATGAGGAAGACATTCTGCGCCTTGCGGGCGTGGGCGAGGGGCGGCTTTCGGACAAGGTGATTGATACCACCAAGCGCCGCTTCCCCTGGCTGGCGGTGAACCTTGCCACGGCAATCCTCGCTTCGCTGGTGATCGCGCAGTTCGAGGCGGCGATTGCGCAGATCGTGGCGCTGGCGGTGCTGATGCCGATCGTGGCCTCCATGGGCGGCAATGCGGGCACGCAATCGCTCACCGTGGCGGTGCGCGCCATCGCGACGAAAGACCTTACCGGCGAAAACGTCTGGCGCGTGATCCGGCGCGAGGCGGCGGTGGGGCTTTTGAACGGCCTCGCCTTTGCCGTGATCATGGGCATCGTCGGCGTGGTGTGGTTCGGCCTGCCGATGCTGGGCGTGGTGATCGCGGTGGCGATGGTGGTCAACCTCGTTGTGGCGGGGCTTGCGGGTATCGGCATTCCGGTGGTGCTGGAAAAGCTGGGGGTGGACCCGGCGCTGGCCTCTGGCGCGTTTGTGACCACAGTCACGGATGTGGTGGGCTTTTTCGCCTTCCTCGGCCTGGCCGTGGTGCTTTTGCTGTGAGCCTTGCCGAGGCCAAGGCGCGGGCGCGGACGGCGGCCTTTGCACGGCGCAAGGCGGCGCATGCGGCGGGCGGGGCCACGGCAGCGGCGGCGCATCTGGCCCGGGCGCTTGCCCCGCATCACGGGCGCTGCCTTGCGGGCTACCTGCCGATCCGCACAGAGATCGATCCCCGCCCGGTGATGGCGGGTTGGAGCGGCGAGGTTTGCGTGCCCGTGGTGGCGGGGCCCGGCCAGCCGCTGGCCTTCCGGCGCTGGGTGCCGGGCGGCGGGCTCGTGGCAGGGGCATTTGGCGTGATGATCCCGGAGGCGGATGTGCCTGCCGTGCCGGATGTGCTGATCGTACCGCTCGCGGCCTTTGATGGGGCGGGCTATCGCCTGGGCTATGGCGGCGGGTTCTATGACCGCACGCTGGCCGCCCTGCGCCCGGTGCGCCCGATCTTCGCGGTGGGTTTCGCCTATGCCGCGCAAGAGGCGGCGGACCTGCCGCGCGAGGCGACCGACGCGCCGCTGGACGCCATCGTAACAGAGGCCGGCATTCGGCGCTTTGACCGCGCCGCAACAGGGGAGAATACGCCATGACATTGAGCAAACGGGCCTTCGGGCGCGCGGGGTGGGAGTCAACGGCCATCGGCTTCGGCGCCTGGGCCATCGGCGGCAGCTGGGGCGATGTGACCGAGGCAGAGGCGAAAGCCACGCTGCACGCGGTGCTCGACGCGGGCGTGACGTTCCTCGATACCGCCGATGTTTATGGCGATGGCCGGTCGGAACGGCTGATCCGCGATGTGCTGGGCGAACGGGGCGGGGCGCGCCCGCTTGTTGCCACGAAGGCGGGCCGCCGGCTCGATCCGCATGTGGCCGAGGGCTACACCGCCGAAAACCTCACGGCGTTTGTGGATCGGAGCCTTGCAAACCTTGGGGTGGCGCGGATCGATCTGCTGCAGCTCCACTGCCCGCCAACCGCCGTGTACCACGATGCCGAGGTGTTCGCCGCGCTTGAGGGGCTGAAGGCGGCGGGCAAGATCCAGCAGTACGGCGTGTCGGTCGAAACCGTGGATGAGGCGATGGCGGCGCTCGGCCATCCCGGCGTTGTTTCCGTTCAGATCATCTTCAACGCGTTCCGCCAGAAGCCCGCCGCGCGCTTCTTTGCGGCGGCGGAGGCGGCGGGCGTGGGCGTGATCGCGCGGGTGCCCCTGGCCAGCGGGCTTTTAACCGGCAAGATGGCCGCCGATACCGCCTTCGCGGCTGACGATCACCGCAATTTCAACCGCTTCGGGGAGGCGTTCGATGTGGGCGAAACCTTCTCGGGCGTGCCCTACGAGGTGGGGTTGGAGGCGGTTGAGCGCCTGCGCGGCCTGGTGCCCGGTGGTGTGACGATGGCGCAGTTCGCGCTGCGCTGGATCCTGATGCATGCGGCGGTGACGGTGGTGATCCCCGGCGCGCGGCGGCCCGATCAGGCGGCGGCAAACGCCGCGGCAGACGCCGTGCCCGCGCTGACCGAGGCGCAGATGGGCGCGGTGCGGGAGGTCTACGACACGCTCATTGCGCCGCATGTGGCGGGGCGGTGGTGAGGGGACGCGCGGTGCGTTGCTTCCCTGGGCCCGGAACACGCCAAAGGTGCAGGCGCGCGGGTTCAGGCGTGCCACCTTGCGGGGCTCACGTGCGATGACAGACCTAGGGCTCGCGCCGGTGCAGCAGCACTCAGGTTTTGGGCTTCGGTTGGCCCCGGTCTTCGTGCCGGAGCCTTCGTAGCAGCACTCCGTTCTGCCGTTGCCGGAAGCGTCGGCTCGGAGCCCAGTGTGCTGAAATTCCGCAATGCGGCTTATGTCCGGTTCGGGGTTGCTGGAGAGTTGTGGCTATGCTAGCCGGATCCCATGAAACAGATGAGCTATCAGAACACTTATTATATCTAACGGGTGCGAAAGTGCCCGAATGATGGGTGCTGGTCGATTGTTTCATAATCCATATACACCGCTAGACCCATCTACTACCTTGGAGTTTTCTTACTGTCGATGCCGCATGTTGAGAGCCTGCGCATCTATAGTTTAGCCAAAAACCAAGGTTCCAACTCAGGGGAGTTGGCAGAGCGGTCAAATGCGGCGGACTGTAAATCCGTTGGGGCAACCCACCTAGGTTCGAATCCTAGACTCCCCACCACCTCCAAACGGCTTGCGCCTTCATATTGCGGTCATTCGGGCTATTGCAGCGAATTGCCGCTTCGTCCGCATAGCAGACATTGAGCAGCCCCCGAGACGCCACGACAGCAGCGAAGGGCGGCTCTGAGCCCAAAGGCACCGAATGCTGCAAGGCAGCTAGATGATCCGTTGCTTCAACTCGGTAGGATCGGCCACGTCGATATGCCAAAAAGCGCGCGCTTCAACCGAAAGCTTGGCTAACACGCGCTCGAAGTCTCTTTCGTTGGTGCAGCGCCGAACTGCCCATGCCGTTGCCTCAATCGCATTGTCTGGCGTCAAGTTGTGGTTCACCCGCACCTGTTTGACTTCCGAGATGAGCGCCTCTCGGCCAACAAATGCCGCGCGAGGTTCCGTAACATCCCAGTTTTGAACAAAAACCGCGCGAAGCACGCTGGGCAAAACACTTGCGAACTCCAAACCCTCTTGAGCGGTCAGACGACGCCGGAATACCTGAAATACCGCATCGACCGCCGTGTATGCCATGTTGTCTGACTCAAGGGACATCCGCTCTTTCACGTCATCAAGGAAAGCATGCCACTCCTTGGAAGCGTGCCGATATGTCCACGGCATTGGCATGGGTAGCTGGTTCCTTCGTCAGCACTGTCACCGACAGCCTTATCGAAATTCACGAACTTTGTCGAAGAAGCCAATGGCAGCTTCGTCCGCATAGCGGCCATTCAGCGCCTGCTAGGTGGCTGCCAGCGCGGCGAATGTCTGCTCCGAGCCCAAATCGGTCAGGTCTACGGAGGCAATTGATTGCGAGTTTTCATGCCTTCGCAGATGCTTGAGCTCTTGCAAGAGATCTCGCAAGCTTGGCTCAGGTCGTCAGGCGCGACTGCCTGCAAGTACCTTGGATGGGAGAAGGCAAGGGTCTAATGACGGCCAAGCGATGGCTACTTGTGATCCTGCTCGGGGCGATCGCATTCGCAATCATCCGTCCTAGCGTAGGCTATGTCACCCTTTCTCGGAGCGCAGGGACTGGCGACGACAAGGTGTCGGTGTCTATCCGCCGGCCTTGGTATCCTATACCAAGATCGATTGTCGTAACCTTTCCCGAGACAGCAGGTGGTCTCATTTTCGAAGATCCTCACACTCTCTCTTCACAAGCCCTTCCTTTTACGATGCGGTATTCGGATGGGTCGGAAAAGCGCGCCGCCGCCTGGGCTGTAGTGATCAACCCTGCATTTGAACGCCCTGAACTAGGCGAATTTGTTCTGGCCGTTTCGATCGAAGGCGAAGTGACGGAATTCGAGCTTCCCAGAGTCACAGAATTTGATCTGCACTTGACCGAAACGATGCTGAGTCCCGTTGTGGGATACAACGGTATCGCAGTGTTGGTCGGGTTACTAACGGGGACCGGCCGGTATGGTACGGCTGTCCTCATTGAGGCAGACACGTCCACTGGAAACATCAGAACCGTAAGAGAGACGAATACGATTGACTGGGAGGGTCTCGTTCAAGAAATTGCTCCGCTGGCGAAAGACACGGAGAGGCTTTGCGAGGCACGCCAGAAGTCCGTAGACCGGTTAGTTGAAGACTTGGGGGGTAGCTGTAGTCGCTGAGGCGCTTCACTCGCATAAATCGGCGAACGGCCGCTGTGAGCCCGCAGCCGACGCCCACTCGCGCTCGTAAGACAATTTAGGCTTTGCCACTCGTCGATAATCCGCATTGAATATCGAATGAAACGACACTCCTTTTTCGAAGACCAGAAATGAATAAACGAGAGTTTGGGCGAATTGCAGTTCATTACGGATGGACGCGCCACCGAGATGTCGACACCTATTTCCGAAAGGTATTGGATCAATGTACGGTTCAGATCATACCTTCGGTAGCACCAATTACAGGCGGTATCGTAATTGACCTGAGTGAATCCTGCATCACGGAAGAAATGAAACGGTCAATGGACTTCGTCGTTGGCAAGGACCATTGGTCCGGAATTCTTAGCAATCGCCAACCGTCGACGAGCGAAATACGTTCTCACTTCGATGAGGCCGGTGTCCAGTCGCTTCTGGAAGGCGCCCAGTCATGGGCATCGAAAGTCAATCGGATCGAAGCCTTGGAGAGATATGCTGCCTACAGTACCACAGCAGTGCCCGGATACGTAGTAGGCCACCTCGTCGCGTTAGCGCTGCTCGGCAGACGAGACCAGTTGCTGGACTATCGAAGATCGTTTTCGGATGGAAATCCTTACGGTTTTGTTCCGTATGTCACACCTGAGATGCTTGACAGGGCTCTGGAACTTGAGCCCTAGCAAAACGTCCGCTTCGTCCGCAAAGCCGACATGCCGTCAGGGGTCTTGGAAAGTGCGCCGGTGCCGCGGGCCGGGTCTCCCGGCACGGGTCCGGGGCACTCTGCTTTCGAAGTGGGTTGTGTCCGGCATCTGACCTCTGCCGGTCAGCCGAAGGCCCAGCCAATCGCCGAACTCCACCCCGGGGGCGCACCCGTTCGCGCCTCAGGGCGCCCAGCGGGCGCTTTCCAGCGCGGCACGCACCCCCCTTGCCCCCCGCATCTGCCGCGCGTAGGGCTGCGCCATGCGCATTCTCTATCTGGGCGATGTGATGGGCCGGGCCGGGCGCGCGGCGGTGGCCGAACGCTTGCCCACGCTTCGCGCCGACTGGGCGCTCGATTTCATCGTTGTCAACGGCGAGAACGCTACCTCGGGCGTGGGCCTCTCCGCAGCCCATGCCCGCGCGCTTCTCGATGCAGGCGCGGATGTGATCACGCTGGGCGATCATGCCTTCGATCAGAAGGATATGCTTGATTACATCGCGCGCGAGCCGCGCATCCTGCGCCCGCTCAATTTCGCCAAGGAGGCGCCGGGCCATGGCGCGCGGGTTTACGAGGCGCCGGGCGGGCAGCGGGTGCTGGTGGCGCAAGTGCTGGGCCAGGTCTTCATGAAGCGCCCGTTTGACGATCCGTTCAGCGCCGTTGATGCGGTTTTGCGCAAGTTCCCCCGTGGCGGCCAGGTGCAGGCGGCGCTCGTGGATATGCATTGCGAAGCGACATCTGAGAAGATGGCGATGGGCCATTTCTGCGATGGGCGGGCGAGCGTGGTGGTGGGCAGCCACACCCATGTGCCCACGGCGGACGCGATGGTGCTGCCGGGCGGCACTGCATATCTAACCGATGCGGGCATGTGCGGCGATTACAACTCGGTCATCGGGATGGAGACGGGCGAGCCCATGCGCCGCTTCATCACCGGCATGCCCAAGGGGCGCTTCACGCCTGCCACCGGCCCGGCAAGCCTTGCGGGGCTCTTTGTGGAGACCGACGATGCCACGGGCGCGGCCACCCAAGCCGTGGCCATCCGCCAGGGCGGGCGGCTGCCGGAAGCCGCGCCGTGATCTGGCCCGTGATCTGGCCCGTGAGCTTGACGTGAGCCGTGACACGCTTTGGCTGACCGGGCTGCTGGCGGTGCTTGGCGCGGGCTGGGGGGTAACCCAGCCGCTGGCCAAGATTGCCGTCAGTGAAGGCTACCGCCCTCTGGGCCTCATCTTCTGGCAGCTCGCCATCGGCGCGGTGGTGCTGGGCGCCGTCACGCTTGCCCGCGGGCGGCGCCTGCCGCTGGGGCGCGCGCAGATCACGCTTTGCGTTGTGATCGCGCTTGTGGGCTCGGTCATGCCCAACTCGGCAAGCTATGAGGCGGCGCGCCATTTGCCGGCCGGGCTGATCTCGATCCTGCTTTCGCTCGTGCCGATGATGGCCTTTCCGATTGCGCTTGCCCTGGGAACCGACAGGTTTTCGGGCCTGCGCCTTCTGGGCCTGGCTTGCGGGCTCGGCGGTGTGCTTCTGATCGTTGCGCCAGAAGCCAGCCTGCCGGAACGCGCCATGGTGGCCTTCATCCCCATCGCGCTGATCGCACCGGCCTTCTACGCGCTGGAGGGCAACATCGTGGCCAAATGGGGGATGGCGGGGCTGGATCCGATCCAGCTTCTGTTCGGCGCCTCGGTCATTGGCGCCGCGGTGGCCTTCCCGCTGGCCATGGCTTCGGGCCAGTGGATCGATCCGCGCCCGCCCTACGGCGCCCCGGATCTGGCCCTGGTGCTCTCGGCCCTGGTGCATGCGGTGGTCTATTCCGTCTATGTCTGGCTCGTGGGCCGGGCAGGGGCGGTGTTTGCCGCTCAGGTGAGCTATCTGGTCACCGGTTTTGGCGTGCTCTGGGCGATGGCACTGCTGGGCGAAAGCTATTCGGGCTGGATCTGGGCGGCGCTGGCGCTGATGTTCACGGGCCTTTTCCTTGTGCAGCCGCGGCAAAGCGCGCCGCTTGCCCCGCCGCGCCCCAGCGGCGAAGATACGGCCTGAGACGACACGGGGCAGACCTTTCCCGCGGAGCGTGGATGGAGCTGATTGCACTTGGGCCCATGGCGGGGGCGTTTGCAACGCTGGGCGTTGTGGCCGCGATGTTCGTGTTTTTCGTGCGCGAACGCTACCCTGCGGAGGTGATCGCCATCGGCGGCGTGGCGGCGATGCTGATCCTCGGCACGCTGCCCTATGAGGCGGCGCTGGGCGTGCTGTCAAACCCCGCACCCTGGACGATTGCGGCGATGTTCATCGTGATGGGCGCGCTGGTGCGCACCGGAGCGCTGGATTGGTTTACGGGCCGGGCGGAGGCGCGCGCGGCCACAAACCCGGTTCTGGCCATCGCGGCGCTGATGGGTTTTGTGATCCTCGCCTCCGCCATCGTTTCGAACACGCCCGTGGTGGTGGTGATGATCCCGGTTTTCGTGCAGCTGGCGCGGCGGCTCGGGCGCCCGGCTTCGAAACTGCTGATCCCGCTTTCCTACGCCGCGATCCTCGGCGGCACGCTCACGCTGATCGGCACCTCGACGAACCTGTTGGTGGATGGCGTTGCGCGCGCCAACGGGCTTGCCCCGTTCACGATCTTCGAGGTCACGCCCCTGGCCGTGGTGCTGGTGGCCTGGGGGATGCTGTATCTCTGGCTGCTGGGCCCGCGGCTTTTGCCGGAGCGCGATAGTATGGCCGATCTGCTCTCACACCGCGCCTCGATGAAGTTTTTCACCGAGGTCGCGATCCCCGAGGGCAGCCCGCTGATCGGCAGCAAGGTGATGGAGGTTGATCTTTTCAGGCGCGACGGCGTGCGGATGATCGACGTGCTGCGCGGCGATGCCTCGCTTCGGCGGAACCTGCCCGAGGTGATCCTGCGGGCAGGCGACAGAGTAGTGCTGCGCACGGCGATGGCGGAGCTTCTGGGGCTCCAGCAGAACAAGGCGCTGCGCGCGGTGGAGACGCTTTCTTCGGTGGAAACCACGACGGTCGAGGTTCTGATCACCCCCGGCGCGCGCATGGTCGGGCGTTCGCTCGGGGAACTCCGGCTCCGCCGGCGCTACGGGGTGTATCCGCTCGCCGTGCACCGGCGAAACCAGAATATCGGGCGCCAGCTGGATGATCTGGTGGTGCGCGTGGGCGATACGCTGCTCTTGGAAGGCGCGCCGGGCGATATCCAGCGGCTGGCGGTGGATATGGAACTGCTCGATGTGGCGCAGCCCTCGGCCCGCGCCTATCGCCGAAGCCATGCGCCGATTGCCATCGGGGCGCTTCTGGCGATCGTGGCGCTTGCGGCACTCAACGTGGCGCCGATCTTCCTCTTGGCGGTGCTTGCGGTGGCGGCCGTGCTGGTAACCCGCTGCATCGATGCCGATGAGGCGTTCGGCTTCGTCGATGGCAGGCTTCTGGCGCTGATCTTCGCGATGCTCGCGATCGGCGCGGCGCTGGAGGAAAGCGGGGCGGTAGCGCTGATCGTCAATTCCGTGGCGCCCGCGCTGGGTGCGATGCCGCCCTTCCTGATCGTCTGGGCGGTGTATCTGCTGACATCGGTGCTGACCGAGCTTGTCTCCAACAACGCCGTGGCAGTGGTGGTGACCCCGATCGCCATCGGGCTGGCTGCGGCGCTGGGCATCGATCCGCGGCCCCTTGTGGTGGCAGTGATGGTGGCGGCCTCGGCGAGCTTTGCCACGCCCATCGGCTATCAGACGAACATGCTGGTTTACGGGCCGGGGGGCTACCGCTTCACTGATTTCATGAAGATCGGCATTCCGCTGAACCTCAGCGTGGGGCTTCTGGCCTCGGCGCTTATCCCGGTGATCTGGCCGCTTTAGGCGGGCGGGGCGCCGGTTGGGTGAGGTTGGCGCGCTGAGCGCGCGCAATGCGGTGCCTCTGGGATAAATCGCAAAGAACAAACGTGGTGTCGCCGGACCTGGGCCCGGCGATGGCGCGGCTCCGCGCGCAATAATCGGGCGGGGAGTGCTTGCGCGGGTGAGGGTGGGGCGGTCCCGGGGCACGGGACTTGCCCGGAACCGCCCATGCTTGGCGCCTTAGGCTGCAAGGTCGAGCGGGTCTTCCTCGTCCTCATCCGCCGGCGCGTCCGCCTCTTCCATCGAGCCGGTCTGCGGGATCAGATCGCTCAGAAGCGTTTCCACCTCATCGAGCGTTTCCGCGATTTCCTCCTGGCTCGGACGGTCTTCTTCGTCTTCATCAAGGCCGAAGATGGAGAGCAGGATCGAGAGGATCTTGGTGAAGATCTGTGCGGGATCTTCCTCTTCCTCCGGGGCTTCCTCTTCTTCGGTTTCTTCTTCTTCGGCTTCTTCTTCTGAGGATTCCTCCTCGGCGGTTTCTTCCTCAGAAGGTTCTTCTTCGGACGTCTCCTCCTCGGACGTTTCCTCCTCGGACGTCTCCTCCTCGGACGTCTCCTCCTCGGACGTTTCCTCCTCGGAAGTCTCCTCCTCGGAGGTCTCCTCCTCGGACGTTTCCTCTTCGGACGTCTCCTCCTCGGAGGTTTCCTCCTCAGAGGTTTCCTCCCCGGTGGTCTCCTCCTCAGAGTTTTCTTCTTCGGCGGTCTCTTCCTCGGCGGCTTCCTCTTCCTCCGACTCGCCTGTTTCGAGCCCGTAAAGCGGGTTCAGCGCGTCGAAATCGCCACCGGCGGAGGACAGGAAGGTCAGCTCCACCTCTTCAAGCGGCCGGTCGAGGATCAACAGATTGGAGATCTCGCCATCGAAGTGCCACTGAAGATTGTCGTCATCGCCCTGGCGCACCCGGGTGGAGGCGCCCAGCACGAGATCTTCCTCATTGCCGGACATGCCCTCGGCATAGCCCGTGTCGCTATCGACAAGCTCGCCATCGAGATAGAGGGCGATTTCATCGGCATCGAAGGTGAACGCCAGGTGGTATTCCTGATCTTCCTCGATCTTCACCTGGTTGTCGAAGAGGTACTTCTCGCCGTCTTCGGACTGGAAGCGCACCTTCAGCATGCCGTTGCCGGTGATGTAAGCCGTCAGATGGCCGCCATCCTTGAAGCCTGAGTGATCCTTCGAAAAGAGCGCCTGGTTCTGATCGTTGCCCGGGTTATAGGCCGTGAAGGCAAAGGCAACGGTGCCCTCATGGGTGAGCTGGGCGTCATCATGGGGGATCTCGATGGGATCGTCGGCGCCGCCGATGCTGCCGCCCGCGTGGGAAAGCAGCACGAGCGGTTGATCGAGATCATCGGGCAGCGAACTGTCGAACTCCACAAGCCCCTGTTCAAGCCAGGGGTTGGCCGAGAAGCTTTCGGGATCGGCCTGGATCGGATCGCCCGCCACATCGCGGCTGTCATTGCCCAGAAGCAGCTCGTCGCCACCGACATCGTTCCACTTTGTCTCGCCCGTGGGGGCGACGGCTTCCTGGATCTCGTCAATGGTATCGACGATGCCGTAATGGGCGCCGGCATCGGTGGTGATGTCATCTTCCTCCACCCGGTCGCCATGCACGACGATGTAGCCCAGCGCATCTTCGTCATGCGCCCCGCCATTGCCCTGCTGGGAATAGACGCGGATGACCGAGACGGTATCGTCTTCCACCCCGTCACCATCGGTATCGACGGTCTCGTAGGAAACCTCGACCTGCGTGGTATGGCCGATGACCGAGATCGTATCGCCTTCGGATTTGTCGAAATCCGCGATCACGTCGATGCCGATGGCATCCACCCAGTGATCGTGCAGGCGGTCGTTCTCGCCCGCAACGCCATGCCAGTGGATCATCCGGTTATCCATGGTGTGCTCCACCAGGATATCCTTCTTGGCGTTGATCAGGGTTTCGAACTTGAAGTGGTCGGCCCCGGCGCCGCCCACCAGAACGTCATCGGCCTGAAGTTCCTGATCCACCCAGTCAACGAGTTTGAGATACTCGTTATCCACCGACGGATCGGGGAAATCGCGCGAGGGATCATCGATCACAAGCTGGCCGATGCGCTGCTCGCCCGCATCCGAGCGGCTGTAGAGCGTATCGTCGCCATCGCCGCCTTCGAGATAGTCGTTGCCGCGGCCGCCATCGAGCGTGTCGTTCCCGGCGCCGCCCTTCAGGTGGTCGTCGCCATAGCCGCCCAGCAGCGTGTCGTTGCCATCGCCGCCGTCGAGCATATCGTCGCCCGCGCCGCCATCCATCTCGTCATCGCCGCCAAGGCCCTCCATCATATCATCGGCCGCCACCATGGGCTGGGCGCCCGAGGGGTTGGTGATCGCGGCACCGGGGCCGTTTTCGTAGAGATCGCTGACCTCGCCGGCATCCAGCGCGTCTTCGGGAGTGAAGCCACCCCAAACGCCGAACTCGGCAATCGAGCCTTCGAAGGCATTGCGCAGATCTTCGTTATCCAGCGCGAAGGCCTGCGCGGTTTCGTTCAGATCGGTCTTGTGCTGATCGGCGCCGAAGACCCAGGGTTCTTCGTTCTGCAGAAGATAGGCCTCGGTGTATTCGCCGGGCGTGTTCACATCGCCCACCTTGGCCGACCACGCGTTGTTCGGGATCGGATCGCCATCGAGATAGACGGTCACGCCGCCCGCGGTGAACGAAACGGCCACGTGGGACCATTCGCCTTCGGTCAGAAGCGGCCCGGTTTCCCAGGAATGGTTCGAACCGCCATCGCCTTCGGCCATGCGCAAAAAGAGGCCGCCGTCATCGGTGTGGCCCAGCCGGAAATGGCCGCCATCCTTGGCATTGATGTGATCCTTGGAGACGAAGATCGAGAAATCATCAAGATCCTCGGGCTTCACCCACATCGCAATCGTGCCCTGGGTGACGTTCATCGAGGGATCGTGGCCGAGATAGGCGAACTGATCCTCGCCATTGAAGCTCAGCGCTTCCGAGCCGGGGCGGGGCCCCTCAACGGTGCCATCGGTGCGCAGCATCGCGGCGTTTTCGTCCAACGTGTAGGCTTTAATCGGCTCGCCTTCGCCCCGGTCATCGCCATAGGCGCCGTCTGCGCCGCCATTGAAGCTCCAGAACCCCAGCGCGCCGGGCAGGCCGGCCTCCGCGGTTTCGGGCTGCGCCATGGTATCGGCGCCATTGGTGCCCGCCATCGTCTGGCCGGTGCCGTCCACGGTGCCAAGCTGCTCGAACGGCGCGCGGGTTTCTTCGTAATCCGGCGCATCTGCGGGGGCCGAAAGCATGCTTTCGTCGAAATTGTCATTCTCGAAGAAGGCCGCGGGATCGCCGGTGATGGGCCCCAGATTGTTGGTGCCCGGCCCGTCATGGCCCGACATGCCCTGCATCGTGGAAGGCGAGCGCGTGTCGTAGCCATAGACCGTTTCGCCATCGATCTCGGTCACCTTCTGATCGCCCATCGGGTTCAGCGCTTCGGCGACATCGGCGTAGTTGTCGACAATGCCGTAGGTGACCATGTCGTCGGTCTGGATATCCTCTTTCTCCACCCGGTCGCCATGCACGATGATCTGGCCAAGCAGATCGTTGTCATGGGCACCGCCATTGCCATGCTGCTTGGAGATCACGGTGATGATCGATTCCTCGGCCTCATCCCCGATCACATCGGCATGGGTGACATAGACATTGGCGGTGTGGCCGATCACCGCGATCTTGTCTTCGGCGGCGTTGTAATCGGCGATGATATCGATCCCGAAGCTATCGACCCAGTGATCGTGCAGTTCGTCGTTTTCGCCGGCCACGCCCGCCCAGTTGATCGAACCGTCTGCCTGAACGTGCTTCTGGATGATCTCGAGCTTGGCGTTGATCTGGGGTTTGAAGAGGAACGTATCCTCGCCTTCGCCGCCCACGAGGATATCGTCGGCCACCAGCGGCTCATCGAGATAGGCGGTCAGCTTCTGGCGCGCGGCATCCACTTCGCCATCGGGATCGTCGCGCGTGGGCTTGCCGATGGCCAACTGGCCAATCCGCTGCACGCCGGCATCGGAGGTGGAGAGCAGCGTATCGTTGCCCGCGCCGCCTTCAAGAAGGTCAGAGCCGCGCCCGCCATCGAGGAAATCGTCGCCTTCGCCGCCGCGCAGGATATCGTCGCCATAGCCGCCGGTAAGATCGTCGTCGCCTGCGCCGCCTTCGATCGTGTCATCCGCCGCGGCGCCGTGAATTTCGTCATGCCCGGCAGTGGCGGCCTGGGTCACGGGGGTTTCCAGAGATCCCTCGCCGAGGAAGTATGAAGGGTGGTATTCGTCCACCGGCACAAGCGGCACATCGGCGGGCGGGTTCTCAAAATCATCGACCGACTGGTAGAAGGCGCTCTGATCCACCGGCAGCCCATCGATTTCGAGCGAGAGCGTCATCGCCCCGCCGGCATCGAAATACAGCATCTCCAGCTCGTAAAGCCCGCCTTCGAACTCCGCCACCCGGGCGGTATCATCGGCGGCGCGGGTGCCTTCGAATTCCATGAACTCCACGCCGCCAAGCTGCAGCGCGAACCCGTCATCCGAGATCACCTTGATCTCATGCACGCCCGCGGGGATGTAGACATAGCCCGAAAGCGTTACCGCAGAGGGCCCCATCTCCACATCGCCATCGCCTTCGATCGAGGCCGCATCGGCGCCGAGAAACTGCGCGACGGTGGTATCGCTTTTCTTGCCGCCATAGGCCACTTCGCTTGCGGTAAAGGTGGCGTCCGGCGTGCCTTCGGCCGCCTCAGCCGCACTTTCGGTACTAAAGATGCGGTTGCCCGGCGCGAAAACGGCCCCTGCAAGGCCGGTGCCCGAGGCGGGCACGCCGCTGATCGCGGCTGGGGAGAGGGCGGCCGCAAGGCCTTCGGGTGTGTCGGGATTCGAGGGGTCGAAATACGTTGTCGTCGTCATGGCAAACCTCTCCCATGGCCGTTGCGCGGAGCGTTCGCGCACGGCGGGTCATTGAGTGTGTTGTTGAGGTACTCGGATGGCGCAGGCCCGGCCCCCTGATGCCCCGTTGGGAACAATGGGAACGAACCGGATGAACTGACTAACTTGGCGTCAACGCTATGGGAGAATGTGGCAAGAAAAGGGCCGCATTCTGCGATTTCGCCATCTCGGCGAGCAACCGGCCATTCCTCGGCAGAACGTTGCCAGCAAGGGAATCCGCCGTTGGAATCATTGAACAAATCGGGATGGATTTTCGCGCATTCACTGTTGCGCAACCGGCGTCAAAATTGTGGCACTGTTTCACCTGTTCCCAGAGGTGAACGGAGCGCGATTTGGCCCCCGGGATTGGCGCCGGGGGTGAAACCGGCGCCACAAAGCGATTCTGCCGGAACGGGGCGCCTAGAGCGCCGCCATCACCTCATCGGAGATCTCGAAATTCGCGGTCACGCGCTGCACGTCATCATCGTCTTCCAGCACCTCAATCAGGCGCATGAGTTTCTGCGCGCCGTCGAGATCGAGTTCGGTCGTGGTGGTGGGTTTCCAGATCAGCTTTGTGGATTCCGCTTCGCCCAGATCGGCTTCGAGCGCGGTGGAGACCTCATTGAGATCGGTATCGGCGGTGTAGATCGCATGGCCGTCTTCGGAGCTTTCCACATCTTCCGCGCCCGCCTCGATGGCGGCCATCATGATCGTATCTTCATCGCCCGCCTCGGCGGTGTAGAGGATCTCGCCCTTCCGCTCGAACATGAAGGAAACGGAGCCGGTTTCGCCGAGGTTCCCGCCGTGTTTGCCGAAGGTGGAGCGCACGGTGGAGGCGGTGCGGTTGCGATTGTCCGTCATCGCCTCAACGATCACCGCCACCCCGCCCGGGCCGTAGCCCTCATAGCGGATCTCTTCATATTCATCGCCATCGCCGGCCTGGCTTTTGGAGATCGCGCGTTCGATCACATCCTTGGGCACCGAGTTCGATTTCGCTTCCTTCACCGCAAGGCGCAGGCGCGGGTTCTTCTCGGGATCGGGATCGCCCATCTTGGCGGCCACGGTGATTTCCTTGGAAAGTTTCGAAAACAGCTTTGAACGCGCCGCATCCTGCCGCCCCTTGCGGTGCTGGATGTTTGCCCATTTTGAATGGCCTGCCACAACGCGCCTCCCAAAGCCTGAAACCGGCGTTCTTTTAGGAAACGGGCGGGTGGGGTGCAAGCGGGGGCCATTGCATTCGGCAACCGCATCGGCTTGGCTTGGCGGCACGACGGGCAGGGGCTGATGACCACCGATCAGACAATCCTTTTCACGCTTTTCGCTGCGGTCTTCGTGCTTCTGATCTGGGGGCGCTTTCGTTACGATATCGTGGCCTTCGGGGCGCTGATGCTGGGCGTTGTGCTGGGGGTCGTGCCGGCAGACGCGGCCTTCGCGGGCTTCGGCCATCCCGCCACGCTGGTGGTGGCGCTGGTGCTGGTGGTGTCCGCCGGGCTGGTGCGATCCGGCGCCGTCTATCTGATCACCCGCACGCTGGTGGACAGCACGCGCGCGCTTGGCGCCCATATCGCGATCATGGGCGGTGTGGGGGGCGTGCTTTCGGCCTTTATGAATAACGTGGCGGCGCTGGCGCTTCTGATGCCCGTCGATATCCAGACGGCGCGGAAGGCGGGGCGGGCCCCTGGGCTTTCGCTGATGCCGCTGAGCTTTGCCACGATCCTCGGCGGTATGGTCACCCTCATCGGCACGCCCCCCAACATCATCATTGCCGGGATCCGGGAGGATGCGCTGGGCGAAAGCTTCGCGATGTTCGATTTCGCGCCGGTGGGCGGGGTGGTGGCGATTGCGGGGCTCGCCTTCGTAGCGCTTCTGGGCTGGCGGCTGATCCCGCAGGGTGAGACTGCCGATGCGGCTGGCGCCGCGATGGAAGAGATTGCGGCCTATCTTGCGGAGCTCACCATTCCGGAGGGATCGAAGCTGATCGGCCAGCGGATTTCCGAGCTTGACGAGGCGGCCGAGAAAAACGACGTGGCTATCCTGGGCCTCGTGCGCGGCGGCAAGCGGCTTTACGGCCGCCAGCGCAACACGCCGCTTGCAGCGGGCGATGCGCTGGTGATCGAGGCTGTGCCCGATGCGCTGGACGAGTTTCGCGCCGCGCTGAGCCTCGACTATGCCGAAAAGCAGCGCGAGGATCTGCTTCGCGCAGAGGGCGCGGGCGTAACCCTTGTGGAGGCCGTGGTGCCCGTGGGCGCGCGGATTGCAGGGAAGACGGCGCAGGCCATCGGTCTGTCCTGGCGCCGCCGCACCGTGCTATTGGGCATCGCGCGCCAGGGGCGGCGGATCACCAGCCGGGTGCGCAAGACGGTGGTGCAGCCCGGCGATATTCTTCTTCTCCTCGTGCCCGAGGGCGCAGAACGGGATGTGGCCGACTGGCTCGGCACCCTGCCGCTGGCCGATCGCGGGCTGGCGGTGACCGAGAGCTCGAAAGTCTGGCTCGCGATCGGGATCTTTGCGGGCGCGGTGATCGCGGCCTCGCTCGGGCTGATCTACCTGCCGGTGGCGCTGGGCATCGTGGTGGTGGCCTATGTGCTGGCCCGCGTGCTGCCGCTTTCCGAGCTTTACACCCATATCGAATGGCCCGTGGTGGTGCTTCTGGGCTCTATGATCCCCCTTGGCGCGGCGCTGGAGGCCTCGGGCGGCACCGAACTGATCGCGGGCTGGCTGGTCACCGCCACCCAGGGGCTGCCGGCCTGGGCGGTTCTGACCGCGCTCATGGTGGTGACGATGACGCTTTCGGATGTGCTCAACAACACCGCCACCGCGATTGTCGCCGCGCCCGTGGGGATCGAGATGGCGCGCGCGCTGGGGGTAGATCCCGACCCCTTCCTGATGGCGGTGGCCGTGGCGGCCTCCTGCGCCTTTCTCACGCCGATCGGGCATAAGAACAATACATTAATACTATCAGCAGGGGGATATCGCTTTTCGGATTACTGGCGTATGGGGCTGCCTGTAGAGATCCTCGTCGTGGCCGTGAGCATTCCCGCCATTCTCTTCTTCTGGCCCCTCTGAGTAACCCAGGGATGGTTATGTATCATCCCCATGTCCCTTGTTTCGTTGGGGTTTGAGGGCCGCTTGTGTCACATGAGGTGTGACCCTGAGTGTCTTTGTGGCGTGCTCAGGGTGGACTTGAAGCCTCACTTGCCAGGGCTCTTTCCTGATCCCGTGGCGCTGCGCATGCATACCTTTGAAGGACTGCGCTGACCTAGCAAAGCAGGGTGGGGGTGGGGTGGCTCAATTGGAATTCCAAGGGTGCAAGGGCCCCCACGGGGGGAATTGTGGGAGGCCTTACGTATGATTACCCGCTCTGGTTTTTCTGGCGAAATCGGCGCTTCCGCATAATCAGTTGATCTTGGCCTCCGCTTTCGAACGCAGCTCTCTGGCCAAGTCCAAGAGCTTGTCATAGTCGGCTCTAGAAAGGCGTGAAGCGGTCAAAACGAGCCTGGTAATCTTCTGACCCCTTTCGGTAGTGAGCAATTCACTTGGCGCCATTTCAAGACGCAACGCGAGTTCACCTAGAGCTTTTCTCACTGCCTGGAGCCTGGTCTCATCGAAGCCTTCACCGAGGGCAGCCAACTCAAGCTCAAGGTACTCGGTGCCGAAGTTGTGGCGGTCGTCCATAGTCAGCCCTGGGGTTTACGTTTGCAATAGGCGCAAGTATCGAGACTAGCGGTTCCAGTTTGCGCCGGCCAACTTGACGTGGCGTCACGACAACCGCAGGTATTGTTGTGCGGAAGTCGGATCTCCTTAGCGCACGCCGCGCTGCTCGTGGCACCTCTACGGAAACGGCAAGTGAGGTTATGAGTGGTGGGTGAGGCTGGTGGATCTGAGTAGTCCACATCAGTGAAACGGACAGTCCAATCTAAGAGGACCTCAGGTCCACCTATAGAGGACATAGAGTACACTTAGAGTGTATACCGCTTATTCTTTCTGCGGGTGGTTACCGGTTTGGGGACTACTGGCGCATGGGGCTACCACTTGAGATCCTGGTGGTGGCCGTATCGATCCCTGCAATACTAGTGTTCTGGCCACTTTAGGTGATCCGATATCATCGCCGGAGCCCATGTTTCATTGGGAAATGGAGGTTGTTCGTGTCACAGAGGGTGTAACCCGAGGGCGCTGAAGGTGTGCTTAAAGGCTTCCCTGGGTTGATCGCATGGCTGCTCCCAAGGCTGCACGCGAGGCGCCGATTTTCTGATTTGGCTGGCATAGCATGAGGTGTGCCTAGGGGTGTGCCTTGAGCGATTTTGGGGGTGTGCAGGGGTGCATGCTCTAGCGACAGCTATCCTGAGTTCTGGTGACTGAGCTAGTTTATTGACGCCGGGATCTGAACGGCGGCGACTGGAGTTGCTCTTTGGGTGCTCTTTGAGGTCGGCTTCGGGGGGGGGGCGTGAAGTGTGGCTGGAGGGCCCATAGAGGTCCACGTTGGCAGCCCCTCTAGCGACGGGCGTCCTCGTTTGCGGATGCGTCGAAGGTCGGCTTTGAGCCCGTGTTGACTGATGCTGCGTAACACGCGAATGCCCGGTTCGAAGACACTCGAGGCCAGCCTTGGTTCATAGTGTCTCACTGACAGAGCACACGCTCTGCAAATTGAAAACGTTCTGCTTCTGATATGTATGGCCACGGCGAGTCGAAATCGGCCAGAATCCATCTGGGCCGAATGTTTCGAACATTAACAACGGCAATTTCTATCTCGATCTCCTCAGGAAAAGCATGCGCTAGCCCTTGGAAGCTGTGCGTGTGTGTCCTCACTTCACCTGGACGTAAGAAAAAAGGATCAAACTCGAAAACGAACCAGCCTCCAGAGAAGTGCTCCTCTGCTGCTGGACCCAAGGGCACCACCATCACACCGGTTATTGTTATGTCCCAGACATTTGTAATTTCCACCTCGATGACATTTTCACCCTTGTTGGGCTTTATGGTCGCGGTCTCTGCAAAGCCGTGCCGCGCAATACAATCTTGAAGAAGCCTCAAGCCTTCGTTGCGTCCCTGGCTCTCAAGTCCGGACGGCACCCATGTGAAGAAGGATGCAATTGCGAAGGCAAACGGACAGGCGTGTAGTCGCATTTGTGAACACAACTCAGGCATTCCGACTTGTATGGTTGATGCTCTTTTCCGTTACTGCTGTCCAGCTTTCCGTCTTCAAATCTGCCTGTGACATCGCACGCGATCATATGGACCAGGGATCAAAAAACTGACGTTGGCGCAGCTGCAGCGAAAGCTCACTTTGTCCGCATAGCCGCCGTTAGTCGCCTGCTAGAAGTTGCAAGCGTAGCCAACCATCAAACGAGCTAGAAGAGGCAAATGATTTAACCCGCTAGTGCACCCCATGAACCCTCAAGACTTCGTCTACCGCCTCCTCAGGTAACCCCAAGATTTTCTCTGCCTCCCTGAGCATCCAGATCCCCGTGGACGTCCTCGCGCACTCCTTACGTTCCGCCCAGATTTCCCGAGCCCACCTTACGCGGTCCCTAGGGATCAGATCTTCAAGTCGGCCTTTGCGGCCTCTTCGGTCGGGCATGGGTGCTTTCTTCACGTTCACATGGGACCCAGGCAGTACAACTCCGGGCGGCCTTTTGTCGCTTTAGGTTGAGAGCTGGGCGACAGAGAACAGTTAGCACATGTGGCCGGGGCGAAGTGAGTGGAACCCGGTCGGCCAGGGATGGGCAGCGAACAGGCGTCCCGATCGTCGAGTGGCGGTCTGTTCCTGGCCACCGCGGGCAAGACAAAGGGACACCGTTAAGCTCACCTAGGGGCAGTCTATGACTCCCTCCAGATTATCTGCTCTTATCCGACTAGCAGTTGATTTGGTGCTAGTAGCAAGAACTGGTGGTCCGGGCACCAAGCGGCTCCTCTTACCTGAGATGGGTTCTACGCTGAATCTGCCAGTAAGTCTTTCATTCGAATCATATGTGCATAATCTAGGGTACCATTAGTGTGTTGCATGATTTGGGTGGATGAACCGATGAAGAAAGTTCCGGCCATACGCCTAATGGGGAACTGAACTTGGAAAGCACCTACGCGTTTTTTGGTGTCCCGGAGGCTCTTGCAACTGCCATCGTTCTCATAGCGCTGAGCATTGCATTGGCCCCGTGGTTCGGTGGTCTCGAAATTGGCCCTTTAAAGGTGCCCGCTTTCCGGAATCGTTCGACGCTTGGACTGCGCGTAGGTGGCCCCGCGGCCTTTCTTGTGGCAGTTGCTGGCTTCTTCCCGCTCTGGGGTTCCGCCGGCGAAGAAGAAGTCCAAGGCACCGTAGCCGAAGCAGTTCCTTACGATGACTGCCGCGTTCCGAGACTCACCGGTCCCTACGAACACCATAACAATGGCTGCATTGCGCGAGGATACTTGGGCTATGATCCAGCGCCCGAACGTACTCGGGGGGAGGGCGTTTGTTATGCTCGTGAGGAGTGCAAGACTTTCCGACCGGGCATCGACCCATATTAAGGGTGCCACTCAGGTGATAAGAACCGAAACACGGGATTGGCCTGCCGCTCAAGTGTATCAAGTATCGCCTTACGTGCCTCCTCTAGTCCAACCACGTGTCCCCCAAGAAACCCCACGTCGAACCCAGGGTGCACTGCCAGTGCCTGTGAGAAGTGCTGGGTCCATAGAGAGCTATCTCGTGAAAACACGAACGGCTCAGGATCCTCCTCGGCGCCCTTCATGATAACGTAGTCGCCTCCGAAGCCGAAGGCGCCCTCGACGGACGCCTTGGAGGCTTGAAGTTTCTCCCTTATGCGGAGCAGCGTGCTGTAATCAGGGTGCCTGTTCATGGCTTCACCTCGATCCCATTGGCACGCATGGTCCGCCTAAAGTCCACCTCAAGTCCCTCAAGCTGCTCACAAGTCGCTCTCATCTGCCGCGTGAAGTTCTCCCGAGGATCGTAGTAGGCACCCGGACGGCGGTTGGCGGCTGCTTCCTCGTGTTCTCTCTCGGCAACCTCATGAATCACATGGGCCGCGGCGAAGAGGTCAGCCAGGAGTTCATGCGATGGTTTGGTCGGTACCTTCTTAGTGGGCTTAGTGGGCATGGTCTCGATATCCTCTCTGTTTAGGCGATCACTGGAGCAAAGCGCTCCACGTCGTAGTTGGGAAGACTTGCCGCCACTTCTGCCTGCCACTTCTCAACCTCGGCCTTGTCGAGGCTCCGGGGTGAGATGAACTTTCCGTTCTGATGCGAACGGTGGGCGTGGATCTTGTAGCGGACGCGGTCGATCCGGCGGCGAGTGCCGGGGGCGTAAGCGCCTGGGAATAGGTAGGGACGGACGTAGTTGCTGGATAGCAACCAGAAGGTCCGCGGGCAGTCAGTCGAGCGTTCAACCAGCCCATTTAAGGTGTGAAGGCGCTGGACGTCAGAGAGGTCTTTGAGCCTGCTTGAGATCTCCTCTGCACGGGGCAAGAGGTATTCCCTGAGAAACGCCCCGTAGGTGCTGAAGCTGTGGTCGGTTGAGAAGATGTGCGCCGGGTTTACACGTCTGGCTATGCTGCCGTCCGATGCTACCTGGACAAGGGAATCCCAGAGGGCATACCTGTTGCCGAATATTTTGAGGCCATAGCCGGCGAGGAGAGTGACCGCGTCCGGCCCGATCTGCATATGTGCGGGGGTATTGGCAAGTTCGAGGATATTGGATTGGTCGTCTGGTGCGTGGTCTTTTGGCATGGTGGTTTTGTCCTGTTTTAAGGGGTCGCGGAGCGGCTCGTGTAGGCCTCAAAACCTGGCACAAGTAGGAAAGTAGCTCGTGCCAAGTTTGCGCCTTGTAAGTTATTGATATTAGGAGTAGAATACGGACGATTTTCGGGGTCCTAACCCCTTAATTCAGGGCTCCCAGGAACGGTCGAACTCCGGGCGCCTCAGAATGGCGGCCCAGGAGCGTTCCTGGCCGGTCTCAGGGTTCGCCTTGAGTGCGTCCCGGAGAACGACACTGCGCCTTTCAGCTGCTACCTGTGCTTCCTCTAGGACCGACTGGGCGGCCTCTTTCCTGTAGGGTTCCTGGTTGGCCCCCTTCGTGAGGGCTGCGTCCGTCTTCTGGCGTTCAACTTCAGTGTCCCGCCAGAGGTGGGCGTGGGCGACCGTGGAGTGTGCCGAGGAGGCCTTCCCTGCCTTGGCGATGGTCTGGCGCTCCCTGCGGGTGATCCCCCGGTTCCTGAGGATAGACTTACGTCGGGCGAGGTAGCCGGGGACTTCCCAGAAGCGGGGGTCCACTTTGCCAGTGCTGTGATCGATGGCGAAGGACCGGGGCCTCCCAATCAGGGATGCGCCTTCTGGAAGGTGAGCTTGCGAGGGACCTAAGAGCTTTCTGCGGATCCTCTCGAGTTCACTCTTGGTGAGCTTACCGTCGATCGCGAGGCCATCCAGGCGCCGCAACTCGGCGTGGTCCTGTGCGGTATGGCTTGGGCCGTAGTCGCGCTCCATCTCTTCGGCGAGAGCGATCGCCTCGGCGTGCAACTCGGAGACCGCCGTGGGTGTCTTCAGAGGTTTAGACGTGCGGGATTGGCGGGCCCCCTCATCGGGGGTCCGTTTCTGTGTTGTGAGCATGGTTTGAGTGCTTTCTTGTTCTTGTTGTTTGTGGTGGTCAGTTGTGGAAGAGCGCCTCTGCCGCGGCCAGGGCCTCCTCACGGGCTTCATCGGCTGCCTCTTCGGCGTCGAGGGAGACCTGTGCGGTGTTGGTGTGTCTAGACCATCCCACGGTGAGGTCGGTTACTTCGAGGGGCCGGCCCAGGTAGTCAGCCAGGCGCTGGAGTAACTCCTCGACGGCACCGCGCTGGGCGTCTGTCATTGTGTCGACCCGATCGCCTGTCTCCTCGTCCAGGCCGCCTACCACCCCGATCGTAAGGTTGTGGGGGACGTGGATGCGGTGGCCTACAGTGGAGACTGTGAGGGGATCTCTGGCGACCTGTACCGTGCCGTCCATCTTGCATACGTAGTGGTATGGCACCCCGAAGTAGCCTTTTCTCGGGAGAACTGCGTCAAAGAACGCGGCATCGATGCGTGGGTCCGGGATCGTGGGGGCGAACTTGATCAGGACGCCGGTGATCTCTGAGAGGTCCCGGGTGCGCGTCTTGAAGTAGTCCGTGCGGAGCCGCGTGGGCGCACGGCGTATGTCGAGCCTGGACATTGCTGTGGCTCCTCTTCTGTGTCCGGTTGGTAGATCAGATGGAGATCCGATTTCGGGCGCCGGCCCTCGATGATCTGATCTGCGAGATGGTGATTGCGCAGGGTCCGGTTTACATACGCCTGCGTCACCTCAAGTTCGACATCGGTGTCCCAGACCCACTCGCGTAGAAACGAGGGGTTTGTCATGGCGATTGCCCTGTTGGTATAGTTTTATCGGCAGCAGGGAGTGGCAAGGGACCGGCCATGAGCGCAGCTTGTGCGACACACGGGACTATGGCTGGCCTCCTTGCCACGACCAGTAACTAAACACTCACTAATCCACGGGCCTGTAGGGTAAGGCTCTAATGTAACGTCGGGATGTAGTGGTTGGCGGCCAGGATTTGCGTGAGTGTATTACTGCCCCGAGAGGGGAAAGCAGGCTGCATCGAAGTCGATAACATTCAACTCGAGAGGAGCGTTGGGGTTCTCAATTCGGACAACTAAGCCGGCCCTAGAGAGAACCCTGACCTTCAGGCCATCACCACTGTCAAAGAAGTAGTAGATTGCCTGCCACTCGCCCTGATAGTTGTACCTTTCGTAGGCCCCGACGCCAGCGCGGGGTAGGCTCGAGACACTCCCGTCCCCAAAGTATCGGATGGTGACGTCTCCGTAGAACTCCCAAGTCAGCGGGCCGCGGCTGGTCATCTGAACGCATGAGTTGCCAGTCAGATCGACAGGCGTAGCCGTCGCTGAAGTGGCCAAGCCGGCGAAAACGGCGGCAGCAAGAGCAGACTTCATGTGTAGCTCCATCAAATGAGCGTCACCACTGGACCGTAGCAAAGTGGCAAATTTGTGGGGATCTAGCGGAGGAGCGCGGGTCTTCAACTCGAATAACTATGCGCGGGTTAGAAGCGCCACAGAGCTATTGGCTTTCGCAGCCTCTACGAAGTGGTCTATTGCCCGCCACTCGCCTTAGGCACTGGACCTCTTGCACGTGCCTCGCCTGGCGTCTTGCTCGACGTCAGTGTGGTTGCGGGAGGCAAGCCCAATTAGCACACGCGGAGTGGCTCAGGGACCTGGGCTGCCTCTCCGCGGGTACTGGCAAACAGAGAAATCGGCACACAAGGACTTCTACGCTAACGGCTGGAACTTGCGGGTCAATTACCGAACTCCCCTCCTGCCATGAGATTGCTCACAGTCGTGTAGAAGTCGCTCCAAGTGCCTATTGAGCGGTCACCTGTGGCGCGTTTTGCAGCAAACCCTCGTATCGCCCCGTCCACGTCAGACGAAACAGACGCCCAGCCTTGGAGCTGTGCATAGGCTTCGGGACCCAGTTCGGCGTGCGCGGCCTTCGTGGAGGCAGCGGTGACGTCTTGGTGGATCCTTTCGAGCATACTGCGGGCGTCGCCTGAGATTTCCGGATTGCCCCCCTTGGCGATCTCTTCGATTGCCTCGAGTGCGCTCTGGGTGTCTATGCCCGCCAATTCGAGTTCCGCGTTGATTGTGTCGTATAGTTGAGCCTCTTCCGCGGTGATCTCGCCTGCTTCCAGGGCGGCCTGTAGGCTGGCCACGGTAGGGTCGGCAGGTGCGCTTTCGGCGGGCTCTGAGTTGTCTTGGGGTGCGTCGCCGGATGCCTCCTGGTCCAGCTTGCCGAAGATCTGATCAAGGACGCCATATTCCTTCGCCTGGGCAACCGTCAGGTCCATGCCCTCGAACTTCACGATATCATTGTCCGAGAGTTGATCCTGAGTTTGGGCGACAACATAGCCGCGTGATCCGCGGGCGGTGACGCCGTAGGGGTTGTAGTCCTCGCTGGAGGCCCGGCCTTTGACAGACGCCTGCTCGGTTATTTGCTGCTCGCCGGTCTCTGAGTTGGTGCTTGCTGTGATTACGGCCATAGTGGTGTTTCCTCTGTGGTTGGTTGTGTTGTGGTGTTGGTATTAATGAGCGAGACCCAGGGCGCGGGCTTCGAGTTCTCGGTCTTGCTGGGCCAGGATCTCCTGAGCGACCTCGACTAGGTCTCCGGTGGGCTCCTCACGGTCATCCTCCTCGGTTACTATGGGCAGACCCGTGAGGGCATCCTGGGCTTTTGGCTCGAGGAGAGCCTTGGGGCACAACTTCGCGATCGCATCTGGTCTGAAACCTTTGAGACGCAGACGGTGATACGTGAGGAGGAGTGTGGCGTTGTCCTCATGGGAGACCTGGAGCGGCGTGTGGAACGCGGCGGCGGCCTGGCCGTCATGGTCGCAGAGGTGGAGCCATATGATGCCTAGGGGGCTCTTCGCTGTGGCTTTGGTCATTTGCTTGTATCCTCGTGGTTTCTTGTCGCGCCGGTGGAGTAGCTCGAGGTGCTCCCCGACGGTTCTCCGCCACTGGCTCCTGGTCTGTTCCTCGAGTTCAGCCTCGAGTTTCTCTAGGCTGCGGTCGTCCATCTCGGAGATGCTGGCGAGTTCAGCCTCGAAGATCCGCTTCCGCTCGGCCTTGGCTTCCTTCTCAAGTCGGACGCATTCCTTGCAGCGATAGATGCGGGTCTGGAGGTTCGGGATTGCTGGGCCGGCGTGTGGCTTGGGCCTTGGGATCGCACCGAAGGCGATGAAGTAGCCGGCACGCTGGGAGGCGGAGGAGACCATCCGGCCTTCGGACTTGCATGTGTCGCACCGGGTGGACGCAGGAGTGCCCTGGTACGTCACACCGCAAGCCAAACATTGCTTCGTGACTAGGCCGCCAACCTTGGCCCGGAGGCGCTTGTAGCGGCTATTGAGGCGGGTGGCCTCTCGGTCATCTCCGGCGGCCTTGGCGGCCTCTCTGGCGGCCAGGAGATCCTCAAGTGTGGCGGGGTCACCAGGGGGCGGGATGCTCATGGCTGCGGCCTCCTATGTGTTTGTCGATCAGATTGCGTTTCTTGTGATCATCAACTCTCCAGGAGCCACCCAGGGTCGGCCTCGAGTGTCTCTTCGGGATCGAATGGCATCTTGCCCCACTGCGCGTTCAGCTTGCGGCGGAGGGCGATCTTCTGATCTACCGAGAGGTCGAGACCCTCAGGCCACTGACGGGCGATCGTGCCCCCGCCTCGGCGGACCTTGTTGGCGAACTGGGGTGCCCACCAGGTGTTCTTGGGTGTCCAATGGCAGAACGGGTGGTCCGCGGGAGCGAACGTTGCGATGGACCCGGGATGAACAACTACGGCTTGGTGAAAATCACCGGCGGCGACGCCTTCGAAGTGGAGACCCAAAATCAGGTCCTTCATTTCCTGGCCTAAGGGGTTCCGGGCTATGTTGAAGCGGTCGAGGGCATCAATGCACCGACGCCCGATGCTTCGGTAGTCGCCCGTAGTCAGATGGTAAGTCTTCCCGCGGACCTCGCGGATCTCCCTTGTACGGGCGTCGAGGACCGTGTTGCGCTGCCCGGGCGGCCTAATCAATCCTCGGGTCCCGAAGTACTGTGCTCCCGCCAGGTAGAAAGCGTATCCGGGGCCAGCCCCGAGGACGTACCTGCCCAGGTGATAGTGGACCAAAGCCTCGACCAGGTTACGCAGGCGGGGTGCGTAACGCCTGCCTACGAGGACATGAGGTAGTCGGCGTGTCCAATGGGTCTTGTTGAATAGCTTGTGGAGGCTGAATAAGGGGCGGTCGTCCCAGTGGCCTGCGCTGTGCCTTGTCCGCATCCACTCCACCGCCCTGAACTCAGCGATCGATGAGGGCGGCTTAACAAACTCCTCGTTGCGGAGCTTGGACGCTATCCGGATCACCTCGGTTGTGGGGAAGTAGCCGCCTGTCGGGAGGCGGTACTGGAACCAAGCACGGCGGCATAACGCGCAGAGCCCGATGTCGCCCTGGGGGTCCGCGGTCGATCGGAGTTCTCCGCAGGCTGGGTTGATGCACACAGGACAGGGCATGGCGCGGCTCCAGTGTCTTTGGTGATTGGCGGATGGTTTGGAGGGGTGAGGACCCCAGCCCGTCATCGCAGGCGGCGGGCGGCGCTAACCGCTCGGAAGGCGCTGGGTGCGACCTGCTCGGGGCCGGGGATCCTCGGTGGATGCAGCGGGTGCTGCGAGGTAGTTGCGACACCACTCGCCCCGAGGGCTGCCTCGATGCGGTCGCTTGGGATAGCCAGAGCCGGCCCCGCGTTCCTCCCACGAAGAACATGTGAGATAGAGAGGGGATGGTGCAGGGCTGGCCTGGGGTATTCTTTGGGCGGACTATTCAGCCTCTGAGGTCTGGGGGGCCTCGGCGGTGTCTACGACGGGGGAGACCTCGATTGCGTCGACCTCGTCGCCCAGGCGAACTTTTCGGACATAGGTGGTGCCTGAGATCCCATAGAACTTCTGCGTATAGGCACTGGCCGCCTTCGCGATGTTCATCCTTCCGTCCACTCGGGGGCGCTCCGAGAGGAGCACGGGGTCGGTGAGGATGTTCCTGAGACCAGTATCGGTGGGGACGTAGGAGAGGATCTCTTGCATCACCCCGAGGCGCTCCAGGGGAGGGGCCAAGTAGAGCATCTCGAAGAGGCGCTGGGACCTCTCGAAGTGTTTGGCCTTGCGGGCTTCGTTCTCTTCGCTTCGGGAGCCTCGGGTTGCATTCCGGCTGGAGGCTAGTTGGCAGCGACGTGAACAGAACTTCTGATTGCTGCGTTTAGGAGTGAACACCGAGGCGCAATGGGGGCATTCCATCGCTTCGAGCATGGCGACAGGTCCTTCGTGTGTGATGGGAATGGGGTGTGGGCGCTAATCCGCCCTCCGCACATGTAATGAGAACGTGGGGAGTAGACGGAACGCAGCCGTAATCCGCCCTCCGCACATGTAATGAGGAGGACAGGATGTGCTGTGTTGAGGTGTTACCTGGGGTTATACCCCGGGCGATCACCCGGGGCTGTGCCCAGGCTGACGCTTCGCTGGAGACCAGAGATGGAGACCAAAGGGGAGGGGCACCGGCCCCTTCCAATCAAGTCTCAGCTAAGGGATGCATCGAGACCGCTGTAGGTGATCGCCTACTGCCAACTCGATGTTGGGGTGTTTCTTAGGGTGTAGGGTGAGGACCGGTGGGCCGTTAAACTCCGGCGCTAAGGCCGGGGACGCTCTGGTCTTTATTCATGGGAGGGCTGTAATTCGGACAGGTCGTTTCGCTCCTATTCATGGGTGTGGGGTAATTGGTGTTCTCCCCCCATGTCTATCTGCGAGGGTCACTTAGAACTTACCGGCCTTGAACCAGACCTCTCGGTCGCTGTCCTGGAGCCGCGGAGAGCGGTCCGGGCAGATGAACTCGAGGTACTCGACGAGTTCCTGAGTGATCAAAGGTGCGTTCATAGCGTTTTCTTCCCAGTGTCACTACCCTCATGGGAGGGGTGTAATTCTAAGCCTTTGAAATCCCGAGGAATTTGTGAAGGTTGCTTTTCAGCCTTCCTTCTGCCCGCGGCTGAAGTACTTTTCTTCCATTCGCTGCAGAACTATCGATAGCCTACTCGACAACAGTTCTCCGTCGGGAAACTCGAGAATGCAGTAATGCTGAAGCCTACCGCCTAAGACTACTGCTAGCTTCGCGGCCTCCTGCACGCACTCCTTAACCATATCGGCTTGTTTGAAGGGCCCGAAGTTTATCGTCTGGGTTGCGTCACGTTTCAAGTTGAACGCCGAGGGAGTTGGGTGCGCACCTAGTGCAGAAAGCATTCTATAGTGATCGCGCCGCTTCATCGTTTTGAAGCCGTCACGTCGATCCAAGGCCTCCCTTATCGCTGCGGGTTTGTATGACTTGTAGGCCGTATCTGGATCGCTTCTCAGCCATGTTTCGGGCCTACCGGGTTCATCAAGCAGATAGTCGATCAAGAAGGCAGTTTCCAAAAGGTCCCTGGCATACATCGCGCAGCCCGAATAATTCCCAGACACCGCGGCTCTCAAGCAGTGTCCGAAGGCATCAAATGTCCGAAGATGTAGGCCACAGATAGCAATGAAACGCTCTGTTCTTAGTCCCTTGCGTCTAACCTGATCGACGCAGTCCATATAGGCTTCGATTAGGTCTAAATGATCAGAGAGATAGTCCTCAGATGCGAGGACCTCCTCTGCCCAAGGCATCAGATCATCTCCCTCTTGCCACAGGGACCTTATTCGACTTGGCAGGACACGCTTGACCATTATCCGTCGCTCACCTTCGCATCTGTTCGGGCCCTTAGCCCAATCGAGGGATCACCCAGAGCCACCGTCAGGCCATTCTTCAAGCCCAACCTAAGCTTGACCTTAGCCTCCTGACCCCTGCCTTCCTTCTCCACCACCGCCCATTCCACCAGGCGCCGCACCCATTGGTTGGCATCAGGGATCGAGAGGCTCTCTAGGTCCAGCGGAACCTCGGCATCTAGAAGGCTTCCTTTTCGCGCGGCTAGTGCCTCCTGTTGGAGTTCCTCGAGTGCCGCCTGGGCGGCCCATACGACAGCTTCGAGGGTATCCGAGGGTCGACGCTCGTAGCGGCTTTGGGCGGCCTCGAGGGCATCCTGGGCCTCCGCTATCAGCTGCTCTAGCGCCTCCGCTTCCGGTGTGGTCTCAACCCCGTGGGCATTCACGACATGCACCCAGCCGTCGAGAAGGATCTGATCGATCATTACCACGCTGCCGATGTACTTGTTGAGAACCCCATCATAGTAGGAGTGGGACCTCGCGTTCTGCTTCACCTTCGTTGGGCCATCGCTAAAGGGGGACCTCAGCACACCGACTAGTCGCCCACGCGTCTTCCGCCCCAACGCTGCTGCGGCTAGGCGGTTCTCTTCCTCGGACGGTTCTCCTTGAAGCCGCATTCTTACAGCCTCTTCAGTCCTTTCTGACACAATCCTCGGGTAGTAGTTGAACACCGTATCGACGATTACGCGGTCCTTGGAGGCTCCTTTGCCGATGAGGAGTGTGCCGTATGGCGTAACCTCACGGACCATGTGGCGCACAAGCATACCGGTCCAGGTTCCTTTCCCTGACATGGTGGGGGATCCGGCCTCTCTAAGGTCACGTGCGATAGCCGAGTAGGCTTCACCCCTTGCGAAGGCTTCGAAGATGGTGCGGACTGCCTGGGCCTTATCCTCGATTACCTCGAACTCAAGATCCTCAAGCCGCTGACCGACATTGCGGATCCAGCCAGGCGTCTTAGTGGACCGTTTCCGCCGGCCTTCCTTCACCGCATCCGCATTGGCTTTCCACGCTTTGCCCACGCGCTGAGACTTCATCACGCTTTCGTTGTTGGCCCGCTCAAAGCTCACGATCATCATGATCGCATCTGCGAAATCCATCTGCTTGCCAGCTTCAAAGCGCTTGCCATCGGTAAGGGTAACCAGGTGTACCCCCGCCTCTGTGATGCTCTCGAGAACATCCAAACCTCGCCGCCAGTGTTGCCGGCTGAGGCGGTCCAGGTTCTCCACCAGGAGGGTGGAACCTTGGGGCACCTTGCCCTCCTCGATGGCCTCCAAGAACGCCCTGAGTGCCCCAACCTCGGCGTTGGCTCCCTTGAAGGCAGAAACCCCGAGATCCTCGTAGTTCTCAGTCGATAACTCATAGCCGTTCCTATCGCACCACTCCTGCGCCGCCTTAGTTTGACGCCGGATACTGTCCCCCTCCGCTTGAGCAGGGGAGGAGAAGCGGCGGTAGCTGTACGCGATTGGACGCCGTGCTTGGCGCTCTGCTGGGCGCTCTGTTGGCCGGCTACTCATCTCTTAGGTGCTCCGCTTCTGACCAGCCTAAGGACGGCGTTGAGCGCCCCTGAAGTGGCCGCGATCGGCACTCCAAGACCGATAGAGAACGCTATGAGGATCCCGAGGCCACTTAGAGGTGAACCTAGGGCAATCAGTGTGTCGACGTAGGCTGCAAGCATCTGAATCGATCCTCAAAATAGGGTCAGTATTACTGTCTCACTTCATGCTTATCTATCTGATAACGCTCGGAAACGAACGGAAGTCTGATCAGCACTACCACCTATCTATGAACGCCATATTGGTAGGTCAATATAGTAAGAGTACGCTGATCCTGGGCCCGGGCGGGTACCGGTTTGGCGATTACTGGCGGATGGGCCTGCCTCTGGAGATCCTGGTGGTTGCGGTTTCGATCCCGGCGATCTTGATCTTCTGGCCGCTTTAGAACTCAATCTTTCGGCGAAAAATCGGATTAACGGAGATGCGCGCGAGCCGCGTTTCGGATCGCGCGGGTCAGGTCTGACAGGGCGGACTGGCCGGCGCGGGTGGCAATCCAGTAAAGCGGCGTGTCGAGCGGGTGATCGGGGGCAAGGGCGATCAGCCGCCCGTCGGCCAGCGCCTCGGCCACCAGCGCTTCGGGGTTCATCCCCCAGCCAAGCCCAAGGCAGGCGGCCTCCACAAACGCGGTGGAGGAGGGCAGGCGGTGGCCGGGCAGGCGCAGCCGCGCGCCGGTCAGCTCTGCCGCCCAATCGCCCTGCAGCCTGTCTTTCTCGCTGAAGATCAGGGCGGGTGCGCTGCCGAGCGCCTCCGCCGTCACCCCATCCGGAAACCACTGCGCCGCAAAGGCCGGGCTTGCCACCGCCACGTAGCGCAGCGCGCCGAGCGGCACGGTGGTGCAGCCCTGCACGGGGCCGGGATGGCCGGTGATCGCCGCAATCACCTCGCCCGCGCGCAGCAGATCGGCGGAGTGATCCTGATCGTCGATCACGAGCTCATAAAGAAAGCCCTGCGTCTCGGCGAGGGGCGGCAGAAACCAGGTGGCCAGACTATCGGCATTCACCGCGATCCGAAGCGCGGTGGCCGCCCCCGCGGTGCCGCCCAGATCCCGCGCCAGCTCGCGTTCGAGAAGCGCCACCTCCTCGGCATGGCGGTAAAGCCGCTGCCCGGCCGGGGTGGCCCGGCACGGCTTGTCGCGCACGATCAGCACCGCGCCCGCGCGATCCTCCAGCGCGCGGATCCGCTGCGAGATCGCCGATTGCGTGAGCCCCAGCGCGTGGGCGGCGCCCTCGAAGCTGCCGGTTTTCAGAACCGCCGAGAGGGCGCGGAGATGGCCGTAATCAAACATCAGAAACCCTAATCCATCATCATAAAGATGAATTTGCGTTATGCCCTGTACTCCGTCAATTCCAGCGGGCCTGAACAGGAGGGCCCATGACCGCCGCATTCCCCGCCGGCTTCGCGCTTGGCTTCAGCCTAATCCTTGCCATCGGCGCGCAGAACGCCTTCGTGCTGCGCCAGGGGCTGCGGCGGGCGCATGTGTTCTGGGTGGTGCTGACCTGCGCGACCTCGGACGCGATCCTGATCACCGCCGGTGTGGCGGGGTTCGGCTGGATCGTGGAAGCCGCGCCCTGGATCACCCCGGTGATGACATGGGGGGGCGCGGCGTTCCTCACACTTTACGGCGCGCTCAGTTTCTGGCGCGCGGCGCGGCAGAGCGAGGCATTGGAGGCCGCGGAAACCGGCGCGGGATCGCTGCGCGCCGCACTTCTCACCTGCCTCGCGCTGACCTGGCTGAACCCGCATGTGTATCTTGATACCGTGGTGCTGCTCGGTTCGATCTCCACCCAATACGATCCGCACGCGGCGGCCTTCGGGGCCGGGGCGGTGCTTGCAAGCTTCACCTTCTTTTTCACGCTCGGCTATGGCGCGCGGCTTCTGGCGCCGCTTTTTGCGCGGCCCGCGGCCTGGCGGGTGCTTGATCTGATCATCGGCTGCGTGATGTGGGCAATCGCGGCGAAGCTCTTGCTGATGTAGCGGTCATCGGGCATGCCGGGCCCATGGCACCGCGCGACGACCGGCCCCTGGCCGGCATACTCTGGATGCTTGTCACGGGCGTGAATTTCGTGGCCGTCACGGCGATCGTGAAACATGTGGGCGATGGGCTGCCGGCGGCGCAATCGGCCTTTCTGCGCTATCTTCTGGGGCTCGTCTTCCTGATCCCGATGATCCGCCCGATGCTGGCCGCGCGGCTGACCCGCCAGCACCTTGCGCTTTTTGGCTGGCGCGGGCTGGTGCATGGCCTTGGCGTGATGCTCTGGTTTTACGCGATGACGCGGATCACCATCGCGGAGGTGACAGCGCTCAACTACCTCAACCCGGTTTACGTGACGCTGGGAGCGGTGCTGTTTCTGGGCGAACGTATTGCGGCGCGCCGCATCCTTGCGGTTGCCGCGGCCTTTCTCGGCGCGATGATCATCCTGCGCCCGGGGTTTCGGGAGCTTGATCTGGGCCATATCACGATGCTTGGCACTGCGGTGCTTTTCGGCGCCTCTTACCTCCTGGCCAAGCGGCTGTCGGGCGAGGTGAGTGCCGCGGTGATCGTGGGCTTTCTGTCGATCACGGTGACGATCGTGCTTTTGCCCTTCGCTGCCGCCGTCTGGGTCACGCCAACGCTGGCGCAGCTTGGGTGGATCTTCCTTGTCGCCGTCTTCGCCACGGCGGGCCACTATACGATGACGCTGGCCTTTGCCGCCGCGCCGGTGACGGTGACCCAGCCGGTCACGTTCTTGCAGCTGCTCTGGGCGATCCTTCTGGGCTGGCTGGTGTTTGACGAGGCGGTGGATGGCTGGGTGGTTCTGGGCGGCGCGGTGATCCTGGGCGCGGTGAGCTTCATCACCTGGCGCGAGCATGTGCAAAAGCAGCGCGCGGTGACGCCGGTTGTGAACGAGACGAAGGTTTGAGGACCCGGAGAGCGATGAGCCGCGCAAAGGCAGGCCGCGGGACGGCCTGCCGATCGCGCTGCGGGCTGACGCCTTTGTTCTCCGCGAGGGCTTCGCCCGGCCCGCCGATGGCGCGGCTCCGCGCCAAGACCGAAACGCTTACCCCCGCGGGTTGAGAAGCTTCGTCAGCACGCTGTCTTTCGTGATCTGCCCCAGCACGGCGCCGTCATCGACCACCGCAACCGGCTGGCCGGTCTGGCGCACGATCTCCATCACCGCCTGGATCTCCGTATCCGGCCCCACATGCGCGCCGGTCTCGCCTGCGCGCGGTTCCATCACATCGCGGGCACAAAGCACGCCCAGCGGGTTCATCTCGGCCACGAAATCGGCCACGTAATCCGAGGCGGGGGCCGAAAAAATCTCCCGCGGCGTGCCGCATTGCACGATCCGCCCGCCCTCCATGATCGCGATCCGGTTGCCGATCTTGAACGCTTCGTCCAGATCGTGACTGACGAAGATGATCGTGCGCTTCAGCCGTTCCTGCAGATCGAGAAGCTCATCCTGCAGCCGGTTGCGGATCAGCGGATCGAGCGCCGAGTAGGGCTCATCCATCAGCAGGATCGGCGCATCGGTCACAAAGGCGCGGGCCAGGCCCACGCGCTGCTGCATCCCGCCCGACAACTCGCCCACCTTGCGATCCGCCCAATCGGCCAGGCCCACAAGCGCAAGCTGGTCTTCCACCTTCTTGCGCCGCGCCGCGCCGCTCATCCCGCCAAGCTCCAGCCCCAACCCCACATTGTCGCGCACCGTGCGCCAGGGCAGAAGGCCGAACTGCTGAAACACCATGGCAATCCGGCTGAGGCGCAGATCGCGCAGCGTGGCCTTGCCCGCATGGGTGACAGAGATCATCGCGGCGCCATCGTTCACCCGCACCTCGCCGCGCGCCACCGGGTTCAGCCCGTTTACCGCGCGCAGGAGCGTGGATTTGCCGGAACCCGAAAGGCCCATCAGCACCACGATCTCGCCTTCGGCCACGTCGAGCGAGCAGTTGTGCACGCCCAGGATCTGGCCCGTGGCGGCTTGTATTTCGGCGCGGTCCTGGCCCGCATCCATCAGCGGTAGCGCCGCCTCCGGCTTATCGCCGAAAACGATGGAGACATTATCGAACGCCACCGCGCTCATGACCGATCCACCCGCAGCATCCGATCCAGCATGATCGCCACCACCACGATGATGAACCCGCTCTCAAAGCCCAGCGAGGTGTTGACCTGGTTGAGCGCGCGCACCACCGGCACGCCCAGCCCATCGGCGCCCACAAGGGCCGCGATCACCACCATGGAGAGCGAGAGCATGATCGTTTGGTTCAGCCCCGCCATGATCTGCGGAAAGGCGTAAGGCAGTTCCACCTTGAAAAGCGTCTGACGCGGCGTGGCACCGAAGGCCTGCGCGGCTTCCAGAAGCGGCTTGGGGGTGGAGGTCACCCCCAGATGGGTCAACCGGATCGGGGCGGGCAGCACGAAGATCACGGTGGCGATCAGCCCCGGCACCATGCCGATCCCGAAAAACACGATGGCGGGGATGAGGTAGACGAAGGTCGGCAGCGTTTGCATCAGATCAAGCACGGGCCGCATGGCGCGATAAAGCCGGGGGCGATGCGCGGCAGCGATGCCGATCGGAACGCCCACGCCCATGCACACCACGCAGGCCGAAAGCACCAGCGTGAGGCTTTCGGTCGTTTCCTCCCAGTAGCCCTGGTTGAGGATGAAGAGAAAACCAAGTGCCACGAGCAGGCAGGTTTTCCATGATCGCTGCAACGCCCAGGTGAGCGCCACGAAGGCGGCGACCACGAGCAGCGGATGCGGGGTTTGCAGCACCCAGAGCACCGCATCGATCAGCGCCTCCATCGCATCGGCCAGCCCGTCGAAGAACCACGCCCCGTTGATTTGCAGCCAGTCAAACCCATCAGCCGCCACGCGGCCCACGGGGATTTTCGTATCGGTCAGCCAGTTCATGTGGCGGGGCCGCCTTTCTTGGGGGCAGACGCGCCGGTGGCGCGGCCGTCAGTAATGGCGCCACCTCACGGCCGCGCGGGGCCTCCGGCGGGCGAGTTTTGGAAACAAGGAAGCCCCGCCGGAGAGAAGGGTCAGAGCCCGAGCGCGGATTGCACCGCGGGCAGGCCCTCGGCGCCGTCTTTCGTGGTGACGCCCGCAAGCCAGCCTTCGAGCGCGCCGGGATTGGCGGTAAGCCAGGCGGTGGCGGCGGCGGAGGGCTCTTCACCCTCATCGAGGATCGCGCCCATGATCTCGTTCTCCATCGCCAGCGTGAACTCAAGGTTCTGCAAGAACTGGCCGACATTGGCGCAGGTATCGGCAAAACCCGCCGAGGTGTTGGTGAAAACTGTGGCGCCGCCAAGGTTGGGGCCGAACCAGTCATCCCCGCCCTCGAGATAGGTGAGATCGAAATTGGCGTTCATCGGATGCGGCTCCCACCCCAGAAACACCACCGGCTCATCGCGCCGGTCCGCGCGGGCAACCTGGGCGAGCATCCCCTGTTCGGAGCTTTCGACAACTTCGAACCCTGAAAGCCCGAAGGCATCGGCGGCGATCATATCCATGATCAGGCGGTTGCCATCGTTGCCGGGCTCGATGCCGAAGATCTTGCCCTCAAGCGCATCCGCCTGCGCGGCGATATCGCCAAAGCTCGCGATGCCAAGCGCGGCGGCGGCGGCATTGGCGGCAAGCGTGTATTTCGCACCTTCGAGATTGGCGCGCACCGTATCCACCGTGCCGGCCTCGCGGTAGGGCGCGATATCGGCCTCCATCGTGGGCATCCAGTTGCCCAGGAACACATCCACATCGCCATTGGCGAGCGAGGTGTAGGTTACCGGCACCGAGAGCACCTTGATATCGGTCTCATAGCCAAGCGCATCGAGCACCACGGTGGCCGCCGCGGTCGTGGCGGTGATGTCCGTCCAGCCGACATCGGAAAAGGTGATGGTTTCGCAATCGGCAAAGGCGGTGCCGGCGGCCAGGCAAAGGGCCGTGGCGGACAAGGTGGATTTCAACATGAGGTCTCCCCGGTTTTTGTTGATTGACGGGTCAATTAAAAACCCGCAAGGTTCGCGGCGGTCAAGGCCAGTGCAGGAGGCCCCTTATGCCGAAGATTGGGATGGAGCCTATCCGACGCGACGCGCTTGTAAAGGCGACGATTGCGGAGGTGGGCGCGCGCGGCTCGCTGGACGTGACGGTGCGCCAGATCGCCCGGCGCGCGGGCGTTTCGAGCGCGTTGGCGCATCACTACTTTGGCGGCAAGGAGCAGATCTTTTGCGCCGCGATGCGCCAGATCCTTGCCGAATTCGGCGCCATGGCGCGGCGGGAGCTTGCCGTGGCCCAGGGCCCGCGCGGGCGGGTGGAGGCGATCGTGGCGGCCAGTTTCGATCCCGCCTGCTTTGCCCCCCCGGTGATCCGCGCCTGGATGACCTTCTATGCCCGGGCGCAGGACGAGGCGGGCACGCGGCGGCTTTTGCAGATCTACCAGGCGCGGATGCGATCGAACCTGGCGCATGGGTTTCGCGGGCTCGTCGCGGCGCCGGAACAGGCGGCAGAGATCGTGGCGGCGGCGATTGACGGGGTGTATCTGCGCGCCGCGGTCACCGGCGGCGGCGGGCAGGCCGCGCTCACGGCGCTGATCGATGCGCTTGTGGAGGCAGAGCCATGAGCGCGCTGCGGGCTCAACCCGGGGCGAGCCATTTCGTGGCTGGCGCGCCGCTTGAAGATACCGGCGGCGCGGCGTTTGCCAGCCGCTACCCGGCGACGGGGGAAGAGATAGCGCTGCTTCACGCGGCAACGCCTGCGGTGATCGAGGCGGCCCTGGCGGCGGGCGATGCGGCGCGCGCGGATTGGGCGGCGATGCCGGGGGTGGAGCGCGGGCGCATCCTGCGTCGGGCGGCCGAGATCATGGGCGGCCGAAACCGCGCGCTTTCCGAGCTTGAAACGCTCGACACCGGCAAGCCGCTGCAGGAAACGCTGGTGGCCGATGCCGCAAGCGGGGCCGAGGCGCTGGAGTATTTCGGCTGCCTCGCGGCGGATCTGCGGGGCGAGACCGTGGGGTTTGGCGGCGATTTTGCCTATAGCGCGCGGGTGCCGCTGGGGCTGTGCCTTGGGATCGGGGCGTGGAACTACCCGATCCAGATTGCCTGCTGGAAGGCGGCGCCTGCCCTTGCGGCGGGCAATACGATGATCTTCAAACCCTCCGAGGAAACGCCGCTTTCGGCGCTGAAGCTGGCGGAGATCTTCGCCGAGGCCGGGCTGCCGCCGGGCGTGTTCAACGTGGTGCAGGGGGGCGGCGATGTGGCGGCCGCGCTTCTTGGCGATCCGCGCGTGGCCAAGGTATCGCTCACCGGATCGGTGCCCACGGGCCGTAAGGTGGCCGCCGCCGCGGGCGCTGGGCTAACGCCGGTAACGCTGGAACTGGGCGGCAAATCGCCCCTGATCGTCTTCCCCGATGCCGATATGGAAGGCGCCGTTTCCGGCGCGATCCTTGGCAATTTCTATTCCTCCGGGCAGGTGTGCTCAAACGGCACCCGCGTTTTCGTGCACCGCGATGCGCGCGATCAGTTTCTGGGGCGGCTCACAGAACGGCTGGCCCAGGTGGTGATGGGCGATCCGCTGGACGAGGCGGTGAATTTCGGCCCGCTTGTGAGCGCGGCGCAAAAGGCGCAGGTGCTCGACTATATCGCCAAGGGCGTGGCCGAGGGCGCAACGCTCGTGGCCGGGGGCAGGGCGGCGGAGCGGCCGGGGCACTTCGTGGAACCCACCGTGTTCGCCGATGTGCGCGATGAGATGGTGATCGCGCGGGAAGAAATCTTCGGCCCGGTGATGGCGGTGTTCGACTTCGAAAGCGAGGCGGAGGTGATCGAACGCGCCAATGCCACCGAATTCGGGCTCTCGGCGGGCGTGTTCACCCGCAGCCTTACCCGCGCACATCGGGTGGTGGCGCGGCTGAACGCGGGCACCTGCTGGATCAACACTTATAACCTCACGCCCGCAGGCATGCCCTTTGGCGGCATGAAGGCTTCGGGCTTCGGGCGGGAGAACGCGCGCGCGGCGCTGGAAAGCTACACGCAGATCAAGTCCGTGTATGTGGGCATGGGGTTCGTCGATGCGCCTTATTGAGAGGCCGGCCTGATGGAGGCCGATTTCGTTGTTGTTGGCGCGGGATCGGCGGGCTGCGCGCTGGCCTACCGGCTAAGCGCATCGGGCGCCTCGGTGATCGTGATCGAGGCGGGCGGCAGCGATGCGGGGCCCTTCATACAGATGCCCGGGGCGCTCAGCTACCCGATGAACATGGCGCGCTATGACTGGGGCTATCATACCGTGCCCGAGCCGGGGCTGGGCGGGCGGCGGCTGGCCTGCCCGCGCGGCAAGGTGATCGGGGGATCGAGCTCGATCAACGGCATGGTCTATGTGCGCGGCCACAAGCAGGATTTCGCGGCGTGGGAGGCGCTTGGGGCCACAGGCTGGGGCTACAGCGATGTGCTGCCCTATTTCCGGCGGATGGAGCGCTGGCATGGGGCACCAAGCGCGTGGCGCGGGGCCGATGGGCCGGTGCATGTGACCCAGGGGGCCGGAGCGAACCCGCTGGTGCAGGCGTTTCTGAAGGCGGGGCAGGAGGCAGGCCATCCGCTGACCCCCGATTACAACGGGGCCGAGCAGGAAGGCGTTTGCGCCGGGCAGGCTACGATCTGGCGCGGGCAGAGATGCTCTGCCGCGCGGGCCTATCTGCGCCCGGCGCTCGCGCGGAAGGGCTGCACGCTCGTTAGGGGCGATGCCCGGCGCGTGGTGATCCGCGAGGGCCGCGCGGTGGCGGTGGAGATTGCGCGCGGCGCGGCAGTGGAACAGATTGCGGCGCGGCGCGAGGTGGTACTGGCGGCGGGCGCGATCAACAGCCCGCTCCTGCTGATGCGTTCGGGCATCGGGCCCGGCGCGCATCTGGCCGAACAGGGGATCGCCGTTCTGGCCGATCGCCCCGGAGTGGGCGAGAACCTGCAGGATCATCTGGAGCTTTACGTGCAGGTGGCTGCCGCGGAGCCGGTATCGCTCTACCGCTACTGGAACCCGGCGGGGAAAGCCTATGTGGGGCTGAACTGGCTGCTCACCCGGGGCGGGCCCGGCGCCTCGAACCAGATCGAAGCGCTGGCCTTTCTGCGCTCCGCCCCGGACGTGCCCTATCCGGATGTGCAGTTTCACTTCATCCCCATCGCCGTGCGCTATGACGGGCGCGCGGCGGCGGAGGGGCATGGCTACCAGATCCATACCGGGCCGATGCGGTCAAAAAGCCGGGGCCATGTGCGGCTGGGGCCGGGCGGGGCGCCGGAGATCTTCTTCAACTACATGAGCCATGCCGATGATTTCCCGGCCTTTCGCCGCGCCATCGCCATGGCGCGCGAGGTGGCGGGCCAGCCCGCACTTGCGGCGCTTTCCCGCCATGAGATCCTGCCCGGCGCCGGGACCGACAGCGACGCAGCCCTTGATGCCGCCATCCAGGAGCATGCCGAAAGCGCCTATCACCCTTGCGGCACCTGCCGGATGGGCGCCCCGGGCGACCCGCGTGCGGTGGTGGATCCGGAGACGCGCGTGATCGGGGTGGAGGGCCTGCGGGTGGCAGATGCCTCGATCTTCCCGCAGATCACCAATGGCAACACCAATGCGCCCTCGATCATGGTGGGCGAAAAGGCGGCTGACCACATCCTGGGGCAGGGAATGCTGGCGGAGCCTCGGGCAGAGGCCGCGCACGCCTGAGCCGCGGGGCTGGGCGGGCGCCCGCCCCCCGTGGACACCGCGCGCCCCAGCGCCTACACCGGCGGGGATGACCGAGGATGCGCTTGCTCTGGAAACCCGCACGGGCCTGCCCGAAGCGCTCCGCGTGCTGGCCGATACGCTGCCGCGCTCGGGGTGGGAGGCGCATCCGAACTTTGATGAACTCACCCGCTTCTGGCTGGATCGCCATCTGATGTTTCGAAACGTTCTCAATACGTTGCGATCCGCTGCTGAAGAGCGGATCGATGGCACCCTGCCGCGGGAGCGCCACTTGCACGAAACCCAGCGCTATGCCGGGTTTCTGCTGAACCAGCTTCACGGCCACCACCAGATCGAGGATCAGCACTACTTTCCGCATCTCGCGGGGCTCGATGCCCGGCTCACCCGCGGCTTCACGCTGCTCGATGCCGATCACGGGGCGCTCGATGGCCATATCCACGGGATGGCTGAGACGGTGAATGCCTATCTGCGCGCCGAAGAGGGCGATGCAGAAAGAAACAGCCTTGGCGCCTTGCAGGGGGCGCTCGCGGCCTTCGAGGGGTTTCTCAACCGGCATCTGACGGATGAGGAGGATCTGATCGTGCCCGTTATCCTCACCTATGCGCCGAAGCTCACCTGAAGGCGGATTTGCGTGGCAGAGATCCTCGGGCTTGTCATCCATCTGGCGCGGGCAGAGGCGCGCAAGGCGCATGTGGCCAAGTTGCGCGCGGCGTTGCCGGTGCCGTCTGAAATCCTGCCCGCCGTAGATGGCCAATCCGCCGACCCGGGGGAGATGGCGCGCTACGATCCCCGGCTTGGCCGGCGCCCGCGCTACCCCTTTCCGCTGAACCCGACCGAGATCGCGGTAACCCTCAGCCACCGCAGGGCCTGGGCGCGGATCATCGAGGCGGGGGCACTGGCGGGGCTTGTGGTGGAGGATGATGTTGTTTTTGACCCGGAGCGGATCGGCCCCGCGCTGGATCTGGCCCGCGCGCATCTGACGGAGGAGGTGCTGATCCGGCTGCCCGACAAGGATCGCGAGCGGCCCGGGCAGGTGATTGGCGAACGCGCGGGGCTGCGGCTGATCGCGCCGCGCGAAACCGGGCTTGGGATGCAGGCCCAGATCGTGGGGCGCGGCGCGGCGGCC
>JANQPC010000058.1 GCA_028285485.1 Paracoccaceae bacterium | reverse complement strand
ACGAGCCGCGCCTGATTCCGGCGGCAGAGAAGATCGCGCTGGTTGATTGCCTTTCGCGCGCAGGTTTCCGGCGGATCGAGGCGGCCAGTTTCGTATCCCCCCGCTGGGTGCCGCAGATGGCCGATGGGGCCGAGGTGCTGGCGGGCATCGCGCGGGCCCCGGGCGTGCGCTATGCGGCGCTGGCCCCGAACCTGAAGGGTTTTGCCCGCGCGCAGGATGCCGGTGCGGACGAGATCGCGATTTTCGCCTCGGCGTCCGAAGGGTTCTCGAAAGCCAACCTCAATGCCACGATTTCGGAAAGCCTCGAACGCTTTGCGCCGGTCGCCGAAGCAACTCTGGCGGCGGGGCTGCCGCTTCGCGGCTATGTCTCCTGCGTAACCGATTGCCCCTATGACGGGCCCACCCCGCCCGGGGCGGTGGCGCGGGTGGCCGAAGCGCTTCTGGCGATGGGCTGCTACGAGATCTCGCTTGGCGATACGATCGGGCAGGGGCGGCCCGAAACGGTGGATGCGATGCTTTCAGCGGTGCTTGGCGTTGCAGCGGCTGGCGCGCTGGCGGGGCATTTCCACGCCACGGCGGGCCGGGCGCTTGAAAACATCGATGCTGCGTTGGTGCGGGGTCTGCGGGTGTTTGATGCCGCCGCGGGCGGGCTTGGCGGTTGCCCCTATGCGCCGGGTGCTGCCGGCAATGTGGCCACAGAAGATGTGGCGGCCCATCTCGCGGGACGGGGGTTTGAGACAGGGCTCGACAGCGCGGTGCTGGCCGAAGCGGCAAGCCTCGCGCAGGCGATGCGGAGGGGCAATGGCGAGAACAGTTGAGATATCGCGCGACGGGCGCGGGGTGGCAACACTCACCCTCGCGCGGGCCGAAAAGCACAATGCGCTGTCGGCGGAGATGATCGCAGAGCTGCGTGGGGCGGCAGACGAGCTCGGGGCGGATGCAGGCGTGCGCGTCGTGATCCTCGCCGCCGAGGGCAAGAGCTTCTGCGCCGGGGGCGATCTGCGCTGGATGGAGGCGCAGATGGGCGGCGATGCTGCGGATCGCGCGGATGCGGCGCGGGCGCTTGCGGGGATGCTTCAGGCGCTGAACGCACTGCCGAAGCCGCTGATCGGGCGGATCCATGGCAATGCCTTCGGCGGGGGCGTGGGGCTCGCCTGCGTTTGCGATGTGGCGATTGGCGCCGAGGGCGCGCGGTTCGGGCTGACGGAGACGCGGCTGGGGCTGATTCCGGCCACAATCGGCCCCCATGTGATCGCGCGGATCGGGGCCGCATCGGCGCGGCGGGTGTTTTTCTCGCCCCGGCTTTTCGGCGCGGAGGAGGCGGTTGGCTTGGGCGTACTGGCGCGCGCGGTGCCCGCCGATGCGCTTGATGCGGCGGTAGAGCGCGAGGTGGCGCCCTATCTCACCGCCGCGCCGGGTGCGGTGGCCGAGGCCAAGGCGCTTGCCCGCCGCCTGGGCCCGAAGGTGGATGAGGCGGTGATCGAGGCAAGCATCGAGGCGCTGATCCGCCGCTGGGAAAGCGATGAGGCTGAGGAGGGGATCGCCGCCTTCTTCGAAAAACGCGATCCGCCATGGGCGCCGGGATGATCACCTTTGCGGGCGCGCTTTACGGGCTACTGGCGGCGCTGGCCGCGGGGGTGCAATTCGCGCTGGCCTCGGGCGCGCCCTGGGGCCACCTAACGCTCGGCGGCGAGTTCCGGGGCCGCCTGCCGCGCGCGGTGCGGTTCGGGGCGCTGGCGCAATCGGCCCTCTTTCTTTCGATGGGCGCCACGATGGCCGGGGCGGCGGGCGTGATCGGATGGATGCCACCCGGTTGGGCCGTCTGGGCCACGCTTGTGGTAACGGTTTTCACAACCCTCTCGCATACGCTTGCCCGATCGGCGCCGGAACGGCGGCTTTGGGGGCCGGTGACCGTTGCGATGCTGATATCTGCCCTTGTGATCACCTTCGCGCCCCGGGTTGCGTAGCCGGATGCGCCCAAACGTCCCGCAAAAGCCGCGCAGGGCCGGGGTTGGATTGACCGCCCATGGGGCCGGATATAGGTGTAGCGCAGCCAATAGCCGGCGGGCCTGCCTGCCGAGGGAGCCATGATGGAAGAGCTTCTCCGCGAATACACGCCGATCCTGATCTTTCTGGCGCTCGCAATCGGGCTGGGCCTCGTGCTCGTACTCGCTGCGGTTGTGCTGGCGGTCCGCAACCCGGATCCCGAGAAAGTGTCTGCCTATGAATGCGGGTTCAACGCGTTTGACGATGCGCGGATGAAGTTCGATGTGCGTTTCTACCTCGTCTCGATCCTCTTCATCATCTTCGATCTCGAGATTGCGTTCCTGTTCCCCTGGGCGGTGGCCTTCGGCGATATGTCAAACACCGCCTTCTGGTCGATGATGGTGTTTCTGGGCGTTCTGACGGTGGGCTTTGCCTATGAGTGGAAGAAGGGAGCCTTGGAATGGGAGTAGCCGCGACCGCCGGGCCCGACCGCGAGGTTGCCACGCAGGAGCTGAACCGCGAACTGCAGGATAAGGGTTTTCTGGTTACCTCCACCGAAGACATCATCAATTGGGCGCGCACCGGCAGCCTGCATTGGATGACCTTCGGGCTGGCCTGCTGCGCCGTTGAGATGATGCACACCTCGATGCCGCGCTATGATCTGGAGCGGTTCGGCACCGCGCCGCGCGCCTCGCCCCGGCAATCGGATCTGATGATCGTGGCTGGCACGCTGACCAACAAGATGGCGCCAGCGCTGCGCAAGGTCTACGATCAGATGCCCGAGCCGCGCTACGTGATCTCGATGGGATCCTGCGCCAATGGCGGCGGCTACTATCACTACAGCTACAGCGTTGTGCGAGGGTGCGATCGGATCGTGCCGGTGGATATCTACGTGCCCGGCTGCCCGCCTACTGCGGAGGCGCTGCTTTACGGGATCCTGCAGCTTCAGCGCAAGATCCGGCGGACCGGGACGATTGTGCGGTGAAAGACCCCCGAAGCCTGTCGCCTGAAGAGGGGGCCGTTGGAAATGCGGTCTCTCTCCAGAGGTTTGGCTTGGGCATGGGTGTGAAAAGCGCAATGCGCAATGAACGACCGCGCAGCTGGTTACACAGAGCTTCGGCAATTGTCCGAACCCATCCCTCCAAGATCCCAGCTCAACCTGGCAGGGCAGGCGGCGTTTTCGCGATGCCACCTTGCCGCGATTGGCAAGCTTGCCGGCCACCGCAGATGCCCGAAAATGATCAAAAGAGCTGCTAGAAATGACTGACGCACTCACCGAACTGGGCCAGCATATCGAAGCCAAGCGCCCCGATTGCGTGATCCGCTGGGAGATCGCCCATGACGAGCTGACGATGCAGATCACGCCCTCGTCTTTCGTCAGCTTCGTCGATTTTCTGAAGGCGGACCGGAGCTGCCAGTTCACCTCGCTTGTCGATATCACCGCCGTCGATCACCCCGATCGAGAGCCGCGTTACGATGTGGTCTACCATTTCCTTTCGATGCGGCAGAACCAGCGCATTCGCCTGAGGCTTTCGGTGCGGGAAGAGGATATGGTGGCCTCGATCACCGAGGTTCACCCTTCGGCCAACTGGTTCGAACGCGAAGTGTTCGATATGTTCGGGATCCTGTTCTCGGGCCATCCCGATCTGCGCCGGATCCTCACCGATTACGGCTTTCGCGGCCATCCGCTGCGCAAGGATTTCCCCACCACCGGCTACACCGAAGTGCGCTATGACGAGGCGCGGAAGCGCGTTGTCTACGAACCTGTAAGCCTTGTGCAGGAATACCGGCAGTTCGATTTCATGAGCCCCTGGGAAGGCGCCGAATACATCCTGCCGGGGGATGAAAAGACGGAGGGATCGTAATGGGCGGCGGAAGCTTACTTGGGCTGATCCTCACCGGCATTCTGGTGGCCGTGCCCTTCTGGCGGCTCCTGCCGAAATTCGGGCTGCCGAACTGGCTCGCCATCTTCGCCATTGTGCCGATATTCGCGCTGGTGCTCTTGTGGATCATGGCGTTCCGGGATCGGGTGCAGTAGCCGCGATGGCCGATCCGCGCATCTTCCTCTGCATCGGGGCCACGAAGGCGGGCACAAGCTGGCTTTACAGCGCGCTTTCGGGGCATCGCGACGTGCATCTGCGCGGGATCAAGGAACTGCATTACTTCGATACCATCGATGCCGGGAAAGAGGCGCGGCGGATTGCCGAGGTTGAGGCGGCGCGGAAGCGGCTTGTGCGCAAGGCCGAAGCCGCGAGCTTCTTCGCCCGCCGCCGCATCCAGGCGCGGATCGCCGATCACGAGGCTTATCTTGACGTCTTGCGCGAAGGGGGCGGGGCAGACGCGCCCTACCTTGAGTACCTTCGTGCGGGCGCCGGGCGGCGGGCCGTGGTGGGCGATGTCACGCCAGCCTATGCGCTTCTGTCCCGCGAGCGCCTCGCGCAGATGGCCGCGATGGCGCCCGATGTGCGCTTTGTCTACCTGCTCCGCGATCCGGTGGAGCGGCTTTGGAGCCATGTGCGCATGATGGCCGCGCGCCGCGCGCCCGACGGGGTTCTGACCCGCGATCGCGCGGATGCAATCTTCCGGCGCACGCTGAAGGGCAAAGAAGATCAGATCAGCGTCCGCTGCGATTACCGGCGGGCGCTTGAGGCGCTCTTTGGCGCCGTGGCCCCGGCCCGGCGGCATGTGGGCTTTTACGAGGATCTTTTCGAAGGCCCCGGGCTGGATCAGATCTGCGCCTTTCTCGGCATCGCGCCCTTGCGGGCGCCGAAAGGGGTGGTGCATGGCGGCCAGAGCCTTGAGATGCGGCCGGAACAACGCGCCGAGGCGCGCGCCTGGCTTGATACGCAATACGAACATGTCGGCCGGGTGATGGGCCAAACCCATCCCCGCTGGCAGCCAACGCTAGCGAAGGTGTGAGATCATGGACGGCTCGAATTTCGAAGACGCGCTCACCGGCGAGCAGAAGATCCGGAATTTCAACATCAACTTCGGCCCGCAACATCCTGCGGCGCATGGTGTTCTGCGGCTGGTGCTGGAGCTGGATGGGGAGATCGTGGAACGTTGCGATCCCCATATCGGGCTGCTCCACCGCGGCACCGAAAAGCTGATGGAAAGCCGCACCTACCTGCAGAACCTGCCCTATTTCGACCGGCTCGATTACGTGGCGCCGATGAACCAGGAACACGCCTGGTGCCTGGCGATCGAAAAGCTCACGGGCGTGGAGGTGCCGCGCCGGGCCTCGCTGATCCGGGTGCTGTATTCCGAGATCGGGCGCATTCTGAACCACCTGCTGAACGTGACCACGCAGGCGATGGATGTGGGCGCGCTGACCCCCCCGCTCTGGGGGTTTGAAGAGCGCGAGAAGCTGATGATCTTCTACGAACGCGCCTGCGGCGCCCGCCTGCACGCGGCCTATTTCCGCCCCGGCGGGGTGCATCAGGATCTGCCGCCCGAACTGATCGACGATATCGATACTTGGGCGGACGAATTCCCAAAGGTGCTCGAAGATATCGATGGGCTGCTGACGGAGAACCGCATCTTCAAGCAGCGCAACGCCGATATTGGGGTCGTGACCGAGGAAGAGATCCTTGAATGGGGCTTTTCGGGCGTGATGGTGCGCGGCTCGGGGCTGGCCTGGGATCTGCGACGCGCCCAGCCCTATGAATGCTACGATGAGTTCGAGTTTCTGATCCCCGTCGGCAAAAACGGCGATTGCTACGATCGCTACCTCGTGCGCATGGCCGAGATGTATGAAAGCCTCAAGATTATCAAACAGGCCTGCGAAAAGTTGCGCGCGCCTGACGGGCAGGGCGATGTGCTGGCCCGCGGCAAGATCACCCCGCCGCCGCGGGGCGAGATGAAAACCTCGATGGAAGCGCTGATCCACCACTTCAAGCTCTACACCGAGGGCTTCCATGTGCCCGCGGGCGAGGTCTATGCCGCCGTCGAGGCGCCGAAGGGGGAGTTCGGCGTGTATCTCGTGGCCGATGGCACGAACCGCCCCTACCGCGCCAAACTCCGCGCGCCGGGCTTTCTGCACCTCCAGGCGATGGATCACGTCGCCAAGGGCCACCAGCTCGCCGATGTGGCCGCGATCATCGGTACGATGGATGTGGTCTTCGGGGAGATTGATCGCTAATGCCTGCCCACGAGTTTTCCGCGACAACTCGCAACGATTTTTCGATGAAAAATCGAGTGTGAAAGACGACCGATGCTGAGACGCCTGCACCCCGAACAACCCGAAAGCTTCGCCTTCACACCCGCCAACCAGGCCTGGGCGGAGGCGCAGATCACCAAGTATCCCGAAGGCCGCCGGGCCAGCGCGATCATCCCGCTTTTGTGGCGCGCGCAAGAGCAGGAGGGCTGGCTCACCCGCCCGGCCATCGAGGCGGTGGCCGAAATGCTGGGGCTGGCCTATATCCGCGCCCTCGAAGTGGCCTCGTTCTACTTCATGTTCCAGCTGCAACCCGTTGGCAGCGTGGCCCATATTCAGGTCTGCGGTACGACCTCCTGCATGATCTGCGGGGCGGAGGATCTCGTGGCCGTCTGCCGCGACAAGATCGCCCCGCGCGCCCATGAGCTAAGCGCCGATGGCACGCTTTCCTGGGAAGAGGTGGAATGCCTCGGCGCCTGCGCCAACGCGCCGATGGCCCAGATCGGCAAGGATTATTACGAGGATCTCACCGCCGCGCGGCTGGGCGAGATCATCGATGCGCTCGCCTCTGGCACGGTGCCCACGCCCGGGCCCCAGAACGGGCGCTATGCCGCCGAGCCCGCCTCCGGCCTGACATCGCTTAAGGGCTTTGAGGCGGATCGGCTGCCGCAAAACGCATCTGTCGCGCTGGCCGAGGCGATCGGCGATACGGTCAAGCGGATCGATGGCACCGAGGTGCCGTTGATCGCGCCCTGGGCCGGGGGGCCGGGCCGGCCCGCCGCGCCCGAACCGGTGGCGGAAGCCCCGCCGCAAGCCACACCGCCAACCCCTTCGGAGGCGCCCGCAAGCCCCGGCACCCGCCCTGCGGCCCTTGAGGCTGCGCGGGAGGGCAAAGCCGACGATCTCAAGCTGATCAAGGGCGTTGGCCCCAAGCTTGAAGCGCTGCTGAACAGCCTGGGGTTTTACCATTTCGATCAGATCGCGGCCTGGACGGGCGAAGAGGTGGCCTGGGTTGACGAGAACCTTGAAGGCTTCAAGGGGCGCGTGAGCCGCGATGACTGGGTGGAACAAGCAAAAATCCTTGCAACTGGGGGAGAGACAGCGTTCTCAAAGCGCGCTAAAACCTAGATAAAGGTGCCAATCAGGGCTGCTGAAGACAGGGAGAGAGAATACGATGTCCAGGCAAACGCAGAACTCCATGCTGCTTGTGTTCGCGATTTCCGGCGGGATCGGCCTAACCGCCTTCGTCGCCTTGATGGTGCTGGGCGGGTATACGTTTTCACCGGCGTTGTTTCTCGCGGTTCTTGTAACGCTGGCCGTTGCGATTTTCCTCTTCCGCGCCTTCCATCGGGGGCCCGAGATGCCGCAATCGGCGCAACCCGCAGCCCAGGCGGCTGCCCCGGCCCCGCAGGCCGCGGCTGCGCCCGCCCCGGCGCCCGAACCTGCGCCGGAGCCTGTGGCGGCGGCACCCGCGCCGGAACCGGAGCCTGCTCCCGCGCCCGAACCGGAGCCTGAACCGGCGCCCGTGCAAGAAGCCGCGCCTGCCGGCGATGCCGCCCGGCCCGCAGCGCTTGAGGCGGCGCGCGAGGGCGGCCCCGACGATCTGAAGAAAATCAAGGGCGTTGGCCCGAAGCTGGAAGCGATGCTCCACCGCATGGGCTTTTACCACTACGATCAGATCGCAAACTGGTCGGCCTCGGAAGTGGCCTGGGTGGATGACAATCTCGAAGGCTTCAAGGGCCGCGTGAGCCGTGACAACTGGGTGGAACAGGCGGGCCTCCTGGCCGCCGGTGGCGAGACGGAATTCTCCCAGAAGGTCGACAAGGGCGAAGTTTACTAGCCGGGTGCCCAGGCGGCGCGCTCGCCACGCGCCGGGCCCGGGGCCGGAATACAGGAGCCGGGAACGGGAACCGGGAAAAGGGTCGCAGGGCCACTGCCCATGCGATCCGGTAACATGTGGAGACGGCTTTGAGCGGCTCTCCAGCGAACGCAATGTTGGGTGCGCGCGGCATGGATGCAGCGCGCATTTGGCGTGACATAGGTGCAGGGCATGACACTGAATAACAACGAAGAAGACAGAGTGATCGCCCGCCAGGCCCGCCTGGTGGCGCTGGTCATCGCGATGACGATGATCCTGTGGATGGCCGCGCAATGGCTGGGCGGCCAGATGGGGTGGGAAACCCGCTATGTCTTCCTCTTCGATATGGTCGCCCTCGCGGCCTTCGGCTGGAGCCTCTACGTAAGCTGGCAGATTTGGAAAAAGCGCCGCGACTGACCGGAGATCTTCCGCGGCCGCCGAGGATTGAGCAGACATGCTGAAAGACGAAGATCGCATCTTCACCAACATCTACGGGATGGATGACCGCACGCTGGCGGGCGCCCGGGCGCGCGGCCATTGGGATGGCACCGCCGGCCTGATCGCCAAGGGGCGGGACTGGATCGTGGATGAGATGAAGGCCAGCGGCCTCCGGGGCCGCGGCGGCGCCGGGTTTCCGACCGGCCTGAAATGGTCCTTCATGCCGAAGGAAAGCGATGGGCGGCCCGCCTATCTCGTCGTCAATGCCGATGAATCGGAGCCGGGCACCTGCAAGGATCGCGAGATCATGCGCCACGATCCCCATACGCTGGTCGAAGGCTGCCTGATTGCCAGCTTCGCTATGGGCGCGCATGCCTGCTACATCTACATCCGCGGCGAATACATCCGCGAAAGAGAGGCCCTGCAGGCCGCAATTGACGAGGCCTATGACGCCGGGCTTGTAGGGCGGAACGCCGCCGGATCGGGATGGGATTTCGAGATCTACCTCCACCACGGCGCGGGTGCCTATATCTGCGGCGAGGAAACCGCGCTTCTGGAGAGCCTTGAAGGCAAGAAGGGCATGCCCCGTATGAAGCCGCCCTTCCCGGCGGGGGCCGGGCTTTACGGGTGCCCGACCACGGTGAACAATGTGGAATCCATCGCCGTGGTGCCCACGATCCTGCGGCGCGGGGCGGAATGGTTCTCTGCCTTCGGGCGCCCGAATAACGCGGGCACCAAGCTTTTCGCCATCTCGGGCCATGTGAACACCCCTTGCGTAGTGGAAGAGGCCATGTCGATCACGTTTGAAGAGCTGATCGAACGCCATTGCGGCGGCATTCGCGGCGGGTGGGATAACCTCAAGGCGGTGATCCCCGGCGGATCGTCGGTGCCGTGCATCCGCGGCGAGCATATGCGCGAGGCGATCATGGATTTCGATTATCTGCGCGAGCAGAAATCGGGCCTCGGCACTGCCGCGGTGATCGTGATGGATCAGTCGACCGATATCATCAAGGCGATCTGGCGGCTTGCGAAGTTCTACAAGCACGAAAGCTGCGGCCAGTGCACGCCCTGCCGCGAGGGTACGGGCTGGATGATGCGGGTGATGGAGCGGCTCGTGAAGGGCGAGGCGGAGATCGAAGAGATCGATATGCTCTTTGACGTGACAAAGCAGGTGGAGGGCCACACGATCTGCGCCCTGGGCGATGCCGCGGCCTGGCCGATCCAGGGCCTGATCCGCAATTTCCGCGACGAGATCGAAGATCGCATCAAGGCGCAGAAGACCGGGCGCCTGAGCGCGGCGGTGGCGGCGGAGTAGGGCGCATGCGTGTGCTTTTGGCTTCCATCGCGGGTGTTCTACTGGCCGCCTGCTCCCCGCCTGATCCGGGGGAGGCGGCGTTTAATGCAGAAACGTCGCGCCTGATTGCCGCGCTGCCGCCGGGCGAGTTCCTGACAGATATGCGCATCGCCAACGCCCTTGCGAGCAACTGCCGCACGGTGCAGCGGCGCCGCGGCGTTCCAAGCGATCAGGATATTCGGGCAGCCATACAGCGAAGCGCCGAAGGCGCGCAGCCAGGGGAAAGCGTTGTCATCCAGATTGACGATCCGGAGATCATCGAGGCCTTCGCCGAAAAGCACGGGCTCGAAGATGGCTATGGCACGCGCGCCTGCGAGGTTGCAGAGGTGGAGATGCGGGAAGAAACCTTGATCGGTCGGTTGCTGATCTAGCCGATGCTGCGCCTCGCCGTCATATCGCTTGCGCTCACCGCCGCCCCTGCCGCTGCGCAGGAGGCCGCGCTGCGCCCCACGCCTGCCTATTTCGCTCAGGCCGTCTTCGATCTGTCGATGGCGCAGGCGTTGGCGCGCTCGTGCTCGACGATCAGCGTGGATCCGGTGAAATCGGCCGCGCGGGCTGAAACGCTTTTGGCAGAGCTGGCCGAAGACGGGTTCGATACCGGCGCGCCGCATGAGCAGATGGATAACCCCAACGCGGCGATCGCAGAGCTGCAAACCGCCTTTGCGGAGCGGTACGATCTGCAATCGCCCAGCGAAGACGAGGTCTGCGGCATCGCCGGGGAAGAGATGGCGGCGGCCTCCGGCATCGGCGCGCTGCTGGTGGCGGTGGCCGAGTGAGCGCTGCGCAGCACCATATCGCCCATCTCAACTGGGCCTATCTCGCCGCGCCCTGGGGCGATCCGGCCGTGGCGGGCTTTACCGATAATCTTGCCCGCGTGAACGCAACGGCCGAGCGTATGCCGGGCTTTGTGGCGCGGCCCGCGCTGTCGGAGCGGCAGATCCACCGGGTTCTGTTTGCCCGCCGCGGCACGTTTGATCCCGCGCGCGAGGCGGCCACGCTTTCGGTCTGGGAAAGTGCCGAAGAGCTTGAAACATTTGTCTACCAAACCGTGCATGGCGGTTTCGTCACACGCCGGGCCGAATGGTTCGTGCCGGTGCCGGGCCCGGCCTATGTGATATGGCCTATCGAAGCGGGCCATGTTCCCACTCTCCGCGAGGCCGATGCCGCGCTTGCGCGCCTCGAAACCGAGGGCGCCGGCCCATCGGCCTTTGATTTCAAGTGGCTGCATGCGCAGCGGGAGATGATGGAATGATCAAGCTTGGCGCCGCCGTAACCTTTGCCCTTGCCGCAACCCTCGCCCAGGCCGAGGCCCGCGTGCCGCTGTCGCAAGACCGTCAGCTGGAAGACGGGCTGACGCTGGTGGCCATCGGCCATGAGCTGACCGAGGCCTGCCCCGAAATCTCGCCCCGCTATTTCAAGAGCCTGAACTTTGCCCTTGGCCTGCAATCGCGTGCCAAGAAGCTGGGCTATAGCGATGCCGAAATCGAAGCCTACCTCGATAGCGCGCCCGATAAAGCGCGCGTCGAGGCCCGCGCCCGCGCCTATCTTGAGGCGCGCGGGGCGGATTTCAGCCAACCCGCAACGCTCTGCCGTGTGGCCCGTGCGGAAATCGCGCAAGGCACCTCGGTCGGAGGCTTTCTGAAAGTGAACTGATGTCGGACCTGCGCAAAATCATCATTGATGACCGGGAGGTTGAGGTTGATCCCGCGATGACGTTGATCCAGGCCTGCGAACAGGCCGGGATCGAGATACCGCGCTTTTGCTACCATGAACGGCTCTCGATCGCCGGGAACTGCCGGATGTGCCTGGTGGAGGTTGTGGGCGGCCCGCCGAAGCCCGCCGCCTCCTGCGCCATGCAGGTGCGCGATCTGCGGCCGGGCCGGGATGGCGAGCCCCCCGTGGTGCGCACCAACTCGCCCATGGTGAAGAAGGCGCGCGAGGGGGTGATGGAGTTTCTGCTCATCAACCACCCGCTTGATTGCCCGATCTGCGATCAGGGCGGCGAATGCGATCTTCAGGATCAGGCCATGGCCTATGGCGTGGATTTCTCGCGCTACCGCGAACCCAAGCGCGCCGTCGATAACATGGATCTCGGCCCCCTTGTGGGCACGGCGATGACGCGCTGCATCTCCTGCACCCGCTGCGTGCGCTTTATCACCGAAGTGGCAGGCATGCCGGAACTGGGGCAGACGGGCCGGGGCGAGGATGCCGAAATCACCAGCTATCTGGGCCAAACGCTTGATAGCGAGATGCAGGGCAATATCATCGATCTCTGCCCGGTGGGCGCGCTGACCTCAAAGCCCTATGCCTTCACCGCGCGGCCCTGGGAGCTTACGAAAACCGAAACCATCGATGTGATGGATGCGCTCGGCTCCAACATCCGGGTGGATACCAAAGGGCGCGAGGTGATGCGGATCCTGCCCCGCAACCATGACGGCGTGAACGAGGAATGGATTTCCGACAAAACGCGCTTTGTGTGGGATGGCCTGCGCCGACAGCGGCTGGATAAGCCTTACATTCGCGAAAACGGCAAGCTGCGGCCCGCGAGCTGGCCCGAGGCGCTTGAGGCCGCCGCCGCGGCGATCAAGGGCGCCACAAAGCTTGCCGGGCTGATCGGCGATCTGGTGCCTGTGGAAGCGGCGGCATCGCTGCGCCAGCTTGTCGAAGCGCAGGGCGGCACGGTGGAATGCCGGGTCGATGGCGCGGCCCTACCCGCGGGCAATCGCGGCGCCTATGTGGGCACCGGCACGATTGAAGAGATTGATACGGCCGAGGCGATCATGCTGATCGGCTGCAACCCGCGCGCCGAGGCCCCGGTGCTGAACGCCCGCATCCGCAAGGCGTGGAGCCAGGGCGCCAATATCGGCCTGATCGGCGAGCCGGTCGATTTGACCTACGAGTACAGCCATATCGGAACGAACCCCACGGTGTTGCCCGGCATCACCGCAGGCGATCATGCCGCCGTGCGCGAGAAGGCCAGCATCGTGATCGTGGGGCAGGGCGCGCTTCGCCGCCCCGATGGCGCCGCTGTGCTCGCGGCGGCCCAGGCGCTGGCCGAGGCAACCGCGTCACGCCTGCTGATCCTTCACACGGCGGCGGGCCGCGTCGGCGCGATGGATGCGGGCTGCACCACCGAGGGCGGGATCGATGCCGCGCTGGAGGGGGCCGATGTGATCTACAACCTTGGCGCCGATGAGATCGAGATCGCGGCGGGCGCCTTCGTCATCTACCAGGGCAGCCATGGTGACCGCGGCGCGCACCGCGCTGACGTGATCCTGCCGGGCGCGGCCTATACCGAGGAACAGGCGCTCTTCGTGAACACCGAGGGCCGCCCGCAGATTGCGCTTCGGGCAGGGTTCCCGCCGGGCGAGGCCAAGGAGAACTGGGCGATCCTGCGCGCGCTGTCGGCCGATCTTGGCGCCACGCAGCCCTGGAACAGCCTCGCGGGCCTGCGCAAAGCTCTGATCGAAGAGGTGCCGCATCTGGCCGAGATCGATGCGGTGCCGGAAAATCCGGTTGTTCCGCTGCCCGAAGGCACGCTGGCCGAGGCGCCGTTCGAACCCGCGATTGCCGATCACTTCATCACCAATCCGATCGCGCGCGCCTCAACGCTGATGGCCGAGCTCAGCGCCAATGCCAAAGCGCGCCGCAAGGTGCCGCTCGCGGCGGAGTAGGGCCCATGCCCCGGGCGCTGGCAGGCCAGGCCGCGCTTGCCGCCCTGCTTGCGGCCTGCGCCACCACTGTGGAAGAACCCGCCACCCAAGGCGCCCCCGTCTATTCGGGCGGTTATGCCAGCCTGATGGCGGGCGATATCCTGCGCGTCTCGGTGGCGATGGGCGGTGCGGCGACGCCCGAACAGCTGCGCAGCTATGCCGATTGCGCCGCCGTGGACGCCGCGCTCTTTCAAGGCTTCGCATTCGCGCGACATGTGACCACAACACTCACCGAAGAGGCTGGCCTCCGGCAGGCGAATGCGTTTTACAGCTTATCGAAAACGCTGCCCCGGGGCGTAGCACCCCTCGATGCGGCAACGCAGGCCGAAACCTGCCGGGAACTGGGAATACCGAGGGTTTAAGAACCGATGGCTGAGTTTCTGACAACGCCCGCAGGCATCGCGCTGATCATCGCGGCACAGTGCCTTTTGGTCATCGGCTTTGTCATGGTTTCACTGCTCTTCCTTGTCTATGGCGACCGGAAGATCTGGGCGGCCGTGCAGATGCGCCGCGGGCCCAATGTGGTGGGCGCCTTCGGGCTTTTGCAAACCGTGGCCGACGCGCTGAAATACGTGGTCAAGGAGATCGTCGTACCGGCAGGGGCCGACAAGACGGTGTTCATGCTGGCGCCGATGATCTCCTTTGTGCTGGCGCTCATCGCCTGGGCCGTGATCCCGTTTAATGACACCTGGGTTCTGGCCGATATCAACGTGGCGATCCTCTATGTGTTCGCGATCTCGTCACTGGAAGTTTATGGCGTGATCATGGGGGGTTGGGCCTCGAACTCAAAGTATCCTTTCCTGGGCAGCTTGCGGTCTGCGGCGCAGATGATCTCCTACGAGGTGTCGATCGGGCTGATCATTATCGGGGTGATCATCTCCACCGGTTCGATGAATTTCGGCGATATAGTCGATGCCCAGGATACCGCCTACGGGTTCTTCGGCTGGTACTGGCTGCCGCATCTGCCGATGGTGGCGCTGTTCTTCATCTCCGCACTGGCGGAGACCAACCGCCCGCCCTTCGATCTGCCGGAAGCGGAATCAGAGCTCGTGGCGGGCTATCAGGTGGAATACTCCTCCACCCCCTTCCTGCTGTTCATGGCAGGCGAATATATCGCGATCTTCCTGATGTGCGCGCTGATGAGCCTTCTCTTCTTCGGCGGCTGGCTTTCGCCCATTCCGTTCATCCCCGATAGCCCGCTCTGGATGGTCGCCAAAATGGCGTTCTTCTTCTTCCTCTTCGCGATGGTGAAGGCGATCACGCCCCGCTACCGCTACGACCAGCTGATGCGGATCGGGTGGAAAGTATTCCTGCCGCTGTCGCTCGCCTGGGTGGTGATTGTGAGCTTTCTTGCGCATTTCGAAATCTTCGGCGGGCTTTATGCGCGCTGGGCCATGATCGGAGGCTGACAGATGACCCAGATCGATTGGAACCGGGCCGGCAAGTACTTCCTGCTGGCAGATTTCGTCAAAGGCATGGGGCTGGGGCTGAAGTACTTCTTCGCGCCCAAAGCTACCGTGAACTATCCCCATGAAAAGGGCCCGCTCAGCCCGCGTTTCCGGGGCGAACACGCGCTGCGGCGCTATCCCAACGGGGAAGAGCGCTGCATTGCCTGCAAGCTTTGCGAGGCGATCTGCCCCGCGCAGGCGATCACCATCGATGCCGAACCGCGCGAAGACGGCTCGCGCCGCACCACGCGCTATGACATCGACATGACCAAGTGCATTTACTGCGGCTTCTGCCAGGAGGCCTGCCCGGTCGATGCCATCGTCGAGGGCCCGAATTTCGAGTTTGCGACCGAGACGCGCGAAGAGCTGTTCTACAACAAGGAGAAACTCCTCGAAAACGGCGAACGCTGGGAGGCGGAGATCGCCAAGAACCTCGAACTCGACGCGCCGTACCGGTGAAGCCGAAATGCATCATATACTTGGGCGTGCTTCTCTGTGCGCTCCAACCAGCCAGCGCTCAGGTGGATGAAGCGGCTTGGCATTCGGAACGCGCAAATTTGTTCTCTAACGTCTGCATGGCAGCCGCGCCGACATTCCGCGATTTCTCTAGGCTTGCTGGGAGGGCGGGCTTCCGGATGATCGATGATGCTATCGTCTATGAACCGGAGGTCGTCGTCAGCATAAGGTCGCGCCCCAACGAATGTGAATGTAGGATGTCCATGGGCGCGTATGATCTCAATGCGCTTGTAACCGAGATCTTCGAGCAGCTTCTGGCCGACTTTCCCGGCGCGTGGCAGCCGGATGGCAGGTCCGGCACAGTGAACGACACGGTGTTCCTGCGGGAGGGTGAGCTGGTGCGCCTGCTGCTGGTACCTCTCGAAATTGACGGGGCTGATTGGATTGGCGCAAGGGTGATTGCCCAGGGGCGCTGTGATCTATGACCACCCCCCCGCATAACCCCTTCGAGGAGATGATGCGCCTCGGGCAGGATTGGGCGAAGGCCGTCAATCCGGCGCTGGAGACGTTCACGCCCAAGGGGTTCGAGGCGCTGGTGCCCACGCTGCCCAAGGATCTGATGGAGGCATTCATGGGCAAGGGGCTCAGCCCCGAGGGCCTCGATGCCAAAACCCGCATGCTGCTAACCCTCGGCGCGCTGACGATCCTCGGCGCGCAGGCCGAGGCCCAGGTGCGCATCACCGTGCGCCACGCGCTGGAAGCAGGCGCCACGAAACAGGAAATCGCCGAAACCATTGCGCTGATGGGCGTGTTTGGCGGCGTGCCGGCCATGACCAAGGCCATGGAACTGGCGCGCGAGGTGATGGACGCTGGGGAGACATCGCAATGACGGTTGCCGATTACGCCTTCTACCTCTTCGCCATATCGGTGATCGCGGGCGGGCTGTTCACCGTGATCGCCCGGAACCCGGTGCATTCGGTGCTCTGGCTGATCCTCGCCTTCCTGTCTGCCGCCGGGCTGTTCGTGCTTTTGGGGGCAGAGTTCGTGGCGATGCTGCTGATCATCGTCTATGTGGGCGCCGTCGCGGTGCTGTTCCTCTTCGTGGTGATGATGCTCGATGTCGATTTCGCTGAACTCAAGGCGGAGATGGCAAAATACGTGCCGCTCGCGCTTCTGATCGGGATCGTGCTTCTGATGCAGCTTGGCATCGCCTTCGGGGTGTGGGAATTCGCCGAACAGGCCACGGATCTGCGCCTGGCCGTCACGCCGGGGCTGGAGGAGGCGCATAACACCCGCGCCTTGGGCGAAATCATCTACGATGACTACATCCTGCTTTTCCAGCTTGCGGGGCTGATCCTGCTGGTGGCCATGGTGGGCGCAATCGTTCTGACCCTGCGCCACCGGGCCGATATCAAGCGCCAGGATGTGCTGGCGCAGATGTATCGCGATCCGGCCAAGGCGATGGAGCTGAAAGACGTCAAGCCGGGGCAGGGGCTGTGACGCGGGGCGGTATCATAGCCATCGGGATTGCCATCGCCGTTGCCGCGGTGCTCTTTGCCGCGCGTGGCGAGGCGCTCACGCTGGGCGACTGCGATCGCACCACCCATCCCTCCCACGGCGGCGAACGCGGGCATCGCGATCTGGGCGAGGGCCGCGTGCTTTACGGGGAATGGTGGAGCCAGGAGGGCGTCTATATCGATCTGGTGGTGGCGGATTGCCGAACCGGCGCGTTTCTGAGAACCCGCACGCGGGAAGAACGCATTACCGCCCGCGCGCCGTTTGACCGCACCGAACGCGCGCTTGGCATTATCGAAACCGAAACCGCCGCGGCGCCCACGCTTTTCAGCTTCAAACGCCTTGCCATGGCGCTGGAGCGGACGGGCGAAGATATCGAACTGGCCACGCTTGCGGCCGAACCCTGCGCCTGCGCCGCGCTGTACCCGGGCCTCCGGGGCGAAAAAGCGCCGTTTGCGCTGAACTGACTGCCTCCGCCCGGCACTGGGCGGCAACACCAAGCGGGCCAAAGCGCCCGGGATGACGAGAAAGAGGGGCCGGCATGGTCGGACTAGAACATTACCTGACGGTGGCCGCCGTGCTTTTCGTGATCGGCATCTTCGGGCTGTTTCTGAACCGCAAGAACGTGATCATCCTGCTGATGTCGATCGAACTGATCCTGCTGGCCGTCAACATCAACCTTGTCGCCTTCTCCTCTTTCCTCGGCGATCTCGTGGGCCAGGTCTTCACGCTCTTCGTCCTGACGGTGGCCGCGGCAGAGGCCGCGATCGGCCTTGCGATCCTTGTCTGCTTCTTCCGCAACCGCGGCACGATCGACGTTGAAGATGTCAACGTCATGAAAGGGTAGGGGCATGGAGACGATCATCCTCTTTGCGCCCCTTGTCGGCGCGCTGATCTGCGGCTTCGGCTGGCGGCTTCTGGGCGAAGACGCGGCGATGTGGGTGGCCACGGGCCTTTTGTTTCTCTCCGCCGTCCTGTCTTGGATCGTGTTCCTGACCTTCGATGGCCAGATGCAGCAGATCCAGATCCTGCGCTGGATCGAAAGCGGCAGCCTCAGCGCGGATTGGGCGATCCGGCTCGACAGGCTGACGGCGATCATGCTGATCGTGATCACCACGGTCTCCGCGCTCGTCCATCTCTACAGCTTCGGCTACATGGCGCATGACGAGAACTTCCGCGAAGGCGAAAGCTATCGCCCGCGTTTCTTCGCCTACCTGTCATTCTTCACCTTCGCGATGTTGATGCTGGTGACGGCCGACAACCTTGTGCAGATGTTCTTCGGGTGGGAGGGCGTGGGCCTCGCCTCCTACCTGCTGATCGGCTTCTATTTCCGCAAACCCAGCGCCAACGCCGCTGCGATCAAGGCCTTCGTGGTCAACCGGGTGGGCGATTTCGGCTTCATGCTGGGGATTCTGGCGATCTTCTTCCTCGTCGATTCCGTGCGGTTTGACGATATTTTCGCCGCCGCGCCCGAACTGGCCGAAACCCAGCTAAACTTCCTCTGGCGCGAGTGGAACGCGGCTGAGCTTGTTGCCTTCCTGCTGTTCATCGGCGCGATGGGCAAATCGGCCCAGCTGATCCTGCACACCTGGCTGCCCGATGCGATGGAAGGGCCAACGCCGGTCTCCGCGCTGATCCACGCCGCCACGATGGTAACGGCGGGCGTGTTCCTCGTCTGCCGCATGTCTCCGGTGATGGAATTTGCGCCGATCGCCACCGGCTTCATTGTGGCGCTGGGCGCGGTCACCGCGTTTTTCGCCGCAACCGTGGGCCTCGTGCAGAACGACATCAAGCGCGTGATCGCCTATTCAACCTGTTCCCAGCTTGGCTACATGTTCGTGGCGGCGGGCGTGGGCGTTTATTCGGTGGCGATGTTCCACCTCTTCACGCACGCGTTCTTCAAGGCGATGCTGTTTCTCGGCGCAGGCTCGGTCATCCACGCCATGCACCATGAGCAGGATATGCGGAACTATGGCGGCCTGCGGAAGAAGATCCCCTACACGTTCTGGGCGATGATGATCGGCACGCTGGCGATCACCGGTGTGGGCATCCCGGCCACGCTGATCAAGCTGGGCGGCGTTCCCATTGGCTTTGCGGGCTTCATCTCGAAGGATGCGATCATCGAGAGCGCCTATGCGGGCGGCACGGGCGTGGCGCTCTTTGCCTTCTGGGCGCTGGTGATCGCGGCGCTCTTCACAAGCTTCTACTCGTGGCGGCTGATGTTTCTGACCTTCTATGGCAAGCCGCGCGGCAGCATGAAAACCCATGACCATGCCCATGAAAGCCCGCCCACCATGCTGGCGCCCCTGGGCGTGCTGGCGCTGGGCGCGATTTTCGCGGGCATGATCTGGTACAAGCCCTTCTTCGGCGATCACCATAAGGTGGAGGTGTTCTTCGGCATCCCCACCGATGAGGTGCATGCCTCCGCCCCGCCTGCCCATCTTCCGGGCGCCGCCCATGCGGCGACGGAAGCGGCGGAGGGCGATGCCGCCGAGGGTGAGGCCGCCGATGGCAGCCACGGCGATCTCGGGGATGGAACGCATCCGCTTCCCGGCGAGGGCGCGATCTACATGGCTCCCGACAATACCGTGCTCGACGATGCCCACCACGTGCCGGCCTGGGTGATCTGGAGCCCGTTCATCGCGATGCTCCTCGGCCTTGCGGGAGCCTACCAGATGTATATCCGGCGGCCCGACTGGCCCGCGAAGCTCGCCGCCAACCAGCAGCCGCTTTACCAGTTCCTGCTCAACAAGTGGTATTTCGACGAGGCCTACGATTTCCTCTTCGTGCGCCCCGCGCGCTGGATCGGCGGTTTCCTCTGGACGCGGGGGGATGGCAACGTGATCGACGGCGGCATCAACGGGCTGGCAATGGGCGTCGTGCCGTTCTTCACCCGCCTCGCGGGCCGCGCTCAATCGGGCTACATCTTCACCTACGCCTTCGCGATGGTGATCGGCATCGTGATCCTCGTCTCGCTGATGACATTGAGCGGGGGGGCCGAGTGATGGGGGGCCTGCTTCTCACCGCCGGCCTTCTGATCGGCGCGGTGATCATGATCGTCGGCGGCGTCTGGGCCGGGGTTGCCCCGATCGGCGCAAAACAGGCGCCGGTAGGCCTGATCCTCGTGGGCGCGCTGCTTTACGGGGCCACCGGCGCCGCGCTCTGGCACTGGGCCGTGGCCTTTACCACCGCGCTGATGTTCGCCGTGATCGCCTTTGCGATCTTTGCGAAGAGTGAGGATCTGAATGGATAACCTGCTTTCCATCATCACCTTCCTGCCGCTCGTGGCGGCGGCGATCCTGGGCTTCTTCCTCCGGGGCGAAGATGAGGCGGCGCAGAAAAACGCCAAGTGGCTTGCGCTCATCGCAACCACCGCCACCTTCCTGATCTCGATCTTCCTGATCACCGGGTTCGATCCCAACAATCCCGATTTCCAGTTCGTGGAAGAACGCGAATGGATCCTCGGCCTGACCTACAAAATGGGGGTCGATGGGATTTCGATCCTCTTCATCATGCTGACAACCTTCCTGATGCCGCTTGTCATCGCCTCGTGCTGGGAGGTGAAGGATCGCGTCAAGGAATACATGATCGCCTTTCTGGTGCTGGAAACGCTGATGATCGGCGTGTTCGCGGCGCTCGATCTGGTGCTGTTCTACCTTTTCTTCGAAGGCGGGCTGATCCCGATGTTCCTCATCATCGGGATCTGGGGCGGAAAGGAACGGATCTACGCCTCGTTCAAGTTCTTCCTCTACACCTTCCTTGGCTCTGTTCTGATGCTGGTCGCGATGATCGCGATGTATGTGGATGCGGGCACCACCGATATCCCCACGCTTCTGAACCACCAGTTCGGGTCTGACACGTTCAGCCTTCTCGGCATCCAGATCGTGGGCGGGTTGCAAACCCTGCTCTGGATCGCGTTTTTTGCCTCCTTCGCGGTGAAGATGCCGATGTGGCCGGTGCATACCTGGCTGCCCGATGCCCATGTGCAGGCGCCCACCGCGGGTTCGGTCGTGCTGGCCGCGATCCTTCTGAAGATGGGCGGCTACGGGTTTTTGCGCTTCTCGGTGCCGATGTTCCCGGTGGCCTCGGATCTTCTGGCCCCCTTCGTTTTGTGGCTATCGGCCATCGCCATCGTCTATACCTCGCTCGTGGCGCTGGCGCAGAAGGATATGAAGAAGCTCATCGCCTACTCCTCCGTCGCCCATATGGGATTTGTCACGATGGGGATCTTCGCGGTGAACCAGCAGGGGCTTGATGGCGCGATTTTCCAGATGATCAGCCATGGCTTTATTTCCGGCGCGCTCTTCCTCTGCGTGGGCGTGATCTATGACCGTATGCACACCCGCGAGATCGATGCCTATGGGGGCCTTGTGAACCGGATGCCCGCCTATGCGGCGATATTCATGCTGTTCACGATGGCCAATGTGGGCCTGCCGGGCACCTCGGGCTTCATCGGCGAATTCCTCACGCTGATCGGCGTGTTCCAGGTTAACACCTGGGTTGCCGCGGTGGCCGCCACGGGCGTGATCCTTTCGGCGGCCTACGCGCTCTGGCTCTACCGCCGTGTGGTGATGGGCGATCTGATCAAGGAAAGCCTGAAATCGATCACCGATATGACGGCGCGCGAACGCGCAATCTTTGCGCCGCTCATCGTGATGACGCTGCTTCTGGGCGTCTATCCCAGCCTTGTAACCGATATCATCGGGCCATCGGTTGCCAATCTGGTTGAAAACTACGATCTGGCCCTGCTTGCCGCCGATACGCGGCTGGCCGAGAAGTGAGGGCGCAGACATGACCTCTGCCGATTTCATCGCCGTGCTCCCCGAGGTTGTGATCGCGATCTACGCGATGGGCGCGCTGCTTTTCGGGGTCTACACGGGCAAGGATCGGACGGCCCCGATGCTCACCTGGGTCACCTCTGCCTTCCTCGTTCTTATCGCCGTCTGGATCGGGATCGGCGGGCAGGGCAGCAACGCGGCCTTCGGCGGCATGTTCATCGACGATGCGTTTTCCCGCTTCGCCAAGGTGATGATCCTCGTCTCCGCCGCCGCGATCCTTGTGATGAGCGAGGATTACATGGCGCGGCGCAACCTCTTGCGCTTCGAATACCCGATCCTGATTGCCCTTGCGGCCATCGGCATGATGGTCATGGTCTCCGCTGGCGATCTGATGACGCTTTATATGGGGCTCGAGCTGCAATCGCTCTCGCTCTACGTGGTGGCCTCGCTCCGGCGCGACAGCGTGAAATCCACTGAGGCCGGGCTGAAATACTTCGTGCTTGGGGCGCTCTCCTCGGGCCTTCTGCTCTACGGCGCCTCGCTCACCTACGGCTACACCGGCACCACGCTCTTCTCGGGCATCATCTCGGCGGCCTCGGGGGATGACGTCTCCCTCGGCCTTCTGATCGGCCTGGTGTTCCTGATCACCGGGCTTGCCTTCAAGGTCTCCGCCGTACCGTTCCATATGTGGACACCGGATGTGTATGAGGGCTCGCCCACGCCCGTCACCGCCTTCTTTGCCACCGCGCCGAAAGTGGCCGCGATGGCGCTATTTGCCCGTGTGATGCACGATGCCTTCGGCGGCGTGGTGGCGGATTGGCAGCAGGTTCTGGCGCTGCTTTCGGTGGCCTCGATGTTCCTCGGCGCAATCGCCGCCATCGGCCAGCGCGATATCAAGCGGCTGATGGCCTATAGTTCCATCGCCCATATGGGCTTTGCCATCATGGGGCTGGCGGCGGGCACGGCCTTCGGCGTGCAGGCAATGCTCGTCTACATGGCGATCTATGTCACGATGAACGTGGGCACCTTTGCTTTCATCCTGTCAATGGAACGCGATGGGCAGAACGTGACCGATATCGCGAGCCTCAACATGTATTCGCGCCAGAGCCCGGCAAAGGCGCTTGCGATGCTGGTTCTGCTTTTCAGCCTTGCCGGGGTGCCGCCGCTCGTGGGGTTCTTCGGCAAGTATTACGTGCTTCTGGCCGCCGTGGAGGCCGGTCTGGCCTGGCTTGCGGTGGCAGGGGTGATCGCCTCGGTCATCGGCGCCTTCTACTATCTGCGCATCGTCTACCTGATGTATTTCGGGGAAGAGCGCGATGCGCTCGATCCCGGCGGCAATCCGGTCTTGGCGGGCTTCCTGATGGCCAGCGCGGCCGCGATGGTGCTGGGTGTCATCAACCTGTTCGGCGTTGAGGCGATTGCCGCCGCCGCCGCGGCGACCCTTGTCAACTGATCTCTGGCCCGAAGGCTACGACCGGATCGTATTGGAGACGGTCGACAGCACCAATGCGGAGGCCGCCCGCATTGCCCCCTACCTGCGCCGGCCCACCTGGATTATGGCGCACCGCCAGACGGCGCCGCGCGGCCGCCGCGGCAAGGTATGGAAGAACCCGGACGGCAACCTGGCCGCCACCATCGTGATGCGCCCAGGGGGCCTGCCCGCCTGGGCGGCGTTGCGCACCTTCCTCGCCTCCAACGCGCTTTATGCCACGCTTGCGATGTGGGCCGAGCGCGATGCGCTTTCGCTGAAATGGCCCAATGACGTGCTTCTGAACGGCCGCAAGGTGGCGGGCATCCTGCTGGAAAGCGCGGGCAGCGCGAAGGGCGTTGACTGGCTGGCCATCGGTTTTGGCGTGAACCTGTGCGAAACGCCCCATGTGCCCGATGCGGTGGATTTTCCGCCGATCTCGCTTGCCGAGGCCACGGGCGAAGAGGTGGATGCCGAGGAGTTTCTCGATGTACTCGCGGGCCACTACGCGACCGAGGAATCGATTCTGGAGCGGCTGGGCTTCGAACCGATCCGCCAGGATTGGCTTGAACGCGCGGCGCGGCTCGGAGAACAGGTCACCGCGCGCACCGGCAACAAATCCGTAACCGGCATTTTCGACACCGTCGATAGCGATGGGCAGCTTGTGCTGATCACCGGCACCGGCCCCGTGCACATCCCCGCGGCGGACGTGTTTTTCTGAAAGGAGGCACGTATGCTTCTGGCCATCGATTGCGGCAATACCAACACCGTCTTCGCGATCTGGGATGGGGCGCGCTTTCTCGCCACCTTCCGCGCCTCCACCGAATGGCAGCGCACGGCGGATCAATACTACGTCTGGCTTTCCACCCTGATGAAGCATGAGGGGCTGGAGATGGATATTGACGAGATGATCATCTCGTCGACCGTGCCGCGCGTGGTGCTGAACCTGCGCATCCTGGCCGATCGCTACTTCAACACCCGCCCGCTTGTGGTGGGCAAACCCGATTGCCGCCTGCCCGCGCCGCCCCGGGTGGATGAGGGCACGCAAGTGGGCCCCGACCGGCTGGTGAACGCGGCGGGCGCGTTCGATCGGCACGGTGGCAACCTCATCGTTGTGGATTTTGGCACCGCCACCACCTTTGACGTGGTGGATATCGACGGCGCCTATGTGGGGGGCGTGATCGCCCCCGGCGTGAACCTCAGCCTGGAGGCGCTGCACATGGCCGCCGCGGCGCTGCCCCATGTGGATATCACCAAGCCCCAGCGCGTGGTGGGCACCAATACGGTGGCCTGCATGCAATCGGGCGTGTTCTGGGGGTATATCGGGCTGGTCCGCGAGATCTGCGATCGGATCAAAGCCGAGCGCGGCGGCGAGATGCGGGTTCTCTCCACCGGCGGCCTTGCCCCTTTGTTTCAGCAGTCCGAGGCGCTATTTGACGGGTTTGAAGAAGACCTCACGATGCACGGCCTGACCGTCATCCACAAATATAACAAGGAAAACAACGCGGAATGAGCAGTGACAGGCTGATCTATCTTCCCCTCGGCGGCGCGGGGGAGATTGGTATGAATTGCTATGTGTATGGCTATGGGCGCGAGGGCGCCGAGCGCCTGATCGTGGTCGATCTCGGCGTGACCTTCCCGGATATGGATGGCACGCCGGGCGTGGATCTCATCTTCCCCGATATCGCCTGGCTGGAAGAGCGGGCGGACCGGATCGAGGGCATCTTCATCACCCACGCCCATGAAGATCACGTGGGCGCGGTGGGCCATTACTGGAGCCGCCTGAAGGCCCCGATCTTCGCGCGGCCTTTCACGGCCAATATCGCGCGGCGCAAGCTGGGGGAGTTTGGTGTACCGGAAGAGGCGGTTACGATCGTGCGGCCCTGGCCCGCGGCCACGGAGGCGGGGCCGTTCACCGTGGGCATGGTGCCCGTATCGCATTCGATTCCCGAAAGCTCTGCCCTTGTGATCGATACGCCCGCGGGGCGGGTTGTGCATACCGGGGATTTCAAGCTCGATACCGCACCGGTGGTGGGCGAACCCTTCGATCGCGATCTCTGGGCCGATGTGGCCGCGCCGGGCGTCCACGCGCTGATCTGCGACAGCACGAATGTGTTCTCCGAACATCCCGGGCGCTCTGAATCCAGCGTGGGCCCCGAGATCGAGAAGCTTGTGGCGGCGCAAAAGGGCATGGTGGTGGCCACCACCTTCGCCTCGAACATCGCGCGGGTGAAAACCCTGGCCGAAGCCGGGCAGCGCGCGGGCCGCTCGATCTGCCTTCTGGGCCGCGCCATGCGGCGGATGATCGAGGCGGGGGTGGAAACGGGCGTTCTGACCGATTTCCCGGGCACGATCGCCCCCGAGGATGCCACCCAGATCCCCCGCGAAAACCTGATGCTGATCGTTACCGGCAGCCAGGGGGAACGGCGCGCGGCCTCGGGCCAGCTATCGCGCGGCAAGTATCTGGGGCTGGAGATGGCGGCGGGCGACCTGTTCCTCTTCTCTTCCAAGACCATTCCCGGCAATGAGCGCGGCGTGATCCGGGTGATCAATGCGTTTTCCGAGATAGGGGTGGATGTGGTGGATGACAGCTCGGGCCTCTACCACGTATCCGGCCACGCGAACCGGCCTGATCTGGAAGAGATGCACGCGCTTCTTGCGCCCGCCATGGTGATCCCGATGCATGGCGAGCACCGCCATCTGCGCGCCCATGCCACGCTGGCGCGCGCGGCGGGGCGGGGGGCCGCCGTGGCGCCCAATGGCACGATGCTCGATCTCACCAGCACGGCGCCCGAGGTGGCCGAACATGTGGAAGCCGGGCGCACCTACCTGGACGGCGCGATCCATGTGGGTGCGCTGGATGGCGTGGTGCGCGACCGGATTCGCATGGCGCTCAACGGCCATGTCTTCGTGACCGCGATCCTTGAGGAGGATGGCGAGCCGCTGGGCGAGCCCTGGTGCGAGATCTCGGGCCTGCCGGAAACCGGCAGTTCCAACGCGCCGCTTGCGGAGGTGATCGAGGCCGACCTCGACCAGTTCCTGGGCCGCGCCAGCCGCAAGACCCGGATCGATGATGATGCGCTGACCGACGAGTTCCGCCGCATCGTGCGCAGTACCGCGCAAAGCGAGATCGGCAAGAAGCCGGAAGTAACGGTGGTGATCAGCCGGTTGGGCTAGGCGGTCTTGTGGCCTTGATCCGGTGGCCGGCCTCCGCGGTCAGGACCTCGCCTCCGAAGCCCCGGTTGCCGCTTCTGACCTCAACGATACGCACGGATGAATTGGCGGCCAAGTCGCCGCCTGCCGCTTTTCCGAAAGCCTGGGTAACGTTGCGAATGATGCGGGCTTCTTCTTCAGCATCACATACGCCTTCGATCACCGGACTCTCAATCGAAGGCATCGCCCGGCCGGCTAGCTCGCCTTTCGCTCTTCAAAACTGAGCGCGATGAAGCCCGGCATGTGATCGCCCATGCCAACGATCTTCTCGTCGCGATCCCGGCCGCGGCCCCGCCCGCCGCGGGAGCGGCCGCGCTGGGGTTTTTCCTCCGCCACGGTCTCCTCCGCCGTGTCGGGCGCCTCCACGGGGGCCTCGGGGGCCGCCGCCGAAGGCTCTTCAGTCTTGGCTTTCCGGCCGCCCCGCGAACGCCCGCGCCGGGGCTTTTCGTCCGCAGCGGCCTCGCCGCCTTCCTCAGGCGCTGGCGCGGCGCCCAGCGGGTTCTCCCCACGCGGAATTTTCGTCTCGATCAGCCGTTCGATGGCATCGAGGTTCTTTTCGTCCTGCGGGGCGCAGATCATCATCGCCGTGCCTTCGCGGCCCGCGCGGCCCGTGCGCCCGATCCGGTGCACATAGTCTTCGGCATGGCTCGGCACATCGAAGTTGAAAACATGGCTCACTGCCGGGATATCGAGCCCCCGCGCGGCCACATCCGAGGCCACAAGCAGGCGGATATCGCCGTTGCGAAAGCCCTCAAGCGTGCGCATCCGGTGCGATTGGTCAAGATCGCCATGGATCGGCTCGGCATTGTATTTGTGCTTCTTGAGGCTCTTGGCAACGATATCGACATCCGTCTTCCGGTTGCAGAAGACGATGGCGTTTGTGCATTTCTCGCCCTCGGCATCGATCAGCGCGCGCAAAAGCGCCCGCTTCTCCGTAGCCGCGCGATCGCGGCGGGACCCGCGGAAGGGGAAGACGGATTGCGTGATCGTCTCCGAAGTCGTCGCCTGCCGCGCCACTTCCACTTTGGCGGGGTTGGAGAGGAACGTGTTGGTGATCCGCTCGATCTCCGGCGCCATGGTGGCCGAAAAGAACAGCGTTTGTCGGGTAAAGGGCGTCAGCCCGAAAATGCGTTCGATATCGGGGATGAACCCCATATCAAGCATCCGGTCGGCCTCATCCACCACCATGATCTGCACGCCGGTCAGCAAAAGCTTCCCGCGTTCGAAGTGATCCAGCAGGCGGCCCGGGGTGGCGATCAGAACATCCACGCCCTTATCGATCAGCGCATCCTGCTCCTTGAAGCTCACGCCGCCGATCAGCAGCGCCTTGGTGAGCTTGGCGTATTTGGCATAGGTATCGAAGTTCTCCGCCACCTGCGCGGCCAGCTCCCGTGTGGGCGCCAGCACGAGCGAGCGGGGCATCCGCGCCCGGGCCCGACCGCGCGCCAGAAGCGTGATCATCGGCAGGGTGAATGAGGCGGTCTTGCCCGTGCCGGTTTGCGCGATGCCCAGCACGTCGCGCCCTTCAAGCGCAGGCGGGATCGCCCCGGCCTGGATCGGCGTCGGGCTTTCGTAACCGGCCTCTTCGACGGCCTTCAATACTTTCGGGGACAGAGTAAGGTCTGCGAACTTGGTCATGCACGTCCGTTGGTTACGGACCGCGCTTGGCCCGTCGGCGATGAGGCGGGGGCCCGGATGGCCACAACTTATCCACAAGCTGCCTCAAGTTATGCGCGGGCCTACACTGCTTGCCCCAAATCGTCAACGGAACAATAAGCCCTGCGGCAATTCCTTGCGGGCGTGTTCGGTGATGGGCGTGGCGGCCCGCGCGGCCCCGGGATTTCACCTGCGATATCCGGGCGCTCGCCGCTTTCGTTTGTGACGCCACGTCATTTTGCCCATCGGGCCGCATCCGGCGCCCTGGCCGTCGCGCGCAGCGCCCGGGCGCGGCGGGCCGCAAGGCGCGCACGGGCCGAGGCCAAATCCAAGGAAATTGCCACACAGGCTTATCCACAGAGGCGGTGCAAAAACGCCGCACCCCTCCGGCGCCATGATCGCAATTCTGCCCCAATCGTAGCGTCAAACTTGCGGTGAACCGCGCCCGCCCGGCGCCTGAACCCGAACCTCCGACTGACTCCTGAGGCGCCTGGGGCCGCATCGCGCGGCCCCCTTTTTTGCGCACCGCTTTGAGATGCCCCCAAATCGGCGTCAGACCATCATCTCTTTCGTGGCGGTCAGGGTAAGGTCGGGATAGTCCCGTTCCACCCGGTCGATATCCCACTGCAGCCGCGTGAGATACACCGTATCGCCGTCATGATCGCTTGCGATATGGCCCTTGTTGGCCGCCGCAAAAGCTTCCACCGCCGCTTTCGGGCCAGAGACCCAGCGCGCCGAGGTGAACTGCGAAGGCTCGAAGCGAACCGGAAGCCCGTATTCCAGCTCGATCCGGCTGGCCAGCACCTCGAATTGCAGCGCGCCGACAACGCCCACGATAAAGCCGGCGCCAATCGATGGTTTGAAGATCTTGGCGGCCCCTTCCTCGGCAAACTGCATCAACGCTTTGTCGAGATGCTTGGCCTTCAGCGGATCGCCCGCGCGCACGTTCTGCAAAAGCTCCGGCGCGAAAGAGGGGATGCCGGTCACCCGGATTGCCTCACCTTCGGTGAGCGTATCGCCGATGCGCAGCTGGCCGTGATTGGGGATGCCGATGATGTCGCCCGCCCAGGCCTCTTCCGCAAGCTCCCTGTCAGAGGCGAGGAAAAGCACGGGGTTGGAAACGGCCATGGGCTTTTTCGTGCGCACATGGGTCAGTTTCATGCCACGTTTGAAATGGCCCGAGGCCATGCGCAGGAAGGCCACGCGATCCCTATGCTTGGGGTCCATATTGGCCTGCACCTTGAAGACGAAGCCTGCGACCTTGCCCTCATCGGGCGCCACCTGCCGCGGCTCGGCCGATTGCGGCTGCGGCTCTGGGCCATAGGCGCCGATCCCGTCCATCAGCTCCTTCACGCCGAAAGAGTTGATCGCGCTGCCGAACCAGATCGGCGTCAGCGTGCCATCGAGAAACGCCTGCCGATCAAACCGTGGCAGCAGCTCGCGCGCCATCTCGACCTCTTCCTTCAGCGTTTCAAGCAGGTCGCCCGGCACATGTTCGGCCAGCGTGGGATCGTCGAGCCCCTCGATGGCGATGCTTTCGGCCACCTTGTTACGGTCGGCCCGATCCATCAGTTCGAGCCTGTCGTTCAGCATGTCGTAGCAGCCGAGAAACTCGCGCCCCATCCCGATGGGCCAGCTTGCCGGGGTAACATCGATCGCGAGGTTTTCCTGAATCTCGTCGATGATCTCGAACGTATCGCGGCTCTCCCTGTCCATCTTGTTGCAGAAGGTCAGGATCGGCAGGTCGCGCAGCCGGCAAACTTCGAACAACTTCTGGGTCTGGCTCTCCACGCCCTTGGCGCCGTCGATCACCATGATCGCGGCATCCACGGCGGTGAGCGTGCGATAGGTGTCTTCGGAGAAATCGCTGTGGCCCGGCGTGTCCACAAGGTTGAAGCGATACTGCCCGAAATCGAATGACATGGCGGAGGCGGAGACCGAGATGCCCCGATCCTTCTCCATCTGCATGAAATCCGATCGCGTGCGCCGTGCTTCGCCCTTGGCCCGCACCTGGCCCGCCATCTGGATCGCGCCGCCGTAAAGGAGGAACTTCTCCGTCAGCGTCGTCTTCCCCGCATCGGGGTGCGAGATGATCGCAAAGGTGCGGCGCCGGGCGATTTCCGGGGGCAGGGCGGGGGTGTTCGAGGCGCGGTCAAGCATGCCCGGCGATATAAGCCGCGTGCCCGGCACACGCAATTCGGTCGCGTGCCGTCACAGCGCCGCGAAACGTGTCGCAATCCGCCAAACCATGTCGCGAATCGTGCGGACCGGGCGGCAAATCCGCTCCAAAAGCGCGCCACCGATCAGATGCGGGTCAGGGAGGCCGCCATGATTGCAGAGCAGGGCTTCGGCGCGATCATTCGCGCGTTCTCGGTTCACGCCGATGAACTTGCCGATGAGGGCTTTGAGGATGCCGCGCGCGGTACCGTGACCTGGCGCACCCTGATCGCAGGCGAACGCGATGCCTCCCGGGGCCTTGTGGCCGGGATCGCCACGTTCGGGCCCGAGGGTACGCTCACCCCGCACCGCCACAGCGCGCCGGAGTTTTACTTCGGCATGGAGGGCGCGGGCACCGTAACGATTGATGGCGTGGCGCATCCCATCGGCCCCGGCATCGCCGTCTACCTGCCACCCGACAGCGAGCATGGCGTGGTGGCCGGGGCTTTGGGCCTGCGCTTTCTCTACGCCTTCCCCGTCGATCGCTTCGCCGATGTTGAATACCGCTTCTCCCACTGCGCGTAAGGCGGGGGCGGCGGAACTTGGCAGCGGTTGACAGTTGACCGATGGTAAACGCCGTGGCACGATGAGAACATAACAAGAACATTTTTGCCCTGAGGCCGTGCAGTTGAACCAAAGGGAGACTGATGATGAACCTCAAAGAAATTGCCGATGAACTGGTGGCGGGCTGCCGCGAAGGCCGCGAGGCCGAGAACCTTGCAAAGCTCTACGCCCCCGATGCCGTTTCGGTGGAAGCCGCCGATCCCATGGGCATGGGGCGCGAGGCGCATGGAATCGAGGCGATCAAGGGCAAGCATGAGTGGTGGGAGAACGCGTTCGAGGTGCTCGAAGGCAATGTGTCCGACCCCTATCCCCATGGCGATGACAGGTTCGGCGTGCGCTTCTCGCTGAAGACGAAGAACAAGGAGACGGGCGATATTTCCGAGATGGATGAGCTCGCCGTCTACCACGTGGAAGACGGCAAGATCGTGCGCGAGGAATTCTTCTACGCCATGGGCTAGGCCCGCCTTTCGCATCTCCCCGCGCTTTGTTACCCATCGCCAAACACATGCGCGGGGAGGCGCCTTATGGATCTTGGGATTTCCGGAAAAACCGCGATTGTCTGCGCCTCGTCGAAGGGCCTGGGGCTTGGTTGTGCGCAGGCGCTGGCCGCCGAGGGCGTTAACCTCGTGATGAATGCCCGCGGGGCCGAGGCGCTTGAAGCCTCTGCCGCCGCGATTCGGGCTGACCACGGTGTGACGGTGGCAACTGTTTCAGGCGATATCACCACCGAGGATGTGCGCGCGCAGGTGATCGAGGCGGCAGGCGGCGCCGACATTCTGGTCAATAACGCCGGCGGCCCGCCGCCCGGGATCTGGTCGGATTGGTCGCGTGACGATTTCATCGCGGCCTTCGATGCCAACATGCTCACCCCCATCGCGCTGATGCAGGCCGTGCTGCCGGGGATGATGGGCAAGGGCTGGGGCCGGATCGTCAACATCACCTCGCAATCTGTGAAGGCGCCGGTGCCGCAACTGGGCCTGTCGAACACCGCGCGCACGGGGCTTACCGGCTTTGTGGCGGGCACCGCCCGGCAGGTGGCCGATAAGGGCGTAACGATCAACAACCTGCTGCCCGGCATCCATGCAACCGACCGGGCCGATGCGCTGGATGGGCCGGTGGCCAAGGGCGCGGGGATCTCGCTTGACGAGGCGCGCGCGCGGCGTGCCCAAACGATCCCCACCCGCCGCTACGGCACGATTGAGGAATTTGGCGCGGCCTGCGCCTTCCTCTGCTCGGTTCATGCGGGCTTCATCGTGGGCCAGAACCTGCTCGCCGATGGCGGCGCGACAAACGCCACGATCTGAGGGCGCTGCCCCGTCCGGCCGCCCCGGCCTTACGCAGGCCGGGTGATCAGAAGGTCGGTCGGAGGATCGCGCACCAGATCGCGTGCGAAGCTGCCCAGAACCCGCCGTTCAAGCGCGTGGCGCGCATGGGCGCCGAGGG
>JANQPC010000008.1 GCA_028285485.1 Paracoccaceae bacterium | reverse complement strand
CACCAGCCCCGCGGGATCGACGTAATCGCCCACATTCGGCGCGCCCCAATAGATCGGGATCGTGCGGCAGAGGCAGGCGTCGATGAGCTTCTCAGAGATATAGTGCCGCTCCCGCGCATTCTCGATCACCACCGAATACCGGTAGGGCGCGAGCCCCTCCCACTTGCGCTCAAAGGGGCGGTAGCCGCGGCCCATGACATCTACATCGAGCCCGCGGGCGCGGATCTCGTCCACGATCCGGTGGCGCAGGCGGTGGCCTTCCAGGCTGCGCCTGTCCGAGGCGATGATCGAGGCCGGGCGCGATTTCTCCACGCCGTCCGGCACATCTTCCGCCCAGGCGAAGATATGGTTGTGGAAAATCGCGTTGGGCACCGCGCGAATGAACGCCTCGTCACGGGTGAGGATGCGGAAGAAACGGCGGTGAAAGAGGCGCAGAAGCTGGAAATGCCTGCGATGCACCGCGCGCGGCTCTGCGATCAGGATGGAGATGCGCGCGGCGATCCCCAGGGGCCAGCGCAGGTAGATCGACGATTTGGGGTGCAGGATCACGTGATCGCCGGGGCCGAGATCGCCGACAGTCTCAGGCGCGCGCCCCGGTGGCAGCCCAAGCGGTATCGCGCATTCGGCCAGCGGCAGCCGCGCCAGTGCCGGCCCGGGCCGGGCGCCATAGGGGGCTATCGCCACGATCGGCGCGCCGTCATCCTTCATATCCTGCCCCCGCCCTCACCTGCGCGGGGCTACCTTGCCCCCGCGGGCGATGCAATCAGTTGCGCTTTCGGGCCTGGGAGACTACGCCCCGAGGCACAGCCAAGCGGAGGGGCCATGGCCGACCGGGTGTATTATGCGCAACACGGGGAGGATGCGCTGGTTCTGAGCGCCTTCGAGAGCCCGGGCTACTTCGTGGAAATCGGCGCGTTGGACGGGGTGTTTCTATCCAACACCAAGGCGCTGGAAGAAGAGGGCTGGCGCGGGCTTCTGATCGAGGCGCATCCCGAACATTTCGCGGCCCTTCGCGCGGCGCGGCCCGAAACACAGGCGCTGCATGCCGCTGTGGCCGACCGGGAGGGGGAGCTGACCTTCTACGCCACCGAATTCGGCTCGCTCTCCACATTCGATAAGGCGCAGCGCGATTACTTCATCAAGAACCGGCGCGACGTAACCGCCGAGAGCTACACCGAATACCAGGTGCGCGCGGGCCGCACCGATACGCTTCTGCGCGAGGCGGGGGTGCCGGAGGTGATCGACATGATGTCGATCGATATCGAGGGCGCGGAGCTTCCGGCCCTTCAGGGGATCGATTTCGAGGCGTTCGATATCCGGCTTCTGATCGTGGAGAAGGACGATGCGCGCGCAAAGGCCGGGGTGGAAAGCAGCATCGGCGCGCTTCTCACGAGTAAGGGCTACCACGTGGCGCGGCGGCTCGGCGCCAATGATTTCTGGGTGAAAGACGCCGCACTTTCAGAGCGGTTGCGAAGCGCCCGGGTGGATGCCGTTCTGGCCCATGGCGGCGAGATCCACATGGGCCCCGGCGAAAACACGGTGAAGCGCAGCCTCTGGAAGCGGCTGCGCGACAGCTACGTGAAGCGCTTCGGTTAGTTTCCCTTCACATCCGAGGCGAAGCGGGCGGCGTTTTCGCGCAGCAGATCGTCCGGATTGGCCGCGCCCCAGAAGGCGGGCTGCGCCTTGGGGATGGTAAGCGCGCGCTGAACGGCGGGGCGCGCATCGATCCGCGCGAACCATGCCGCAAGATGATCGAGCCCGTCGATGGAGACCGCCGCCCAGGGGTAGGCCCGCGCCCAGGGATAGGTGGCCATGTCGGCGATGGTGTAGGCATCCCCCGCAAGCCATTCGCGCCCGGCAAGGCGCGTGTTCAGCACCTCCAGCAGGCGGCGGGATTCCTCCACGTAACGGGTGATTGCGAAGGGCACCTCCTGCCCGTTCGGCGCCGCGATGCGCTGGAAATACATCGCCTGCCCCATCATCGGCCCCACCCCGCCCATCTGGAACATCAGCCATTGCAGGGTTTCGGAACGGGCTTGGGGCGCCTCGGGCAGGAAGCGCCCGTATTTCTCGGCCAGATACCACAGGATCGCGCCGCTTTCGAACACCGCGAAATCGCCGTTGCCGCGATCCACGATGGTGGGGATACGGCCGTTGGGGTTGAGCGCCATGTAATCGGGCGCTTTCTGTTCGCGGCGGGCGAAATCGATCGGCGTCAGATCGTAGGGCACACCGGCATCTTCGAGGAAGATCACGGGCTTGTAGCCGTTCATCGTGGCGGCGGTGTAGAGGTGAATTTCGGGCTCGGCCATGGCGGGCTCCTTCAAACGGTGCGGGCGCTTGCCCCACGTGCCGGGGGAAGGATAGAAAAGCAACCAGTATACTTTTTGTAACCTGGTGAACCGCAATGAAAGCCCGGATCGAGGAAGATGCCCAAGGCCGCCGCCACGCCGCCGATCCCTGCGCCGCACCCTGCCCCATCGAAGCGGGCATGCGCGTCCTCGGGGGCAAGTGGACGGGATCGATCCTCTGGCACCTGCGCGAGGGGCCGGTGCGCTTTAACGATCTGGCGCGTATGGTGGGCGGGGCCAGCCGCAAAATGGTGGCTGACCGGCTGCGCCATCTCGAAGCCCACGGGCTGATCACCCGGCAGGTGCGCGCCACCGCGCCGGTTTCAGTGACCTACGAGATCACCGATTACGGGCGCACCGCGCTTACGGCGCTCGACAGCTTGCGGATCTGGGCGGAAACCTCGGCGCGCTAGCAGAGGCGGCCCGCCAAAATGCAAAACGGCCCGCGCCAAGGGGGCGCAGGCCGCGAAAGATGCCAACCGGCAAGATCGGTTATTTGATCTTGCCTTCCTTGTATTCCACGTGCTTGCGGGCGACGGGATCGTATTTCCGCACCGTCATCTTCTCGGTCATCGTACGCGCGTTCTTCTTCGTCACGTAGAAATGCCCGGTATCCGCCGTGGAATTCAGGCGGATCTTGATCGTCGTCGGTTTCGCCATCGCTGCCGTCTCCTGCGGAGGGAGGGCCCCGAAGGCCCGCCCGGAAATTCATGAAGCCCGCCTTTTACCGGCGGGCCTGCCCAAGTCAATGGCTAAACGCGCTGCCCGGGCGCCCGGCCCGGTCAGCCCACGCCGCCCCTGTCAGGCTACGCCCATGGAGCGGTGCACCCGCGCGCGCGTTTCATCGCTCAGCGCCAGCGCGTCGGCCAGGCCGTTGAGATAATTGGCCTCGGAGGTGGTATCGACCTTCACGGCCATCAGCGACATCGCGTAAACCTGCGCTTTCATCGCGTCGCCGGTATCGGCGGCCAGGGCATGCACATCGACGGGCTTGGCAAGCTCTTCCTCGATGAAGGCGCGCTCCTCGGCATCGAGATCGCCCATATGTTCCAGAATGCGATCGCGTTCGCCCGCATCTATCTCACCATCGGCCTTCGCCGCCTGGATCATGGCGCGGATCATCAGCTTGGCGTTTTCCTCCATCGAATCGGTGGCATTGGTGTTGCCCGTGAAAGCATCGATCATATGGCTCGCCTGGGTGGCGCCCGCGGCGGCAGAGCCCCCGAGCGCGGCCATCAGCCCGCCCATGCCGGCAGCAGCAGCATCGGTGGCTTGGACCGATGCGCCCGTCCACTGATCAACCATCGCTTTCAGCCCGTCGGCCCCGCCCGGCACGCCCATCTTTTCAAGCATCCCGCCCATCTGGTCGGTCATCCCCGCCAGCGCAGGGTTGCTGGCCATCGCCTCCTGCATCCCGGCCATGCCGCCCATCTCTTTGAATTTGTCATAGCCCTTGGAGGCCGCGAAACCGACGGCCAGCGTGGCCAAAGTGCGAACAAAGCTCATGTTGGAAATTCCCTCAAGATCCGGGCAGCCAGCGCCCCGCAGCAAGGGTAACAGGATTCGGGGCGCCGGATCAGGGGGACGATTGCGCGCGGATGGCCTGTAAGCCGGATTCTGTACCGCCGCGTAGATCGCGCCGGCGATGGCCATTCCTCTCGGCGCGCTGTTACCAGCGCGCTCCAGCTGCCAACCCGGGCCCCGGGGCCGAAGCCGCCCGTATAGGGCCCCTATTTGGCATTGCTCCCGGTGGGGCTTGCCGTGCCGGGCCTGTTGCCAGCCCCGCGGTGGGCTCTTACCCCACCGTTTCACCCTTACCGCGGCTCCTTCGAAGGCGAACCTCCGGGGTGACCGTGGCGGTCTGATCTCTGTGGCGCTTTCCCTCGGGTTTCCCCGGCCGGGCGTTACCCGGCACCGTTGCTTCGGGGAGTCCGGACTTTCCTCGCGGGGCGTTGCCGCCCCCCGCGGCCATCCGGCCATCCGCGCGAAACGGGGCTCTACGCGCCGGGGGCGCTTACGTCAACCGGGAAGCGGGCGGCGAGATCGGCGGCAAGGGCCGCATCCTCGGGGCTGACGGGGCCGGTGGCACCGGGGCGAAACCGATGGCGGAAGGCGGTGAGGATGGCCTCTGGCTCAACATCAGCCGTGTAGCCGAACGCACGGGCATCGCTAAGAAAATCTCCCTGCGCCCGGGCGGTGGGCCAGACCGCGCGGCCCCGTTGCGCAAGCCGCCGCCAATCGAAGCGCGGCCCGGGATCGGATTTGCGCCCGGGCGCGAGATCGGAATGGGCGATAACGGCCTCGGGCGGAAGCCCGTGGCGCGCCAGAAGATCGCCCAGAAGCCCCTCAAGCGCGGCCATCTGCGCCTCGGGATAGGGCGAGGCGCCATCGTTTTGCAGCTCGATCCCGATCGAGGCAGAGTTTACGTCCGTAACATCGCCCCAGCGCCCCGCCCCGGCGTGCCAGGCCCGCGCCTCTTCGGCCACAAGGCTGCACAAATCGCCCTCTTCGCCGATCAGGTAGTGGGCCGAAACCTCCGCCGCCGGATCGCAAAGCCGGGCGAGCGACACCTGCGCCGAAGACATGGCGGTGTAATGCAGCACCACAAGCGAGATCGGCGCATCCCCGCGCCTGTCGCCGAAATTCGGGGAAGGATGGGTAAGCGGCGCCGTCACTGCAACGCCATCGCCCCGGCTACCTGCCCGTGCGGGCGCCTGCGCGCGCAGTGCGGAAGGGCGTGGGATCCCAGAAGCAGGCGAAGCCATCGCCATCGGGATCCATGCCGCGGCGGTCCCGCTCCGGCCCGCCGGCCTCCAGAAACGCCATCTGCGCCTGATCCTGCGAGGCAAAGCCCGCACAGGCCCGGTTGAAGCGCGCCTCGGCGTTGACGGAGGAACGGCGGTAAAGCGGCTCGCCCACCTGGTTGGTGGTGGCAAGCGCAAACTCCACGATGTTGGGCCCGCTGACATCCGGCCGCTGGGGCAGCGCGCCGGGCTGGATCACCGTGTATTCTTCGCGCTGGCGGGCGATGCGCTCGGCATCGCTTTCGATCGTCTCGCGCCCCGAGACCGCCTCAAAATCCTGCTCATCCGAGATTGCGCCGGGATCGACGGACGCGGTCGCAAGCCCGCCCGAAAGGTCAGACCCCGGCAGATCGGCGCCCGGCAAATCGGTCGCCGCCGGGGAGGCGCCCTGAAGCTCGGCATCCCGGCGCGCGCGTTCGGCTTCGAGATCGCGCGAAAATCCCGGGCCTTGCTCGGCACTGTTCGGCACAGAGGGCGTACAGGCGGCGAGAGCCGCAGCGGTGGCGAGGGCAAGGAAGGTTCGGATCATCTGCCAGCCTGATGTTCTTCTTGGGCTTTTTTGCAGGTTTACCACCATTTCGCGGGCTTGGCCACAAAGCCAGCAGCCTGTTCCAGCGCATAGGCGGTATTGAGCAGATCGCCCTCTTCCCAGGGCCGCCCGATCAGCTGCAGGCCCAGGGGCAGCCCCTGCCTGTCCACCCCCGCCGGCACGGCGATGCCGGGAAGCCCCGCAAGGTTCACCGTCACGGTAAAGATATCGTTGAGATACATGGCCACCGGATCAGCCTCGCTCATCTCGCCCAGCCCGAAGGCGGCAGAGGGCGTGGCAGGCGTCAGGATCGCATCGACGCCTTGCGCAAACACCTCTTCGAAATCCCGCTTGATCAGCGCGCGCACCTTCCGGGCGCGGTTGTAGTAGGCATCGTAGAAACCTGCCGAAAGCACGTAGGTGCCGATCATCACCCTGCGCTTCACCTCGGCGCCAAAGCCCTCGGCGCGGGTCTTTTCATACATCTCCGTTACGCCATCGCCCTGGGCGAGCTTGGCGCGGTAGCCGTAGCGCACCCCATCGTAGCGCGCGAGGTTGGATGATGCCTCTGCGGGCGCCACCACGTAATAGGCGGGCAGCGCGTATTTGGTGTGGGGCAGCGAGATATCGACCATCCTGGCGCCCGCGTCTTCCAGCATCTTGCGCCCTTCGGCCCAAAGCGCCTCGATCTCATCGGGCATCCCTTCCATCCGGTATTCCTTTGGAATCCCGATGGTTTTCCCCTTTATGTCGCCCGTCAGAAGGGCTTCGAAATCGGGCACGGGCAAATCGGCAGAGGTGGAATCGGCCGGATCGTGGCCCGCCATCTCCTGCAGCATGATCGCCGCATCGCGCACCGATTTCGTCATCGGCCCCGCCTGATCGAGCGAGGAGGCAAAGGCGATGATCCCCCAGCGCGAACAGCGCCCGTAGGTGGGCTTCAGCCCGGTGATGCCCACGAAGGCGGCGGGCTGGCGGATCGAACCGCCGGTATCGGTTCCGGTGGCCGCAAGGCAGAGATCCGCGGCAACGGCGGCGGCAGAGCCGCCCGAAGAACCGCCGGGCGTGAGCGCTGTGTCGTCATTGCCGCGGCGCCAGGGGTTGATCGCATTCCCGTAGGTGCTGGTCTCGTTGCTGCTGCCCATGGCGAATTCGTCCATGTTCAGCTTGCCCAGCATCACGGCGCCAGAGGCCCAGAGCTGCCGTGTGACAGTGGATTCGTAGCCGGGCTTGAAGCCTTCAAGGATGCGCGAGCCCGCCTGCCCCGGCACGCCCTTGGTGCAGAAGAGATCCTTGATGCCAAGGGGGATGCCGCAAAGTGCCGGCGCCTCGCCCGCGGAAAGCCGCTGATCGGCCTTTGCAGCCTGCGCGCGCGCAATCTCGGGCGTGTGGTGCACGAAGGCGTTGAGCGCCCCGGCCCCTTCGATGGCCGTAAGGCATGCCTCGGTCAGATCGCCCGCGGTGAAGGCGCCGCTGCGCAACCCGTCGCGCGCCTCGGCGATGGTAAGCGCGTTGAGATCGCCCATCACTCCACCACCTTCGGCACGGCAAAGAAGCCCTCGCGCGCATCGGGCGCGTTTTCCAGAACGGCATCGGCCATGCCGCCTTCGGTCACGACATCCTCGCGGCGCTTCAGCCGCATCGGCGTGACCGAAACCATCGGTTCCACGCCCTCAACATCAACCTCGTTCAACTGCTCCACAAAGCCCAGGATCGCGTTGAATTCATCGGCCAGCGCCGGAAGCGCCTCTTCCTCCACCGCGATGCGGGCGAGTTTTGCCACCTTCGCCGCCGTGCCCTGATCAACCGTCATATCCGCCTCATATGCTTTGGTTCGCTGGCGTTTAGCGCCCCCGCCGGGGCTTGCCAAGCCTTGCCCCCGTCGCGCGCCCATGGCTTGAACTGGCAGGCCCGGCCCGGCAGGGTGCGCGCTGAGGAGGGCCGCCGATGAAACTGACCTTGCACCATGTGAACTTCAGCACCGAAAACGTAGGCCGGATGGATGCGTTTTACCGCGATGTGCTGGGGCTTGATCGCGAAACGCGCGGCCTGCCGCAGCTTGAAAAGGGCAAGGGGTATTCGGGCGACGTGGCGTTTGTGACCGACGGGCGCACGCAGCTGCATCTGGCGCAGAAAGACATGCTGGCGGGCTTCAACACCGGGCAGATCGTCAACCCGCTGGAACGCGGGCATATCGCGTACCGGACAGACGATCTGGCCACCTTCAAAGCGCATCTGGAGGCGCAGGGCATCCCCTATTCGGATTGGGATAATGCGGCGGTGAAAGGCTGGAAGCAGATCTTCTTCTACGATCCCGATGGCAATGTGATCGAAGTTCACGAGGTGGACGAATAGACCCGTTCGTGGCGGATATAGACCTCGATCATCCAGCCCAGCATTACCCCGTTCAGGATGTGCCAGAGGAAATGGGTGCCCAGCGGGATCGCCGTGCACCACATCTCATCCACCGACCGGGCGATGAGAGAGAGGATGAGAATGCCCGCCCCGATGGCGAGGCCGCGCGCGGTGGCCGGCATCCGGGCCCGCAGCAAATAGGCGTAGATCAGGATCAGTAGCGGCACGGGCCAGTAGAAGGACGAGACCGTGAAGAAGGGCAGCGCGGCGAAGGCCGGCGTGATGGCGGCGGCATAGGGAATGAACGCCGCCGTGCCGAGAAGCGCGAGCCAGAGCGGCATGCGCCAGTATATCCGGTTCGCCACGAACAGGTAGAGCAGGATAAACACCACGATCGGCACCACATCTGCGATGGCCGACCAGACCTGCGCATGGGTGTGAAACAGATACGATCCGATCCCGATAGCGCCCAGAACAACCGCAAGCGCGCGCGCGAGCGGCAGCCCCGCGCCCCGGCGCCACATGATCAGGGCCGCAATCACGAAGGCGGCATTGGTGACGGCATTCACCGGCTCCGCCCAATAGGAAGGATCTGTGCGTTCGCAATAGCCATCGATATAGCGCGTCCATTCCATCGGTGACGGGGCCCTCCGGGCTGCTATGGTTGCGGACAACACTTAGGGAGGACCGCATGAAAATCATATGGCTGGGACATGCCGGCTTTCGCATCGAAATCGCAGGCCAGGTGCTGCTTGTCGACCCATGGCTTGCGCATCCGCTCTTTCCCGAGGATCGGCGGGCCGAGGCCATCGGCGGCGCCACGCAGATCCTGCTCACCCACGGGCATTTCGATCATACTGACGGGGTGCTGGAGCTGGCGCAGGAACTCGGCGCCCCGATTGCGGGGATGGTGGAGCTTGCGGGCATCCTCGGCGATCGGGGGGCCGAGACGATCGGCTTCAACTTCGGCGGCTCAATCTCCATCGGCGATGTGACGGCCACGCTGGTGCCCGCCAAGCATTCCTCTTCAATCATGGTGGGCAAGGCGCTGGTTTATGCCGGGGAGCCTGCGGGCTTCATCCTGCGGGGTGAGGGAAAGACCCTCTATATTTCGGGCGATACGGATGTTTCGGCAGAGATGGGCCCGATTGCCGCGCGCTATGCCCCCCAGATCGGGATTTTGAGCGCGGGCGGGTTTTACACCATGGATATGGCGGGCGCGGCCTTTGCCGCGAAGACGTATTTCAACTTCGAAACCGTGATCCCCTGCCATTACAAAACCTTCCCGGCGTTGGAGCAGGATGCGGGCGCGCTCAGGGCGGGGCTGCCGGGCGTGAACGTGATCGAGCCGGAGGTGTTGGGGGCGATTGAGCTTTAGAGAAGCGGTGAGCCCTATCTGCGCGCGGCGAAGAAGGCCGTAAGTAAGTCTGCGGCCGCCTCCGCCCCAATCCCGTCAATCACCTCGGGCGCGTGGTGGGCCTGGGGATGGGTGAAAACCCGCGCGCCATGGACCACGCCGCCAGATTTGGGATCGGCGGCGCCATAGACAAGCCGGGCCACGCGCGCTGCAGCGATGGCCGCGGCGCACATCGCGCACGGCTCAAGCGTGACATAGAGCGCGGTGCCAGGCAGCCGTTCCCTGCCCGCAGCGGCGCAGGCGGCGCGGAGAGCGAGGATTTCGGCATGGGCGGTGGGATCGGACAGCTCGCGCGTTCGGTTCCCGGCCCGGGCCAGAACCTCGCCCGCAGGCGAGACGATCACTGCACCCACCGGCACTTCGCCGCGCTCTGCCGCCAAGCGCGCCTCTTCAAGCGCAATCTCCATATGGGCCTGAAACGCCATGGCGCTTGGTGCCAGAGCGGCGCGCAGGGCTCAACGGGTTTCGGGCGGAGCCCGTTTAGCAACGGGTTTCACTCCCGCCCGTTTTTGCTCTAAGGCGCGCCCATGGCAAAGCCCTCTCCCCCCGGCGACCGGATCGCGAAAGTACTGGCGCGCGCTGGCGTGGCGTCCCGCCGGGAGGCTGAGCGCATGATCGAAGCCGGGCGCGTGGCCGTGAATGGCAAGGTGATCGACAGCCCGGCCCTGAATGTGACCGGGCAGGATCAGGTGGCGGTTGACGGCACAGCCATCGCGGCGGCGGAGGCCCCGCGGCTTTGGCGCTACCACAAGCCCGCGGGGCTGGTGACGACCGAGCGCGATGAGAAGGGCCGGCCCACCGTGTTTGCCGCCCTGCCCGAGGAGATGCCACGCGTGCTGTCCGTCGGGCGGCTCGATATCGCCTCGGAGGGCCTTCTGCTTCTCACCAACGATGGCGCGATCAAGCGGCGGCTCGAACTGCCCGCCACAGGCTGGCTGCGCAAATACCGCGTGCGCCTGAAGGGCACGCCCACGGAGGAGACCTTTGCGCCGCTTCGCGAGGGCATCACGGTTGAGGGCATCCGCTACCAGCCGATGACGGTGAGCCTTGACCGCCAGCAGGGCGCCAACGCCTGGATCACCGTGGCGCTCCGCGAAGGCAAGAACCGCGAGATCCGCCGCGCGATGGAGGCGCTGGGGCTTTCGGTCAACCGGCTGATTCGCATCAGCTATGGCCCGTTCCGCCTGGGCGATCTGAAACCCAGTGCTGTGGAGGAGGTGCGCGCACGGGTGCTGCGCGATCAATTGGGGCTGGAGCCCCATGGCGAGGCCAAACCACGCCCCCAGCGCGCGAAAACGGGGAAAAAGCGCAAAGGCTAACCCCTTGTTCCCCCCGCCCCCGGCCCGCTACGGTGCTTACGTGGCACCGGTGCGCCTTAGGCGCCCCGGGAGCGTAGGTGGTAAGAAATCGTTGCACTTCCTATCTATCACGCGAACACGCGGGGGGTGATCGCGATGCAAAGGCTGGTTCTGGCCATCATAGTTCTCGTCGTGCTCGTGGCGCTTCTGGCCGCCGGGCTGGCGGCGCTGCGGCGGATGCTGGCCTCGGGCGAGGCGCGGGCCGAGCCTGCAGATGACATGCCTCAGAAGGTGGCCTTCATGCTGCTGGCGGCGCTGATCATCTACGTCTCCACCACGGGCGCGCCCTGATGGCGCAACGCTACGGCGGCAAATACAGCCCCGATGGCAAGGGCACCGAAATGCCGCGGGTCAGCGCCAACGCGCGCTCGGGCCTTGCCGGCCGGAAGCCGCGGCGCAAGGGCGCGCGCGTCAACTTTCTGTTCGTCGTGCCGATCGTGCTTGTTTTTGTGGCGTTCACGCGCGAACCCCTGGGGCTGGCCACGCATCTGGCGGCCTTCGGGCTTTTGATGGCCTCGGCCTTTCTCACGCGCGAAGGGCTGAAGGCGGAGGATGCCTATAACGAACGCAAGGTGGCCAAGCGCCCCGCGATCCCCCGCAAGCTTTTTGGCAGCGTGCTGATGGGGGCGGGGCTTTTCATGGCGGGGTTTGACCCCAATGGCCAGCTTCTGAACCCGGTGATCTTCGCGGTCCTCGGTACTGCCCTTCACGCCTTTGCTTTCGGGGCCGATCCCATGCGCGACAAGGGCGCCGAAGGGGTGGATAGCTTTCAGGCGGACCGCGTGGCCAAGGTGGTGGACGAGGCCGAAACCCACCTTAAAGCGATGCAGGATGCGATCCTGCGCGCGGGTGACAGGCGGATCGAGGCGCGCGTGGATCGCTTCGTTGCCACCGCGCGGGCCATGTGCCGGCGGGTGGAGGAAGATCCCCGCGATCTGACGGGGGTGCGCAAATACCTCGGCGTCTACCTTCTTGGGGCGCGCGACGCGACGGCGAAGTTCGCCGATCTTTATGCCCAGACCAAAAGCGCCGAGGCGCGCGCCGATTACGAGGCGCTGCTCGACGATCTCGAAGAAAGCTTCGCGGCCCGCACCGACCGGATGCTGATTGACGACAAATCCGATCTCGACGTGGAGATCGACGTTCTGCGCGAGCGGCTCGCGCGCGAAGGGGTGCGGCCCGATTGAGGGGCTGCGCGACCGATCAGAAGGAGACGAAGTGATGCCATCCCAAACCGTGCGCGAGAAGGCCGCCGAGGCCGGGGCGATCGTTGACGAGGTGAATGCGATCGTTCTGGCGGAACCCTCGACGGAACTTGTGCCCTTCAAGGCCGCCGAGGCGCCGGTGGCCGCCGAGATCGAAAAGCGGATCGGCGAGCTCGATATGACGAACACGCAATCGATCGTGATGTTCGGATCTTCCGCCCAGGCCGAGCTGCAGGAGATCAGCCAGGCGATGCTGCAGGACGTGCAGAACAAGGATGTGGGCCCCGCCGGCGATTCGCTGCGCGAGATTGTTTCCACCATCCGGGGCTTTTCGGTCAGCGAACTCGATGTGCGTAGAAAACGGTCATGGTGGGAGTGGCTGACGGGAAAAGCGGCACCGATGGCCAACTTCGTTGCCAAGTTCGAAGACGTTCAGGGCCAGATCGACAAGATCACCGACAACCTTCTGGGCCACGAGCACAAGCTGCTCAAAGACATCAAGTCGCTCGACATCCTCTATGACAAGACGCTGGCCTTCTATGACGAGCTGGCGCTCTACATCTCGGCCGGGGAAGAGAAGCTTGAGCGGCTCGATGGCCAGGATATCCCTGCCAAAGAGGCCGAGGTCGCCGATGCGCCCGAGGAGCAGGGCGTCATGAAAGCTCAGGAATTGCGGGATCTTAGGGCGGCGCGCGACGATCTGGAACGGCGTGTGCATGACCTCAAGCTCACCCGCCAGGTAACGATGCAATCCCTGCCCTCGATCCGCCTTGTGCAGGAAAATGACAAGAGCCTGGTCACCAAGATCAACTCCACCCTCGTCAACACCGTGCCGCTTTGGGAAACCCAGCTTGCCCAAGCCGTTACGATCCAACGTTCAGGCGAGGCCGCGCAGGCCGTGCGCGAGGCCAACGATCTGACTAATGAGCTTCTCACCGCCAACGCCAAAAACCTCCGCGAGGCGAACAAAACGGTTCGTGAAGAGATCGAACGCGGCGTTTTCGATATCGAAGCGGTCAAGCAGGCAAACGCTGAATTGATTGCAACAATCGAGGAAAGTCTTGCCATAGCCGATGCTGGCAAGGCAAAACGGGCTGCGGCGGAAGAAGAACTGAAGGCGATGGAAGAAGAGCTGAAGACCACGCTTGCGGCTGCGCGGGCGCGGGGAGACAAAACCGGCGATACCGCCGGAACGGCTGTTCCGAGTGCCTGACGTGAAGTGGGGATGCACGTGAGACTTGGGATTTTTTCGGCGGCCTTTCTGGCGGCCATGAGCATGGCCGGGTGCCAATCAACGGTTGGTATCTCAAATGCCGGGGCAGCGGCCACACGGGCCGCCCCGCCGGGAACAACCCCAACGATCCAAACAGATGAGAGCCGCGCGCTGTCCGCCTATTACGAAGATGTGCAGGACAGCCTGCTGGCGCGCGGCATGCTGCGCACCGATGGCGGCGGGCGCGACGCGCCGGTATCCGCCGCGATGCTGGCCCGCAATTTCGAACGCATCGCGATGTACGAAGAATACGCGATGGTGGGCGGGCGCATGGTGGCCAAGCAAACGCCCAGCCTGCTGCATCGCTGGGAAGAGCCCGTGCGGCTGCAGCTTGAATTCGGCGGCTCGGTGGATCAGGCCACCCGGCGGGCCGACAGCCGGCAGGTTGCGGGCCTCATCAACCGACTCTCGCGCAGCACCGGCCACCCCATCACGCAGGTGCGCAGCGGCGGGAATTTCCATGTGTTCGTGGTGAGCGAACATGAACGACGCGCGCTGGTGCCGCGCCTGAAGGAAATCATGCCGCAGATCGGGCTCGGCACGCTGAAGGCCGTAACCCGGATGCCGCGATCCAGCTACTGCCTTGTCTTCGCCTATGATCCCGACAATCGCGGGATCTACCGCCAGGCCGTGGCGGTGATCCGCGCCGAACATCCCGATCTGATGCGCCTGTCCTGCTACCACGAGGAAATCGCGCAGGGGCTCGGCCTGTCGAACGACAGCCCGATGGCGCGGCCCTCGATCTTCAATGATGACGAAGAGTTCGGGCTTCTGACGGGGCATGACGATATGCTTCTGCGGATGCTTTACGACCGCCGCCTCACCCCGGGGATGACCCCGGCGCGCGCCAAGCCGATCGTGCGCCAGATTGCGGGTGAGCTGGTGGCCAGCGCCCGCTAAGCTCCGTGGCGGCCCCGATGCGCGCCGCCGTTTTCCTGCGATGATGGCCCTTCTGGCCGCCGTGCCGCTGGCTGCGGTGCTTGTGGCCATGGGGGCGCTTCACCTTTCTGCTGCACTTGCGGGCGCCCTTGGCCTGGGGATTGCCGCGCTGATTGCGCTTGCGGCCTTCGATCTGGCGGCAGCGGCACCCGGCGGGCTTTCGGCGGCGGCCTTCGGCACGGCGGCGGAGGCGCTTCATTCCACCGGCGCGATCCTTTGGATCATCCTGCCCGCGCTGGCGCTTTTTGAGTATCAGGAACGCTCCGGCGCGATCGGACGCATCCGCACGGCGCTGACGGGGCTGACCGAGAACCGGCGGCTGCAGGCCATCCTGATCGCCTGGTTCTTCGGGCTCTTTATCGAGGGCGCGGCGGGCTTCGGCGCGCCGGTGGCGCTGGCTGCACCGCTTCTGGCGGGGCTGGGCTACGCGCCGGTGCGCGCGGTGGCGCTGGCGCTTCTGGGCCATGCCGCGGGCGTTTCCTTCGGCGCCGTGGGCACGCCAACGCTTGCGCAGATCGAGCTTTCGGGCCTTTCGCCCACCACGCTTGCGGGCACGGTTGCGGCGATGCAGGCGGCGGCGGGCGGGGTGCTGATGCTTGCCATGGTGCGGATGGCGGGCGACGGGCCCCTCACCCGCGCCGATCTGGGCTGGGCGGGGCTTGCGATGCTGTGCTTTTTCCTGCCCGCGCTGGGCTTTGCCTGGTTCGCGGGCCCCGAGCTTGCAAGCCTCGGCGGCGCGCTCGTTGGGGCCGTGGCGTTCATCGCGCTCCTGCGCCGGGCAGAGCCGGGCCCCCTGCCCCCGCTGCGCAGGCTTCTTCCCGATCTCGCGCCCTATCTTGCGATCCTCGCGCTGGTGCTGATCACCCGCCTTGTGGGCCCGTTGACCGAGGCGCTGCGTGGCATTGCCATGGCCTGGGCGCTCCCGGACGCATTCTCGGGCCGGTTCGAGCCGCTCTACCACCCCGGCACGCTGCTTTTCGCGGGCCTTGCCATTGCGGCGCTGATCACCGGGCGGCTCGCGCCCCTTGCCGCCTCGATCGGCCCGGCGCTGGCCCGGCTTCTCCCGGTGGCGGCGGCACTTTTGATGATGCTCTCGCTCTCGCGCCTGATGGTGCATTCCGGCATGATCGATGCGCTCGCCTCGGGGGCTGCAGGCGCCGGGGCCGCCTGGCCGATGCTGGCGCCCTGGGTGGGCATTCTCGGCACGTTCATCACCGGATCGGCCACCACCTCGAACATCCTTTTCACCGAATTTCAGATCGCCACGGCCACCACGCTTTCGCTTTCGCCGCTGGCGCTGGTGGCTGTGCAGGGCTTCGGATCGGCGGTGGGCAATGTGGTGGCCCCCCACAATATCATCGCGGGAAGCGCCACGGTGGGGCTCGTGGGCAAGGAGGGCGCGGTTCTGCGCAAGACGCTTCTGCCCGCAGCCATCGCGGCGCTCATCGGGGGCGCAATCGCGCTCTGGCTCGGGGCGGCGCTTGCCTAGCATCGCGCGGCCCGGCACGGTATAGATCGGGCAACCGATACCCCCCGCGAGCGGAGCCATCACACCATGGGCATTCTCGATTTCCTCGTCGGTGAATTCATCGACGTTATTCACTGGACGGATGATACGCGCGACACGATGGTGTGGCGGTTCGAACGCCACGGCCATGAGATCAAATACGGCGCCAAGCTGACGGTGCGGGAAGGCCAGGCGGCGGTGTTCGTGCATGAGGGCCAGTTGGCGGATGTGTTCACGCCCGGGCTTTACATGCTTGAAACGAACAACATGCCGATCCTGACCACGCTGCAGCATTGGGATCACGGCTTCCGCTCCCCGTTCAAATCCGAAATCTACTTCGTGAACACGACCCGGTTCACCGATCTCAAATGGGGCACGAAAAACCCGGTGATCCTGCGCGATCCCGAATTTGGGCCCACGCGGCTGCGCGCCTTCGGCACCTATGCCGTCAAGGTGGCCGACCCCGCCAAGTTCCTGCTGGAAATCGTGGGCACCGATGGCGAGTTCACCAAGGATGAGATCACCTTCCAGATCCGCAACATCATCGTGCAGGAGTTTTCCCGCGCGATCGCGCAATCGGGTATCCCGGTGCTCGACATGGCCGCCAATACCCGCGATCTGGGGCGCATCGTCGCCGAGGCAATCTCGGCCAATGTAGCGGCCTACGGGCTGACGATCCCCGAGCTTTACATCGAAAACATCTCGCTGCCCCCGGCGGTGGAAGAGGCGCTCGACAAGCGTACCTCGATGGGTGTTGTGGGCGACCTCGATCGCTACACGCAATTCGCCACTGCCGAGGCAATGCAGCGCGGCGGCGAGGCCGGGGGCGCGATGCAGGCGGGCGTGGGCGCCGGGATCGGCATGGCCATGGGCGCGGAGATGGCCCGCCGCGGGCCCTGGGGCGCGGCCCCGGCGGCAAGCCCGCCGCCGCCCCCGCCGGTGGAACATGTCTGGCATATCGCCGAGGGCGGGCAGACGACGGGCCCCTATTCCAAAGCCAAGCTCGGCCGCATGGCCGCTGCGGGCGAGATGACGCGCGACACCTACGTGTGGACAGCCGGGCAGGATGGCTGGATGCGCGCCGAAGACGTGGCCGAACTGGCGCAGCTTTTCACCGTGCTGCCGCCGCCACCGCCGCCCGGGGCGTGAGGCCGAAGCGCAGCGCGGGGGCGATCCTTCGATGACCGATCCAACGGTGCGCCCCACTGCCCCCGGCGCGGCCCCGGAAGAGCACCGCTTTCCGTGCGACAATTGCGGATCGGATTATCGCTATCTGCCCGGCTCGGGCCTGCTGCACTGCGATCACTGCGGCAATGAGCAGGAGATCGGCGAGGTGGGCCCCTGGCAGGGCGCGATCACCGAGCTTGATTTTCAAAGCGCGATCCGGAACCAGCTGCCGCAAAGCGAGATCGAGGAAACCCGGGTGCTGAACTGCCCCAATTGCGGGGCATCGGTGGAGTTTCGCGAAGAGGTGCATTCCAAAGAATGCCCGTTTTGCGCAACGCCGGTGGTGACCGGCACGGGAACGCACCGCCATATCAAGCCCAAGGGCGTGCTTCCCTTCGCGCTGAGCGAAGACGCCGCGCGCGATGCGATGACAGAGTGGCTGGGGTCGCTCTGGTTCGCGCCGAACGGGCTTCAGCAATACGCCCGCAAGGGCCGGCGCCTGCAGGGCATCTATGTGCCCTATTGGACCTTCGATGCCGATACCGCCTCGCGCTACAAAGGCGCCCGCGGGCGGGTGGTGAGCACCGGATCGGGCAAGAACCGCCGCACACGGGTGCGGTGGACGAATGTTTCGGGCCGGGTGGCGCGGTGGTTCGACGATGTGCTGGTGCTGGCCTCGCAATCCCTGCCCCGCAGCTTCACCGATGCGCTCGAGCCCTGGGATCTGGCATATCTGGAGCCCTACCAGCCCGAGTTCCTCGCTGGCTTCCGCGCCGAGGGCTACCAGATCGAGCTTGAGCCCGCCTTCCAGCTTGCGCGCCAGAAGATCGATGCGGTGATCCGGCGCGACATCAAGTTTGATATCGGGGGCGACAGGCAGCGCATTACGCACGTGGAAACAAGGATTTCCGACGTGACGTTCAAGCATGTGCTGTTGCCTGTCTGGATGGCCGCGTACCGCTATAACGGCAAGAGCTACCGGTTCGTGGTGAACGGGCGCACGGGCCGGGTGCGCGGCGAGCGCCCGTGGTCTGCCATCAAGATCGCGATTGCGGTGTTTCTGGTGGCGGTCGTGGCCGGGGTGCTGGGCTATCTGCAGGCCACGCAGGGGTAGGCCCGGCGGACCTGTCGGCCTGTGAGGTGCCGCCCGCACCCGGCATTCTCAAATCCGCGCTGCGTGTTGCCACGCCCTGCCCGCTCGACACGCCCGCGCGCATCTGGTTGAACACGTCGCAATTCAAAGGGAGGGCGCGCCATGATCCTGTGCTGCGGCGAGGCGCTGATCGATATGCTGCCGCGACTGTCGGAGAGTGGCGAAGACGCCTTCGCCCCCTATCCCGGCGGCGCGGTGTTCAACACCGCCATCGCATTGGGGCGGCTTGGGGCGCCTGCGGGGTTTTTCTGCCCGCTCGCCTCTGATTTCCTCGGCGATCAGCTGGCCGAGGCGCTGGCGGCCTCAAACGTGGATGCCAGCACCTGCCCGCGGGTGGCCCGGCCCTGCACCGTGGCTTTCGTACAGTTGGTGGATGGGCAGGCAAAATACGCCTTCTACGATGAGGCGACCGCCCTGCGGATGCTCACCGAAGCAGAGCTGCCGGAGGTGGGCAACGACGTGCGCGCGCTTTTCTGCGGAGGCATTTCGCTCATGTCGGAACCCTGCGGCGCGGCCTTCGAAGCGCTGATGCTGCGAGAGGCCGGGCGGCGGGTAACGATGATCGACCCCAACATTCGCCCCTCGTTCATCCGTGACCCCGAGACCTACCGCGCGCGCATCCGGCGGATGATCGCAGCCGCGGACATCGTGAAAGTCTCCGACGAAGATCTCGAATGGCTGATGGGGCCGGGTGCGGCAGACGATCTGGCGCAGGATCTTCTGGCGATGGGACCGGCGCTTCTGTGCGTGACCGCAGGTGCCGAGGGGGCGACAGGCTACACGCAGGCCAGGCAAGTAGCGCGCCCGGCGCTGAAGGCCGAAGTCGTCGATACCGTGGGCGCGGGCGATACGTTCAATGCCGGGCTGCTTGCGGCACTCGATGGGGCTGGCGCGCTAAGCCGCGCAGGGCTTGAGGCGCTGAGCGGCGAGGCGCTCGGCGCCGCGCTCGATCACGGTGCGAAGGCCGCGGCGATCACTGTCTCCCGCGCCGGGGCGAACCCGCCCTGGGCCAACGAGATCTGATATGCGCGCG
>JANQPC010000094.1 GCA_028285485.1 Paracoccaceae bacterium | reverse complement strand
TGGCGCGGCTCTTTGCGCGGCCGGAGCCCGAGATGCCGGCTTACGAAGATTTCGCGGGAGAGCCGGGGGATGACCGGATCCGCGCCAAGATCGCCAATGTGATCCGCGCAAAGGGGCACCAGCCCGCCGAGGGCATCCTGCCCCGGGCCGAACCGCCGGTGGTGCGCCCGGAGGCCCCGCTGGATGACGAGGAAGATCTGCCGGAGCCCGAGCTTGTGGCGGGTGTGCCGCCCGCGCCGGGCGCGTTTTCCACCGGCCGCACGCCAGAAGGCGACCGCAAAGTGGTGTTCCACGCGCCCCGCAAGGCCGTGCAGCCCTCGCGCCGGGCCCAGGCCGAAGAACAACCCGCGCTGCGCTTCGATGAAGAGGGTACGGAATACGAACTGCCGCCCCTCAGCCTTCTGATGAACCCGGTGGGGATCGAACGGCACCACCTTTCCGACGAGGCGCTGGAAGAAAACGCACGCATGCTGGAAGCCGTGCTTGATGACTACGGGGTGAAGGGCGAGATCGTCTCGGTGCGTCCGGGCCCGGTGGTTACGATGTATGAGCTGGAGCCCGCGCCGGGGCTGAAGGCCAGCCGGGTGATCGGGCTTGCCGACGATATCGCGCGCTCGATGTCGGCGCTTTCCGCGCGCGTTTCCACCGTGCCCGGGCGCAGCGTGATCGGCATCGAACTGCCCAATGAGAAGCGCGAGATGGTGGTTCTGCGCGAAATCCTTTCGAGCCGCGATTTCGGGGATGGCAACCAGCGGCTGCCCCTTGCGCTCGGCAAAAACATCGGCGGCGATCCGATCGTGGCGAACCTTGCCAAGATGCCCCATCTTCTGATCGCAGGGACAACCGGTTCGGGTAAATCGGTGGCCATCAACACGATGATCCTGTCGCTTCTCTACAAGCTGACACCCGAGGAATGCCGGCTGATCATGATCGATCCCAAGATGCTGGAACTGAGCGTTTACGATGGCATTCCGCACCTCCTCTCCCCAGTTGTGACCGACCCTAAGAAGGCCGTCGTGGCGCTGAAATGGGTGGTGGGCGAGATGGAGGAGCGCTACCGCAAGATGTCCAAAATGGGCGTGCGAAATATCGAGGGCTTCAACGGCCGTGTGCGCGAGGCGCTTTCCAAAGGCGAGATGTTCTCGCGCACGGTTCAGACGGGGTTCGATGACGAGACGGGCGAACCCGTTTTCGAGACCGAGGAGTTCCGCCCCGAAACGCTGCCCTACATCGTGGTGATCGTCGACGAGATGGCCGATCTGATGATGGTGGCGGGTAAGGAGATCGAGGCCTGCATCCAACGGCTTGCGCAGATGGCGCGAGCCTCGGGCATCCACCTCATCATGGCCACGCAGCGCCCCTCGGTGGATGTGATCACCGGCACGATCAAGGCGAACTTCCCCACCCGGATTTCGTTTCAGGTGACCTCGAAGGTGGATAGCCGCACCATCCTGGGCGAACAGGGGGCCGAACAGCTCCTCGGCATGGGCGATATGCTCTACATGGCAGGCGGCGCAAAGATCACCCGCGTGCATGGCCCCTTTGTTTCAGACGAAGAGGTGGAAGAGATCGTGACCTACCTCAAGAAGTTCGGCGCGCCCGATTACGTTTCGGGTGTGGTGGACGGGCCGGATGAGGAACGCGAAAGCGATATCGATCAGGTGCTGGGCCTGGGCGGGAACACCGATGGCGAAGATGCGCTTTACGATCAGGCCGTGCAGATCGTGATACATGATCGCAAGTGTTCGACATCGTATATCCAGCGCAAACTTGCTATCGGCTACAACAAGGCGGCGCGCCTTGTGGAGCAGATGGAAGAGAACGGGCTCGTGACCCCCGCAAACCATGTGGGCAAGCGCGAGATCCTGGTGCCGGAACCCACCTGATCGCCGCTTCGTGATGGCCTGTGGCGATGCGCCTTGGGTGCGTGGCCCCTAAATCGGAGTGATGATGGAACGCCGAGATTTTATTGGCCTTGCTGCGGCTGCGATGGCGGTTGCCCCGGGCCTTGCGCGGGCACAAAACGTGCCGTTGAACGCGATTTCGCAATACCTCAACGCGCTGGATACCGTGCAGGCGCGCTTTGTGCAGGTAAACGAGGATGGCAGCCAATCGGGCGGCACGCTCTACATCCGCCGCCCCGGGCGCGCGCGGTTCGAATACGATCCGCCCGATGCCTCGCTGGTTATGGCAGGCGGCGGGCAGGTTGCGATTTTCGACAACCGTTCCAATTCCAAGCGGCCCGAGCAGTACCCCCTGCGCCGCACGCCGCTGAACCTGATCCTCGAACGCGAGGTGGATCTGGCGCGGCGCGAGATGATCGTGGATCACTTCGGTGATGAGGAAACGACGACGATCGTTGCGCAGGATCCCACGGCACCGGAAAACGGGCGGCTTGAGATCGTTTTCTCAAACAGCCCGATCACGCTTGCGGAATGGACGGTCGTGGATGGCGGCGGAAGCCGCACGCGGGTGGTTCTGCAGGGGTTGGAAACCGGCGTGCGGTTGCCCGCACGCCTTTTCAACATCGTGCTTGAGACGGAATCGCGCGGCGGCTGATCAGCGAACGCCGCAGCTCACAAGCTGCGCATCGTAAACCACCGCGCGCTGCGCCACCTCGCCGGCCACCCGCATCAGCCAGCCTTTCTGGCGGTAGCTGCCGCGGGCATATCCCGTGCGGCCTTCGTGATAGGCGAGGTACTGCCGCTCGGCATCGGTTTTCGGAATGCCAAGACGCTCCTCGGAAAGGTTCATGTACCAGCCCATGAAATCGGTCGCGTCATCGATATCGTCGCGCTTGGCGAAGCGCTTGCCGGTGGCCTTGCGGTAATCATCCCAGGTGCCGTCAAGCGCCTGGCTATAGCCGTAGGCAGAGGATTGGCGGCCCATGGGGATAACACCCAGCGCAAACTGATGCGGCGTGCGCGCGTTCCCGATGAACTTCGATTCCTGATAGATCGTGGCCATCTGCACGGGCACGGGCACGCCCCAGCGCGCTTCGGTGCGCTGCATGGCGTCAAGGTAATTGGGGCGCTGGCTGACGATGCTGCAGGCGTTATCAAGATCCCGCGGCGCGGAATACTCCGCACTGCCGCATCCCGTGACGAACAGCGTTAATACCAGCGTGCGAAGAAACCTGCTCATTTGCCTCTCGCTCGATTTTGTTTTTTTGAGACTTTAGCGCAAGTTGTGGCCGGGCGAAAAGGAAAAGCTCTGTTCTCAGATCACAACCCCGAGGATTAGCGGGATCAGGCCAACCGCTAAGAGGGTTGAAACCACCACAAGGCCCGCCACCGCATCGCCATCGGCGCCGTATTTCTCGGCCAGCAGGTAGGAGGTGACGGCGACGGGGGTGGCCACCTGCAAAACGAGCACGGCGAAGGCCACATCGCTGAGCGCAAAATATCGGCCCACCCACCAGGCCACGGCCACGCAGATCGCGGCCTTGGCGAGAGAAAGCCACAGCGCGCGGGCATATCCGCCGGGTTCCAGCCGCGCGACGGCGACGCCGAGCGTGATTAGCATCAGCGGGATGGCCATTTGCCCGATGAGGGTAAGCGCGTTTGTCAGGAACACAGGCGTTTCCCAGCCCTGCCAAAGAAAGAGCGCGCCAAGCAGCGTGGCGGCCACCATCGGCTCCTGCACAACGCGCAGAAGTGAGCCGCCGCCGGAGACGAGCCAGACCCCGAAGGTAAAGGCGTAAACGGCCATCACGGCGAAGATCACCACTGCAAACCCCAGCCCCTCATCGCCGAAGGCGAAGAGCGCCAGGGGAAGGCCGATATTGCCGGTATTGCCGAAGATGATCGGCGCGAGATAGGTGCGCGTTTCGAGCCGTGCGATCCACACAAGCGCCGCCATCGCTATCGTTATGCCTAGATAAGCGACAATCGCGGCAAGCGATACGGCGGCAAGTTGCGCCGGATCGATCTGGGTTTCCATCAAGGCGGTGAAGATCAGGCAGGGCACCGCCAGCGTCATCGCCATGTTCGTAACGAACTGGATTCTATACTCGAATCCCAGCTTTACCCAGGCGTAGCCCAAACCCCCGAGCAGGAAGACCGGCGCCACAATCTCCAGCACTGTCAGAACGAGGTTCACAATCTGTTTCCGGGAAATTCCAAGTGGTCGCGTGGACAGGCTTTCGCCACCCCTCTAGTAACGATGCATCGGGGGTCGAGTATTATGTTGAAGTCGCGTGCCAAGTATCACCTCGGGCAAGTTGTCCGCCACCGGAAACATCCCTTCCGCGGGGTGGTGTTCGATGTGGATCCGGAATTCTCCAACACCGAAGAATGGTACAACGCCATTCCGGCCGATAGCCGCCCGGCGAAGGAGCAACCGTTCTATCACCTTCTGGCTGAGAACGAGGAAAGCTACTACGTGGCTTACGTCTCAGAGCAGAATCTGGTGGCGGATTATTCGGGCCAGCCTGTGAGCCACCCCGATCTGCCGGAGCTCTTCGGTGATTTCTCCGATGGCTGCTATCCGCTGCACTTCCAGCTGAACTGATCCATCAGGCCGCTTGCGCCCGATCAGTAGCCGATCGCGCAGCCATCCTTGCGCGGGTCGGATGCGCCCTGAAGCACCCCACGCTCTCCATCGATGAGGATCGCCTGCGCCCCACCAATGGGGCCTTCCGGCACCACGATGTTGTGGCCTTTGGCGGCGAGCGCTTCGTGCACCGCTGCGCTATAGCCCCGCTCAACTTGCAGCGCGCCCTCCCAGGCAAAGCTGCGCGGGGCGTCAATGGCGGTCTGCGGCGCGAGGCCAAAATCGGCGATGTTGGTTACAAAACGCGCGTGGCCGGTGGCCTGATAGGGCCCGCCCATCACCCCGAATGGCATGACCACCCGACCGTTCTGGCGCAGCATGCCGGGAATGATCGTGTGCATCGGGCGTTTGCCACCGCCGGCTTCATTGGGATGGCCGGGGGTCAGGTTGAACCCCGATCCACGGTTGTGAAAGAGGATGCCGAACGTATCTGACGCGAGCCCCGATCCGAAGCTCGCGAAGAGCGAGTAGATCAGCGAGACGGCCATGCGATCGCGATCCACGACGGTGATGTAGATCGTATCGCGATGCACCGCTTCGCTCAGCCGGGTAGGATCGGCCATCGCCTGCGCGGGATCGATCAATGCGGCGAGGCCCGCGGCGGTTTCGGGCGCCATCAGGTGATCGAGCCGGTCGGTATGATCCGCATCCGCGATGAAGCGGTTGCGGGCGTCATAGGCAAGCTTGGTGGCCTCGGCCTCGATATGCGCACGCTCTGCGCCGAGGGGATCGAGCGCGGCAAGATCGAACGCCTTGAGGATATTGAGCAGGAGGATCGCCGCCGCGCCCTGGCCGTTGGGCGGGTGTTCGATGATCTCGTAACCTCCGTAGTCCCCGCTGATCGGGGCGACATAGGTGCTTTCGGTGGTTTCGAAATCGTCCAGACTATGCGGCCCGCCTGCGGCGCGAAGGCTCGCGACCATGTCTTCGGCCACGGGGCCGGAATAGAACGCATCGCGCCCTACAGCGGCGATGCGGCGGAGGAGATCGGCCTGGGCCGGGTGGCGGAAGACATCGCCTGGGGCGGGGGGGCTGCCGTTCTTCAGGAAGAGCGTGCGGGCATGGCCGGTAAGCTGATCTGCGGCGCGGCCCCAATCGAAAGCGGTGCGCGGGGCGACGGGCACGCCCTCCTCGGCGTAACGGATCGCGGGGGCCAGCACGCTCTCAAGCCCCGCGCGGCCCCAATCGGCGCTGAGGCGGCAAAAGGCATCGACGGCGCCGGGGATGGTGACCGAAAGCGCCCCGGCGCCCGGCATCCGATCATGGCCCGCGGCGCGCAGAGCGGCTGCATCGAGCCCCGCGGGCGCACGGCCCGAGCCGTTCAGCGCCAATATCCGGTCGCTCCCCGGAGGCGTGAAAAGCGCAAAGCAATCGCCGCCCAGCCCCGTCATCTGCGGCTCGCAAAGCCCCAGAAGCACGGCGCCCGCGATGGCGGCATCCATGGCGTTGCCGCCGTCTTTCAACACGCCGATCGCGGCCTCGGCGGCCAGGGGATGGGAGGTTGCGCAGATACCGTTCTGGGCGAAAACGGGAGATCGGCCTGGGAGGTGGAAATCGCGCATCGGCGAAGTGTGTCCCCACCGGCCGGAAACGTAAACCCCCTCAGAGGGTTGCCGGGTTCGGCGCACGGAGACGTGACCTTCCCGGCACCGGCCTGTGGGTTCGCGGGCCCCAACGGACGGCTGCGTTCAACGTAAGGGCAGCCTAGCCCACCGCGATACGGAAGCTCAGCTTGTTGCAGCCCTCTTCGCGCCGGTATTCCACATCATGCGCCACCTCGCGGATGATGAACCAGCCGAACCCGCCTTCGGGCAGGTTGAGCAAATCGGTGCTCGCATCGGCAACCTGGCCAAGTGGCGGGCCGCCTTCGGGCATCTCGCGCCCGCGATCCTCCACAAGGAAGGTCAGGCCCGCCTGTGCGGGGCCAATGCGCAGGGCGATCAGATCATCTCCGGGCACCGCGTAAGCGTGTTCGACAACGTTGTTGAGAACCTCTGCCAGAACGATCTCAACGGTACCGCATTCCTCCGTCGTATATCCGGCATCGAGTAGGGCCGCGTTGATTTCGCACAGCCCGTTCCGAACGCCCATCGGTGTGGAAGGCAGGATCACGCGCAGCGAGGGCGCGTGCGCGGCACTTGTTTCGCGCGGTTCGGGGCGCCGGGGCGCGGTTTGAACCTCAGCCATTTTCCGCCGTCATCGCCAGGGCCGCGCTGCGGGAATCGTGGATGGTGAAGAATGTGTTCATGCGCGTGAGCTCGAACACGGATCTGACCTTGGGGGTCAATCCCGCAAGCTCAAGCATCCGGTCAGGCCCCAGCGCCTTGGCCGCGGCAACGATGGCACCCAGGCCGCTACTGTCGATGAAATCGACCTGATTGAGATCCAGAAGCACGCGCTGCGCCTCCGGAGGCACCGCCTTGCGCAGACCGTCTTTGAAATCCACCGCCGAGGCCGCATCGATGCGCGGGTCGGTAACCGTTATGACGAGCATCGCGCCCGACCATTCGAGATTGAGTTGCATAGCGCCTCCGCCATTTCACGTTTCTCCCGTGCTAGACGGGAGGCGTTAGCATTCGGTAAGAGCGGTGCGATCAGGCGGCGGGCGGAGGCGCATATGCAAGAGGTTGTGATCATCGGTGCGGCGCGCACGCCCATGGGCGGGTTCCAGGGCGTGTTTTCGTCGCTGGAGGCGCCGGCGCTGGGCGGCGCGGCGCTTACGGCCGCAATCGCGGATGCGGGCGTTGCGCCGGATGCGGTGAACGAGGTTGTCATGGGCTGCGTTCTGCCTGCCGGCCAGGGTCAGGCCCCGGCGCGGCAGGCGGGCTTTGCCGCGGGGCTGGGCGAGGGCGTTCCGGCGACGACGCTCAATAAGATGTGCGGATCGGGCATGAAGGCGGCGATCACTGCGGCCGATACGCTCGCGCTGGGCGGGGCTGATATCATTGCCTCGGGCGGCATGGAGAGCATGACGAACGCGCCCTACCTTCTGCCGAAGATGCGGGGCGGGGCGCGCATCGGCCACGGGCAGGTGATCGATCACATGTTTCTCGACGGGCTTGAAGATGCCTACGCGCCGGGCCGGTTGATGGGCACATTCGCCGAGGATTGCGCCGAGGCGTTCCAGTTCACCCGTGCCGCGCAGGATGATTACGCGTTGCGCTCGCTGGAGCGCGCAGTGGCGGCCCAAGGCTCGGGCGCGTTCACGCGGGAGATCTCGGCGGTAACAGTGGCAAGCCGCAAAGGCGATGCCGTGGTGGCCGAAGATGAGCAGCCCGGCAACGCGCGGCCCGAAAAAATCCCGCACCTGAAACCGGCCTTTCGCGAAGGTGGAACGGTGACGGCGGCAAATTCATCCTCGATCTCGGATGGCGCGGCGGCGCTGGTGCTGGCCCGTGCCGAGGCAGCGGAGGCGGCGGGCGCAAACCCGCGCGCGCGGATCGTGGGCCACGCGGGCCACGCGCAGGCGCCCGGGCTTTTCCCCACCGCCCCGATCCCGGCGGCGCAGAAGCTGCTCGACCGGATCGGTTGGGCCGTGGATGACGTGGATCTCTGGGAGGTGAACGAAGCCTTCGCAGTGGTGCCCATGGCCTTCATGCACGAGATGGGCGTGCCGCTTGAGAAGATGAATGTGCATGGCGGGGCCTGCGCGCTGGGCCATCCCATCGGTGCGTCCGGCGCGCGGATCATGGTGACATTGCTTAGCGCGCTTGAAACCCATGATCTGAAGCGCGGCGTGGCGGCAATCTGCATCGGTGGCGGCGAAGGCACCGCGATCGCGATTGAGCGGGTGTGATGGACTATCCTGCGCTCGCCGCACGGATCGCGGCGCTGACCGATGGTGAAGGCGACACGGTTGCGCTGATGGCCACCGTGGCCTGCGAAGTGCACCATTCCGATCCGCGTTTCGATTGGACGGGGTTCTACCGCGTTGTTGCGCCGGAGCTTCTGAAGATCGGGCCCTATCAGGGCGGGCATGGTTGCCTTGTGATCCCCTTCGCCCGGGGCGTTTGCGGCGCGGCGGCGCGCACGGGGCGGGCGCAGCGGGTGGACGATGTGGAGGCGTTTCCCGACCATATCGCCTGCTCAAGTTCCACCCGTTCAGAGCTGGTTCTGCCCGTGCGGGATCGGTCGGGCGAAGTGATCGCGGTGTTCGATATCGATAGCGATCTTCCCGCCGCCTTCACGCCGGAGGATGAGGCGTGCCTCGACGCGATCCTGAAAGATGTCTTCGCGCGGGAGGTGGCGGCGTGAGCTTCGATGGATGGATCGTCTTCGCGCTCTTCTGGATCGTGTTTGTTACCACGCCGGGCCCGAACGCGGTAAACTGTATCGGCAACGGGATGACCCATGGATTCCGCCGCGCGCTCTGGGGCGTTGCCGCGATCCTCACCCAGGCCACGCTCTTTCTTCTGCTCTCTGCCGCCGGGGTTACCGCGCTGATCGCAGCCTCGCCCACGCTTTTCGGCTGGCTTCAGATCGTGGGCGCGGCGTTTCTGATCTGGCTTGGGGTGCGCGGGTGGATTACGGCGCGGCGGCCCGTTTCGGCAGCGCATGTGTCCGCCCGATCGATCTATGGCCGCGCGTTTCTCATCGCCACGATCAACGCGAAATCGGTGGCGGGATACCTTGCGGCCTTCTCGCAATTCGTGGAACCCGGCGTGCCGATCTGGGGGCAGATGGGGGTGATCATGCCCACGGCCCTGACGATCACGGCGCTCAGCTACACCGCCTATACGGCCATCGGGGCCGGGCTGGGGCGCAGCGCCATGGGTGCGGTGCTGAACGTGTGGTTCCGCCGGTTCATGGCCGTGTGCTTCGTGATCTATGGTACGCTTCTGGGCAGCTATTCGATGGCGGGGAGACCCTGATGCTGACGGGCCGATGCAATTGCGAAGCCGTTACCTTTGCGGTGCGCGGAACGCCAACGGATGGAACCGTGTGCCATTGCGGGCAGTGCCGGCGCCAATCCGGCCATGTCTGGGTCTCAACCGCCGTGCCGAGCGAGGATATCGAGATCACCGGAGATGTGCGGTGGTATGACAGTTCGCCCGATGCGCGGCGGGGCTTTTGCTCCACCTGCGGGGCATTCCTCTTCTGGCAATGGCACGGGTCGGGCAAAACCTCGTTCAGCTTCGGTGCGCTTGATCAGCCCACCGGGCTGCGCCTGCGCCGGCATATCTTTGTTGCCGATAAGGGCGATTACTACGAGATCGCCGATGACCTCCCCCAGAACCCGTGAGAGAGGCCTATTCGCCGCCGGGTGACCCCCTGGAAATCCTGCACGCCGATCACGAGGTGCTGGTGGTCAACAAACCCGCCGGGCTTCTTTCGGTGCCCGGGAAGGGCGAACACCTCGCCGATTGCCTGCTGGCACGGGTGCAGGCGGCCTTTCCCGAGGCGCTTCTGGTGCATCGGCTTGATCGGGATACCTCGGGCGTCATGGTGTTTGCCATGAGCCCGCATGCGCAGCGGCATCTCGGCCTGCAGTTTGAGAAGCGGCAGGTCAAGAAAGATTATGTTGCGCGCGTATGGGGGCACCCCGAAGACGATGGCGGCACGATCGATCTGCCGCTGATCGTGGATTGGCCGAACCGGCCGATGCAGAAGGTGGATCATACAGAGGGGCGTGCTGCAGTCACCGAATGGTCGGTCACACGGCGCGAGGCTGATGGTACGGCGCGGCTGAGGCTACAGCCGCAAACCGGGCGATCGCACCAGCTTCGGGTGCACTGCCGGGAGATCGGGCACCCGATCCTGGGCGATCCCTTCTATGCCAGTGGCGCCGCGCGTGCCTATCCTCGGCTGATGCTTCATGCCGAACGGCTGCGGTTTCGCCACCCAGATGGCGGCAAGGGCCTGACCTTTCGGGCCAGGCCCCCATTCTGAGCGCTAGACCGCGACGGGCGCGAAGAATTGCTGGATCGCGGAAAGCTCTTCGTGCCGAAGCTCATGGCCGCCCTCATGCCAGAAAAGCTGCACCGCCGCGCCCTGATCTTCGAGGTAGCTGGCCAGTGCCTGTGTCATCGAAGCCGGGCAGATCGGATCGCGCCGGCCCGCCGTGATCAGGATGCGCCGCCCGTCAAGGCCGGGCTGGGGCGCGGGCTGCCAGGGGATGAGCGGGTGCATGAGCACCACGTCATCCACCAGATCGGGGCTTTCGAGCGCCACGGAGGCGAGGATGTTCGCCCCGTTTGAATAGCCCATTCCGATCACGCGTTCTGCGCCCGTCCGCGCGGCTTCGTCGCGGATGAAGCCGGCCATGGCGCGGGTGCGCTGCGCAAGATCCTCCATATCGTAGACGCCCTCACCGGTGCGCCGGAAGAACCGCGCCGCGCCCCTCTCTGAGACATCCCCGCGGGGCGAGACGACATGCGCGCCCGGGAAGAGCTCTCCGGCAAGCCCGTGGAACTGATCCTCGGTGCCGCCCGTGCCGTGGAACGTGAGGGCGAGGGGCGCGCCGGGCGCCCCCTCGCTGCGTTTTGCGATGTAGGTCATATCAGCCCCCGATCGGCTCCAGGATCCGCTCCAGCTTCTCGCGCAGATGGGCATGCTGGGCGGGCAGCTTCAGGGCTTCGCCCAGATGAGCGGTATCCTCATCACGGTCAAAGCCGGGCTCGTTGGTGGCCACTTCGAACAGCACGCCACCGGGCGTGCGGAAGTAGATCGCCCAGAAGTAATCCCGGTCGATCACGGGGGTGACCTGATAGCCGGTATCTTTCAGCGCCTCGCGCACTTCGAGCTGGCGCGCGCGGTTTTCCACCGCAAAGGCGATGTGATGGACCGATCCCGCGCCTTGCTGCGCGTGGCTGGCGCCCGGCACAGCCTCGATATCGATCACGTCGGCGCCGTTGCCCTCCGGAACGGCGAAGCGGGTCACATCGCCGTCACGGCCGATTTCATCGTAGCCCATGAACTTCAGAAGCTCAGCGCTGGCATCGGCGGAGGCCAGGCGCATGGCGGCGGAATGGAACCCGCGGATCGCCGCATCTTCGCTTACCCCGGCCCAGGGCGCACGGCCATCGTCGGTTTCGACCAGCGCGAACCCATCGCCATCGGGGCCGTTGAAGAGAAGGCGGCTTTCCCCGAAACGCGTATCGGTATCAAGCCCGTCAACGCCAAGGCTCGACAGGCGTTCCACCCATTGCGGGATCGCGCCTTTGGGGATGGCGAAGGAGGTCGTGCCCACCTCGCCTGCCCCGGGGCGGCCCCGGGCGGCGTGCGGGAAGGGGAAATAGGTCATCACCGAGCCGGGCGTACCGTGCTCATCACCATAGTAGAGGTGATAAACATCCGGTGCGTCGAAGTTCACGGTTTTCTTGACCCGGCGCAGGCCGAGAACGTTGGTGAAGAAATCGTTGTTCGATTGGGCACCACTGGCCAGAGAGGTAACGTGGTGCAGGCCTTTGATCTGCTTGAGCATGGGGCTCTCCGTATCTGATTGGTTGCCCCATAGATGTCACGTGCGGATGTATTTGTAATCACCGCAAACGGCACCTGATCTGCGCGAATTTGCACATGAGTGTGGCGGCGCTTCTTGTTCTGTCTTCAGATGCCCCGTGATGATACCCTCATGCAGGGCGGAGGCGATGGGTTTTGGAAAGGTGAGATGGCCAGACTCGTGGGCGGGTTAAACCTGGGCGCCATCCTTGCGGTTGCGCTGATCCTGCGCGTGGCCTGGGCGCTCTGGATTCCCGTGGATCCCTATTCCGATCCCGGTGCCTACCTGGCTATGTCGGAGAACCTTCTCGCCCACGGGGTTTACGGGTTTGAGCCGGATGTGCCGAACGGGCAGTGGCCGCCGGGCACCTCGGCGGTCTATGCCGCGCTCTTCCTCGTTGTTGGTCCGTCTCCCATTGGGATCGTCGTGTTCAACATCGGCGTTTCGATGGCGGTTGTTCTTCTCACATGGGCGCTTGGGCGCCAGATTGGCGGCGCCTCTGCGGGGCTTGTGGCCGCGGCGCTCATGGCGGTCTGGCCGCAGATGATCTACTTTGTCACCATCCCGGCCAGCGAGCCCCTTTTTATCGCGGCGATGCTGGCGAGCCTTCTTCTGTGGCAGCGCGCGCTTGGGGCGCATTGGGGCTATGCGATTGCGGCCGGGCTTTGCCTGGCGGGGGCAGCCTATCTCCGCAGCGTGGCGCTTCTCTTCCCACTTGTGCCCCTTGCGGTGGCGATCCTGACCCGGGCCTGCCCGCCGGGCCGCGCGTTTGCGCGGATAGCCGTTCTCTGGGTCGCGATGGCGGTGGCCATCGCGCCCTGGACCTGGCGGAACTACCAGGTGTTCGATGCGCTCGTTCTGATCTCCGCAAATTTCGGATCGAACCTCTATATCGGGAACCGCCCCGGCAGCACCGGGGCGTTCGAGCAAATCGATGCCGGGCGGCCCGAGGGCGCCGATCAAAACGAGGCGGATGCTTCCAAAGCCTGGGGGCGCCAGGCGGTGGGCGTGATCTGGGAGGATCCGGGGCGCTTTGCTCGGCTGTCGTTGCAAAAGCTGATCCTGACCCATGATCGTGAAACCATAGGCGTGGCGTGGAACGCGCGGGGGCTGGAGGGCCGCGTGGGCGATCGCGGGGAACTTGCGTTGAAGGTGCTGGCGACGGGTTATTGGTACGCGGTGCTGGCCGCCACCGCGGTTTCCATCGGCGCGCTTCTGATCTACGGGCCGCGCGCCGGGCTTGCGCTGCCGCTTCTGGCCTGGGCCTATTTCGCGGGCATCCACGCGGTGGTGCTGGCAGGTGACAGGTTTCACATGCCCAGCACGCCCTTTCTTGCGGTGATCGTGGGGCTGGCGGTGGCGCGGTTTGCCGCGCGGGCGGCGCCGATTACTCCGCCGCCCAGCCCGAAACCGATTTGACCTCGAGGTATTCCTCGATCCCCCAAACCCCGCCTTCCCGCGCGCGGCCAGAGGATTTGACGCCGCCAAAGGGCGCCCCGGCGCCGCGGGAGCGATAGTTCATCTCCACCATGCCCGAGCGCAGCGCCTGCGCCATCCGGTTGCGCCGCGCGCCATCTTCCGTCTGCACGTAGTTGGTCAGCCCATAGGGCGTGTCATTGGCGATGGCGATGGCCTCTTCCTCGCCTTCGAACGGGATGATGGAAAGAACGGGGCCGAAGATTTCCTGCTGCGCAATCGTCATGTCATTGGTGACATCGGCGAAAACGGTGGGGCGCACGTAGTAGCCGCGGTTGAAGCCCTCGGGCCGGCCCGGGCCACCGGCAACAAGGCGCGCGCCCTCTTCGATGCCCTTCTGGATCAGGTCCTGCACGCGTTCGAACTGTGTGGCGTTCACAAGCGGGCCGATATGGCGCCCCGCCTCGTGCCCGCTGCCCACCGCGGTATCTTCCGCCGCGGCGCGGGCGATTTCCACTGCATCGTCATAGATCGAGCGTTCGACAAGCATCCGGGTGGGCGCGTTGCAGGATTGGCCGGTGTTGTTAAAGCAGCGGCGCACGCCGGTTTTGACCGCCCGTTCACCCGCATCGGCGAAGATCACATTCGCGCCCTTGCCGCCAAGCTCCAGCGAGACGTGCTTGAGCGTTTCCGAAGCCGCGCGGCTGATCGCACGCCCGGCGCGGGTGGATCCGGTGAAGCTGATCATATCCACATCGGGGTGTTCGGAAAGCCGGGTGCCGACGCCGGCGCCATCGCCCTGAACAAGGTTGAACACACCCGCGGGCACGCCCGCCTCGTGGATCAGTTCGGCCAGAAGCGCCGAATCGAGCGGCGCAAACTCCGAGGGCTTCAGCACCATCGTGCAGCCCGCGATCATCGCTGGAAACACCTTGAGCGTGGTCTGGCTGACCGGCCAGTTCCAAGGGGTGATCATGCCCACCACCCCAATCGGTTCGCGCAGGATACGGGCGCCGGGCGCGTGATCGCCAAGCGGCGCGTTCCACACCACCTGTTCCGCAGCGGCCAGCGCATCGTCGATATTGCCAATCCCGGCCTCGGCCTGCTGTTCGCGCGCCATGTGGATCGGCGCGCCCATCTCAAGGCTGATGGCTTCGGCCATCTCATCGATCCGGGCCGCGTAGAGCGCGCGCACGCGAGCGACGGCAGCGATGCGTTCTGCGGGCGGCGTTGCGGCCCAGCCGGGAAGTGCTGCGCGCGCCGCGGCCACGGCGCGATCGGTATCGGCGGCACTGCCGAGCGAGATGATCGCACAGGGCTCTTCGGTTGACGGATCGATCACTTCGAAATCGCGGGCTTCGGCGGGCGCCACCCAGGCCCCATCGATGTAGAACTGGCGCTTCTCGATCATCGGCACAGCCTCCGTTTTGCGCGGCGACACTGACATTGCGCCAGTTCCCGCGCAAGGCGCATCTGGGACCTGCGGCAGGCGATGGCGCCCCGGCGCCTGTTGCGGCATAAGGCAGCCATCACAACTTCGATGGAGGGCGCGATGGCACTGCGCATCAACGATACCGTTCCCGATTTTTCCGCCGAGTCGAACGTGGGCCCGATCCGGTTTCATGATTGGATTGGGGAGAATTATGCGATCCTGTTTTCCCACCCCAAGGATTTCACGCCGGTCTGCACCACCGAGTTCGGTGCGGTGGCGCAACTTTCCGATGAATGGGCCAAGCGGGGCGTGAAGGTTATCGGCGTGTCAGTCGATGGCGTATCGGATCACCAGAAGTGGATCTCCGATATCGAGGACGTGGGCGGCGCGAGCGTTGATTTCCCGATCATCGCCGACGAAGACCTGGAGATTTCGAAGGCGTTCGACATGCTGCCAGCGGAAGCCTATCTGCCCGATGGCCGCACGCCGAACGATACCGCAACGGTGCGCTCGGTTTTCATCATCGGGCCCGACAAGCGCCTGCGCCTGACGATGACCTACCCGATGTTCGTGGGCCGCAACTTTGGTGAGATCCTGCGCGCTCTTGATGGCGTTATGCTGTCAGATGGCCATCCTGTGGCCACCCCTGCCAACTGGGTGCCGGGCGAAGACGTGGTGATCAAAACGACCGTTTCGGATGAAGACGCCAAGGCGAAGTTCGGCGAGTTCAAGACGCTGCTGCCGTACCTTCGGATGGCCAAGGCGCCCGGCTAAGCGGCGCCTGCCGGGCGCTACTTTTGCAGCGATTCGATCTGCGCCTGGCCAACCTGGCGCACGATCGCGCCAAGCTCCATGAGCTGGTTGCCAAGCGGGGTCGTCTTCCGCCAGACCATACCGATCTTGCGTTTCGGCGTTCTCTCGGTGAAGCGCGAAATCGAAAGGGCGGCGCTGTTGGTTTCCAACGGCACCGCCATTTCGGGGATCAACGTGACCCCGAGCCCGGCGCTGACCATCTGCACGAGAGTTGAGAGTGACGAGCCTTCCATCACAAGGCTCGGGTCGCTTGGCTGCATCTCGCAGAACGAAAGCGCCTGATCCCGGAAGCAATGGCCCTCTTCCAGAAGCAGGAGCTTCATGGTTTGCAGCGTGTCCGGGCTGGGCACGGGCAGGCCCTCATCCTCCGCCGGGCGAACGAGAACGAAATCCTCCTCAAAAAGCGCAAACTCGCGCAGCGAAGGTTCCGATATCGGCAGGGCGGCCAGAATGAAATCGAGCCGGGAATGGAGCAGATCCTCCACCAGCGATTTCGTGATCGATTCCCGCGGCATCAGCTCAAGCCCGGGCATCCGGGCACCAAGCTCCTGTATGATCGCGGGCAGCAGATAGGGCGCCACCGTGGGGATGACCCCCATGCGCAGCGTGCCCTGCAACGGGCCGGCAGAGAGCCGCGCGAGTTCGGACATCTCTTCCACATCCGAAAGCACCTTGCGGGCACGCAGGAGAAACTCTTCCCCCAGCGTTGTCAGCCGCACCTGCCGGGCCGTGCGTTCAACAAGCGGTGCGCCCAGCATCCCCTCCAACTCCTTGATCTGAACCGAGAGTGCGGGTTGCGAGATCGAGCAGGCTTCTGCGGCGCGGCCAAAATGGCCGATCCGGGCCAGCGCATCGAAGTAGCGGAAGTGCTTGATGGTGAAGTTGATCATAACCTCAAGTTATCGCCGGATTTACTTTTTTCAATTGGTGTTTATGACGTTGCTCCGGTAGGCCAGAGGCATCGATTTAGAACCGTTTTAAACTTCAGGGAGATCCCAGATGGACGGAAATGACATGCGGGGCCTCGGCGGCTGCCCCGTAAACCACGGTGGCAACACGTCGATGGACAAGCCCGTCACCAAGTGGTGGCCGAATGCGCTGAACCTCGACATCCTGCATCAGCACGGGGCGCGCACCAATCCGATGGATCCCGATTACGATCATCGCATGGCGGTGAAGGCACTGGATTTCGAAGCGGTCAAGGCGGATGTCAAGGCGCTGATGACCGAGAGCCAGGAATGGTGGCCGGCCGATTGGGGCCATTATGGCGGCTTGATGATCCGCCTCGCCTGGCATTCCGCCGGCTCCTACCGCATGCAAGATGGCCGCGGTGGCGCCGGATCGGGCAATATCCGCTTTGCGCCGCTGAATTCCTGGCCCGATAACGCGAGCCTCGATAAGGCGCGCCGCCTGCTCTGGCCGGTGAAGAAGAAATACGGCAACGCGCTTTCCTGGGCCGATCTGATTATTCTTTCGGGCAACATGGCCTATGAATCGATGGGGCTGAAACCCTTTGGCTTCGGTTTTGGGCGCGAAGATATCTGGGGCCCGGAAACGGATGTTTACTGGGGGTCGGAGGGCGAGTGGCTGGCGCCGTCGGAGAACCGCTACGGCGATCTCGAAAACGCCTCGACGCTCGAGAACCCGTTGGCCGCCGTGCATATGGGCCTCATCTACGTGAATCCTGAAGGCGTGAATGGCGCGCCCGACCCCGCGAAAACCGCGCTGCATGTGCGCGAAACCTTCGCGCGCATGGCGATGAACGATGAAGAAACCGCGGCGCTCACTTGCGGCGGCCACACCGTTGGCAAGGCCCATGGTGCGATTGCCGGGGATGATATCGGGGCAGAGCCGGAGGCGGCGGGCTACGAAACCCAGGGCTTCGGCTGGATGAACCCGGCCCATGGCGGCACGGCCTCGAAATCCTTCACCTCTGGCATCGAAGGGGCCTGGACGAAGGAACCCACGAAGTTTGACATGGGCTACTTCGACTACCTCTTCAATTACGAGTGGGAGTTGAAGAAATCACCTGCCGGTGCCTGGCAGTGGGAGCCGGTGGATATGCCTGATAGCGAGAAGCCCACCAATGCAGGCGATGGCTCCACGCCGCAGAACCCGATTATGACCGACGCCGATATGGCGATGAAGGTTGATCCGATCTACAACGAGATCTGCCAGAAATTCATGGCCGATCCGGAGTATTTCAAGGATACGTTCGCGCGTGCCTGGTTCAAGCTGACCCATCGCGATATGGGCCCGCGCGCCAACTACTATGGCCCCGACGTGCCCGCCGAGGATTTGATCTGGCAGGATCCGATTCCGGCAGGAAACACGGGCTACGATGTGGCCGCGGTGAAAGCCAAGATCGCCGAGAGCGGCCTTTCGCCCGCCGAACTCATCGCAACCGCCTGGGATAGCGCGCGGACCTTCCGCGGGTCTGACAAACGCGGCGGCGCGAACGGCGCGCGCATCCGGCTGGCCCCGCAGAAGGATTGGGCAGGCAACGAACCCCAGCGCCTTGCGAAGGTTCTGGGCATCCTGGAACCGATTGCCGCCGACACCGGCGCATCCGTGGCCGATGTGATCGTGCTTGGCGGTACCGTTGGGCTTGAACAGGCGATCAAGGCGGGCGGCCATGCGGTGAACGTGCCCTTCACCCCGGGCCGCGGCGATGCGACCGACAGCCAGACGGATGCCGATAGCTTCAGCGTTCTTGAGCCGCTCGCCGATGGCTTCCGCAACTGGCAGAAGGAAGACTACTCGGTTTCCCCCGAAGAGATGATGCTCGATCGGGCGCAGCTTCTGGGGCTCACGGCTGCCGAGATGGCGGTTCTGCTGGGCGGCTTGCGGGTTCTCGGCGCCAACCACGGCGGGGCCAAGCATGGCGTGTTCACCGATCGCGAGGGCGCCCTGACGAACGACTTCTTCGTCAACCTCACCGACATGGCCTATTCTTGGCACCCGCTCGATGACGGCACCTACGAGGTGCGGGACCGCGCCACCGGTGAGACGAAGTGGACGGCCACGAGCGCCGATCTTGTCTTCGGCTCGAACTCGATTCTGCGGAGCTATGCCGAGGTATATGCGCAGGACGACAACGCGGAGAAGTTCGTGAAGGATTTCGTTGCCGCCTGGACCAAGGTGATGAACGCCGATCGCTTCGATCTGGTGGCCTGACGGCCAAGCGCCTATGCCAAAAAAAGGAAAAGCCCCGGCCGATCTGCCGGGGCTTTTTTGGGTTCTGTAGGGTGGAGGAATGGCCTTATTCGGCCGCTTCCTCCTTCTTGGCTTCTTCGCCGGTTTCCTGATCGACAACCTTCATCGACAGGCGCACCTTGCCGCGATCGTCAAAGCCCAGAAGCTTCACCCAAACCTCCTGGCCTTCCTTCAGCACATCGGAAGGGTGGTTCAGGCGGCGGTTTTCGATCTGGCTGACATGCACCAGCCCGTCGCGCTTGCCGAAGAAGTTCACGAAGGCGCCGAAGTCGACGATTTTGACGACCTTGCCTTTGTAGATCTTGCCTTCCTCGGGCTCCGCCACGATCGAATGGATCATGTCATAGGCCTTCTTGATGGCCTCGGCGTTCGGCGAGGCGATCTTCACGACGCCATCGTCATTGATATCCACCTTGGCGCCGGAGACTTCCACGATCTCGCGGATGACCTTGCCGCCCGAACCGATCACTTCGCGGATCTTGTCGGTCGGCACGTTCATCGTTTCGATCCGCGGGGCGTGAACAGAGAACTCGGCGGTTTCCGAAAGCGCCTTGTTCATCTCGCCCAGGATGTGCATGCGCCCATCCTTGGCCTGTGCCAGCGCCTTTTCCATGATCTCCGGTGTGATCCCGGCCACCTTGATATCCATCTGGAGCGAGGTGATGCCGTTTTCCGTTCCTGCCACCTTGAAATCCATATCGCCAAGGTGATCCTCGTCGCCAAGGATATCGGTGAGGATGGCGTAGGAGCCATCGTCTTCCAAAACCAGCCCCATGGCCACGCCCGCGACGGCGGATTTGAGCGGCACGCCCGCATCCATCATCGAAAGCGAACCACCGCAAACCGAGGCCATCGAAGAGGAGCCATTCGATTCGGTGATCTCGGAGACCAGGCGGATCGTGTAGGGGAAATCCGTTGCCGGCGGTAGAACCGCCTGTAGCGCCCGCCAGGCCAGCTTGCCATGGCCAATCTCGCGGCGGCCCGGAGGTCCGAAGCGGCCAACCTCGCCCACCGAGTAGGGCGGGAAGTTGTAATGCAGCAGGAAGTTCGAGCGGTAGGTGCCCTGCAGCGCATCGATCATCTGCTCGTCATCGCCCGTGCCGAGGGTGGTGATGACCAGCCCTTGCGTTTCGCCACGGGTGAAGAGAGCAGAGCCGTGCGTGCGGGGCAGAATGCTGGTTTCCGCCACGATATCGCGCACCTCATTGGTGGCGCGGCCATCGATGCGGCGGCCGTTCTGCACAACATCGCCGCGCAGTACCATCGATTCGAGCTTCTTGAAGGCGGAGCCGAGGTTTTCATCCTCAAGCTGCTCTTCGGAAAGCGTGGCGCGGATCGCCTCACGCGCCTCGCCAACGGCGGCGACACGCTCCTGCTTATCGGTGATCGCGTAGGCTGCGCGCATCTTCTCCTCGCCCGCCGCTTTCACCGCCGCGTAGAGGTCGGCGTAATCCGGAGGCGTGAACTCGAAGGGTTCTTTCGCGGCTTCCTCGGCCAGATCGATGATCAGGTCGATCACCGGCTGGATCTGCTCATGGGCAAAGGTGACGGCGCCGAGCATTTCAGCCTCGGTCAGCTCATAAGCCTCGGATTCCACCATCATCACGGCGTCTTTGGTGCCGGCGACCACAAGATCAAGGCGCTGCTCGGGGTTCGAGCGCAGATCGTGCATATCCTCCACTTCGGGGTTCAGCACGTATTCGCCATCTACGTAGCCTACGCGGCAGCCCGCGATCGGGCCCATGAAGGGCGCGCCGGAAAGGGTGAGCGCGGCGGAGGCTGCGATCATCGCCACGACATCGGGATCGTTCACCAGATCGTGGCTCAGCACTGTGCAGATCACGAGAACTTCGTTCTTGAAGCCCGGCACGAAGAGGGGCCGGATCGGCCGGTCAATCAGCCGGGAGGTAAGCGTTTCCTTCTCGGTGGGCCGCGCCTCACGCTTGAAGAAACCGCCGGGGATCTTGCCCGCGGCGTAGTATTTTTCGTTGTAATGCACGGTGAGCGGGAAGAAATCCTGCCCCGGCTTTTGTTCTTTCGCGAAGGTGACGTTGGCCATCACCGAGGTTTCGCCATAGGTGGCGATGACCGATCCATCGGCCTGACGGGCCACTTTACCCGTTTCCAGCGTGAGAGTCTCTTCCCCCCACTGCATTGATTTCTTTGAGATGTTGAACATTTCGTATCCTGTCTGGGCCAATCTCGGCGGTCCGAGTGCCCGTTTGAATGGCGGCCCCATTGCCGCCGGCCCCTGACCCTTTTGCACGCGCCGGGGCCGAAGCGCTGCGTCTCAGATTGGGCGCGGATACAGGAGATTGGGGGCTTTGAAAAGGTGGTGCGGCACGGGCGCGGCGCTGGCCCGCTAGAGTTGCTTAAACGCCCGGTTGAGCAGTTTTCGGCACCGGGGCGAAAGATGCGCGGCCACCGCATCCGCACCAAGGCCGCGCCTGCCCAGAAAGATCGCCAGAGCCATCGCGAGGGAGGGTTGCGACATGTAGCCGAACCATCCCGCATCGTCGGCGGCCTGCAACTGGAACACCCCGAAGCCCGCGATGATGCAGCCAAGATCGGTGGCCAGTTCATGCGCCTCAGCGCCGCCACGCACCGCGTCTTCCAGCCCGGCAAGCCGGGCGTGCATCAGTTCATGTGCCATGAGATTGATGAACTGCAATGGGCGGTTCATCTGCTCAGGGTCATAGCGGATCAGCGCGGTTTCCCCATCGCTTTGAAAGGTGCCCGCTATCTGAGAAGGCGCTTGATAATCGATCCGGTATTCCGCCGGCAGAACATCCAGCGGGGCAAGCTCCACCGCCGCTTGGAAGCCCATGTGGCGCTTGATGTCTTCCAGAACGCGCATCGCGGTTTCCGGGCCGGTGCCGCCCGGCGCGGTGAAGAAGGCCTGGGTGGGTAGAATCGGCGCCAAGGGTGGCGGGAAGCGGGCATCGAACCAATCGAAACACTCCACAATCCAGTCATGCATGTCGTTCGAGACGAGGGGGCGGGACCAGAACACTTGGCTTCTCCGGCAGAGGCGGGCAGGACTTGGCGGAAACGAAGCCTATCGTGATTCAAGGAATGCTGGAATGATTGAAACGAGTTACGTCTACGGCCTGCTGGGCGGGTTGATGATCGGATGCGCCGCAGCAATGCTGCTGCTTGGAAACGGGCGGATCATGGGCGCAAGCGGGATCATCGGCGGGCTTGTCGATGGATCGGCGCGCGGCGATTGGCAGGGACCGGCGCTGTTCATCGCGGGGCTCATCGCCGCGCCATGGCTCGCTATCCTGGTAACCGGGCTGGCGGCGGACACGAACGCCACCTCAAACCCTGTGGTGCTGGTGGCTGCGGGGCTTTTGGTTGGCCTAGGGGCACGGCTCGCCAACGGTTGCACCAGCGGCCACGGGGTGTGCGGCATCTCACGGCTTTCGATGCGCGGGATCGGGGCCACGGTGCTATACCTCCTGGCGGGCGGCGTAACCGTTGCGCTGTTCCGCCACGTCCTGGGGGTGATCTGATGCGGGGCCTGATTTCGCTTTTGAGCGGCGGCCTGTTTGGGCTGGGTCTGCTGGTTTCGGGGATGACCGATACCACCCGCGTTCAGGGCTGGCTCGATATCTTCGGGGCCTGGGATCCCACGCTCGCCTTCGTTCTCGGCGGAGCGATCCTGCCGATGGCGGTGGCCTGGCGGGTTGCGGCGCGCCGTGCAGCGCCATTGGTGGGCGGGGCATTCCCGCCGCCGCCCTCGGGCGGGATTACCCCGCGCCTTGCGATCGGCTCTCTGATTTTCGGCGCAGGCTGGGGGCTTGCGGGGCTTTGCCCGGGGCCCGCCTTCGCCTCTCTTTCATTCGGGGGCTGGGAAGGTCTGGCCTTTGCCGCCGCGATGCTTGCGGGCATGCTGCTGGCCGTGCCCGCCAAGCGCATCGGGCGCGTGGCGGCCTAGGCCTGCGGCCCAACCAACTATACACGAAGAAGCCGCGCCAACCGGCGCGGCTTTGGCAGCAACTTAGAAGTGCTGGTTTAGCGGCGGATGCCCAGGCGCTTGATCAGATCCTGATACCGGGCCTCATCCTTGGCCTTGGTGTAATCGAGAAGCTTCCGGCGCTGGGCGACAAGCTTCAGAAGGCCGCGGCGCGAGTGATTGTCTTTCTTGTGGGTCTTGAAGTGTTCGGTCAGCGTGGCGATCCGGCTCGACAGGATCGCAACCTGCACTTCGGGGGAGCCCGTGTCGCCTTCCTTAGTGGCGAACTCCTTCATAAGGCGGCTCTTTTCTTCCGCAGTGATCGACATCGGGGTCTCCTTCACATCAGAGGGTTATGGCGCAGGCCGGGATGTCGTCCAGCACAGGCCCATGGAGTGCGCATTTGGCGCGAAGCCGGGCGTATAGGGGATCGCGCGCGGTTTGAAAAGAGCTATTGCTCGATCTGGATCTGGCGCGCGATCTCGGCAGCCCATTCGCCGATGATCGGCACGAAATCGATCTGCGCCAGCGCAAAGCCCAGAAGCGAAACAAGGATCGTGGCGCCCACCACTGTGCCCAGGCCAAGCGCGAGGCCGCGCAGGAACTGGAAGGCGATCAGCCGGGGCAGCGAATTATGCACCCGGACGAACCTGTGCTCGTTGAGCGTGGCGAGTTCACCCCGCAAGGCGGCAATCTCCGCGTGAAGCGGATTTGTGCTGGTTTCGGCTGGCATGGGGGCTCCCCTTCACATCGCTCAGGTCACGTTAATAGGCTGTTAGCATTGGATTTTAGGTGGTTTTCCCGCCAGATTTCCAGCCTTCTGTGATAGCCGGTCCGCGGGGCGTGCTTGGGTTGGATCGGGTCATGCTGACAACGTTGTTGATTATCGGGTTGGTGACGGCTGTCGCGACGCCCATCCTTGTCTTCCGCGCGATCCGGCGCCCCGAGGGCTCTTTGCCCGAGCCGCCTGCCACGGCACCGGCGGCGCCTGATCCGGGGTGCGATAGCTGGGAAAAGCGGTTGGAACGCGGCGGCGGGTGCCGCCACAGCCTTTCCGCGGACGGCGGTATTCTTACGCTTGACCGGTTCATTGCGGGGGTGGATCGGGTCACGATCACCGTCGAATCGGTGGAGACCGAATTCCACATATCGCCCTATGGCGCAGGCGGCACGCGGCTCACCTACTCTGTGCGCGGCGCCCATGCGGAACTGCGCTTTCCCAATCTGAGCGAGCTGCCCTCGGCCGATATTCAGCTACTGGAACTGACGGACGGCCCGAAGGTTCCCGCGCCCCGCCGGGTGATGAGGGGCCCAGATCGCCGCCGCACGCAACGCCCGCGCAAGGACGATCAGGGCGCGGCAGACCAGCGCAAGAACTGGGACGGGCTATTGGGTACCGAGCCCGATGCGCAGCCGCCTGCGCCCGCAGGCCATGACGCCGTGCGCGAGATCGATAGCTTCGTGCCGGGCGATGACGTGCTTCACCTCACGCTGGTGACGGATCTGCCAGAAGATGCGATTGCGCTGGAATTCGCGAAAAGCCCCTGCGGCAGCGATAGCATCGTGCGCGCCAATGGCGAAACCATCGCGATTGTGCGCGGGGCACCGGAAGTGGGCCGCGATGATCTGGTGCTGGAGATTGAGCGGACCCGCGCGTGAGGGCTGCGGTTAGGCCCAAAGCATGGGCTGCGTTGCATAGCCGATGTAAAGCGGGTGGCGGGGGTGCCCGTCTTTCGTAAGGCCCAGGTGATGCATCGGGCGGCCGGTTCCGCGCATCAGGGTTTCCACCGCCGGGCCGCGCCCAAGATGGGCGCCATGGGTGCCCCAGGCGGCAACGATCATATCGGCGGCCTCGCAGGCGGCAGTGATTGCCGCGTCATTCGCGGGGCCCACGGGGTCTTCCGCCCGCCGCATCTTGTGCGGATCGGTCTCGCGCCACGCAAAAATGTTGCACACCGTGAAGCCGCCATGGCCCAGCACACGCGCGCGGCGTTCGCAGCGCTCAACGGTGGGATCGTTCTGCCGTTCGGTTGCCGTAGACGGGTTCAGCATCACGAAAAGCGCATGCGTGCCCTCCGCCCAATGGCGGGTCAGGCTGTAGCGATAGCGTTCGCAGGGGCTGTAGAGCGCGGTGGACGCCGCATCGCCCTTCTGAAAGCTGCGCTCGATCATGGGGCGAAAACGCGCTTGGGGTGCAGTTCTCCGGCGCGGTAATGGCCAACCGCCACCGCCCGCCCGGCGCAGGAAGCCCAGGCTTCTTCGCCATAGCCCGCTGTTGTGGCGATAACCGGCGCGGGATTGCCGTTGCGCAGCTTGGCGGCGGCCAGATCATTGCAGCGCGCTTCGGGCAGGCTTTCAAGCGCGGTTTCAAGGGGCAGAAGCATATCGTCCGTCGCGCTATCAAGCGCATCGAAGGCAATCGCGTCGTCAAGATCGAACGGGCCGGATGCGGTGCGCCGCAATGTGCGCACATGGCCAAGGCAGCCGAGCACGCGCCCCAGGTCCCGGGCGATGGCGCGTACATAGCCGCCCTTGCCGCAGGTCATCTCCAGCACCGCGTGATCGGGATCGGGCACCGATACCAGCGCCAGGCGCGCCACGTGCAAGGGCCGCGCCGCCAGGGCGACGTCTTCGCCCGCCCGTGCGCGGGCATAGGCCCGCTCGCCCTCGATTTTCACGGCGGAGTAGGCGGGCGGCACCTGTTCTATATCGCCGGTAAAGGCGGGCAGGGCGGCCTCGATCGCTTCCGGTGCGGGCCGGTCACGGGCCGTTTCGATCACCTCGCCCTCGGCATCATCGGTATTCGTTGCCACCCCCCAGCGCACGGTGAAGCGATAGGTTTTCTCAGCGTCGGTCACGTAGGGCACCGTCTTGGTGGCTTCCCCCAGTGCCACGGCAAGAATGCCCGTAGCTGCAGGATCAAGCGTACCGGCATGGCCCGCCTTTCTGGCATCGAAGGCGTGGCGCACCCGGCCGACAACGGCGTTGGAACTTGGCCCCGCCGGTTTATCGATCACGATCCAGCCGGAGATATCGCGCCCCTTGCGCCTGCGAGCCATGATTTGCCTCTTGTTCGGATTGCCGGCGGGCCTAACGCGGCGCCGCGCGCCGGTCAATCAGCCGCGGCGACCGTGCCGATGATCGGGCCCATCGGGAACCCGGCGTCACTGCGCCCCAGGGGCGGCGCGTGGAGGCGTGAAACGTTGCCATCCACGAAAAGCGCATCCGGCGTGGCCAGCGCATCGCGCATCAGCCGGGCGAAACGGTGGAAGGTGACCGGCGCGTCGGAAATCGCGAAGATCAGCGTGCCGTCGGCGCGCAGCCCCACTGCGTTTCGGATGAAGGTGGACGTGCTGTCTTCCCGAAACCGCGGATGCAGATCCCCCTCGATCACGAGCATCGGGCCCGATTGCGTGGCAAACCGGCAAGCGGGCGCCGCGGCCTCGAAGGCCAGGGTTTCCATCAACGCCGCGCTGCCATCGGTGAGGCAGAGAACGCCGTTCGGGAGAAGGCCGAAATTTCCGGGGCCCGCGGAGGTGACAAGCCGCATCACCTCGATACCCTCTTCAACATAGTGCCCAACGGGCCGGCGATCGGTGTGATACATCCCGCCATTCATCGCGATGCCAAGCACCTCGCCTTCCGCAGAAAGCGCGGCTTCAAGGCGCGAGAAGGTGCCGTAGACGGTGCCCTCGGCGTCAGAATGCCAGAGGCGGACCTCTTCTTCGGCCGGATCAACCGCGCAGTAGCTGTAGGGCACGCCTTCGAAACTGCCGGTATCGCAGGTTGCTCCGGTGGCCCCGCTGGCCAGCGCCGTGGCGGCGAGCGCCGTGCTAATCGCTTTCAAGATCACGGCGCACCGTATCTTCGGCCAGCAACCGGCGGGTTTCATCCATCCGATCAAAGGTATCATCGAGCTCAAACCGCAACTCGGGGGCGAATTTCAGATCGAGCCCGCGCGCGACGGTGCGGCGCAGTTCGGCGCGGTTGCGGCGAAGCGCGGCCAGCGCCTCTTCGCGCCCGTTGCCGCCGAGAGGCAGCACGAAGGCCGTTGCGATCTTGAGATCGGGGGAGGCCCGCACTTCGCCCACGGTGATCGAGATACCGTTCAGTTCAGGGTCATGCACATCGCCCCGGGCCAGCACATCGCTCAGCCTCCGGCGGATCAGTTCCCCCACCCGCAACTGCCGCTGTGACGGCCCGCGACTTTCCTGAAAGCGCCCCTTTGCCATGGCGCGGATCTATGCCCTTCGCGCCCATGCCGCAAGGCAGGGCTTGGCGCGGGGCGCAGGCATCGGCTAATCAGCGCTGCGGCATCAGGGGGAGCGTATGGCAGAAACTCCGGGGATCGTAGTGACAGGGGCATCGGGCCGCATGGGCCGGATGCTGATCGAAACGGTGCGCGCAAGCAGTGCCGCGCGCCTCGTTGGCGCGGTGGAGCAGCCGGGGCATGCCTGGATCGGGCAGGATCTGGGCGAGGCGCTGGGCGGCGCGCCGATCGGCGTAAAGGTGGCCGATGATCCGCTTGAGCCCTTTGCAAAGGCACAGGCGATCCTCGATTTCACGGCGCCCGCCGCCACGCTTGGCTACGCCGAACTCGCCGCGCAAACCCGCGCGGTGCATGTGGTTGGCACGACAGGGTTTTCGGAGGAGCAGCTTGCACGGTTCGAACCGGTGGCGCGCCACGCTGTTTTGGTGCGGGCTGGAAACATGAGCCTTGGTGTGAACCTTCTGACGGTTCTGACAGAGAAGGTCGCCGCCGCGCTTGATTCCGATTTCGATATCGAAATCGTGGAGGCCCACCATCGCCACAAGGTGGATGCGCCTTCGGGGACGGCGCTGATGCTGGGCGAGGCCGCTGCCCGGGGGCGCGGAATTCCGCTTAGCGATCATTCGGAGCGTGGACGCGACGGGATCACCGGCGCGCGGGCCCGCGGCGCCATCGGATTCTCTTCCTTGCGCGGCGGAGATATCGTTGGGGAACATGACGTTATCTTTGCCGCGGATGGGGAACGCATTACCCTGCGCCACGTCGCGAGCGATCGCGCCGTTTTCGCGCGGGGCGCGGTGAAGGCCGCGCTTTGGGGGCAGGATAAGCCGCCGGGCCAATACGACATGGCCGATGTGCTGGGGCTGCGGTGATCCGGGGCTGACGTCGCGACGTATAGTGTTACATATTCCCACGCCGACCGCGTTGAGACGACAGACAGGTGATCGCCATGCCGTTCAGACAGAGCCTTGCCGCCCTTGCCGTAACCGCCACCACCGCTGGCACCGCGGCCCATGCGGACGGTTGGGCGATGGTTTCCGATGCCTCGAAATTCCGGAAGGTTGAGGATAAAGAAACCTTCGTTGAGATCGTTTCGCGCGGCACGCTTGAGCGCTTTGGCATCACCCTTGCCGTGCTGCCCGATGGCGAGATCGAAGGCCGGGCCTTCGGGCGCGAAGTGACAGGCGCCTGGGTCTGGCAGAACGGCTTTTTCTGCCGCGATCTTTCCTGGGGCACGCGCAATATCGGCGCCAATTGCCAGGAGGTGAAGATCGCCGGCAATACGCTGCGCTTCACCTCGGATGAGGGCAAGGGGCGGTTTGCCGATCTTCGTTTGCGATAGCGCAGGCGCCCCGCGCGCATCGCGGCGCTAGAAATCGACCGCGATGCCCTTTTTTTCCCAATCGCCGTAGCGCACCGGCTCGGGCCCCTCGCGCCCGCCAAGCTCAGTTGGAAGGTTAAGCGCCTTGGCCGCCTTGCGCCGTTCGGCAGCTTCGGCAAGGGCGCGCTGGGCCTCGGGCGGCAGGTCTGATCTATCGGAATCGTCAGCCATCGGATCACTTGCTGTTGCAGGAGCGATCATATACGCCGCTGGCTTTCCGGAACAAGGCGGCGGGGGCGCGCTGAGATGGCACAGGCGGGGCTGGCCGCGCGCAAGGCGGCGCTCGATCTTCTTGATGCGGTCACCGATGAGAAGCGGCTTCTGGCGGATGTGCTGGAGCCGGTGACGGCCGATCTAACCGTTGCCGAGCGGGCGCGAGCACAGCGCCTGGCGGTGGAGACCTTGCGCAACCTGCAGCGGGCGGATCGGCTGCTTGGCCCGCATCTTCGCAAGAAACCCTGGCCGCGTGTGCATAACATGCTGCGGCTCGGCACTGTTGAAATGTGGGCAGGCGGCGCCCCGGCCCACGCGGTGGTGGATGCCGCCGTGCGGATTTTGAAGCTGGAGAAAAAAACGGCCAGCCAGGCCGGGCTGGCCAATGCCGTTCTGCGCCGTGTTGCGGCGGCGGAGGTGGAGTGGGGCGCATTGCCGGTGCCCCAAGTGCCGAAATGGCTGCGCAAGCGGCTTGTGGCGGCCTGGGGCAAGGCCGCGGTGGCGGATATGGAGGCGGTGCAGGCAGCCGATCCGCCGCTGGATCTGACGGCAAAGGGCGATCCCGCCGATTTGGCCAGGTCGGTCGGGGGCACGGTGCTGCCAACGGGCTCAGTGCGGCTTGAGGGCCGCGTGCAGGTTTCGGCACTGGCGGGTTTTGAGGCGGGTGACTGGTGGGTTCAGGATGCGGCCGCGGCGATCCCGGCGCGGGCGCTGGGCGCAGGGCCCGGCCAGCGCGTGCTCGATCTCTGCGCCGCTCCCGGGGGCAAGACGATGCAGCTTGCGGCCACCGGCGCGGCGGTCACAGCCCTTGATGCCTCGGAAACCCGCATGGTGCGGCTTGCCGAAAACCTCGCCCGCACAGGGCTTTCGGCAGAATGCATTGTGGCCGACGCGCTGGAATGGGCGGCAGAGCCCTTCGACGCGGTTCTGCTCGATGCGCCTTGTTCGGCCACGGGAACGTTACGGCGGCACCCCGATCTGCCGCACGCGAAAGACGGGGCTGACCTCGCGGCGCTCCTGGCACTGCAGGCGCGGATGATCGATGCCGGCCTGCGCCTTCTCAAGCCCGGCGGCCGGATGGTTTATTGCACCTGTTCGCTTTTGCCCGAAGAGGGCGAGGAGCAGGTGGAGGGCGCCTTGGCGCGCCACGACGGCCTGCGACTGGAGCCGGAAGCCTTCGCCTTGCCCGGCGTTGCGCCAGACTGGGTGGACCCGGCCACCGGGCTGCGCCTCAGGCCCGATTTTTGGGCGGAGAGCGGGGGCATGGATGGCTTTTTCGCCGCGGTGTTCCGAAAGATCGGATGAGAGGCACATCGCGGATGACAGGCCGGGTGTGAGCCGCTAAGGTCTTGCCCAACAACCCGGAATAACCGGGAAACGAGGCAGGACAGTTATCGTGTCTACACCCGAATCCTGGGCCGTGCGCCGCGCACGGCTGCTTGATCGATTCCACGCCCGTGCGGCGCGCTTCGGGCGTGCCTCAAACGCATTCACAAGCCAGCCGGAGCCGCGCACCATCGGCAGCTATGGCCGCGGGCGACAGCTTTGCGACGGCAATTTCCTCTTTGCGGGCTATCACGTGGTGGCGAAAGACACCGCGATCTGGGATCTCGCGATGCCCGACGAGGCGTTTGAAACAGAAGCGCACGGGTTTCTCTGGCTCGACGATCTGGCGGCAGCGGGCGATACGCTGGCCCGCGCCAAGGCGCAGGATTGGACGCATCGCTGGATCAAGCGCCACGGGCGCGGATCCGGGCCGGGCTGGGCGCCGGATCTTACCGGGCGGCGCCTGATGCGCTGGATCAATCACGCGATCCTGCTGCTTAACGGCCAGGATCGCGATGTCAGCCGCGCGTTTTTCCGCACGCTATCGGCGCAGACCACCTTCCTTGCGCGCCGCTGGCACACCGCCGAGCCCGGCTTGCCCCGGTTCGAGGCGCTTTGCGGGCTGATCTATGCCTCGCTGTCGCTTGCCAGGATGGATCGGCATGTGGGCCCGGCGTCACAGGCGCTGGCGCGCGAATGCGCGGAACGGATCGATGCGCAGGGCGGCATCCCCACGCGGAACCCCGAGGAGCTTCTGGAGGTGTTCACGCTTCTCACCTGGTGCATGGATGCGCTTGTGGAGGCGGGGCTTCCCCTTGCACCCGAACATCAGGCGGCGATTGAACGGATCGCGCCCACTTTGCGGTCTCTGCGCCACGCCGATGGCGGGCTTGCCCGGTTTCACGGCGGCGGGCGCGGGATCGAGGGGCGGCTTGATCAGGCGCTGGCCACTTCCGGCGTCAAGCAGATGCGCCATACCGGGCTTTCGATGGGATTTGTGCGGCTGGCGCATGGGCGCACGAGCGTGATCGTCGATGCCGCCGCGCCGCCCTCGGGCGAACAATCTCTGAATGCTCATGCCTCGACCCTTGCTTTTGAGCTTACGTCCGGGCGGCGGCCCCTGATCGTGAACTGCGGCTCCGGTGCAAGCTTCGGGGCGAACTGGCGGCGTGCGGGCCGCGCGACCCCTTCGCACAGCACGCTGTCGCTGGAAGGTTATAGCTCCTCCCGCCTGGGCGGTTCGGGTTTTATCGCCGGGCGCCGCACCGAGCTGCTTCTCGAAACCCCGCAGGACGTGGTGTGCAACCGCCCCGAGGAGGGGCCCACGGCGGTGGCGGTGCTTAGCCACGATGGCTTTGAGCCCACGCACGGGCTCACCCATGTGCGCCGGCTCGAACTGGCCACCGATGGCCGCGGTCTTGTGGGCGACGATTCGCTTTCCGCGGTCACCCGGGTGAACGAGCGCCAGTTGGCGCTGGCGCTCGATCAATCGCCGGGTACGGGCATCCGCTTCCATATCCGGTTCCATCTGCACCCCGATGTGCGCGCCGATCTCGATATGGGCGGCAAAGCCGTATCCATGATGCTGAAAAGCGAAGAAGTGTGGATTTTCCGCTTTACCGGGCCCGCGCAGCTTTCGCTCGGCCCCAGCGTGTTTCTCGAAAAAGGCCGGATGGCGCCCCGGGCCAGCAAGCAGATCGTGCTGACGGGCGATGCGCATGAAGTTGCCACGCACATCGGCTGGACGCTGTCGAAAGCACAGGATACCCCATCGGGCATTCGCGATACGGCGCTTGAGGAAGAGCTGGCGGCCGATCGCACCTAAATCGATGGGGAACGATGGCCGATCTGGTTGAGCTGCGGCGCGCGCTGATTTCGGTATCCGACAAAACGGGGCTTGAGCCCTTCGCCAAGGCACTGGCCGCGCGGGGGGTGGAGCTGCTTTCAACCGGCGGCACGGCCGATGGCCTGCGCGCGGCAGGGCTGGAGGTTACGGATGTTGCAGATGTAACGGGTTTTCCCGAGATGATGGACGGGCGGGTGAAAACGCTGCACCCCGCCGTGCATGGAGGGCTTCTGGCGCTGCGCGACAACCCTGGCCATGTGGCGGATCTTGAGGCGCATGGCATCGCGCCGATCGATCTGCTGATCGTGAACCTTTATCCCTTTGAGCGCACGGTGGCGGGCGGCGCCGGTTATGACGAGTGCATTGAGAACATCGATATCGGCGGGCCCGCGATGATACGCGCGGCGGCGAAGAACCACGCTTACGTTTCCGTGGTCACGGATGTTGAAGACTACGACGCGCTTCTCAAAGAGCTTGATCAGCAGGGCGGCAAAACGCGGTTTGATTTCCGCCGCGGGCTGGCGCTTACGGCCTATGCGCGCACGGCAGCCTATGATGCCGCGGTCTCTACCTGGATGGCAGAGGCTGCCGGAGAGGCCGCTCCACGGCGGCGCGCTTTTGCGGGCACGCTGAAGCAAACCCTGCGCTACGGGGAAAACCCACATCAGGCGGCGGCGTTCTACGTGGATGGATCGGGCGGGCCGGGGGTTGCCACCGCGAAACAGCTTCAGGGCAAAGAGCTTTCCTACAACAACATCAACGATACCGATGCCGCCTTTGGGTTGGTGGCGGAATTTCCCCCCGAAGACGGGCCCGCCTGCGTGATCGTGAAACACGCCAACCCTTGCGGTGTGGCGCGGGCAGGCACGCTCGTCGAGGCCTACCGCCAGGCTTTGGTTTGCGATGCAACCTCTGCTTTCGGCGGGATCATCGCCCTGAACCAGCCCCTTGATGGCAAGACGGCCAGCGAGATCGCCGATATCTTTACCGAAGTGGTGATCGCTCCCGGCGCCGATGCCGAGGCCCGCGCCGTGTTCGACAAGAAGCAGAACCTGCGGCTTCTGGTTACGGAGGCCGTTCCGCGCCCCGGGCAGGGCGGCCTGGCCGTGCGGCAGGTGGGCGGCGGGTTCCTCGTGCAAGATGCCGATGCCGGGCGGGTGAGCGCGGGGGACCTGAAGGTGGTGACCGAGCGTGCGCCGAGCGACGGCGAGATGCGCGATTTGCTCTTTGCTTGGACGGTGGCGAAGCACGTGAAATCCAATGCCATCGTCTATGCCAAGGACGGGGCCACGGTGGGGATCGGCGCCGGGCAGATGAGCCGGGTAGACAGCTCGACCATCGCCGCACTCAAGGCGCGCCGCATGGCCGAGGAACAGGGGATGTCGGAAAGCCCCGCCGTTGGCTCAGCTGTCGCCTCGGACGCATTCTTCCCCTTCCCCGACGGGCTTCTGGCGGCGGCGGAGGCGGGGGCGACAGCGGTGATTCAGCCCGGCGGCTCCATGCGCGATGAGCATGTGATCGCGGCGGCAGATAAGGCCGGGCTGGCGATGGTGTTCACCGGTATGCGGCATTTCCGGCATTGAGCCTCATTCGACATATCGCGTTTCTCACGGGTTTGATCGTTTTCGTCTCTGACCAGATCACCAAGGTGATCGTCGTGCACTGGATGGATCTTAAGACGGTTGGCGCCATCGACGTGCTGCCGCCAATCCTGAATTTCCGTATGGCATGGAATCGCGGGATCAATTTCGGCCTTTTTGCCAATGATGCAGAGATGATGCGCTGGGTGCTGATCGCGATTGCGCTCGCAATTTCGGCCTGGGTTGTGTGGTGGATGTTGAAGGAAAGGCATAGCCGCTGGGCGCAGATCTCGGCGGGGCTTCTGGTGGGCGGTGCACTTGGAAACGTGATTGACCGAGTGCTCTACGGGGCCGTCGCGGATTTTCTCAACATGTCCTGCTGCGGGATTTCGAATCCCTATGCTTTCAACATCGCCGATATCTCGATTTTCGCGGGGGCGGTGGGGCTGATCGCGTTTACGGGCGAGAAAACGCCGCGTGACGGGGGCGGGAAAGCGGAGTAGGTGTGGCCCATGGTGCGTGATATTTCCCTGTTTCGCCGGCTTTGCCTTTTGGCCTGCGTTGCGGTTTTGGCCGCGGGATGCAGCCGGGGAGATGCCCCGCGGCTTTTAAACCTTGAGGCCAACAACGATGGGCCGGACGAGTTTGCGATCCTGCCCACCAAGCCGCTGCAAACGCCGCCCGATACATCGCTGCCCACGCCTACGCCCGGCGGCGTGAACCGCACGGATCCGACCCCGCAGGCAGATGCGATGATCGCCCTCGGCGGGCGCCCGGCGCCCGTGGCGCTTGCGGCGGGCGAAGCCGCGCTTGTGAATTATGCGCGCCGGATGGGCGCCGACCCCGCCATCCGGCAGCAACTGGCGCGGGAAGATCTGCAATTCCGGCGCGATAACAATGGCCGGCTTCTGGAACGCGCGTTCAACGTGAACACCTATTTTGACGCGTATGAAGACCTGGCCCTCGATCAGCGCCGGGAGTTGGAGCGCTTTCGCGCCGCCGGAGTGCGCACCCCCGCCGTTCCGCCCGAAGGCGCTGAATAGCCCTCACATCCCCGTAGGTTGCGCTTGAAAGGCGCGCGTGATGGCGTATCTCGCCCGGGAACCTACGCCGCAAGGAGTTTGCGCATGTTCCATCGGGCTTTCGCCGTACTCGCCGTTCTTTTCGCGGCCCAGGCGGCCCAATCCGCCGAAGTCACGGGTTTCGCACTGGAAAACGGGATGGAAGTGGTTGTGCTTGAGGATCGGCGGGCGCCGGTTGTGGTGCACATGGTGTGGTACAAGGTGGGCGCTGCCGATGAACCGCGCGGGCTATCAGGCATTGCCCACTACCTTGAGCACCTGATGTTCAAAGGCACGAAGACCACCGAGGATGGCGATTTCTCCCGTATCGTTTCTGAAAACGGGGGCACCGACAACGCCTTTACCAGCTGGGATTATACCGCCTATTTTCAACGGGTTGCCGCTGACCGGCTGCCGCTGATGATGGCGATGGAGGCCGATCGCATGGTGAACCTCGCCATCGATGCCGCCGCGATGGAAACAGAGCGGCAGGTGGTGCTGGAAGAACGGGCCACGCGCACCGAGAATGATCCCGGTTCGCTGTTTTCCGAGCAGAGGCGCGCGTCGCAATTCCTTCACCACCCCTATGGCATCCCGATCATCGGCTGGCGCCATGAGATCGAAGAGATCGGGTTGGAAGACCTTCAGGCCTTCTACAAGGCCCACTACGCCCCCAACAACGCGATCTTGATCGTTGCGGGCGATGTTTCTCCCGAAGAGGTGCGCGCCCTGGCGGAAGAGCATTACGGTCCGATCCCCGCAAACCCGGCCATCGAGATGCGCGACCGGATTGAAGAGCCGCCGCAACTGGCCGAGCGGCGCCTGATCTTCCGCGATGCGCGGGTCTCGCAGCCCTATGTGGTGCGCAGCTATTTGGCACCCGAGCGGGATGCGGGCGATCAGGTTGCCGCGGCGCGCCTCAATATGCTTAGCGAGGTGTTGGGCGGGGCAAGCGCAACCTCGGTATTGGGCCGCGCGCTGGTGCTCGATCAGAAGGTGGCCGTCTATTCGGATGCCTACTACCTTGGCACCTCGCTCGATGACACAACCTTCACGATGATCGCTGTACCTGCCGAAGGCGTTACGCTGGAAGAGGTTGAGGGGGCGATGGATGCGGTTGTGGCCGATTTCATCGAAACCGGCGTAGATGCGCGGCAGCTTGAGCGGATCAAAACGCAAGTGCGCGCCGCCCTGATTTATGGCGATGACAATCTCTCCGGCCTCGCCCGACGCTACGGCGTGGCGCTAACATCCGGGCTGACAGTGGCGGATGTTGCCGCCTGGCCCGCGCTGCTGAAGGACGTGACGGGCGACGAGATCCAGGAAGCAGCCGCCTTGCTTCTGGATCGGGAGCGTGCCGTTACCGGCTACTTCCTGCCTGCCGATGAGGCCGAGGCGGAGGTGTTACAATGATCCGTTTTGCACTGGCCGCCATTGCCGCCGCCCTGATCGCGCTGCCTGCCCGCGCGGCGGTGGACATCCAGGAGGTGACGACCCCTGGCGGGTTCACAGCCTGGCTGGTTGAGGAAGACAGCATTCCCTTTACCGCGATTGAGCTGCGTTTCGCCGGCGGTACCTCGCTTGATTTGCCCGGCAAGCGCGGCGCAATGAATATGATGACGCTGCTTCTTGATGACGGATCGGGCGAGATGGATGCGCAGGCGTTCGTTGAGGCGCGCGAAGCGCTGGCGGTGCGGTTCTCCTTCGAGGTTCATGACGATGGGCTTTCGGTATCGGCGCAGTTTCTCACCGAGTTTCGCGATGAATCGGTGGCGCTGCTGCGCCAGGCATTGACCGAGCCGCGGTTTGACGAGGCGGCCATGCAACGCACGAAGGCGCAGATCATTGCCGGGATCCGTTCGGAGGAAACCGATCCCGACGAGATCGCGCGCCGCACCTTCGATGAACTGGCCTTTGGCGATCACCCCTATGGCTCGCCCAGTGACGGAACGGTGGAAGGCGTATCCGCGTTGACGCGCGAGGACATGGTGGAAGCCCATGCGCGGATCTTCGCGAAGGATCGCGTTCATATCTCCGCCGTGGGCGATATCTCGGCAGAAGAGCTTTCGGCATTGCTCGACGGGCTTCTGGGCGGGTTGCCGGAAAGCGGCGCGCCGGAACTGCCGGTGGCCGAATTTCAATTGCAGCCGGGGCTGACCATCGTGCCCTTCAATACCCCGCAATCGATCGCGTTCTTTGGCCATGAAGGCATCTCGCGCGACGATCCCGATTTCTTCCCGGCCTTCGTGGCCAACGAGATCTTCAGTGGCTCCGGCTTTGAATCGCGGCTGATGCAGGAAGTACGCGTGAAGCGCGGGCTGACCTACGGCATTGGCGCCTCGCTGATCCCGAAAGACCTCGGGGCGCTGATTTTGGGCCGGGTGGGCACCGTGAATGCGCGGATGGCCGAAACCATCGATGTGGTGCGTGCCGAATGGGCACGGATCGCCGCAGAGGGGGTCACGCAGGAAGAGCTGGATTCGGCCATTACCTATCTCACAGGGGCCTATCCCCTGCGGTTCGACGGCAATCGCCGGATCGCGCAGATCATGGTGGGAATGCAGGTGCAGGATCTGCCGATAGATTACATCGCCACGCGAAACGATCAGGTGCGCGCGGTGACGCTGGAAGATATCCGGCGCGTGGCCCGGCGGATCTACCGGCCCGATGACCTTCATATCGTGGTTGTGGGCCAGCCCGAGGGGCTTGAAGCCAGCAACTGAGCCCCTGTCGAATCGTGGCCGGGCATGCTAGTTCTAGGGGCATGCCCGCCGCCAACCCCAACATAGAGGCGCCTCGCGCCGTTATTCGCCAGCTTGATGAGGCGGCGATCAACCGTATCGCTGCCGGTGAGGTGGTGGAACGGCCGGCCTCCGCGGTGAAGGAACTTGTCGAAAACGCGCTGGATGCGGGCGCCTCGCGGATCGAGATCGCCTATGCCGAGGGCGGCAAACGCCTGATCCGCGTGTCCGACGATGGCTGCGGGATGGCCGCAGAGGATCTGCCCCTGGCGCTGGCGCGGCATGCAACCTCGAAGATCGACGGCAGCGATCTGCTGGCGATCTCGAGCTTCGGCTTTCGCGGTGAGGCCCTGCCTTCGCTTGGCGCGGTGGGGCGGCTTTCGATCACCACGCGCGCCGCAGGCTCTGAAGCGGCCTCAATCGCGGTTTCAGGCGGGCAGATGGGGGCGGTACGGCCCGCCGCCGCGGGGGCGGGCACCTGCGTGGAGCTTGCCGATCTTTTCTACGCCACGCCCGCGCGGCTGAAATTTCTGCGCTCCGACAGGGCCGAGGCGCAGGCGATTGGCGATGTGGTCAAACGCCTGGCAATGGCCGAACCGGCCGTGGATTTTACCCTGCGCGATGTTTCGGGCGGCGGCGAAGGCCGCATCGTGTTCCGCGCGGCGGCGCAGACGGGCGATCTTTTTGAGGCTCTGCGGGCGCGCCTTGCAGAGGTGATCGGGCGCGATTTCGCGCCAAATGCGATTGCGATCGATGCAGAACGCGAGGGCATCCGCCTTAAGGGCTATGCGGGCCTGCCGACCTATGCGCGCGGGGCAGCAGTAGCACAGTACCTCTTCGTGAACGGCCGCCCGGTGCGGGACAGGCTGCTGACCGGCGCCCTACGCGCGGCCTACGCGGATTTTCTAGGCCGCGACCGGCATCCGGTGGCCGCGCTCTACCTCGATTGCGATCCGCACAGGGTGGACGTGAACGTGCATCCCGCAAAGGCGGAGGTGCGGTTTCGCGAGCCGGGGCTGGCGCGCGGGCTGATCGTTTCGGGGCTTCGGCATGCGCTGGCCGAGGCGGGGCACCGCGCTTCAACAACCGTGGCGGATGCCGCGCTGGGCGCCTTCCGCGCGCCCGAGGCAGGGCCCGCGCGGGTGTATCAGATGGATCGGCCCGCGCCGCGCGGGTTTTCCGAGGCGCCGCCGGTATTCGAACCAATTGCGCCCTCAGCGCGGGTGGAGCCTGAACCCCAAGAACCGGCGGATGGGCCGCTGGGGGCAGCGCGGGCGCAGTTGCACGAGAATTACATCGTTGCGCAGACGGATGATGGCGTGGTGATCGTGGACCAGCATGCGGCGCATGAACGGCTCGTCTACGAGCGGCTGAAGCGGCAGGCGGCGGAAAACGGTGTTGCCGCGCAGGCCCTGCTGATCCCCGAAATCGTGGAGCTTTCCGAGGGCGACGCGGTGCGGCTTCTGGCCGAGGCAGAGGCGCTTGGGCGGCTGGGGCTGGAGATCGAGGCGTTTGGGCCCGGCGCCCTGGCTGTGCGCGCCACGCCTGCCGTGCTGGGCGCCATCGATGCCGCGGCCCTGCTTCGCGACGTTCTTGATGAGCTCTGCGACGGTGGCGAAAGCCCTGCACTGGCCGAACGGATCGAGGCCGTACTCTCCCGCATCGCCTGCCACGGTTCGGTGCGATCTGGCCGCCGGATGAGCGGCGACGAGATGAATGCGCTTTTGCGGGAGATGGAAGCCACCCCGCATTCTGGCCAATGCAACCACGGCAGGCCAACATATATTGAACTGAAGCTTTCGGATATCGAACGGCTCTTCGGGCGCACATGATCGAGATCGGCGGCCAAACCTATGCGTTGAGCGATCCGGTGGTGATCGCGGCAGGCGCCGCCGCGCTGGTGGCGCTTCTCGCGCTGATCCTGCTTTACGGGATCTTCCGCCGCGCCCGGCGGCAGGAGGAGCTGATCGTGCCGCTTCTGCGCCAGGTGGGGGCGCTGGGGCAGGAGGTGCGCAGCCTCTCGGATGGGCAGCAGCAGCTTTCGGGTGGATTGAGCCATGTGTCAGAAGCGCAGGCGGCCAGCCAATCGCAGATGCTGAAACTGATGGAGGCGCGGCTGGCCGAGGTGAACACGCGGATGGCGGAGAACCTGCAGGGTTCAGCCACCCGCACCGCGCGCTCGCTTGGCGAGTTGCAGCAGCGGCTGGAGACAATCGACAAGGCGCAGGAGAATATCGAAAAGCTCTCGGGTGACGTGCTGAGCCTGCAGGATATCCTCTCCAACAAACAAACGCGGGGGGCGTTTGGGGAAATCCAGCTTACCGATATTGTCACCAAGGCCCTGCCGCGTGACAGTTTCACGCTGCAGGCCACGCTTTCGAACGGGAAGCGCGCCGATTGCCTTGTGCATTTGCCGAACCCTCCGGGCCCGATCGCGATTGACAGCAAGTTCCCGCTGGAGGCCTATGAGGCGCTGCGCGCGGCGAGTACGCAGTGGGAACTCAACGAAGCCGCCAAGGCGATGCGCGTGGCGGTGAAAAAGCACATCCGCGATATTGCGGAACGCTACATCATCGATGGGGAAACGGCGGATGGAGCGCTGATGTTCCTGCCGTCAGAAGCCGTTTACGCCGAGCTGCACGCGAATTTTCCCGAACTTGTGCGCGAAGGGTTTGCGGCACGGGTCTGGACCGTTTCGCCCACAACCTGCATGGCCACGCTCAATACGATGCGCGCGATCCTGAAGGATGCGCGGATGCGCGAGCAATCCGGCGCCATCCGCAAAACGCTCAAGCAGCTTCACCGGGATGTGGAGCTTGTGGTGGAGCGTGTGGGCAAGCTCGACACGCATTTCACGCAGGCGCGCAAGGATATTGACGAGATCACCGTTGCGGCGGAGCGGGCGGGCAAGCGCGCCACCCGGCTCGACAATTTCGATTTCGAAGAGCTTGATCCGGTGGGGGAAGAGCGGGTTGTGCCGCTTGCAAAGCCCGGCGGATAGGGCGCCGACCCCCAAAAAAAATGCCGCGGGCCCGGGGCGCGCGGCATCTTGTTTCGTCTCGTGGCCCTTGGCTCAGATCCGCAGGAACGGCTGGGCGATCCGCGGGATGAAGGCATTGAAGCGCAGCGGCGCATCGGTGGCCGCAAGGCAGATGCAATCTTCACCTTCTTCGGCGATGGGCGTGTGGTGCATATCTTCGTTGGCAATCTCAACGTCACCGCGCCCGAACCGATCATGTTCATCGCGGAAGGCGCCCTTGAGCACCAGCGTCATCTCCATCCCGCGGTGGCCGTGATCAGGCATCCGCACACCGCCGGGAATGCGGATCAGCCGCACCGACGATTTCTTGGAGCGTGACAGCACCGCCTGGCGTACACCGCCACCGACAGAGCGCCACTTAACGGCGGGAAGATCGCCGCCCACATAATCCTGCAACGGGGCTGGGAAGGCAGACCCGTTCGTGGCCCTCCGCGGTGCCTCAAACTCGGGCGCCGCGTCGATCAGCGCCAGCGTCGCCTCAAGGCTGTTTTCCCAAAGCGCGACGGTTTCGGCATCCTCGATCACCGCGCCGCCGATGGCATCGAACGCGTCGAGTCGGGCGCGGCAGTCGTCGCACATGGACACATGCGTGGCGACCACAAGCTCGAACGCTTCCGGCAGCGAACCGGCCGAATAGGCCATCAGCACTTCGTCGGTCAGGTGGTGCTTTATCTCGTTCATCTTACAAACACTCACTTCATAGAGTGGCGCAACCGCTCTAGCGCCAACCTAATCCTCGATTTTATGGTGCCCAACGGAAGGCCCGTCTCTGCGGCAATTTGGCTATGGCTCAAATCGCCGAAGTAGGCCTTTTCCACGAGCTCCCGCTGCTTTTTCGGCAATTCGGCCAATGCCTTGGCCAACTGCGCGCTCTCCTGTTGCAGGGCGACCACATCTTCCTGTGCCGGCTCCGCCTCGGGCCCCCAGGGGATATCCTCGGGCTTGGGGCGGCGCTGTTTGCGCAGCATGTCGATCCGCCGGTTCCGGGCAATCGTGAAGATCCAGGTCGACACGCTGGCCCGCGAGGGATCGAACAGATGCGCTTTGCGCCAAAGGGTGGCCATCGCCTCCTGTGTACATTCCTCTGCCAGCGTTTCGCTGGCGCCTGATTTCATCAAAAAGGCCTTCACGCGTGGCGCGAAATGGCTGAACAGCGCCTTGAACGCCGCCTGATCGCGCGCTTCGTGAATGCGCCGGATGTGCCCGGCCCATTCAGCCTCTTGCTCTTGTGTGACCATTCGACTTCCGCGTAGGCCCCGGAGTGGCCGGGGTTTTTCCCGATCAGCATATCCTTCGGCGCTGGCGGATGCATCCAATTCTTGGTGCGAAGCCCGAACGTTCAACATGACGCGTTTACGGGGCAGGTGGCGAAGCGGATCACATTCTTTGCGAAAAATCCTTGAATTTTATTTGCCTAATCCGCTTGCCCGCCCGACACGTAGAAGGCTTAGCTGATCCAGACCGGAGTACTTCATGCCATTCGAAACAGGGGCGGCCGCGCCGAAACGCATCGCGGTAATCGGCGCGGGTATCTCCGGGTTGGGGGCGGCCTATTTTCTTGCCGAACGGCACCACGTGGTGCTGATCGAGGCAGAGCCGAGTCTGGGTGGCCATGCCCGCACTGTCATGGCCGGAAAACGCGGGGATCAGCCGGTGGATACCGGGTTCATTGTGTTCAATCGGGTGAATTACCCCCACCTTGTGCGGCTCTTCGAAGAACTCGATGTTCCGGTGGCCCCGAGCAAGATGAGCTTCGGCGCATCCATCGATGGCGGGCGCATCGAGTACGGGCTCGACAGCCTGAACGCGATCTTCGCCCAGCGGCGCAACCTCTTGCGCCCGGGGTACCTACGGATGATCCGCGATATCCTGCGGTTCAATGCCGAGGCCCGCAATGCCGTGACCCGGGCGGATATGACGATTGGCGAGCTGACCCATGCGCTGGGTCTGGGCGACTGGTTCCGCAACTACTATCTCGCGCCGTTTTCTGGGGCGATCTGGTCCACCCCCACAAAGAAGATACTCGATTTTCCGGCCGAAGCGCTGGTGAAGTTCTTCGAGAACCACGCGCTTCTGAGCTACGATGGATCGCATCAGTGGTACACGGTGCAGGGCGGTTCGCGCGAATATGTCTCTCGCCTGGCCGCACGGCTTGAGGCGCGCGGTGTGGATATTCGCGCGGGCACCCCGGTGGATGCGGTGCGACGCACGGCTGTGGGCGCGGAGGTAAAGCTAAACGGCGCCGAGTGGGAGGGCTTTGACGAGGTTGTTTTTGCCACTCATTCCGATGATACGCTGCGGCTTCTCAGCGATGTCACGGGCGTGGAGCGGACGGCGCTGACCGCAATTCGCTACCAGCCAAACCGGGCGGTGCTGCATTGCGACGCGCGGCTTATGCCGAAGCGGAAGCTCTGCTGGAGCTCATGGGTTTACTCCGAGGCGCAAGGCGAGGCGCCCGATCGCATCGGGCTGACTTACTGGATGAACTCGCTCCAGCCGATCCCGCACGAAGATCCTCATTTCGTTACGCTGAACGCCACGCGGGAGATCCGCGAAGAGCTGATCTACGATGAGGTTACGTTCCGCCACCCGGTCTACGACACCGCGATGATGGCCGCTCAGGATACCGTGCGCGCCATAAACGGCCAGAACCGCACCTGGTTCTGCGGCGCGTGGATGAAGAACGGGTTCCACGAAGATGGGCTTTCAAGCGCGGTCGATGTGGTTGAGGCCATGCGCGCCGAACCGGCCCTGGGGATTGCCGCGGAATGAGGCCACGCGTGGATCATATCCGCGGGGAAACCTTCCATGGGCGGCGGGGCGCGATTGAAAACGCGTTCCGCTACTCGGTTGATTACGTGATGTTGGAACCTGAGGCAGAGGTTGAGGCCCCTTGGCTTTTCCGGCGCAACGGCGCGGCGCTGACATCGCTGCATGATTCCGATCACGGCGGCGCTCCGAAAGAGGGCCGTGGGGCCGCCTGGGTGCGCGAGGTGCTTGAAGCGTATCAGCTGTCCGCCCTGGCCAATGGCACGATCCGGCTTCTGGCCCAGCCCCGGGTGCTGGGCCATGTGTTCAATCCGGTTAGCTTCTGGCTGATCGAGGATGCCACCGGCGATCTGCGCGTGGTGATCGCCGAGGTCTCGAACACTTTCGGAGACAGACATTCCTACCTCTGCCACCGGGATGACCGCGGGCCGATCACACGGGAAGACACGCTGGAGGCGCGGAAGATCTTCCATGTCTCGCCGTTTCAGAAAATCGAAGGTGGCTACCGCTTCCGCTTCGATATCCGCAGCGACCGGATCGGGATCTGGATCGACTTTCGCGCGGGCGAGAACGGGCTTTATGCCACGCTGACCGGCCCGCGCGCCCCGTTGACGAATGCAGGTATCCTCCGCGCCTGCCTGCGCCGCCCCTTCGGCTCGCGCCGCGTGCTGGGCCTGATCCACTGGCAGGCGCTGAAGCTCTGGTGGAAGGGCGCGCGCTACAATGTGCGCCCCGAACCGCCCGCGCATGAGGTTTCGAGGTGACGGCGGCGGATCATGTGGGCAGCGCGCGGGTCGCGGCGCGCGGCCACGGGCTGCCGGGCTACGCGATCTTCGCGGCGATGATCGCTTGCGCCGGGCTTCCGATCTATATCCACGCGCCGAAATTCTATGTGGATGAATATGGGGTGAGCCTTGCCGCGCTGGGCGCCGTGCTTTTTGGCCTGCGGCTTCTTGACGTTGTGCAGGATCCGCTTCTGGGCTGGCTCTCGGAGGCGCGCCGCAAAATGCGCGGGGCACTTGTTGCAGGCGCCGTTGCCGTTATGGCGCTGTCGATGTTGGGGCTTTTCGCGGTGACCCCGCCTGTGGCGCCGCTTTTGTGGTTTGCGATTGCGCTGACGGGGCTTTTCAGCGCTTTCAGCTTTCTCACGATCAACTTCTACGCCCAGGGCGTGCGGAAGGCCGGGGAGCTGGGCGAAAACGGCCATGTGCGCGTGGCGGCCTGGCGCGAAACAGGCAGCCTTCTGGGGGTTTGCGTGGCTGCCGTGGCACCCACGGCGCTGGCCTCGATGACCGGATCGCCCTTTGCAATGTTCGCGGCGGGCTTCCTGGGCCTCGCGATCCTGGCCGCCTGGGCGATGCGCGGCGAATGGATTGCGAGCCCCGGCAGCACCGCGCCGGGCTTCGGCCCCGTGCTGCGTGATCCGATTGCCCGGCGGCTTCTGCTGATCGCGCTCATAAATGCCACGCCCGTGGCGGTAACATCCACGCTGTTTCTCTTCTTCGTTGAAAGCCGCCTCGCCGCACCGGGATGGGAAGGGCCGCTTCTGCTTTTGTTCTTCTTTGCCGCGGCGCTTTCGGCCCCGCTTTGGGGCAAGGCGGCGGCGCGGTTTGGCGCAAAACCGGCGCTTCTGTTCGCGATGGCGCTGGCCATCGCCTCCTTCGGATTTGCGGCATTTCTCGGCGCCGGGGATATCGCCGCTTTTGCGGTGATCTGCCTGGTGTCCGGCGCGGCGCTTGGCGCCGATCTCACCCTTCTTCCCGCAATCTTTGCGCGCCGCATGGCGCGGATCGCACCCGATGCGGGCCAGGCCTTCGGGCTATGGTCCTTCGTATCGAAGTTTACGCTGGCCTTTGCGGCGGTGACTCTTCTCCCTCTGCTGGATCTGGCAGGCTTTCAATCGGGCATCGAGAACGCGGCTTCGGCGCTGACGATGCTTACGATCCTCTACGCGCTCGTTCCCTGTGCGCTCAAACTCGTTGCGATTGCCCTTCTGGCCGCAACGCCCATCAAGGAAACCTGAACGATGGACTCGCTTCTGCTTTTGCTGACCGGCGCAGCCCTCACCATCGCCGTTTTCTGGCTGCACGCCCGATACATGACATTCGTTGCTCAGCGCCCCGAGGATTTCGAAGGCGCGGGGCCGGAGTTCGATCTGCGCGAACACCTCAAAGGCCCGATCCTCTGCGAAGGCGTGATCTACGGGCCGACGGGCCGCGTTTCATCCCGCTTCGTGGCCGATATGGAGGCGAACTGGGATGGCAATGTGGGCGTGATGTCGGAGCGCTTTCACTACGATACCGGTTCTGTGCAGGATCGTGAATGGCGGCTGACGCTGGGCAATGACGGATCGATCAAGGCCGAGGCCGATGATGTGGTGGGCGCCGGAACGGGCCAGCAGAAAGGCCCCGGCGTACTGCTCAACTACAAGATCCGGCTGCCGGAGGAATCGGGCGGCCATGTGCTGGATGCGACCGACTGGATGTATCTGGTGGATAACGGCACCGTTATGAACCGCAGCCAGTTCCGGAAGTATGGGATCAAGGTTGCCGAACTGGTGGCCACCATGCGGCGGAAGGATGCTGCGTGAGATCACTGACGGGGAAGAAGTACTGGCTCGTCGGCGCGTCTGAAGGGCTTGGGCGGGCGCTGGCATTTGCAATGTCAAAGTCCGGCACCGAGCTTGTGTTGAGCGCGCGCAGTGAAGAGCGGCTTCAGGCGCTGGCCGATGAGCTGCCGGGCAAGGCCAGCGTGGCGCCCTGCGATGTATCGAGCCGCGAAAGCGTGGAAGCTGCCGCAGAACGCGCGGGCGCGGTTGACGGGATGGTGTTTCTCGCAGGCCTTTACTGGCCGATGAAGGCCACCGAATGGGATGCCGAAAAGGCCGAGGTGATGGCCGATATCAACTTCACCGGTGCGGTGCGCTCGGTGGGCGCCGTGCTGCCGGGGATGCTGGAGCGGGGGGCGGGCCATATCGTGATCACCGGTTCGCTCTCGGGGTTTCGCGGGCTTCCGGGGGCGATCGGCTACGGCGCTTCGAAGGCAGGCACAATGTATCTGGCCGAGAGCATGTATGCCGATCTGCGCGGCACCGGGGTGGACGTGCAGCTGATCAACCCGGGCTTCATCAAAACGCGGCTGACCGAGAAGAACGAATTCACCATGCCGTTTATCATGGAACCCGAGGCCGCGGCCGACGAGATGCTCATGCATATGCGCACCGATGGGTTCAAGAAAAGCTTCCCCTTTGCGTTCGGCCTGATGTTCCGCATCAGCCAGTTTCTGCCGGACTGGGCCTACTACCGGATCTTCGCGCGCAGCGGCTGATCGGGTCTTGCGCCGGGAGGCGCTTCGCGGTTCACTCGCGCGGCGGTGTGCGGGAGGCGCGATATGCTCAATATCAGCAGCGGCAAGGTTGTTCGGATTATCTTTCTGGCGCGGGAATACGGGCCGGAAAGCCCGCATCTGCACGATTACATCAGCGGCTTGAACGATGATGAAAAGGCCAACCTCGTGGCGCTGATGTGGGTGGGGCGCGACAGTTTCGATGCGTCGGAGTTTGAGGAAGCCAAAGCCACGGCGCGCGAAGAAGCGACCGCGCCGACCGAAGACTACCTGACCGGCATTCCCGAATTGCCTGACTATCTTGAAGACGGGCTTGAGGCGATGGGCATCAACGTGGCGGATGCCGAGGACCACCTGCGCGACTAGCGCATCTTCGGCGGAGCCACGGCGCGCCGCTCTGGGGCCGCCCGACGCGCGATGCGGTCTCAGTCGAGGTGATCGACCACCAACATGTGTTGGGCGAGATGCTCGATCTCATGCAGCCAGCGGATAACAAGGCGCGGGTCTGACGGCGCGGCCGTGACCCCAGCATGAATCTCATGGGCGAGGATGGCCTCGACGGCGTAGGAGACCGGCATTGAAACGAGCCGCGCCATGGCAGAGCCCCGTGCATCGCCATGGGCATCCAGCACGTAGGTTTTATGATAAGCAGGCACGCCCTCACGCTCCGCCTCAAGTGCGACACACAGCACCACGCGATCGGGCTCGCCCTCGGCATAGGCGTTCTCTTCCCAAAGCTGATCCGAGAGCGCTTTGAGCCGCGCCATGCCTTCCGCGCCATGGAGGCCCTCGATTTCCTGGAAGAGATCGCCCCATGCCTCGGCCCAGCCATTCAGCCGCAGAGTGCCGCGCACAAATTCGCGCACGGGCCAGGCCGGATCGAAGTGATACTCCGCCATGAACGGCAGGGAATCGCGATTGGGATAGACCTCGAAGGTTTCCGGCACGGGGAGCGGCGCGCTGTAGGTGCGGAGCGCATCCCAGGGCCGGGCCACGCGCAGCTCCGAGAAATCGCGGATCGAGACCGAGGGGGATTGCAGCGCCTTCAGCACCCCAAGCGGCGACCAGCTGAACTTGTAGCGGAAGGCATTGGCGTGTTTCGGCACGCCCCCGCAATAGCTGAGAAACGAAATCGCGTTTGACGGGGCGTAGGCGGCGGAAGCGCGGTAATCGGCCACGAGCCAATGCGCCATCAGGTGATCGATGCCGGGATCGAGCCCGACTTCATTGACAAGCGCTGAGCCCGCGGATTGCGCCGCCGCATCAAGCGCGCGCATCTCGGGCGCAATATAGCTTGAGGAGACGAAATGCGCCCCCTTGGCGATGGCCGCTTTGGCCAGCGGCACATGCCAATCGCCCGGGAGCATGGAGACGATCACGTCTCCTTGGCCCAAGGCGGCGGTCAGCGCGTCCAGGTCGAACGTCTCGATCTCGGCGGGTAGGTCGCCCACCGCGTCTTTCGCTTTCTCAAGCGTGCGGTTCCAAACCTTAACGGAATGGCCGGCCTCAATCAGCCGCCGCAGGCCCGGGATGGCCGAGAGGCCGGTGCCGCACCAATGTACCGTCATGTCGCTTGCCCCCCGGCCGCCATATGGCGCTCAAACTCCGCCTGCGCGCGGGCCCAGACGCCGGTTTCGAGACTGCCCAGGGTGAGGAGCGAGGGCAAGAGTTGCCCCGCATAGTCCTCCGATGACTCTACGGGCAGAAGCGAGGGCAGATTGTCGATGGCGGTCACGTCAAGCGGCGGGGATCCGTGCACGCGCAGGGCGGGTGCGTTCCACGCCGTCGTCCGGTCATACACCTTGATGGGCGAGAAATCCGAGGTGGGATCGCAGGCGATGTCGCCAATCACGGTGAGCGCGCGCTCAGCCGTCTTGGCGCTTGCGGGCACGAAGACGGGGCAGCCGGGCGCGGCGAGAATGCAATTGAGAAAGATGTCATGTTCCAGGATTTCGGGGAACGGGCCGCGATGGGCGGTTTCTGCCATGTCCCATTTCGTGACGGGCAGGCCGAGGCGGGTGCAGAGATCGGTCGCGCCGCTGCCCACGCGGCCGAGCGCGCCGATGACAATGGCGTTGGGCAGAGGCGTGGCGCCGAGGCGCGCGCGCAGGTCTTCAACAAGCTTGTCGGCCGAGGGGCTTACCGAGACGGGGCCCGCGCGCCCGCCCGCCTGTTGCGCAAGCCAGCAGTGCAGCGCCACCGCCGCGCCTGCAAACCCCGCCCAGTAACCGAAGGCCGCCACGCGGCGCCCGCTTTCATCGACGAGATATTCCAAATCGTAGAGCGTTCCGCCGCCCGCGCGGAACCGTTCGAGCAGGATCTGCCCGGCGGGTTGGCCCTTGTAGGCGTGCCCGAACATAATGTGGCGGTGGGGAAGCGGGGTGCCATCTTCCGGCAGTTCCTTCAGGCCGAAGATGATGGCCTCGCGTGGTGCCGAGGGCCAGCTGTTCTCAGCCGCGATCTTCGCGCCTGCGGCCCGATAGCCTTCGATGGGAAGGGCGCGGCAGCGGCTTTCTTCAACGGTGACCGCGATGCCTGCCTTGAGGAGCGTTGCCGCGCCCTCCGGCGTGAGCCCCGCACGTTCTTCGTTTTCGCGCTGTTCGGCGCGCACCCAGAGATGTGTCATGGGCCCGAGCGATAGGCGATCGGGCGCCGCTTGCCAATCGCGCCGCGGCGCCCCAGCGCTTGACGGGCGCGTTGGTTGCGCGACCCGTGTGATGCCTTTGCGTTTGTTCGCCATATGGTTAGCCTGCACGTAAGGACGATTCAGGGGTGCCCATGCAGCCGAACCCGGAGCGGTTTCTGGCCGATCTTCATGCGTTGCGCGCATTTGGCGCGCAGGGCAAGGGTGTGGTGCGCCCGGCCTTTTCGGAGGCCGATATTGCATCGCGGCGCTGGCTTGCGGCGCAGGCCGAGGCCGCGGGGCTCACAGCCCAGGTGGATGCCGCCGGAAACGTCTTTGGCCTTGCCGAGGGCAAAGGGCTGCTTCTGGGATCGCATTCCGATACCCAGCCAGAGGGCGGGTGGCTCGATGGCGCGTTGGGGGTAATCGCCGCACTTGAAGTGGCGCGGGCGTCGCGGGAGGCGGGTGGGCCGCCGATCTCGATGGTTTCGTTTCAGGATGAAGAGGGGCGCTTCGGTGCGCTGACCGGCAGCGAAGTGTGGTCGGGCCACCTGCCGCTGCATGAGGCTGACCAGCTTGCGGATGCCGGCGGCACAACTTTTGCCGCGGCACGCGCGGCTTTGCCGGGCGAGGGCGGGCCGGGCCCGGGCGCCTTCACCAGGTATCTGGAGCTGCATATCGAGCAGGGGCCGGTTCTTGACACTGCGGAAGAGCAGGTGGGCGTGGTGACGGCGATTGTGGGCGCGCGCCAGTTCACCGCCACGCTGACGGGGCAGCAAAACCACGCGGGGACAACGCCGATGGCGCTGCGCCAGGATGCCGTGCGCGGGTTCGTGGATTTCGCGGGCCGCCTCGACAAGGCCTTCGCGCCGCTCGTAACGCCTCACACGGTGTGGACGATCGGGGCGCTCGACGTACATCCCAATGCCGCGTCCATCGTGCCGGGGCGGGTACGCTTTTCGGTGCAATGGCGGGATGCGAGCGCCGAGAGGCTGGCCGATATGGAAGAGGCGGCGCGAGAATGCCTTGCAGTTGTGGCCGCGGAAACCGGGATCAGGGCCGAGGTGGGCGAGGCCTGGGCGCTGGCACCCACGGCGATGGATCCCGCGTGCGTGGCGGCCTGCGCAGACGGCGCGACCGCCGCCGCCGCGGGCAAGTGGCGGCGTATGCCTTCCGGCGCGCTTCACGATGCCACCAATGTGGCGCGGGTTCTGCCTACGGGCATGCTTTTTGTGCCCTCCATCGGCGGGGTGAGCCATAACTTTGAAGAAGAAACGCGCGAGGCCGATCTTGTTGCAGGGCTCATGGCGCTGGGCGCGGCCGCGGCGCAGCTAAGTTAGCGCAAACACAGCGACATTATTGTTGACCTGTCGGTCGGATATGCGCACCTTCTCAGCTAGACGCGCCCGGGAAGAGGCGTGTGGGCCGCCAATCGGCTTGGGAGGAACACATTGGCTGAAAGCTCCGCAGCAGGCGCTGCGCTGACGTCCATTCCCGCGCTTCTGGCGCGGAACGCCCAGGCCTTTGCCACGCGCCCGGCCTATCGCGAAAAAGAATACGGGATCTGGCAGAGCTGGTCCTGGGCAGAGGCGCAGGATGAGATCCGCGCCCTGGCGCTGGGTTTTCTCGATCTCGGCGTGGCCAAGGGCGATCACGTTGCGATCATCGGATCGAACCGGCCCTCGCTTTACTGGTCCATGGTCGCCGCGCAGATGTGCGGCGCAATTCCGGTGCCGCTTTATCAGGACGCGGTCGCCGAAGAGATGGCCTATGTGCTTGATCACTGCGGCGCCCGCTTCATCGTGGCCGAGGATCAGGAACAGGTGGATAAGGTTCTGGAGATCCAGGACCGGGTCCAGCACATCGAACATATCGTGTATCACGACAAGCGCGGGATGCGGAAATACGATCATTCCCGCATGAACGCACTGGCGGATGTTCAGGCCACGGGCCGGGCCGCGCATCATCGCTGGGAGGCGGAGCTTGACGCGCGGATTGCGGCGCTGGGCTACGACGATACCTGCGTGATGCTCTACACCTCGGGCACGACAGGACGGCCCAAGGGCGTGGTGCTTTCCAACCGCAACATCATTGAAGCCTCAAAATCGTCTTCCGAATTCGATGAGCTGACCGAGAGGGAAAGCGTGCTGGCCTACCTGCCGATGGCGTGGGTGGGCGATTTCATCTTCTCCATCGGTCAGGCGATGTGGAGCGGGTTCTGCGTGAACTGCCCCGAAAGCGCGGAGACGATGTATGAAAACCTCCACGAGATCGGGCCCACCTATTTCTTCGCCCCGCCCCGCTACTTCGAACAGCGCATCACCCTTCTGGTGATCCGGATGGAGGATGCCGGGCGGATCAAGAAATGGCTCTTTGACCATTTCATGGAGCATGCGCGCAAGGTTGGCCCGGATCTGATGGACGGCAAGCCCGTGGGGTTGTTCGACCGGTTGAGATACGCGCTGGGCAATGTGCTTGTCTACGGGCCCGTGCGGAACCGGGCGGGCATGTCGAACGTGCGGATCGGCTACACGGCCGGGGAGGCGATCGGCCCCGAAATCTTCGAATTCTGGCGCTCGCTCGGGATCAACCTCAAGCAGCTTTACGGGCAAACAGAGGCCAGCGTGTTCATCACCCAGCAGCCCGATGGCGAGGTGCGAGCGGATACCGTAGGCGTGCCCTCTCCCGGCGTGGAGGTGAAAATCGGTGAGAGCGGCGAAGTGTTCTACCGCTCGCCCGGCACATTCGTGGAATACTACAAGAACCCCGAAAGCACGGCGTCAACCAAGGATCCCGAAGGGTGGGTGGCCACGGGCGACGCTGGGTTTTTCGAAGAAGCCACCGGGCATCTGCGGATCATCGACCGCGCCAAGGATGTGGGCAAGATGGCCGATGGCGCGCTCTTCGCCCCAAAATACGTAGAGAACAAGCTGAAGTTCTATCCCAACGTGCTGGAGGCAGTAGTGTTTGGGAGCGGGCGTGAGACGTGCTGCGCTTTCATCAATATCGATCTGACGGCCGTGGGAAACTGGGCGGAGCGCAACAACATCTCCTACGGATCGTATCAGGAGCTTGCCGGGCACGCGCAGGTGCTCGACATGATCCAAAGCCATGTGGAGGAAATGAACGCGAGCCTTGCTGGCGATGCGATGCTTGCGGGCTGCCAGATCCACCGATTTCTCGTGCTGCATAAGGAGCTTGATGCCGATGACGGTGAGCTTACGCGCACCCGCAAGGTGCGCCGCCGGATCATCGAGGAGAAATACGCCGATCTGATCGCGGCGCTGTATGACGGGTCTGCCGAGGTCTCCACCGAAACGGAGGTGACCTATGAAGATGGCCGCAAGGGATCGATCCGCGCCACGCTTGCGATCCGGGATGCCGCCGTGATGCCCGCGCAAGCGACAACGCTGGAGGCGGCGGAGTGAACGAGCTCGCCCCGGACAGCTATGTGACAGACGATGGGCGCACGATCGGGCCCGCGGTTCTGGAGATGAAGAACATCACCCTCCGCTTCGGGGGGGTAACAGCGATCAAGGATATCTCGTTCGATATCCGCGAGGGCGAGATCCGTGCGATCATCGGGCCGAACGGGGCCGGCAAATCCTCGATGCTGAACGTGATCAACGGGTTCTACCACCCGCAGGAGGGCGAGATCTGGTTCCGCGGCGCGCGGCGGCCCTCGATGAAGCCCTATGAGGTGGCGCGCCAGGGGATCGCGCGGACGTTTCAGAACATTGCGCTGTTCAAGGGCATGTCGACGCTCGACAACATCATGACGGGCCGGAACACCATGATGCGCGCGGGCCTTTTTTCGCAGGCGCTCTGGTGGGGTAAGGCCGAGCGCGAAGAAATTCACCACCGCGAGCAGGTGGAGAAGGTGATCGACTTCCTCGAAATCCAGCACATCCGCAAGGTGCCGGTGGGGCGGCTGCCCTACGGCCTGCAGAAGCGGGTGGAACTGGGCCGTGCGCTGGCGGCCGAGCCGAAGCTTCTGCTGCTGGATGAGCCCATGGCGGGCATGAACGTGGAGGAGAAGGAGGACATGAGCCGCTTCATCCTTGATGTGAATGATGAGTTCGGCACCACCATCGCGCTTATCGAACATGACATGGGCGTGGTGATGGACATCTCCGACCGCGTGGTGGTGATGGATTACGGAAAGAAGATCGGCGATGGCACGCCCGACGATGTGCGCGCCAATCCCGATGTGATCGACGCCTATCTGGGGGTATCGCATGATTGACGGTTCTGGAGGGGGCGTTGCCCCCACCGCCTTCGGCGGCCCCCCGAAGTGTTTTTCCCAAGATGAAGGGGGCGCCCGTTGGAGATTCTAGGCTCGATCTTCATTGATCCGTTCGTGGATATGGTCGCGGCGCCCGACTTCCTGTTGCAGGTGCTGTGGGAGGGGCTGGTTTCGGGCGTGCTTTATGCGCTGATCGCGCTGGGATTCGTGCTGATCTTCCGCTCGAGCCGCATCTTTAATTTCGCGCAAGGCATCATGGTGGTGTTCGCCGCACTCACGCTGGTGGGGCTGCATGCGGCGGGGCTGCCGGCCTGGGTGGCGTTTATCGCCACGCTCGGGGTGATGTTCCTGCTGGCAGTGGGGATTGAGCGGGTGGTACTGCGCCCGCTCGTAAACCAGCCCGACATCATCCTGTTCATGGCCACGATCGGGATCACGCTCTTCCTCGTAGGGGGCGGCGAGATCATTTTCGGCGGCGAGAACAAGGTGATGATCTCCGATGAGCTGGGCATCCCCGACGGATCGCTGGAGTTCAATCCGTGGGACGGGTTCCTGCTGATCGAGGCGCGGGATGTTACGGTGGTGTTCGGCGCTGTGGTGATGGTGGCGGCGCTTCTGGCCTTCCTCAATTACTCGCGCATGGGCCGGGCGATCCGGGCGCTGGGCGATGATCATCAGGCGGCGCTGAGCGTGGGCATTTCGCTGACGACGATCTGGGTTCTGGTATGGTTTCTCGCGGGCATCATTGCTTTGATGACCGGGATCGCATGGGGCAGCCGCGCGGGCGTTTCCTTCGCGCTGGAGATCATTGCGCTGAAGGCTCTGCCGGTACTGATGCTCGGCGGGCTGGAAAGCATCACCGGTGCAATCGTGGGCGGGATCGCCATCGGGCTGCTGGAGAAACTGTTCGAGATCTACTGGGGCCAGCCGCTTCTGGGCGGGTCGACCGAGGCATGGTTTGCCTATGTACTGGCGCTGGTGGTGCTTTTGTTCCGGCCGCAGGGGCTGTTCGGGGAGAAGATCATTGAGCGCGTTTGAACGGGATTGTGGCGCAGGCGGCGGGCAATCGCCCTGCGCATTTGACGCTGCGGTGAACGGTGCGCGACTGTCAGTGCGCGTTGAGTTCGGGGATGCCGGTGATGGGTTCGGTACGCACCGTTTTATGGTTTGTCGCGAGCGTGGCCTTCTTGCAGGCGGCGGCGCTTTACGTGCGCATGGTGCACGGGCTGATCGGTGGCGTGCGCGGCGTGCTCGATCCCGAACAGATGCAGGATCAGGTGCTGTTTTACACCATGGCCGCGGCACTGGCGGCGTTTTGCGGCGTGATGGGCCTTGTGATCGGCGTATTGGCCTTGCGGCGGCGCATGGCGCGGTAAGCCCATCGCGCGGAGGGCCGCGCTGATGCTTTACCGCACGACCGGCCAGTTCAAGACGAGCTACCGAACCGATCAGGCGCTGTTCCCGATCCGGCAGGATGCGTTTCTGCTGACGATCATCCTGATCTTCGCCTGGGCGATCCTGCCCTTTACCGCGAGCGAGTTTGCGTTTCAGACGCTGCTCATTCCGGTGCTGATTTACGCGCTGGCAGCCACGGGGCTTAACATCCTTACAGGTTACGCAGGCCAGCTTTCGCTGGGCACGGGCGCCTTCATGGGGGTCGGGGCCTATGCCTGCTACAAGCTGATCACGATCTTTCCTGAGATGAACCTGCTTATCGCGGTGCTGCTTTCGGGCGTGTTCTCCGCAGGCGTCGGCGTGCTGTTCGGCTTGCCCTCGTTGCGCATCAAGGGGTTTTACCTCGCCATCGCAACGCTTGCGGCGCAGTTCTTCCTGGTCTGGCTCTTCGAGAAATGGCCATGGCTTTACAATTACAACGCCTCGGGCGCGATCCAGGTGCCCAATGTGGATATCTTCGGGGTGGCGATTGCCGGGCCGCTCGCCACCAGCCAGGCGCAATACTACTTCGTGCTGGGGGTCGTGACGCTGCTCACCGTCATCACGATCAACCTCACGCGAGGGTCCCTCGGCCGATCGTGGAAGGCGGTGCGCGATATGGATATCGCGGCCGAGCTGATCGGGATTAATCTGTTGAAGGCCAAGCTCATGGCCTTTGCAGTATCCTCCTATATCGTCGGCGTGGCCGGGGCGCTTTTCGTCTTCCTCTGGCGCGGGGCGGCGGAGCCGAACCTTTTCGATATCGAGCTCAGCTTCCGCGTGCTCTTCATCGCGATCATTGGGGGCCTCGGCTCGATCCTCGGCAATTACCTTGGCGCGATCCTCATCGTGGCCCTGCCGGTGATCCTGAACACAGTGCCGGAGCTTGTGGGGCTTGAGATCAAATCGGCCACCGTGGAGCATATCAACGTGATGATCGTAGGCGCGCTGATCATCTTCTTCCTGATCGTGGAGCCCCATGGGCTTGCGCGCCTCTGGCAGCTTATTCGCGAAAAACTGATCATCTGGCCGTTCCCGCATTAGCGCGCGGCCCAAGACGAAACGAAGCGGAACGACAAAACAAATGGGAGGACATCCATGAAACACTTCACGAAACTGGCGCTGGCCGGTGCGCTGGCCACGGTGACCGCCGGGGCGGCGATGGCCGAGGGCCTTTACCTGCCCAATCTCAGCTACCGCACCGGGCCCTTTGCGGCCACGGGCATTCCGCTCATGAACGGGCAGCGCGATTACATGGAGATGCTCAATGCCCGCGATGGCGGCATCGGCGGCGTGCCGGTGATCTTCGAGGAATGCGAGACGGGCTATTCCACCGAGAAAGGTGTGGAATGCTATGAGCGCACAAAGGGCGAGGCGCTGGTAACGCAGCCCTGGTCCACCGGCATCACGCTTCAGGTGCTGCCGCAGACCAATGTGGATCAGATCCCGATCCTTGCGCCCGGCTATGGATTCAGCCCGATGTCGGACGGCAAGACCTTCCAGTGGGCGTTCAACCCGCCGGCCTCCTATTGGGACGGCATGTCGATGGTGCTTCAGGCCATCTCCGGCGGCGATCTTTCAAGCCTTTCGGGCAAGAAGATCGCGCATCTCCACCTTGATCACCCCTACGGGAAGGAGCCGCTGCCGCTTCTGGAAGCCATGGGCGAAGCGCACGGGTTCGAAGTGCTGCCGATCCCTGTGGGAATTTCGGAGATGCAGAACCAATCCGCCCAGTGGCTTCAGATCCGGCGCGAGCGCCCGGATTTCGTGATCATGTGGGGCTGGGGCGCGATGAACGCCGGTGCCATCACAGAAGCGGTGAAAACGCGCTATCCGATGGATCAATTCGTGGGTGTCTGGTGGTCGGGCCACACCGATGACCTTCAGCTTGTGGGCGAAGAGGGCGCGGGCTACCGGGCCATCTCCTGGTCTCTGCCCAATGCCGATGCGCCTGTGATGGCGGATATTCGGGAACATGTGGTGGATACCGGCAAGACGCTCGCCTCGGACGAAGAGCTGGGCGAGGTGTTCTATGGCCGCGGGATCATCATCTCGGCGATCTTGGCCGAAGGCATTCGCGTGGCGCAGGAGATGCATGGCACGGCCGAGATCACCGCGCCGCAGCTGCGCGACGGGCTTGCGAACCTCAATTTCACCGCAGAGCGGATCGAAGAGCTGGGGCTTTCGGGAATGATGGCCCCGTTCTCCACCTCCTGCGCCAATCACACCGGCCATTCGGGCGGCTGGATGATCGAGTGGGATGGCACGCAGTTCGTTCAGGCGTCAGAGCTTCTGCAGGCCGATCGCGATGCGATCGAGCCGCTGGAGGCAGAGAAGGCCGCGGAGTATGCCGCCGCCAACGCGCCCTGGCCGATGAACGAGGCCTGCGAGGCTTCGTAAACGAACCAGCCCCGGCCGCGCATGTGGCCGGGGCGACTTGATGCGGGATGCACACCGATGCTCGATGCCGGACGCACGCAAGAAACTCTGCTTGATGTGAACAACATCGAGGTGATCTACGATCACGTGATCCTCGTTCTGAAGGGCGTGAGCCTTGCTGTGCCGAAAGGCGGGATCACCGCGCTTCTGGGCGGCAACGGGGCCGGGAAGACGACAACGCTGAAGGCGATCTCGAACCTCCTGCGATCGGAACGCGGGGAGGTCACCAAGGGAACGATCAGTTATCGCGGCCAGGATATTCGCGAGATGGATCCGGCGCAGATGGTGAAGATGGGCGTTATCCAGGTGATGGAAGGCCGCCACTGTTTTGAGCACCTCACGGTAGAAGAAAACCTGATGACCGGCGCCTATACGCGGAAAGACGGGCGCGCCGAGATCGAGAAGGATCTTGAACTGGTCTACAGCTACTTTCCGCGGCTGAAGGAACGGCGGCGCAGCCAGGCGGGCTATACCTCGGGGGGCGAGCAGCAGATGACGGCGATTGGGCGCGCGTTGATGAGCCGGCCCGAAACCATCCTGCTTGATGAACCCTCGATGGGCCTTGCCCCGCAGCTTGTGGAGGAAATTTTCACCATCGTGAAAAACCTCAACGAAAACGAGGGTGTGAGTTTCCTGCTGGCCGAGCAAAACACCAACGTGGCGCTGCGCTTCGCGCATTACGGCTACATCCTGGAATCGGGGCGCGTGGTGATGGATGGCCCGGCCGCCGAACTGCGGGAGAACCCCGATGTGAAGGAGTTCTACCTCGGCATGTCAGACGAGGGGCGCAAGAGCTTTCGCGACGTGCGCAGCTACCGGCGCCGCAAGCGCTGGCTGTCTTAGCATGAAGGCCGCCTGGTATACCGACTACGGGCCAGCGGCAGAGGCACTGCATCTTGGCGAGATGCCCGATCCCCTTCCGGGGCCCGGAGAGGTGCTCGTGCGGGTGCGGGCAAGCGGGATCAACCCCACCGATGTGAAGCGGCGCGCCGGGCCTCGGCCTGGCGCCGAGATGGCGTTTCCGCAAATCGTGCCGCATTCAGATGGCGCAGGCGAAATCATTGCGGTGGGTGCCGGCGGGCCCGCCGAGCGGGTGGGGCAGCGGGTGTGGCTTTGGAATGCCCAATGGCAGCGTGCCCAGGGCACGGCGGCGGAATTGATCGCTTTGCCCGCCGAGCAAGCGGTGCCGCTGCCGGAGAATACTAGCTTTGCCGAGGGCGCGTGCCTCGGGATTCCGGCGATGACAGCGTGGTACGCGCTTTACGGCGACGGTGCGGATCTGGCCGGGCAAACCGTTCTGGTGACGGGCGGCGCAGGGGCCGTGGGCCGATACGCCTGCCAGATGGCGCGGCTGGGCGGCGCACGCGTGATCGCCACGGTATCATCGGATGAGAAGGGCGCGCATTCCACGGCGCAGGAATGGATCAATTACCGGACCCACGATGTGGCCGATTGCGTGATGCGGATCACCGGCGGTGCGGGGGTGGACCGTATCGTGGAGGTGGATTTCGGGGCGAACCAGGATGTTTCGGTGGCGGTCTTGAAACCCAGTGGCACGATCGCCGCCTATGCCTCGGCTGGCGACATGACGCCTGTGCTGCAATTCTACCCGTTCCTGTTCGCCAACGTCACGTTGCGGATGCTTATCTGTTACCATCTTCAGGGTGTGGCCCGGGCACGGGGCGAAGCCCAGCTCTCAGAGTGGCTGGCGACCGGGGCGCTTAGCCATGCCGTGGTGCGCGGTGGGGCGCTTGACGATATCGCCCGCGCGCATGAGCTTGTGGAGTCCGGCGCAAAGCTCGGCACAGTGGTGCTGGATGTCTGACGCCTGCGCGCTAGCCGCCCGCCTTCATTTCCGCAATCCGGGCCATGGCCTCTTCGCGGGTGTTGCGGATATTGGGGCGAAACCCCTGGCTTTCGGCCCGGCCGCGGATATCGGCCTCGGTCTCCGACCCCGGTGCATAGCGGACAGAGCCGAGGGAGGCCGCGATGTTGAGCTCTTTCCCCCGGCGCGCGTACTCCACCCAAGCCTCGGGCATGATCCGGCAATTCTCATAGTTGATGAGGAAGAACCACTTGCGATCGGTTTTCCGGATCTGGCCCTCGATGAAATCGTAGAAATCATCAACGTCGCGGCTGTGGTGGAAGGTGAAGTTCGAGAAATCGACATCCATGATCCTGTCTTCCAACAGGAACTCGATGCGCGGGGCGAAATCTGCCTCCGCGTAGTTGGGCGTGTGGATGATGCGGGCACGGCGCCGGGTGGGCAGCTCTTCGATGCGCGCGATCGCCTCTGCGCGGGTGGCGAAGAGGTTCGGGTCAAATGCCTCGGTGCCGGCATCCCGTTCGATCTGGCGGCGGGTTTCGTGCGAGGCATCGTAGCGGACGGACCCCATGGAATGGGCGAGGTTGAGCGTTTTACCTCGGCGGGAGAAGGCAATCCATGCCTCGGGATCGATCCGGCAGCCCTGGTAGTTGACGAGGAAGAACCACAGGTCTTCCCCTTCCGCGGCGATGCGTTCTTCGACATGATCGTAGAAGGCGTTGACGTCGGCGGAGTTGTGGAAATGAACGCCGGAGAGATCAAACTCGAGGATCTGGAGATCGCCCAGAAAGGCGAGGCGCGTATCGATCCCCTCGGGCGTGAAGGCGATTTCTTCAAGCGTGGCGTGGTGTTCGGCCATCGGTGGCCTCCTGGCAGGCGGCCGCGCGATCTGGGCCGGTGCAGGGCTTATACAATGCTGCGCCGCAGCAATCAATACGCTGGGCATGCGACCGAGCGCGCCAGGCCGGGTAATTGAAGGTTTTTAGCGGAAACTGAGGGATATGAGCGGGTTTTTCGACGATCTTGAAACACGAACTGCCGATGAACGGCGGGCCGCACACGCCGAAATGCTGCGGTTGCAAATTGAACGGGCGGCGGCGCTGCCGGGCTATAGGGGCGGTCTGGCCGTACCGGAAGGCGATCCGTTCGAGGCGCTTTCCGCCCTGCCGGTGTTGCGGAAATCGGCATTGGTGGAGGCGCAAACGCCCCAGGCGCCGCTTGGCGGCTATTCGGCCCTGGCGGCAACGGCGTTCGAGCATCTCTTCCAGTCGCCCGGGCCGATCTATGAGCCGGGCGGCACAGGCGCGGACTGGTGGCGTATGGGGCGGTTTCTACACGCGCTGGGGATCGGCGCAGGCGATATCGTGCAGAACTGCTTCAGCTATCACATGACCCCGGCGGGCCACATCTTCGAAAACGGCGCGCGCGCGGTGGGCGCCACGGTGTTTCCCGCCGGAATCGGGCAAACGGAGCTTCAGGTACGCGCGGCGCATGATCTGGGTGTGACGGCCTATGCGGGAACGCCTGACTACCTTAAGGCGATCCTCGAAGGGGCGGATGCCGTGGGGTTGGCGCTGAAGATAAGCAAAGCCGCTGTGTCCGGTGGCGCGCTGTTCCCCGAGTTACGCGGGTTCTACGCCGATCGCGGGATCGCTTGCCTGCAATGCTACGCCACCGCCGATCTCGGCAACATCGCCTATGAAAGCCCGGCAATGGAGGGGCTGATCGTGGATGAGGGGGTGATCGTGGAGATCGTGCGCCCCGGCACCGGCGATCCGGTGCCCGAAGGCGAGGTGGGCGAAGTGGTAGTGACCACGCTGAACCCCGATTATCCGCTGATCCGCTTTGCCACCGGCGATCTGTCGGCGGTGCTGCCGGGCGCAAGCCCCTGCGGGCGCACGAACCTCCGCATCAAGGGCTGGATGGGGCGCGCGGATCAGACAACCAAAATCAAGGGCATGTTCGTGCGGCCCGAACAGGTGGCCGAACTTGTGGCGCGGCACGAGGAAGTGGCGCGCGCGCGCGTTGTTGCAACCCGTGCTGAGGATCGCGACGTCATGGTGGTGCGGATCGAAACGGATCTCTGCGAGCCGGAGCGCTACGCGGCCTCTGTCGAAGCCGTGCTGAAACTGCGCGGGGAGGTCGAGCTTGTGGAGCCGGGAAGCCTGCCCAATGACGGCAAGGTTATCGAGGATCTGCGGGAGTACGGGTGAGCCGAAGCGGTGCACGCCGCGTTGTGGCGACCCCGACAGGATTTGAACCTGTGACCTACCGCTTAGGAGGCGGTTGCTCTATCCAGCTGAGCTACGGGGCCGGTGGCAGTGTTGTCGCGCCTTTGGGGCGGGGGATCAAGCTGGCCAGCCTGTTAGGGGCCAAGCATAGGCTTTCAAAGCGTGTTAGCGATAACTGTTAGGCGTGACTTGGGCTGCATTCCGCGCTAGCGTGTCCGCAACGCGCGCCGAATGAAAGATAGATATGACCGATCACAGCCCCGATGAGGCCCGGCGCCCGCTGACCTTGCGCGATGTCTCCGAAGCCTCTGGCGTCTCCGAGATGACGGTGAGCCGCGTGTTGCGCAACCGTGGCGATGTAAGCCAGGCGACCCGCGCCAAGGTGCTCGAAGCAGCGCGCAGCCTTGGTTATGTTCCAAACAAGATCGCCGGCGCGCTGGCCTCGAGCCGGGTGAACCTGGTGGCGGTGATCATCCCGAGCCTCTCGAACATGGTGTTCCCCGAGGTCATGACGGGGATCTCCGAGGTGCTTGACGATACCGATCTGCAGCCGGTTGTGGGTGTTACGAACTACCGGCCCGAGCAGGAAGAGAAGGTTCTTTACGAGATGCTCTCCTGGCGGCCCTCGGGCGTGATCATCGCCGGGATCGAGCATAGCGACGCCAGCCGCGCGATGCTGGCAAGCGCCGGTATCCCGGTAGTGGAAATCATGGATACCGACGGGCGGCCCATCGATTCCGTTGTTGGCATCAGCCACCGCCGGGCGGGGCGCGAGATGGCAAAGGCCATCGTGAAGGGCGGCTACACGAAGATCGGGTTTCTCGGCACCAAAATGCCGCTCGATCACCGGGCGCGAAAGCGGTTCGAAGGCTTTACCGAAGCGCTCGCCAAGGCAGGGCTCGAGGTGCATGACCAGGAATTCTACTCCGGCGGCTCGGCGCTCTCAAAAGGGCGGGAGATGACGGCGGCGCTTTTGGAGCGATCGCCGAAGCTCGATTTTCTCTATTTTTCCAACGATATGATTGGGGCGGGCGGGTTGCTCTACTGCCGCGATACCGGGATCGATGTGCCCGGGCGGATGGGGCTTGCTGGGTTTAACGGGATCGATCTGCTCGACGGGCTGCCGCAGAAGCTGGCAACGATGGATGCCGGGCGGCTGGATACGGGCCGTGCAGCCGCGCGGATCATCGCAGAAGGGCGGCATGGGGAGCGGATTGAGCTGACCCCACGCCTGGAATTTGGCGATACGCTCGGTCGGAAGACGGTGTTCGACGCGGAAGACTAGCGGCGCGGCTATCGCAGCGCCCGGCCCTTGATGATCGCATCCTGGCCGAAGCGCGCGCGGATCTTATCTGTCGCCCGTTCCGCGCCGATCCGGGCGCCCGCGCCGGGATCGAGCAGATCGCCGGAAAGATCGGCGGCGCTGGCCGGCACAATCTCACTCACCCCCACGCCGAGCAGGCGGAACGGGCCCTCGACGGCGGCGGGTTCGTAGAGCGCGCGGGCGGTGTGATAGATCCGATCGGCAATCTGCGTTGCGTCCGGAAGCGTGGTGCGGCGCGTCAGCGTGCTGTGATTGGCGCGCTTCAGCTTCAATGTCACGATCCGGCCCGCAACCTCCTTCGCCTTCAGCCGGTCTGCCAGTTTTTCCGAAAGGCGCCAGATATGGCCATCGAGGATCTCCGGATCGGCGGTATCTTCGTGGAAGGTGGTTTCGTTCGATACTGATTTGACGGGCGCGTTGCGGGAAACCCGCCGCCGATCCTCGCCCCGCGCGAGGTGCCACAACCGATCGCCCATGGAGCCAAAGCGCGCGTTCAGATCGGCCCGTTCCCAGCGGAGGAGATCGCCGAAAGTGTGGATGCCCGCCTTGTCGAGCGCGGCCTGCCCGGCATGGCCCACGCCCCAGATCAGGCGCACGGGCCTGTCGCGCAGAAAATCTGCCGTCTCGGCCTTTCCGATGATCGAAAAGCCGCGGGGTTTATCGAGATCGGAGGCGACCTTGGCGAGAAACTTGTTGTGCGAGAGGCCGATAGAGCCGGTGATACCAAGCTCTTGTTCCATCCGTTTCGTCAGGCGTGCCAGCAGGGCCGCGGGCGGCGCGCCGTGGAGCCGCGCCGTCCCGCTAAGATCGAGAAACGCTTCATCAAGCGAGAGCGGTTCGATCGCGGGCGTGAGTTCCTCCATCATCTCCCGGATCTGGCGCGAAACCTCGACATAGACGTTCATGCGCCCGCGCACGACAACGGCCTCCGGGCACAGCTTCAAGGCCTGGAACATCGGCATCGCCGACCGCACGCCCTTGATCCGCGCGATGTAGCAGGCGGTTGATACAACGCCCCGCCGCCCACCACCGATGATTACCGGCTTATCGCGCAGCTCGGGATTATCGCGCTTTTCCACCGAGGCGTAGAAGGCATCGCAATCCATATGCGCGATTGAAAGGGCCGTCAGCTCGGGATGGTTGAGCACGCGCGGAGATCGGCATGCGGGGCAGCGCGGGCCTTCATCAAACTCAGTGAGGCAGGAGCGGCAGAGGGCGGGCATGGGCAGAGAATAGCAGGGCGGTAGCGGCATGTTGAGAGCGGGGCGTCCGCAAATTTCCGCCGACCAGGCCCACGAACTGTTGAAGAACGCTCAGGGTCTGTGGGTTCTCGCGGGATAGACAGGCGCGCGTAGCCCGTCATTTTGGCGCTACCTTTTTCTCCCAGCAAGGAGCGACCCATGACTCGCCTTTTCCTTACGACTGCCCTGGCCGTTGGGCTTGCCGCCCCGGCCTTTGCCGCCGCCGAACGCTATGCGCTTGATGCCTCGCACAGCCAGGTGCTGTTCTCGTACAACCACCTCGGCATGTCGACGACATGGAACATGTTCTCTGGATTCGAGGGCGAGATCATGTTCGATCAGGAAGATCCCGCAAGCTCATCGGTCTCGGTCTCGATCCCGGTGCGTTCGCTCTTCACCGGCTGGGAAGCGCGGTTTGAGCATTTCATGGGCGACGATTTCTTTGGTGCGGGCGAAGGCGACATGATCACCTTCTCATCCACCGCGATCAACGTCACCGGCGATGAAACCGCCGAGATCACCGGCGATCTCACGATCAACGACATCACGCAGGAAGTGGTGCTTGATGCCACGCTGAACGCGACCGGCGAGGTGCCCTTTGGCCCGCAACAGGGCACGCCGATGGCGGGGTTCAATGCGACGACCACGATCCTGCGCTCTGATTTCGGCCTTGGCGCCTTTGCCCCGGCAATCGGGGATGAGCTTGATGTGCAGATTTCGCTGGAAGCCGTGAAGGCCGAGTAAGCCGCGCCTGAGCTGTATGTCGGGGCCTCTCCGCCAGGTGCGGGGAGGCCCCTCTACTTTAGGGCTGTGCCGCCGTCAGGGAGATACTTACAACCACCTCAAACCCAAGGGTGGCGGCATCGGTCTGCCCGCGGCCAATCTCGAAATCGCGCCGATCGATCGTGGCGGTGCCGGTGGCGGCGGCAACGCCATCCTCAATCTCAAGGTTGAAGGGCAGTTGCAGTGATTGCGCGATGCCCCGGATCGTAAGCGTGCCATCGACAATCAGGCCCTCGGGCGTGGCAAGGATCGGGCCTGCATAGGTGGCGGTGGGGAAGGTTTCGGCATCGAAGAAATCGGCACCAAGCGCCTGGCTCGTCACAGAGCCGAGCGTGAGCGACGCGATATTGATGGTGACATCCGCCTGCCCGGCTTCGCCATCCGAAACCTTCGGGTTGAAGGCGATCGCGGCCGTCCAATCGGCAAAGCTGCCCGTAACATCGGATCCCAGCTGGCGCACGGTGAGCCCGATTGTTCCCTCCTGCACCACCCAATCCGATTGCACGGTTTCCAGCGCCGGGCCCCGCGGCACGCCTTCGTCGTGCGAGTAAACGCCCACCGCGCCGCCAACGCCCACGGCGCCCGCCCAGATGACGAGGGCGGCGATGGGCGGGGCCAGATGGCGGCCATGGGCGGCAACCTGAGGCACCGAAGGCTCCCCCGGCAGCATGCGTAGAAGCGTCGCGTCGCGATCCAGAAAATGGTGTTTCAGGGCGCCCGCGATATGCAGGATTAGTGCGAAAACGAGCACCCGTTCGAACACAACATGCAGGCCCGCAAAGGTCTCCGCCAACCCGACATCTTTGGGAATGAAGGGCAGGGATTGGCCGAACGGCCACCAGATCGGCGCGAAGCCGGTTGTGGCCGCGTGGTGAATCCAGCCGGTGAGCGGCACGAGCAGAAGCGATCCGTAGAGCAGCCAGTGCACGGCCTCGGCAAGAAAGGCCTGAACCGGTTTGTCAGTATTCAGAAGCCCAGGCTTCTCCTGCGAGATCGCCCAGGCAATCCGGGCGAGGGCGACAAAGAAGATCGCCACGCCGATGGTTTTGTGGAACGAGAAGAGAAGCGCCTTCCGCGCAAGCTCCTCACTTGTTTCAAACGGCAACCCGTTGGCGATGATGCCCAGCGGGATCACAGTGATGATCAGAAGTGCGGTGAGCCAATGAAACGTTTTGGCCACGCTGCCGTAATGGGTGGCGGTATTGGCGCGCATTGGGGCGTTCCCGGGTGAGTGGCGGTTGCGGCCCGGTATAGGCCCGGGCGGCGGCGATGTCTTGCGCCCAGGGGCGCACAGGGGATGTGCGGCGGCACGGGCCATGGGGCGCGGGCGCCGTGCCACTGAGGGAACGAAAACGCCCGTGCCTGCCCCGTCACACCGCCAAGAGATTGTAAATTCGGCGCTAATTCATACTTGAGAGGGCGCAAGGGTGCGGTTACGCCACGCCCGGGGGGCCATGCGAGGGCCACGATATGGGTTTCGAAGATCTGATCCGGGCGGTTGGCGGCGGCGGCATCACGCTTATCCTGCTCGCGCTATTCATCGTTCTGTGTATCTACAAGGGCGTTGTCATCGTCTCGCAATCCGAAAAGCACGTGGTGGAGCGGTTCGGGCGGCTCCGCGCTGTATTGGGCCCCGGCATCAACTTCATCGTGCCGTTCCTTGATCGCGTGGCGCATCGGATTTCGATACTCGAACGCCAGCTTCCCAATGCCAGCCAGGATGCCATCACAGCCGATAACGTGCTGGTTCAGGTGGAAACGAGTGTGTTCTACAGGATCATCGAGCCTGAGCGCACCGTGTACCGCATCCGCGATGTGGACGCCGCGATTGCCACCACCGTGGCGGGGATCGTGCGCGCTGAGATCGGGAAGATGGAGCTTGATGACGTTCAGGCCAACCGCGCGCAACTGATCGGCACGATCAAGATCGCGGTGGAAGAGGCGGTGGATGATTGGGGGATCGAGGTGACCCGCGCGGAGATCCTCGATGTGAATCTTGATCAGGCCACCCGCGAGGCCATGCTTCAGCAGCTGAACGCCGAACGCGAGCGCCGCGCGCAGGTGACCCGCGCCGAGGGCGAGAAACGCGCCATCGAGCTCAACGCCGATGCTGAACTTTACGCGGCTGAACAGGCCGCAAAGGCGCGGCGGGTTGAGGCCGATGCGGAAGCCTATGCCACCGGCGTGGTGGCCCAGGCGATCCAGGCCAACGGGCTTGAGGCGGCGCAATACCAGGTGGCGCTGAAGCAGGTAGAAGCGTTTTCGGCGCTTGGCGCGGGGGAGGGGCAGCAAACGCTCGTTGTGCCCGCCCAGGCCATCGAGGCCTTCGGGGATGCCTTCAAGATGCTGCGGGGGCGGGCCTGATGTGGGCGCTTTGGTGGGTTTGGATGATCGCGGGCCTCGCGCTCGCCTTTCTTGAAGTGTTGGTGCCGGGCTACATCTTCCTCGGCTTTGCCATCGGCGCTGCGGTGACCGGCCTTGCCGTTGGCATCGGCGGACCGCTCGATCTCTGGCTCTCCAGTTCGCTGCCCGTCACGCTCGTGTTTTTCGCCGTCACGTCGCTTGTGGCCTGGATCGTGCTGCGCCGCGTGGTGGGCGTGCGCGAGGGGCAGGTGAAGATCTGGCACCGCGACATCAACGAAGACTGATCGGATGACCGGCGCCCTTTTCCACGGGGCGAAGGCGGTGCTTTATCGCGGGGCGCGGCTGATGGTTATGCGGCGCGACGATATCCCCACCATCCCCTGGCCCGGGCGGATCGATCTTCCGGGCGGCGCGCGAGAGGGTGGCGAAAGCCCCGAGATTTGCTGCGCGCGCGAGGTGCTCGAAGAGACCGGCCTTGCAATAGATACGGCCCGGTTTTCATGGCGCCGCTTCCACCCCGACCCGTTCGGGGCTTCCGGATCGTGGCTCTTTGCTGCCGAGATCGCCGAGGCGGAGGAAGCGGCGATGCAGCTTGGCGACGAAGGGCAGGCGCTCTGGATGATGGAAGTCGACGCTTACCTCGCGGCGACGGATGCGATCCCGAAGCAGCAGGAGCGTGTGCGGGTGTTTTGGACGGGGCGGTAGGTTTTTGCAGGGAACGGGGGAGTTGCAGATAGCTACGGCTTGGCTGAGGTGCATATTGGTTGCCGAGTGGATGTCAGGTTTGAGCCCAAAGTGACCCACGCTGCAGCCCGCATGAACGTCCGCTTGCCAACTTTGGAAACATCCAGCTCGGCTGCTTGATTGCATATCTCAACGATGCCAGACCGGCAGCATATTGAATGCGACGAAGTGGATGCTTTTTCTATGCTCAGTTTGTTCAAGAAAACTGTCTGGCCACCGAACTTCCAAAGTCCACCTTGGGGTGACAGGAAGTCTATTTTTGATCATATAGCCGCGCATATTGAACCGGAGCGCACTCAGGGGCTTTCACGGGAAGGCTACAGACTTCCCGATGAACCCGAGACTGATCCCAACTCGATCTCGTTCGCCCCCGGCGCGATGGACGGGGTTTTCGGTCACCATGGTTCAACTAAGTCAGATAACGAAATTGTCCTAAGTCTTCACTCGGCTCTGGTTTCTGCGTGCCAAAGCGCGTCTGATCACAATATTCGGACTCTGTACGAACTTATACTCGACAGTTCAGCACTTGATGTTATCGACCCATTGATTGAGCGCATCATTGAAGAGCAAATCTTGGACGCAGATCGACTGCGCGAGATCGTCTATTGGTTTACAACAAAGGCCCCAGACCGAGAACCAGTGAAATTTTCTATGGCTTTGCTTGGTCTATTGCAGGGCCGTTATGACGCAGACGTTTTCCTAACTCTGGGCAGGCACGATGAGTTCACCCTTTACTCAGCCGTCGCGCTCTCGAATGGCGACGTTTACGGTGAAGACGCCCTTTGGAAATTGGCCATCGCAGCCGAAGGTTGGGGACGCATTAGCACCGTTGAACGCCTTGCAGAGACCAGCAGTCCTGAAATCAAAGATTGGCTGCTTCGAGATGGCTTCAAGAACAGCGTTATGTATGAGTACTTGGCGTGCATCTGCGCGCGAGCGGGCAAGCTTCACCTTGCGTTGGAGCGCGAAGACGATGACCCCGAGTTATTCAATTCGGCAGTCGAACTGATCGATACATTGATTTCAGGAGAAGGCGGTCCCGCCGAAGGTTTGCCTGATTACGAACATGGATGCGCGGCTATCCAAAGACTTTTGAGCAAAGGCGACAGTGAGTTTTCGTCAGCCTCGCACTTCTGGTTCCTGTGGAAGCTCAAAGAGCGTGTTGCCGAACATTTGTCAGGCGAACGAGTTCTGGAACAAGACTGGACGGATCAGGACGCCGAAACTATCGCCGAGAAAATCGAAGTCCTCCTTTCCAAAGGCGCTTGGAAGGATGTGATCCTTGACGCGTTGGAGAATGGCGACAGTCAGAGCTTCTGGGATGCCAGTAGATCATGTGAAAAGCTTGGCATCGACCCGTGGCAGTACTTCTTGGACAGAACGAAGGCGGGCGAAGACTATTGGTGGGACCTTATGCGCACATCCGACGCAAGCCGCATTGACGAAGTCTTGGCACTGGCAGCCCAAAAAATCCCTCTTGATGAAATTGCAACTGGTCCCGGAAACGACCTCGGGCCGGGCATTGAATATGCCGCCCACAGCGCTCTCGATTTTATCCTACAGGACTTGGGAAACTTTCCCGGGAAAGGTTGGGACTTCGTAAAGGCAGGCCTGCGAAGCCCGGTGATCCGGAACAGGAATATGGCCATTCGCGCGCTTTCTGAATGGGGGAGAGACAACTGGCCTGATGAAGCGAACGAGCGCGTCAAAGAAGCAATCTCGGACGAACCCGATGCAGACGTGCAAAAGCGTTTGGAGAATGTACTGGCGGGTCAAGAGTTGGATTGACTGCTGATCTAAATTCTCCAAAGCGGCCATTGGATCAGCCGCAGCGAAAGCTCACTTCGTCCGCATAGCGGACCATCGCATCTGGGTGGCGCCACGCTTGCTGGCGGCAGCCCTGATCGCCTTTGCCTCCCCGGCCCATCAACCCTGCGCCGCGCCCCTCGCCGCCACACGCGCAAGGGCATTTCGTGCGATCAGGATGTGGAAGGGGAGGATTGCGGTAAGGTAGAGCCGCCCGCCGATATTGTGGGGGTGTACCCATGTGGCCAGGAAAACCCGGCCGTCACGGGTGAAGACCGAGACGCGGAAATCGAGATGCTTGTCGTTGAAGCCCGCGATGATCTCGCAGTCAGTTTCGATTTCCACGGGGAAGGGGCCCAGCTTGTCGGCGGCGGCGGGGCCGTCGTTCGACAGGCCGAAAGGCGCTGTGACGATCCGGCGGATCAGGAGCAGGCCGCGCGCCCAGTCGGGAAACGCCACGATGGTTTCTGCAGCCTCGCGCGGTGTGGCGCCTGAAGCCACCGCATAGCAATCGATAAAATCGGTCGGGCCTATGCGGTGATGGAGGCGGCTTTCGCCGGGCAGCTTCGTGGCGGTAACTGTTGAGCGGGGCGGCATAGCGGCACGCTAGGCGTGGCTCGGGCGGCGCGCCTGCGGCGCGTTCATCTCGGCCAGGATGGCTTCGGCGGCTGCTTTTGGATCGTCAGCGCGGTGCACGGGGCGGCCGATCACAACAT
>JANQPC010000093.1 GCA_028285485.1 Paracoccaceae bacterium | reverse complement strand
GATTTCGAAGTGGTCGATGCCGATCCCCGCCGCATCAAGCGATTGCGCGTGCGGCTCGACGCGCCGGCTGCGGGCTAGGCCAGGTGGCTGACAGCGCGGCCCCCGCGCGCCCCGGGTTTCGCGCGCGTTTCGGGCTTGCGGCGTTTGCCGGGCTTGCCGCCGGGCTGGGCCAGGTGCCCTTTTCAATGGAAGTGCTGGGGGTCATGGGCCTTGCGGGCGGCTTCATGCTGGCGGCCACGGCGGACGGCCCGCGCGCGGCGTTCAAGATCGGCTGGGGCTTCGGCACCGCCTACTTCGCACTGACCCTGCACTGGATCGTTGAACCCTTCTTTGTGGATGTGGCGCGGCATGGCTGGATGGCGCCCTTCGCGATTGTTCTGCTCTCAGGCGGCCTCGCTCTGTTCTGGGGCGCGGCCACGGCGCTGGCGCGTTGGCTCGGCCCAAGCCTGCCCGGTTTCGCGCTTGCCTGGCCGGTGGCGATGGCGGCGGCGGAGATGCTGCGCGGCTATGTGTTCACGGGGTTTCCCTGGGCGCTGCCCAGCTATCTCTGGATCGAAACGCCCGCAGCCTTCGTGGCGCGGCTGACGGGCCCCTACGGCCTGACGTTTCTTACCTTCGCCCTTTCGGCGCTGACGGGCTGGGCGCTATCCCGTTCCGTGCCCCGGCGTGCCGTGATCGCGCCCCTTGCTGCGGCAGGGCTGCTTGTGGGCGGCGGCGCGGGCCTGCGCCCCGATGTAGCCACCCCGGGGCCGGATGCGCCAATCGTGCGCCTGATCCAGCCGAACGCGCCGCAGCACGAGAAATGGGATCCCGAGCGGATCCCAGTATTCTTTCGTCGCCAGTTGGAGTTTACCGCGGCCGAAGCAGAACGGGTGCCAGATCTGGTTCTTTGGTCGGAATCCGCAATCCCCTGGTGGCTGCAGAATGCTGAGCCTGCCTTTGAGCAGATGTCGCGTGCCGCGGGGCCCGCGCGGATCGTGGTTGGCCTTCAGCGGCGGGACGGAATGCTTGCCTACAACTCCCTCGCCGCGCTTGATGGCACAGGCCAGGTTACGGCTGTTTACGACAAACACCACCTCGTGCCCTTTGGCGAATTTGTGCCGCTGGGCAACCTGATGGGCCATCTCGGCATCACCGGCCTCGCCTCGCGCACCGGCTTTGGCTACACCGCTGGCCCGGGCCCGCAGATCATTGATCTGGGCCCCCTGGGCCCCGCGCTGCCGCTCATCTGCTACGAGGCGATCTTTCCCCACAACATCCTTGCTGCGCCCGAACGGCCCGATTGGCTGATGCATCTGACAAACGATGCCTGGTTCGGTGAGATCGCGGGCCCCTATCAGCATCTGGCCAAGGCCCGTGCGCGGGCGATCGAAACCGGGCTGCCGCTACTGCGATCGGCCAATACCGGGGTTTCCGCCGCGATCGATCCCGCAGGCGATATCATTGCCAGCCTCCCGCTGAACGAGGCGGGGTATGTGGATGTGGCGCTTCCGCCACCGGGGGCGGCAACAGTTTATAGTCATACGGGCGATAGACCATGGGCGCTGGCCCTGATTGTTGCCCTTGCGGGCCTTGCCATCGCCCGGCGGCGTTTTGGGATTGACCGCCGCACCCCCCGGGCGTAACCAGCGCCACCCGGCCACAACGGCTTCCTGACGTGGCGCGGCAGATTGGTATTGGAGCACCCTCATGTCCCGAAAAAGCTACGTGTTCACCTCCGAAAGCGTGTCGGAAGGTCATCCCGATAAGGTGTGCGACCGGATCTCGGATGCGGTGCTCGATGCCTTCCTTGAAGAAGAGCCGCAGGCGCGCGTGGCCTGCGAAACGCTCGCAACCTCGGGCATGGTGGTGATCGGCGGCGAAGTGGGCCTTTCCGATAAGGATCGGCTGAAGAATTTCATGGGCCGGATTGGCGAGATTGCCCGCGATTGCATCCGCGAGATCGGCTATGAGCAGGAGCAGTTTCACTGGAACACCTGCCGGGTGCTGAACTTCCTGCACGAGCAATCCGCCCATATCGCCCAAGGGGTGGATGCGCGCGACAACAAGGATGAGGGTGCCGGCGATCAGGGCATCATGTTCGGCTATGCCGTGAATGAAACGCCGGAACTGATGCCGGCCCCGATCCAGTATTCCCACGCTGTGCTGCGGCGGCTTGCAGAGGCGCGGAAGGCGGGCGAAGCGCCCACGCTGCGCCCCGACGCGAAATCCCAGATCTCTCTGCGCTATGAAGACGGCAAGCCGGTGGAGGTGACCTCGATCGTGCTTTCCACCCAGCACGAAAGCGAAGACCAGAGCTCCGATGATATCCGCGCGATTGTGGAGCCCTATATTCGCGAGGTTCTGCCCGCAGGCTGGCTGACCGAGGCCACCGAATGGTGGGTGAACCCCACGGGCACCTTCGTGATCGGCGGGCCCGATGGCGATGCCGGGCTCACCGGCCGCAAGATCATCGTGGATACCTATGGCGGTGCCGCGCCCCATGGCGGCGGCGCGTTTTCGGGCAAGGATCCCACCAAGGTGGACCGGTCCGCGGCCTATGCCGCGCGGTATCTGGCGAAGAACGTAGTGGCAGCGGGTCTCGCTGAGCGCTGCCTGATCCAGCTTTCCTATGCCATCGGGGTCTCCAAGCCGCTGTCGATCTATGCCGATACCTATGGCACCGGCGCGGTGGAGGCTGCCGCGATTGAAGCCGCGATCCCCAAGGTGATGGATCTCAGCCCGCGTGGCATTCGCGAACATCTGGCGCTGAATAAGCCGATCTATCAGCGCACCGCGGCCTATGGCCATTTCGGGCGCGAACCGGATGCCGATGGCGGGTTCAGCTGGGAAAACACCGATCTGGCCGACGCGCTGAAGCGCGAGGTCTGATCGCTTCGGGGTGTTGACCGCGGGGCGGCGCAACGCCAAAACCGCCGCGCCATGCCCGATCCTTCCCGCCCGCCCGGTGCGCCCTGGCGCAACTTCTATGGCCGCCGCCATGGCAAGACGCTGCGTGACAGCCAGCGCGATTACCTCGAGTCAGATCTCGCCGCGCTTTCGCCAGGCCCCGTCGATTGGTCAGATAACCCCACCCGCGATCCGCTTGATCTGAACGCCCGCTTTGCCGGGCGCCCGGTCTGGCTGGAGGTGGGCTTTGGCGGCGGCGAGCATCTTGTGCATCAGGCGGTAGAGAACCCGGGCGTTGGCCTCATCGGTTGCGAGCCCTTCATCAACGGCGTCGCGATGCTTCTGGGCAAGATCCGGCGGGCGGGGGCCGAGAACCTGGCGGTTTACCCCGGCGATGTGCGCGATCTCTTCGATGTGTTGCCCGATCGTGGGATTGCGCGCGCCTTCGTGCTTTACCCCGATCCCTGGCCCAAGACGCGCCACCACCGCCGCCGCTTTGTGACGCCCGAGCATCTTGGCCCGCTCGCAAGGGTGATGGCGCCCGGGGCAGAGCTGCGCCTGGCCACCGACATTGGCGATTACGTACGCCAGGCGCTCGAAGAAGTGCCGCGGCATGGCTTTGCGTGGCAGGCCGAGCGGGCGGCGGACTGGCGCAACCCGTGGCCGGACTGGATTCCCACGCGCTACGAGCAGAAAGCTCTGCGCGAGGGGCGTATGCCGCATTACCTGACCTTCCGCCGCAGCCACTGATTTCGGGCGTGGACGGGCCGTTCCCCCTCGTCTACACCGCGCCGACGGATCTTTCTAACGCGCGACCCCCCAATGTCATCCCACGGCCCCGCCCTTCCCATGATCTCGCATCCGGCCACGCCGCTTCGGGGCATCGCCGAGGTTCCGGGCGATAAGTCGATCAGCCACCGCGCGCTGATCCTCGGCGCCCTGACGGTAGGCGAAACGCGGATCAGCGGGCTTCTCGAAGGGGAGGATGTGCTGGCAACAGCGGCGGCCATGCGCGCCTTCGGGGCCGATGTGATCCGCGAAGGCGATGGCGTCTGGGCGGTGCATGGCGTGGGCGTGGGCGGGTTTGCCGAGCCTGAGGATGTGATCGATTGCGGCAATGCCGGCACCGGTGTGCGGCTGATCATGGGGGCCATGGCGACAAGCCCGATCAGGGCTACCTTCACGGGCGATGCCAGCCTGCGAAGCCGGCCTATGGGGCGCGTCACGGGGCCCATCGAGCTTTTCGGCGCGGCCTCCTACGGGCGCACGGGCGGCCTTCTCCCGATGACGGTGGTGGGCGCGCGCAACCCGGTGCCGGTGCGCTACAGGGTGCCGATGCCGTCGGCGCAGGTGAAATCGGCGGTGCTGCTTGCCGGGCTGAACGCGCCCGGCGAAACGGTGGTGATAGAAGCCGAGGCCACGCGCGATCACACCGAACGCATGCTCGCGGGCTTCGGCGCGGCTTTGGCGATTGACGATACGGCGGAGGGCCGGGTGATCACGCTGACGGGCCAGCCCGAACTGAGGCCAACGGAGATTGCGGTGCCGCGCGATCCTTCCTCTGCCGCGTTCCCGGTTGCCGCGGCGCTGATCGTGGAAGGTTCGGATATCACCGTGCCCAATATCGGGCTCAATCCCACCCGCGCGGGCCTGTTCGAGACCCTGCGCGACATGGGCGCGGACCTGACCTATGAAAACATGCGCGAGGTGGCTGGGGAGCCTGTGGCGGATCTGCGCGCGCGGTTTTCGCCCGAGATGAAGGGCATCGAGGTGCCGCCGGAACGCGCGCCTTCGATGATCGATGAATATCCGATCCTGTCGGTCGTGGCCGCCAGCGCTGAGGGGCAAACGGTGATGCGCGGCGTAAAGGAACTTCGGGTTAAGGAAAGTGATCGCATCGATGCCATGGCGCGGGGGCTTGAGGCCAATGGCGTGAGCATCGAGGAAGAGGATGACATGCTTTCGGTCACCGGCCTCGGCCCCAAGCGGGTTCCCGGCGGCGGGGAAGCCTCTTCGCGGCTGGATCACCGTATCGCGATGGCGTTCGCATGCCTTGGCATGGGGGCGAAGGCAGCGGTACGGATCGATGATGCGGGGCCCATCGCCACCTCGTTCCCGGTTTTCGAAGACCTGATGAATGGCCTTGGCGCGCGGCTCGCGCGATCCAATCGGTGAGCTTCACGGTTGCCATCGACGGGCCTGCGGCGAGTGGGAAAGGCACCATCGCCAAGGCGCTCGCGGCGCATTACGGCTTTGCTCATCTCGATACCGGCCTGCTTTACCGTGCCGTAGGCCGGCGCATGCTGAATGGCGAGCGCCCCGCCGAGGCGGCGCTGGCGCTGACGGCAGAGGATCTCGAAGGTGAGGATTTGCGCGGGCCCGATGTGGCGCAGGCCGCTTCCAAAGTGGCGGCCCTGCCAGGGGTTCGCGCGGCGCTCGTTGATTTTCAGCGCGCCTTTGCCCGGCGGGCGGGTGGCGCCGTGCTCGATGGCCGCGATATCGGCACGGTGATTTGCCCGGAGGCGCAAGTGAAGCTCTACGTCACCGCATCGGACGATGTGCGCGCCGGGCGCCGTTTGGCCGAGTTGCTGGCGCGGGGCCTTGATGTCACCCGCGAGGGCGTTCTCGAAGATATCCGCGCCCGGGATGCGCGCGACAGTGCGCGCGCAACGGCCCCCCTGCGCCCGGCGGAAGATGCGGTTCTGCTGGATACGACAACGCTATCAATAGCCGAGGCGCTGGCGGACGCCATCGCGGCGGTTGACGCCGCACGCGCCTGATCCGCCACCCGCTCACCAAAGCGTGCAGGCCCTGCCGCGAGCGCAATGCTAGGCTCAAGCATTGGATTCGACGAAAGGGAACGGGATGCGGCAGATCTTGATGGTGCTTGCGCTCTTCGCGATGGCGCAGGGCACATTTCCGGGGCGCGCGGTTGCGGAGGCGCAGAGGGCCGATGCGCCGATGACGGTGGAGCGCCTGGCAGAGATCGTGACCGCGCTGGATGGCGAGGCGCGCGTGCTCGGAAATGCGATGGAGATGACGATTGACGATGTTCCGCTCCTGATCATCACCGATGCGCGGGCAGACAGGATGCGCGCCATGGTTCCCATCCGCTCGGCGGATGGGATCGGGCCGGAGGAAATGATGCGCCTCATGCAGGCCAATTTCGACAGCACCCTCGATGCGCGCTATGCCGTGGCCAATGGCCGGCTCTGGGGCGTGTTCATTCACCCGCTGCAGGCGCTGGAGCGCGAGCAGTTCATCTCCGGCCTCGTGCAAACTGTGAACGTGGCCAAAACCTACGGCACCCTCTATTCCGGCGGCGCCAACGTGTTTGGTGGCGGCGATAGCGGCTCGCTCTATCGCGAGCTGTTCGAGGAGCTTCTGGAGAAGGGCGAGGCGCTTTAGGCGCGCTGCCGCGCGGCCCTTTGGGCCATGCTTGCGCTGGGGCGCGTTCGGCCCTATAGAGCGCCGGGTCAAAGCAGCGGTCACGGCTGCGGGCATACTGGGGCAGGGTCGGTCACCACCGGCCCTTTCTCGTTTTGCCCCGTAGCGCGGCCACAGAAGACCAAACCTTGAGACCCGCGGATACAACCGCGCGGCCAGTAAAATCGACGAGATAAGGAAACTGAACCGCTCATGAGCGCAAACGCAAGCATGGAAGAATTCGAAGCCCTCCTGAACGAAAGCTTCGAAATTGACACGCCCGATGAGGGCTCTGTCGTCAAAGGCAAGGTGATCGCCGTCGAGGCGGGCCAGGCCATCATCGATGTCGGCTACAAGATGGAAGGCCGCGTCGATCTCAAGGAATTCGCAAATCCGGGCGAGGCGCCCGAAATCGCTGTGGGCGACGAGGTTGAGGTGTATCTCGACCGCGTGGAAAACGCGCGCGGCGAAGCTTCGATCAGCCGTGACAAGGCCCGCCGGGAAGAGGCGTGGGATCGGCTTGAGAAAGCCTATGCCGATGAGAACCGCGTTGAAGGCGCGATCTTCGGCCGCGTCAAAGGCGGCTTCACGGTGGATCTGGGCGGCGCCGTGGCGTTCCTGCCCGGCTCGCAGGTGGATGTGCGCCCCGTGCGCGATGCGGGCCCGTTGATGGGCCTCAAGCAGCCCTTCCAGATCCTCAAGATGGATCGCCGCCGCGGCAACATCGTTGTTTCACGCCGCGCGATCCTCGAAGAAAGCCGCGCCGAACAGCGCGCCGAGGTGATCGGCAACCTCTCCGAAGGACAGGCTGTGGATGGCGTGGTCAAAAACATCACCGAGTACGGCGCCTTCGTCGACCTCGGCGGTGTGGACGGCCTGCTTCATGTGACCGACATGGCCTGGCGCCGTGTGAACCACCCCTCCGAGATCCTTTCGATCGGCGAGACGGTGAAAGTTCAGGTCATCAAGATCAACAAGGAAACCCACCGCATCAGCCTCGGGATGAAGCAGCTTCTCGACGATCCCTGGGATTCGGTTGAAGCCAAGTTCCCGCTCAACTCGGTTCACAAGGGCCGGGTCACCAACATCACCGATTACGGTGCGTTCGTGGAGCTGGAAGCGGGCGTTGAGGGCCTCGTCCACGTTTCCGAGATGAGCTGGACGAAGAAGAACGTGCACCCCGGCAAGATCGTGTCGACCTCGCAGGAGGTGGACGTGATGGTGCTGGAAATCGATACCGCGAAGCGCCGCGTTTCGCTTGGCCTCAAGCAGACCATGCGCAACCCCTGGGAAGTGTTCGCCGAAACGCATCCCGAGGGCACGCAGGTGGAAGGCGAGGTCAAGAACATCACCGAGTTCGGCCTCTTCATCGGCCTCGAGAACGATATCGATGGCATGGTGCACCTGTCTGACCTGAGCTGGGATCAGCGCGGCGAGGATGCAATCCAGAACTACCGCAAGGGCGATGTTGTTCAGGCCGTGGTGACCGAAGTGGATGTTGAGAAAGAGCGCATCTCGCTTTCGGTCAAGGCGATGGATGACAGCTTCTCGGGCGCCACCGAGGGCGTGAAGCGCGGCTCGATCATCACCGTGGAAGTCACAGCGATCGAAGATGGCGGCATCGAGGTGGAATACGAAGGTGCCAAATCCTTCATCCGCCGCTCCGACCTATCGCGCGACCGGGCCGAACAGCGCCCCGAGCGCTTCCAGGTGGGCGATAAGGTAGATGTGCGCGTTACCAACGTGGATCAGAAGACCCGCCGCCTTGGCCTTTCGATCAAGGCTCGGGAGATCGCGGAAGAGAAAGAAGCGGTGGAACAGTACGGTTCCTCCGATTCCGGCGCATCGCTCGGCGATATCCTGGGCGCGGCGCTCAACAAAGACGACGAGTAGCGCGGCCTTCGCCACCGAAACCAGGAAACCCCGCCTTTCGAGGCGGGGTTCTTCTTTGCCTGCAATCCGGCCAGGGCAGCCCGCGTGCAATTTTAGGGCGAATGCGGCGCAGCGCTTCAGCCTATGGCTTTGCCGCCGGCGCGGCGCCATCAGGCCCGGGCCCGCCGGGCGAATCGGTGTGGCTTAGCTGCAGTGCAGAATCTGCAACGGTGGCGCGATGGGCCCTGAATCACGCACGGCAACCCCCGAAATCCACATTTTTTCAGCCGTTTAGGGGAAAGAATCTCGGGTCCGGGCCCGATGCTTATGTTTCAAAAGCGGATGGAAGTGCCTATAGTCGCGTTGCGCTGCTGCAATAGCTCCGAGCAGCGTCAAACACCAATTGGGAGGAGCGGATGATCCGATCGGAATTGATCCAGAAGATCGCAGAAGAAAATCCTCATCTCTATCAGCGCGACGTGGAACGGATCGTCAACACGATCTTTGAAGAGATCATCGAGGCCATGTCGGGCGGTGATCGGGTTGAACTGCGCGGCTTCGGCGCCTTCTCGGTAAAGAAGCGCGATGGCCGGATCGGCCGTAATCCGCGCACCGGCGAAAGCGTTCAGGTGGACGAAAAGCATGTTCCGTTTTTCAAGACGGGCAAGCTCTTGCGCGACAGGCTGAACGGGAAGTAACCTCTCGCCCATGCGCTATATCCGGTATCTGTTTCTCGGCTCGATCGGCATCATCCTTCTGGTCGTGGCCCTCGCCAATCGCGGTGACGTAACACTCACGGCCCTGCCCGCCGAAATCGCGGGCGTGCTGAACTGGAACTACACCGTTTCGCTTCCGCTTTTTCTGATCATTTTCGCCAGTATCGTGGCGGGAATCCTGATCGGGTTCGTCTGGGAGTGGCTGCGCGAATACAAGCACCGTGCCGAAGCCAGCACCCAGCGGCGCGAACGTGAGCGGTTGGAACGTGAGATGACCGAACTCAAGGGCAAGAACGGCGCCAACGAGGATGACGTGCTGGCCATGCTTGACGGCGGAACCGCCGCGCGCTGAGGGCGCCATGCCAGACATTCGGGTAAAGATCTGCGGGCTTAAGGAGCCCGCCCATATCGCGGCGGCCGCGGAGGCGGGCGCGGCCTATGTGGGCTTTAACTTCGTGGAGAAATCGCCGCGCTACGTGGCGCCCGCCGTGGCGCGCATGCTCGCTGCCGATACGCCGGTGGGGGTGGCCAAGGTGGCGCTCACGCTGAACGCCAGCGATGCTGATCTCGATGCCCTGGTCGGCGAGGTGCCGCTCGACATGCTGCAGCTTCACGGCGATGAGCCGCCCGCGCGGGTGGCAGAGGTGAAGGCGCGCTACGGGCTTCCGGTGATGAAAGCGGTTGGGATCGCGGGCGCGGAGGATCTTCCCGCGCTCGATACATATGCCGCGGTTGCCGATCAGCTTCTCGTCGATGCCAAACCGCCCAAGGCCGGCGATCTGCCCGGCGGGAACGGATTGGCGTTTGACTGGCGGCTGATTGCCGGGCGGCGCTGGCCCGTGCCTTGGATGCTGGCGGGGGGCCTCACGGCGGAGACAGTCCAGGCTGCTATCGAGCTCACGGGCGCCACGCAGGTTGATCTCGCCTCGGGTGTGGAAACCGCGCCGGGCGTGAAGGACGCGGGCTTGATCCGCAGCTTCATGGCGGCGGCGCTGGGCTAACTCTGGTCCACCCGGCGGCGGCCCGCGTAGAAAGCGCATGATCGTTGCAATCGGTGGCATCGCGGTGAAACCCGGCCTGCGCGGAGCCCAGTTCCAGTGGTTTGCCGTGCGCGCCTTTGCGCAGGCGCGGCGCGCCCCGGGCGCCGTTCACAGAGATGTGCGCCGCCGCGGGCACCTGATCTTTTCGCTTTCGGTCTGGGAAAGCGCGGATGCGATGCGCGGCTACGCGGCTTCGGGCCCGCACCGCGCGGCCATGGCGCGGGTGGAGGCGCTTTCCACCTGGTACCGGTTTCACCGGTACCGCGCGGAGGCGGTGCCAAGCTGGGCCGATGCATTCGCCGAATGGGATCGCGCTGCAGCGGGCGCGGCGGCCGAATAGCGCGGCAGGTGCGATTTGGCGTGGATTCCCGCCCCTGCGCCGCCTATCACGAGGGCCTGCCAGCAGGGGAGCACGCGATGCCCGAGGATCTGATCAACAGTTTCATGACCGGCCCGGATGAAAACGGGCGCTTCGGCGATTTTGGCGGGCGGTTCGTTTCGGAAACGCTGATGCCGCTGATCCTGGAGCTTGAGGCGCAATACGAGCGGGCGAAAACCGATCAGAGCTTCTGGGATGAGATGCATCATCTCTGGACGCATTATGTGGGCCGGCCCTCCCCTCTCTATTTCGCCGAGCGGCTGACGGAGCATCTGGGCGGCGCGAAGATCTATCTCAAGCGCGATGAGCTCAACCACACCGGCGCCCATAAGATCAACAACGTGCTGGGCCAGATCATCCTGGCGCGCCGGATGGGCAAGACCCGCATCATCGCCGAAACGGGCGCGGGCCAGCACGGCGTGGCCACCGCGACGGTCTGCGCGAAGTTCGGGCTGAAATGCGTGGTCTACATGGGTGCGCATGATGTGGAGCGTCAGGCACCCAACGTGTTCCGCATGAAGCTTCTGGGCGCCGAAGTGGTGCCGGTCACAAGCGGGCGCGGCACGCTGAAGGATGCGATGAACGATGCGCTGCGCGACTGGGTGACCAATGTGCGCGACACGTTCTATTGCATCGGAACCGTGGCCGGGCCGCACCCCTACCCCGCGATGGTGCGCGATTTTCAGGCAATTATCGGCAAGGAAACGCGGGAACAGATGATGGCCGCCGAGGGCCGGCTGCCCGACACGATCATCGCCGCAATCGGCGGTGGATCGAATGCGATGGGGCTTTTCTACCCGTTCCTTGATGACAAAGACGTTCAGATCATCGGCGTGGAAGCCGGCGGCAAAGGCGTGAACGCGAAGATGGAGCATTGCGCCTCGCTCACCGGCGGGCGCCCCGGCGTATTGCACGGCAACCGCACCTACCTGTTGCAGGATGATGACGGCCAGATCCTCGAAGGCTTCTCAATCTCGGCGGGCCTGGATTACCCGGGCATCGGGCCGGAACATGCCTGGCTGCACGAGATCGGGCGCGCGCAATATGTGGCGATTACCGATGCCGAGGCGCTCCAAGCCTTCCAGCTTTGCTGCGAGCAGGAGGGAATCATCCCGGCGCTGGAGCCGAGTCATGCGCTTGCGCATGTGATGAAGATCGCACCGGGGCTTCCGGGCGACCACCTGATCTGCATGAACATGTGCGGGCGCGGGGATAAGGATATCTTCACCGTGGCGCGCGCCCTGGGCGTGGATATGGGCGCCGCGGAGAAGTAAATCTAATTCTTTCAATACTTTGGCGGCGTAACAGGCGCCGTCAACTTCCGTTTATGCGCCTCATCCAGGGGTGTAATTGGCCGGAATAAACCCGCGCTCAATTTCCCGAAGCCTCCGCGGCGCGCAGGTTTGGGTCATCGCAACCACGGGGCGCACACCGCCGCCCCATCACACCAGGAGATGACCCATGACCCGCAAGATCACGATGACGACCCTCGCGCTGCTTGGCACCACTATGCTTGCTGCCCCCGCCTTGGCCGACCGCCTGAACCAGAGTGAACGCGCCGCGATCCGCGATGCCGCGATGGCAGAGCTGCGCGCGCTCGGCTACACCCGCAATGATTTCGAAAGCGTGCGGATCACCGTGGAGAATGACGAAATCGATCTCGATGCCGATGGCGATGATGTGGACGTTGACCTGACCTTCGCCCGGAACGGAAATGCGCTTGGTGCCCTGATCGAGGGCGATGTTGAGGATGACGATGATCGCGACCGCATTTACGCAGGCGGCACCTGGATCGACGAGGACGACGAGGATTACGCCGATTACGACGATGACGATTACGACGATGATGACGACGACGATGACGATTACGACGACGATGATGACGATGACGATGACGATGATGACGACGGCGATTACGATGATGACTAAGCGCGCGCGTCTCCGTGCGGACGGCAAGATTTGTTAACCCTTTTTGGGGCCCGCCATCGGCGCGGGCCCCTGTTTTGGAGTGAAGCCCATGCTACGCCGTGCCTTGCTGATCGGGTTGATTGCCGCGTTTCCCTTCGCGGCAAGCGCGCAGACCACGCGGGACGCCATCGTTGAGCAGCTGCGCGAACAGGGGTTTGAGCGGATCGAACTGCGCCGCACGCTTCTGGGCCGCATCAGGATTCTGGCCTTCAGCGACGGGCTGCGCCGGGAGATTATCTTCAACCCATCCACCGGCGCGATCCTGCGCGATTTCTGGACGGAGCTGGAAGACGGCGAAGATGACGACGGCGCAGAGGTTCTGAACCCGCCATCGGGCGGCGGCCCCGGCGCAGGCGGCGGCGGTGGCGGCGATGATGACGGCGACGACGATGACGGCGACGACGATGACGACGACGATGATGACGGTGACGATGACGACGATGATGATGATGATGACGACGATGACGACTAACTGATCCGCCCGGGGGCCATCGTGAACAGCCAGATCCTCATCGGTTTCGTGCTTCTGCTGCAGCTTGTGTGCGGCACGTTCATCGTGGCCGATATCGTTGTCAGCGTTCTGGGCCTGCGTTTCGCCCCGATCAGTTGGCAGATCTATGAGCTTCTGGAAATCGGCGCGGCCCTCGGCCTTGTGATGGGTGTGGCCGTTGCGGCGATCGCGATTCGTCAGGCCCGGGCGCGCACGGCACGGGCGGAAGAGGCGCTGCGCGCGGCCTCGGGGGCCTTCATGGATGTGCTTGAGGAGCGCTTCCAGCAATGGCAGCTCACGCCTGCCGAACGCGACGTGGCGCTATTTGCCATCAAGGGCATGTCAACGGCAGAGATCGCGGGCCTGAGGGAAACAAGCGAGGGCACGGTCAAGGCGCAGACCAATGCGATCTACCGCAAGGCCGGGGTAACAGGCCGCCCGCAGCTTCTAAGCCTCTTTATCGATGAGTTGATGAACGCCGGCGACTAGAGCTTGGCGCGAAAAGCGCGTTCTCTTGCCGCCCTAGCCGTCACCCGCCGGGTGCTGGATGGCGTGGGCCTCAAGCATCTCCATCGGCACGATCTCAAGTGCCTTGCGATGGGTGGCCGCGAGATGCACCTGCGGCGCCGCGCCTTCTTCGGCGGCCTGCCGGAACCGGCCGGCACAGAGGCACCATTGATCTCCAGGCACCAGCCCGGGAAAGCGAAACTCGGGCCTTGGGGTTGAGAGATCGTTGCCCACGTATTTCGAGTAGGCCAAAAACTCCGCTGTCATCACCGCGCAAACGGTGTGACTGCCCTGATCCTGCGCGCAGGTATTGCAGGCGCCGTCTCGGAAGAACCCGGTCACCGGATCGGTGGAGCAGGGCGCGAGCGGTTCGCCCAAAACATTGATCGGGGCATCGGGTTCCATGGGCAACGTCCTTCCATCCGGGGTTGGCCCAAGTCTTAGGCCGCGCAGCCTTTGGCGCAAGGGAGCGGCTAGCGAAACTTGTCCACGAGGCGCTGAAGGGCAGAGCGGCTCTCCGGCGCGGGAGTTTCCTGTGATGAACTCTTGCCATCAGGCCGCGGCGCCTCTTTCGGCGCGGATTTCGAGGATCGGGGCGGGGCGGTGCGCAGCGAGACCGCGTTCATGAAGCGCCCCTTATCGCCGACCGCGAGATCCGTGGCCCCCTCGGAAATGCCGCGCAGAAGATCATCAAGCCAGCCCTGATCGGCCTTGGCGAAATCGCGCAGCACATAGCCTGGCACCGCATCCTTGTGGCCGGGATGCCCAACGCCGATCCGCACCCGCTGATAGGCATCGCCGATATGGGCGTGAAGCGAGCGCAGGCCATTATGCCCCGCATGGCCGCCCCCTTCCTTGACCCGAAGCTTGCCCGGGGCCAGATCGATCTCGTCATGGAACACCGTGATGTCCTCAGGGGCGAGCTTGAAGAAGCGCATCGCCTCGCCCACGGCTTGGCCGGAATTGTTCATGAAGGTCTCAGGCTTCAGAAGCACGACCTTCTCTGCGCCAAGCCGCCCCTCGCTGACCGCGCCTAGAAACTTGCCGCGCCACGCCGCAAAGCCGTGATCGGCGGCGATACGATCAAGCGCCATGAAGCCTACATTGTGGCGGTTGGCCGCGTATTTCTGGCCAGGATTTCCGAGGCCGACGAAAAGGCGCATGGGCTGGTCTCGCGTTGCCGTGGGGCTTACATGGCCTGAAAGCCAATTGGATTCCAGAGCTGAGGAGATCGCCGATGTATCTCACGATGAACCGCTTCAAGGTGCGCCCGGAAGAAGCTGCCGCCTTTGAAGAGGTGTGGAAAAGCCGCGACAGCCACTTGAACGAAGTGCCGGGCTTCAAGGCGTTCCATCTGCTCAAGGGACCGGATCGGGAAGGATATGTACTCTATGCCTCCCACACGGCGTGGGAAAGTGAGGGGGCGTTTCTGGCCTGGACGAAATCGGAAGCCTTTCGCGAAGCCCACAAGGATGCGGGCGGCAACAAGCACATGTATGAGGGCGCGCCGGAGCTTGAGATCTTCGAGACGGTGCAGGAGCTTTCCTGACATCCCCCCTTCACAGAATGTAAAGTGATGTTACATTGGGTCGCAGGGGCGATGCAGCGGGGTCCGCATGATGGACAGACGCACCTTCAACCTTGGCCTCGGCGCCGCGGCGCTTGGCACGATGCTTCCCAATCCGGTCAGGGCCCAGGGCTATACGGGGCCGAATGTGATCCTCGTGCGGTTCGGCGGCGGCGTACGCCGGGCCGAAACGATCGGTGAGGCCACGACCTTTGCACCCTATCTGCGCCATGTGCTGGCGCCTCGGGGCACGTTTGTTCCGGATATGCGGATCGCGCAGCTTGACGGTGTGGATACAAGCCATGCCGAGGGCACGCTCAATCTGCTCACGGGCCGATACCTCGCCTATCGCGATGCAGGCTCGAAGCTATTGCAGGATCGGTTGGAGCCGACGGAGCCCACGCTTTTTGAATACCTCCGCGAAGCCTTCGATATCCCCTCGCATCAGGCACTTCTGATCAATGGCGAAGACCGCCCGCAGGAGGAGTTCTTCACCTATGGGGTGAACGAGCATTACGGGATCGCGTTTCGCTCAGAAATGCTCAGCCTGCATCGCTTCAAGCTTTACAAGAACGCCGCCATCCTGGCCGAAGGCACGGCGCCGGAGGCCGCGATGGCCGCCGCGCAGGAGGAGTATGCCGCGTTGATGGCCGCCGATCCGCGCGCGATCTCGCCCGACCAATCGCCTGAAGTAACAGGGTTTTGGGAACGCTGGCGCGCCCATTACGGCGATGACGGGTTCCGCAACCCGCGGGGCGACCGGCTGCTGACCGCGCTTGCGGTGCGCGCATTGGCCGAGCTGCGGCCGCGGCTGATGATGGTGAACTACCAGGATCCCGACTACGTGCATTGGGGCAATGCCAGCCACTACACCCGCGCGATTCAGGTGATCGACGAGGGGCTGCAGCGGCTTGTGGAGGTGGTGGAGGCCGATCCCTTCTACCGCGAGAACACCGTTTTCGTGATCAGCCCGGATTGCGGGCGCGATGACAATGCGCTGATGGGCGTACCCTTCCAGCACCACTTCAATTCCCGCTCTGCGCATGAAACCTGGGCGGTTCTTTACGGGCCGGGCGTGGCGCGTGGTGCGGTTCTGGATAAACCTGTGGATCAATCGGCGGTCGCGCCCACGGTTGCCGCGCTTATGGGCTTCCGCGCCGGGCAAGCCGAGGGCGATGCGCTGGAGGAGGTTCTGACATGAGCGTGGCCGCTGCGCGGGGCGGGGTTCTGCGGTTGCCCGGGCGGCTTGTGCGGCTGGCCAGCGATCTGGTGGTGGGCACGGTGCTGTGCCTGAACCCGGTGACATCGATCATCGCGCTAGGATGGCTCACACGGCTGATGCGCGCCACCGTGGCGGGGCGGTGGGGGGACGAGCCCGCGCGGCCCGGCTGGATTTTGGGGGCACGGGGCGGGGGCTGGGTGGGCCGCGCGCTGGGTGGGCTGGCCGAGAATATCCGCGCGGGCGTGGTTACGGCGCTGGGCCTTCTGGTTCTGACCGCGCCCTTCACCGCGGCCTGGCTCGGCGCCTGGTGGGCGGGGTGGGAGAACTCGTTCAACAAGGGCTATGAGCAGGCCGCCGTGGGCCCGATCGTTTGGCTGATCGCAAGCATTGGGGCGGCCTATGTGCTGGTGCATCTGCCCTTTGCGCTGGCGCATGCGGCCTATGAGCGCCGCTTTGGCGCGTTTTTTGAGCTACGGCGCCTGCGCAGCGTTGCTGCCGCGGCGGGCTGGCGGGCGGCATGGCTCTCGCTGCTATCGGTTGCCGCTGCGGTGCCGCTATTCGGGATGCAGGCGCTGCCGGTCTTCGTTGAAGGCATCGTGCCCGGGTTTGCGGACATGACCGCCGAAGAGCAGGCGCAGGTGGGCAGTGCTTTCGGGCTGGCCGCCGCAGCGCTATCCTTCACAGTGCTTTTGTTCCTGCGCCACCGGGCCGCAGCGATCTATGCCCGCGCCGTGCCGCGCGCGGCCACAGGCCGCCACGCAGCGCTCTGGGCGGGCCATCCCGGCGCTGCGCAGGGCGCATCGGGCGCGGGCCCCTCCCGCATCGGAGCGATGGTCTGGCTGGGCCTGGCGATGGCGCTCTGGGCGGCGCTGCCGATCCTGATCGTGGCGGGCCAGTTCATGAACTACGATCCGCTGCTCTGGATCACGCACCCGCTCTACCTGCTGCCCTGGCCCGGTTGACCCACCAGAATTGAAAACGGGGCCGCAAAGGCCCCGTTCAAGCGCGGTGATCAGATAAAGCGGCTTATGCTTCTTCAGCCTCGCCTGCCTCTTCGGCTTCGCCCTCTTCACCCTCTTCCGCCGCGGCGGCGTCATCAGCCGATTTGAGGCCGGAGGGAGCAGAGATGTTGGCGATCACGAAATCGCGGTCAATCGTCGGGCGCGCGCCTGCAGGCAGGGTCACGCCAGAGATCGTGGCGGTATCGCCGATCTCCATGCCGGAGACATCCACCTGGATGCTTTCGGGGATTTCGCCCGCCGTCACGATCAGTTCCACTTCCGGGCGCACCAGCGTCAACACGCCGCCCTTGCGCAGGCCGGGGCAATCATCTTCGCCCACGATCTCCACCGCGATGAAGAGGTTGATCTTGGTGGTGCGCTTGAGGCGCATGAAATCTACATGCGTGGGCAGATCCTTCACGACATCGCGCTGCACGTTTCGGCAGATCACGCGCACGTCGTCTTCGCCCTCGACCTTCATGTTGAAGAGGGTCGAAAGGAAGCGGCCCTGCTTGAGGCGCTTCAATAGCACGTTGAAGGGGATGTTGATGGGAAGCGGATCGGCGCCGCCGCCATATACGATGCCAGGTACGTTCCCGTCTCTGCGGGATTGACGAGCGGCCCCCTTGCCTGTCCCCGTCCGCACCGTGGCGTGAAGATCAGGGATCTCACCAGCCATGGGTAACTCCAAATTGTAAAGGTGGGCCGCCTCCAAGGGTGTCGGCCCTGCGAAGCCGCCCGCATAACGGGGATGGCCGCAGTTGAAAAGCCCAAAATCGCCGTTTGCCGCTTGTGGTGCCTGAGGCGCTCTGGCAAGCGCCGCGCATGTCGGTTCTCTCGGCCTTGCGCGTTTCGATCACGCCCGCCGCCGCCTTTGCGGCGATCGGCGTTTTCTGGGGCGTCTTCGCGGCGATGGTGCCGGTGACGAAGGCGCGGATCGGGGTCGGCGATGCCGCCTTTGGCACGCTGCTTCTGTGTTCGGCGCTTGGGCTGCTGGCTGCCATGTGGCTGGCCCCGAAGCTGGAGCGGGTTGTGGGCGCCCGCGTCATGCAACTTGCCGCACTGGCCTTTGCTGCGGTGATGGTGCTGCCGGGCATCGTGGCGGGCCCCTGGGGCTTTGCGATAACGATGGTGGCGCTTGGCCTCGCCTCGGGCACGCTTGACGTTTTGATGAACGCGCGGGTGAGCGA
>JANQPC010000092.1 GCA_028285485.1 Paracoccaceae bacterium | reverse complement strand
AGATCGACAGCCGCCTTGTTCTTGCAGTCGAAGATAACGGCCCGGGCTACGGCGCCGCCCCTGCGGGCCAGCGCGCCTATCCCGGCGCCCCGCCCTCTGCCGGGCTTGGCGGCGCCATCGTGGAGAATCTTGTGGCCCGAATGGGCGGGCGGCTGAAGCGTTCATCTCCCGCGGGCGGCGGCACGCTTTTCCGGATCGTGCTGCCCAAGAAGAAAGCGGGCCACCCGGGCCCGCTTTCGGCGCCAGACCTTGCGGCCTAGCGGTGTTTTCACTGCGCCCGTCGAGGCGCCGCGCCTCAGGCGTTGCCCGTTGCGCTATCGACCGAGATCGTCACGCCGGGGCCCATGGTGGAGGTCAGCGAGACCTTCTTCATATAAGTGCCCTTGGCGCCCGCAGGCTTGGCCTTTTGGACGGCATCCACGAAGGCGCGCACGTTTTCCACGAGCTTGGCTTCGTCGAACGAGGCTTTGCCGACGCCGGCATGCACCACGCCCGCCTTTTCGGCCTTGAACTGCACCTGGCCGCCCTTGGCCGCCTGCACGGCTTCCTTGACGTCCATCGTTACCGTGCCGACCTTGGGGTTCGGCATCAGGTTGCGGGGGCCAAGCACTTTGCCGAGCCGGCCAACGATGGGCATCATATCGGGCGTTGCAATGCAGCGATCGAACTCGATGGTGCCGCCCTGCACGGTTTCCATCAGATCTTCGGCGCCCACGATATCGGCGCCTGCCGCCGTGGCTTCCTCTGCCTTCGGCCCGCGGGCGAAGACGGCCACGCGCACCGATTTGCCGGTGCCGTTCGGCAGCGTGACAGTGCCACGCACCATCTGATCGGCATGGCGCGGGTCAACGCCCAGCGCCATCGCGATCTCAACGGTTTCATCGAATTTCGCCGTGGCGTTGGATTTTACCAGCGAGACCGCTTCTTCCACCGAAACGTTCTCTTTGCCATCAAAGGCCTCGCGCGCGGCGCGGGTGCGTTTTCCGAGCTTTGCCATGACTTACCCTTTCACCTCGATACCCATCGACCGTGCGGAGCCGAGGATGATCTGCATCGCCGCCTCAACATCGTTAGCGTTGAGATCCTTCATCTTCGCCTCGGCGATTTCCTTCACCTGTGCGGCGGTGACGCTGCCGACGGTTTCCCGCGAGGGGTTGTTGGCGCCGGATTTCACCTTCGCAGCCTTCTTGAGGTAGTAAGACGCCGGGGGCGTCTTGATATCCATCGTGAAGGATTTGTCCTGGTAGTAGGTGATCACGGTGGGGCACGGCGCGCCGGGCTCCATCTCCTGGGTCTTGGCGTTGAACGCCTTGCAGAATTCCATGATATTGATGCCGCGCTGGCCCAGCGCCGGGCCAACCGGCGGAGAGGGGTTCGCTTGTCCGGCAGGCACCTGAAGCTTCATGGTGCCAGCAACTTTCTTGGCCATGGTGGCCCTCCTTTCTCAACTCCGGCGCAACGCGTTGGGCCGAATTACTGTCGATGTGGTCCGGTCTGGCGATCGCGATCGCCGCGCCTCCCACAAGGCTGCGGCGTCTCCGGGGCGGCCGGATCTTCCGCAAGCCGCGCGTCTAGTCGGGTTTCGGCGGCAATGCAAGGCTTGGCGTGGCGCGCGGGAACCGAGGCGCGGTGTTCCCGTGCCGCTGGAGATGGCTCCGCGGAACGCGCGGCGGTGCAGGCGCGGCGGCGCGCGACCGGAGGGATTTGCGGGTTTCGGGACGGCGCGAGAGCTTTCGCCCTGCCCTCAGGTTTCTTTGGAGACCTGAGTGTATTCCAGCTCCACCGGCGTGGCCCGGCCGAAGATCGAAACCGTCACCTTCAGGCGCTGGTTCTCCTCGTCGACCTCTTCGACCATCCCGTCGAAATCCTCGAACGGGCCGTCGTTGACCTTCACTTTCTCGCCCACCTCGAAGTGGATCAGCGTGCGCGGCTGGCTTTCGCCCTCTTCCACGCGGTTCAGGATCTGGTTCACCTCGGCATCGCGCATCGGCATCGGGCGGCCCTGCGGCCCGAGAAAACCCGTAACGCGGTTTATCGAGTTGATCAGGTGATAGCCCTCGTCGGTCATCTCCATCCGCACCAGAACGTATCCAGGCATGAAGCGCCGTTCGGTGGGCACCTTCTTGCCGCGGCGGATCTCGATCACTTCTTCAGTGGGCACCAGCACTTCCTCGATCTGTTCTTCGAGATGCGCGTCACTCACCGCATGACGGATCTGTTCTGCGACCTTCTTTTCGAAGTTCGACAGCACGCTGACCGAATACCACCGCTTGGCCATGTTGGATCTGTTTCCTCGCTCTCCTGGGCCGCGCCGGCCCCGCCTTACGGAAGACTGAGCCTCCCCGACCCGCCTAAAGAAAACGGGCGCGCCGTTCGAATCTCAGCGCGCCGGTTCATGGATCGTCGGGCGGGATACACAAGCCCGGGGCATCATGCAAGCCCAGCGCGCCCGATGCAAAACCGAGGGTTCAGAACATTCCCAAAAGGCCCTGAAGGCCAAGGCGGATCAGCCAATCCACAAAGAAAAAGAAGATCGCGGTGAGCATCGCCATCACAAACACCATCGCCGATGTCACAAGCACCTCGCGCCGCGAGGGCCAGGTGACCTTCGAGACCTCCGCGCGCACTTGCTGGAGAAACTGAAGCGGGTTGGTGGTGGCCATCGTGAGATCCTTGGGATGCGATCCTTGGGCGTGATGGGCGGGAGATACGCGCTCAGGCAGATGAGTTCAAGCGGGGCTGCCCCCCACATCTGCGCGAGCCCCCGCCGCCCGTGGCGCGGGGCCTTTACTTGTATCTCGCATCAATTTAGCTTGGCCTCAGCGAATTCTAGTATGGGTTGATGCTGCCCCCATCGCGGCATCCCCATCGGGCGGTTGCCGAACCGGCTGGCACGGATGGCGTTTTACCGGATCGGTCGGCGATAGCCCAGCGCGGGAGGGCGGCTCGCCCCCATCCTTCCCCACCCTCCCGCGCGACGCCCCGCGCCGGTTTCTCCCGCTGGCGCGGGGCGCGCCGTCTCGCGAGGCAATCCTCTAAGCCACAGGGCGCGCCGAACAACGCGCGCGCATCCCTGGCGCGGCGATTCCGCTACCCTCTGCTACCATCATGTCGGAAGAAACACGCCCGGCGTGCCGGCGGCCTTGGCAGGGGCGGAGGGGCTCGAACCCCCGACCCTCGGTTTTGGAGACCGATGCTCTACCAACTGAGCTACACCCCTAAGGCCGCAGGGGGGCTAGATGCTTGACCCGGCCCGCCCGCTCATTTACGCCCCTCAGCGGCCT
>JANQPC010000082.1 GCA_028285485.1 Paracoccaceae bacterium | reverse complement strand
GGGGAGTTTTGGTGCGGTCGAGAAGACTCGAACTTCCACGGGAGTTACCCCACAGCGACCTCAACGCTGCGCGTCTACCAATTCCGCCACGACCGCACGCCGTTTCGTGCCGCGCGTGATAGCGGAGCGGTTGGGGGATGTGAAGGGGCTTTTTTGGCTGCGCTCCGGGCCGGCATCGCGCGGCCCGGAGCGCGGGGTTTGCCTAGTCCCGCAGGCTGAAGGTGGGCAGGCGCCCGATGCCTGCGGCCACGGTGCCGCGGCGGGGCGAGGCGCCCAGATCATCAAGTGCGGCCCGCATCAGGCGCGGGCGCTCGGCATTGCCGGGCAAGAGCGCGCGGTCGGCGCCCGCCTCGATGGCCGAGAGGCTCGCCTCGTACCAGCCGCGCGCCAGATCGGGGCGCGCCGCCGTGCCGAAGCCCTCGCGAAGATGGTGGCCCAGAAGCTCACCATAGGCCGGGGCGCCGAGCGTGTTGAGAAGCAGCGCCGAGCCCATCGCGAGGCCCAGATCCTCCGCACCGTACCCCACCGCAAGGCAGACCCGCGCCGTATCGGCAAGATCGGCCTGGGGCACGCCGGCGGAGAGCACGAAGGCTTCCATATCCGCCTCAACCTCCGCACGGGGGCGGATTGCGGCGGCGGCCACCTGCGGTGCAAGCGCATCACCGATCACGCCGCACTGTTCCACAACCTCTGGGGCCGTGTGCCCCGTGATCTGGCGCATCAGCGCCTCGCCCTCGGCAATGGCATAGCCGCGGGCAAGGCAGAACTGTTCGCTCAGCACCCGGTCGCCGGCTTCGAAGTTCGCCAGCGTCATGTAGCCGCCCGTGTTGGAGGCTTCGAGCATCACCGCGTTGCAGCGGGTGGCAAGCGAGGCGCGCGTGGCCTGGCCGGAAAAGAGGTTCGGCAGCCCCGCATCGGCTTGCCGGGAGGGCAGCACCTCGATGCCCGGCGACACGCTGGAAAGCTGGCCCGTCTGCGCCCGGCTGCGATAGGCGAAAAGAAGCGGCTCCCCAGTCAGCCCGGTTTGGGCCTGGCCGCCGGATACGGCCCAATCATAGGCCGCACTCAGAAACTCAAACTGATAGGGCTGGAAAGCGCGGCCATCCACGGGATAGCCCATGGCAGCCTGATAGCGCTCAATCGCGCCGCGGGTGGTGCGGCCGATCTGGCCATCCACGCGGCCAGCGTTGAAGCCGAAATAGTTGAGCGCGGTTTGCGTTTGCGTGCCCCGGGCGGTGACGGGGATGCCCCCGCGATAGCTGGCGCGGGTGGTTTTTGGCGCGGTGGTGGTGATCACCCGGCGCTCGGCCTGGCGGCGCGCCACCTCGGCGGCGCGTTCTTCCCGCTGCCGCCGATCCTGCACCGATTTCTGAATAGCGGCGCCCACAAGGCCTCCGACAATCGCGCCCCCAATGAAATCCCCAGTATCGGCCTCGGCCCGCGGAGCCGGCGCGAAGGCCAGGGCCGCGGCAAGGCCGGTTGCTGTAATAGCGCGAAACGTCATCATCTCTCTCCCTCGATGGGTGGTTGATGGGTGTTTCGCTAACGCGCGGGCCGCGTGATAACCGATATCAGGCCCCCGCTATCCCGCGGCAAAGGCCAATCTCCGCCGATCGCCGAGCAAAAACGGCGCGCCCCCAAGGGGACGCGCCGTTCCACGTGGTTCGGAGCGAATGGTTTAGTCGCTATTCAACCAGGGGAGAGTAAAGCCTGCCGCGCGGGCGGGCCGTTCCCCGGTTTCAATAAAGGTTGCGGCGGCGCGTAGAAGCTGCGGGCGATCCGTTTGTTCGGGCATGAACACGGGCTCCGCCCCCGCCTCGATGGCCGAAAGGCTGGCATTATACCACTGCATGGCCAGATCGCGGCGCACCGTGGTGCCGAAACCCTCGCGCAGGTGGTGGCCGATCAGCTCGCCATAGGCGGGCTCGCCCATCACACTGAGCACCAGCGCCGAGGCGATGGCAGTGCGCATATCGTCCTCGCCATAGGCAACGCCGAGGCAAACGCGCGAGGTGGCCACCAGATCGGCGGGCGAAATGCCGGTGGCCAGCGCCGCGCCATTGGCCTGCGCCGTCACATCCGTTTGCGGGCGTAGCGATACGGCGTCGATCTCGGCGGTAAAGAGCCCGCCGAACTCGGCGCATTGCTGGGCCACCTGCGGGCGGCTCAGCCCCTGAATATTGGCCAGAAGCGACTCGCCGCGCGTTACCGCAGCATTGCGGGCGAGGCAGAACTGCTCGCTCATCGCCACTTCGGGATCGGCCATGGTGTTGATCGTGGTAAAGCCGCCATTGGCGGTGGTCTGCTGCATCACCGCGCTGCAGCGGTTGGTCAGCGAAACGCTGCCGCGGGCGCTTTCCACAAGGCTGGCCGTGCCCGCCTGCCCGAGCCCCGCCTGACCGTTCTGAAGCGCCGCCAGATTTGTTCCGGCGCCCGCCTGGCCCGGCACCGGAAGCGTGCCGTTCTGCACCTGCGTGCGATAGGCCATCAAGAGCGGCTGGCCCACGAGCTGCGCCTGCGCCTGGCCGCCATTGATCGCCCAGTAATAGGCCTGCATGAGGAAATCATACTGGTAGGGCTGGAAAGCGCGGCCATCGATCGGGTAGCCCATGGTTGCCTGGTAGCGTTCGATCGCGGCACGGGTGCCGGGGCCCACCTGCCCGTCCACGCGGCCGGCGTTGTAGCCGAAATAGTTCAGCGCCGTCTGCGTTTGCATCCCCTGTTCGGTTACCGCGATGCGCGGGCGGTAGGTGCGGGTCACCTGCTGGCGCTGCTGCTGCTGTTTTTGGGTTTGAACGTTCTTCTGGATCGCGGCGCCGACAAGGCCGCCCACGATGGCGCCGCCAATGAAATCGCCGGCATCGGCAGCGGCCTTGGGGGCCGGTGCAATGGCAAGCGCGGCCACAAGGCCAAGCGTGGATCCAAGTGTTGTGATCAGGCGCGGTAACATACTATTCCCTCCCAGACGGGTTAATACTTCAGGTTGAGCGTAACAGATCGCGGCTAAATATCCATAAGGCATGTAAAAATGGTGGAATGGATCATATCCGAGGGCCTGACGGGCTATCTCGAGGCCGTCTCCGAGATGGAGGCGCGGGCTGACGCCATTGCCGCGGGCCGCGCCGGAGAGGCGATCTGGCTGCTTGAGCACCCGCCGCTTTATACCGCCGGCACCTCGGCCAAACCGCAGGATCTGGCCGATCCGGGCCGCTTCCCAGTGTTCGAAACCCGGCGCGGCGGGCAATACACCTATCACGGGCCCGGTCAGCGCGTGGCCTATGTGATGCTGGATGTGGCTGCGCGCGGGCGCGATGTGCGCGCCTTTGTCGAGGGGCTTGAGCGCTGGGTGATCGCGGCGCTGGCGGAGTTCAACGTGGCCGGGCAGATCCGTGAGGGGCGCGTGGGCGTCTGGGTCGAGCGGCCCGAAAAGCCCCCCCTGCCCGACGGCACGATGCGCGATGACAAGATCGCCGCGATCGGCATCCGCCTGCGCAAGTGGGTAAGCTTCCACGGCATATCGATCAACGTGGAACCCGATCTCAGCCATTTTGACGGGATCGTGCCTTGCGGCGTGCGCGACCACGGCATCACAAGCCTTGTGGACCTGGGCTACCCGGTCACCATGGACGATCTCGACCTCGCCCTGAAGGCGACTTTTCCACAGGTTTTCCACAAGAGCGCTGGTTTGCGGCGGCCCGCTTAACCTAAACTTTCCGATGCGCAGTTGGGGCGCACGGGGTGTAAAGGTTTGGGAGGGCAAGAAAATGCCCGACAGTCGCGTAAACTGGCGAGATTTCCAGGATATTCTCGTATGTCCCTATTCCCATGAAACGCTCGCGTTTGAAGGGCGCGCAGCTATTTCGCCCGCAGACGGCACGGTGTTTCGGGAAACCCGCTCTGGCGCCCTGGATTTTCGGCTCAAACGGCCCAAGGCGGTGACGACAACGCTGCATGTGGGCACCCCGGCAAGCGATTCGGAGGCGGGCCACTTTTGCCTGCTCACGCACAATCCGGCCCCTGAAGTGGCATTGTCTGATCCTGCGACACGAAACACACTGTCGCGCCGCGAGGCGAGCCACCTGCCCAAAGCCAGCGGGCCCGGCGCCATTGCGCTGGACCTTGGCTGCGATGCGATGGCCTTCCGCCCGCTGATCGAGGCCGCGGGCTTCCGCTATGTAGGGATCGACATCGCGAATGACGAGGCCATGCTTCTTGGCGATGCCCATGCCCTGCCCTTCGCCGATGGCAGCGTGGAGTTCGTGTTTGCCAATGCGATGCTGCAATACACCCAGAACCCCTTTGTGGTGATGGATGAAATCCGCCGCGTGCTGAAAGACGATGGCGTGTTCATGGGCACCGCGGCGTTTCTCGAAGGGTTCGATGGCAACAGCTTTTTCTTCATGACGCGCAACGCGGTGATGTCGCTTCTCGCCCATGGCCGTTTCGAGATCGAGTTCGTCTCGCCCGATCCCGGCTGGATGGGATTTTCGGCGATCAACAACACCAGCTTCTTTCCGGGGCTGCCCACGCGGCTTCACAACCTGATCTGGCGGCCCTACGAGATGCTGAGCCTGCTGTGGTGGCAGCTTGTGCGCCTGAAGGGCAAGCCCTTCTCGCGCGCGGACTGGCTGGCCCACACAACCGCCGCCTTCATCTTCCGTGTGCGCAAGGCGCCGGAGGGTGCGACGCCCGCGGAGTAACGGGAAGGGCGCTGGCGCGGTAGCACTGGCGCCAACGGTTTCTCAACGGTTTTGCAGTTTCAGGGCATCCGAATGTGGAGAGCTCCATGAGACTGCGCACCAAACTCCTGTCATTTGCGGCGGTTCCGCTTGCGGGCATCTCGGTTGTCGCCTGGATCGGCCTGTCGAACACCATCGCGCGGATGGATAGCGCCAACACCGTTACCGCAACGATTGAGGCGGCCATCCCGCTTGGCGATCTGGTGCATGAGCTTCAGGTTGAGCGCGGGATGTCGGCGGGCTTCATCGCCTCGGGCGGCGCCAACTTCGCTGATGCGCTTCCGGGGCAGCGCCAGCGGGTGGATGCGGGGCTTGCCGTTGTCACCTCCCTTGTCGGCGGGCTTGAGGCCGGTTCGGCGGGGGAGTTGCGGGCAGCAATCGAAACGATCGGGGAAGCGCTTTCCTTGCGGGCCGATGTTTCCGATACCGCGATCACCGTGCCGGAGATGGCGGGCGCCTATACCGCTGCCGTGCGCAGCCTGCTGAAGACCCAGCGCTCCAGGCTTGCCGATTTTGAGGTTGCCGGGATCAGCCGCGCGGGCGCGGGCTGGATCGCCCTTTCGGAAGCGAAAGAGGCGGCGGGGCTTGAACGGGCCATGGGCGCAACCGGGCTTGGCGCGGAGCGCTTTCCACCGCCGGTTCTGCGGCGGTTTTGGGAGCTTGGGGCGCTGCAAACCGGCCAGATCGCGGATGCAGAGCTTCTGCTGCGCGAGCTTCTGGGCACCTCGGATTTTCTGGCGTCAGCCGAATATTCCACGGTGGCCGAGGCCCGCACAGCCATCTCGCACGCCGCCACCGAAAATGTGCCGGCAGGGATTACGGCGCCCGAGTGGTTCACGATCTCCACCGCATGGATCGAGCGCCTGCGAGACTATGAGATCGCGGTTGCCACCGCGGCGGGCGAAAGTGCTGTCGCCGAAGCCAGCCAGGCTCAACGCGACGTGATAGTTTATTCCACCGTGATCGGCGTGGCGTTTCTGGCAACGGCCATAGGCGTTCTCGCGATCACCCGCACCATCGTGCGGGGCAGCGCCAGCCTCATCTCGGTGATGGCGAAAGTTGCCCACAAGGATTTTGACGTGGCGGTGCCGTTTACCGGAGACAATTCTGAGTTTGGGGATCTTGGCCGATCCCTCGAAAGCATGCGCACCAGCCTCCAAGCCGCCGACGAGAAGCTGCGTGCGGCTTTCGCCAAGAGCTTTGCTTTTGGGGATAGCGATGCCGCGATGCTGATCGTGGATACCGATCTCAGGATCATCGGCTGCAATACCGCTGCCGATGAACTGCTGCGGCGCGGCGCTCAGTGTTTCGGCACCGTGCTTCACAGCTTCGATGCCGGGGCGCCCGCGGGCCAGAGCATCGAGGGGCTTGCCGGGCCCGCCGTTGACCTGCGCGCGCTCTTCCGCGATCCGGCGGCCCTGCCCTGGCGATCGGATATCGACATTGGCAATATGATGCTGGAGGTGAATGTCAGCTACGTGGAAGCCGAGAACGGCGCCTATGCCGGCAATATCGTTCAGATGCGTGATGTCACGCAGGAGCGGCTCTTCAGCGGAATGATCGAATCCATCGAACGCGATCAATGCGTGGCGGAGCTGACCCTCGAGGGCACAATCACCCGGGTGAATGATCTTCTGGCCAGCTTGATCGGTCTGGACAGCACGGCCTTAGCGGGGCGCAGCCTTGAGAGCCTGCTTCATCCCGAAGACCCGCTCGCGGGTGGTCTGCGAGACTTCTGGAACGGGATTGTTGGCGGAAAAAGCGAGATGCCACGGCTGAAGCTTCAATCCGTGAGCGGCGAGACGATCTGGATGCGCGCGGCCTTCAACCCCGTGATGGATGGCAACGGGGTCACTTTCAAGGTGGTGCTCATCGGTGAAGACATCACCTTTGGCATCGAACGCTACCAGAAAGAGCTGAAGGCGAAGGAAGAGGCCGAGGCGCAGCAACGCCATATCGTATCGTCACTGGCCGAAGGGCTCTCGCACATCTCGAAAGGCGATCTGACTTATCAGATCGAAAGCCCGTTTGAGGGCACATTCGATGAGCTTCGGCAGAACTTCAACGGCACGGTGCTGAGCCTGGTCGAGGTGATGGCGGGCGTGCTTCAAAGCGTGGAAGATCTGCGCACCTCCTCAATTGCCCTCAGCTCTGCCAGCGCCGATCTTGCCCGGCGCACCGAAAGCCAGGCGGCGACATTGCAGGAAACCGCGGCGGCGCTCGATGAGGTGACAGCCACGGTGCGCTCAACCGCGGGCGAGGCAAACTCTGCCGATGAGGTTGTGGGCCAGGCGCGTGATGGGGCCGAGGATGGGGGCCAGACGGTGGCGCGCGCCATCGACGCGATGGAACTGATCGCCAGCTCTTCCTCGGAAATCTCATCGATCATCGATGTGATTGACGATATTTCGTTCCAGACAAACCTGCTGGCGCTCAATGCTGGCGTTGAGGCCGCGCGCGCCGGGGATGCCGGGCGGGGCTTTGCCGTCGTCGCCTCGGAAGTGCGTGCGCTCGCCCAGCGCGCCACGCAATCGGCCCAGAAGATCAACGAGCTTGTGACCAAAAGCCAGAAACATGTCGAGGAAGGCGTGAGCCTTGTGGACAGTGCCGGTGAGGTACTGGGTGGCATTGCGGAAACGGTCGTGACCGCCAGCGATCGCGTTTCGGCCATCAAGCTCGCCGCCGAAGAACAATCCGCCGCGATCTCGGAAATCAACGCAGCGGTCAACCAGATGGATCAGGCGACCCAGCAAAACGCCGCGATGGTGGAGGAGGCAACCGCCCTCAGCGAAACCCTGCGCCGCCACTCCGATGAACTGTCTTCTGCCGTGTCCGCCTTCCGAACAGGCGCCGCCACAGGAGCGCGCGATCAGGTGCGAGACAACCGGTGGATCGCCTGAAACGAAGAGCGGGGATGCAAGGCCCCGGGGGTGGCCCGCCCGCAATCAAACGCCCCTGCTTCCTACGCCACCGGGGGGCCTGAAAGGCGGCGGGACTGACCCGCGGATGCGCGCGGCGGCCAAGCGACGTGCGGGGGGGAAGTCACAAGCCCCGCGCAGACGGGTTGGCGGAGCGCTGCCCACCCCGGGATCGGCACCCCCGGATGCCTCAGGCCGCCTCCCCAAGAGCACCCGCCCTCATGCCCGGCGCGGCGGGGCGATCTGCGACCGGCGGCGCCATGCCCCGGGCGCGTGGCCCGTCTGCGCCTTGAACACCCGCCCGAAATGCGCAGCCTCCGCGAAACCGCATCGGAACCCGATCTCCGCAACCGTCAGGTGCGCGTGATCCGGGCGGCGGAGCAGCTGTTTGGCAAGATCGAGCCGTTCATTGCGAAGCCTCCTGCCGAAGGCATCGTTGTTCTCCGAGAAAATGTTCCGCACCGTGCCGATAGAGAGGCCCACCTGCGCGGCAATGCTGCCGATGCTCACCTCTGGCTTCACGCAGTGCCGCCGCACCAAGTCGCAGAGCCGGAAATAGTGGGCCGCGCGGCGGGTGCCCGGGCCTTCAGCAGGCAGGGTTTCGTTCAACACCAAATCCGTCAGGCCCAACACAACATCCCGAAGCCTGTGAAGCGCATCGCCGCCCGCCGCGCGCGCCGTTTGAGCGAAGGCAGCAGTGGCCTTCGCCAACGCCGCGCCGAACACCGGGTGATCGGAAAGGATGCGCGGCGCGGCCTGCCCATCGCTCGCCACTAGCGATTTCGGGATCATTAGCGAGATGACCTTGAGCGGCTCCTCCTCCCCATGATCCAGGGCAAACGGGCGGGCACTATCGAAGAGAGCGATGTGCCCGGGCAGCAGGGCAATGCCGCCGTCGCCTTGCGAAATCCGGCAGCGCCCGGCCAGTTGCAGGTTCAGATAGAAGCACTCCATCTCTGAGGCCGAAATCTCTGGCTTTCCTTTGAAGACCGGGTGCGGGCTGGCAGAGACGATGTTCAGGGCCACCTGCCCGATGCTGTGGGACACGTGTTTGGAGCGGAAGGGCCCACTTCCGTCGGCCTGACGTTCGGGGCGCAGCGGCATGAAGGCCGAACAGATGCCGTCGCGATAGAATTCGAAGGCCTCGGAACCCGGCACCGCGCGCGTGTCCCACACCCGCGGCGCGGGCGGCATGTGAGGTTCAGCATAGTTTTCGTGAACGCCGTGCATTTCCTGCCCCCTCACAATCCGTAAGCTTGCCGCGAATTAGGGAGGAACCTATGGCGAAACGCAACGGGGTGGTGCTGATCCATGGCGCCTGGCACGATCATCATACGTGGGATCGCGTTGTTCCGCTTCTTGAGGCGGCGGGCTGCGCGGCGCGGGCGATCGATCTTCCAGGCGCCGGGGCCGCGGCGCCCCGCCCCGCATCTTTCGCCACCCGCCCGCTTGATCCCGCCGCCTTCGGCTCAGAACCCTCGCCCAATGCCGGCGTAACGCAGGAGGCGCGCACAGAGGCCGCGATCGCAGCCGTGCGCGCCGTGAATGCCGAAACCGGGGGCAAGGCCGTTGTGTTGGGCCATTCGCTGGGCGGGCTGACCGTTTCATCCGTTGTCGAGGCGATATCAGAGGAGGTATCAGCCGCGGCCTATCTGACGGCCTTCATGCTGCCCCCCGGCATGGTGGCAGGGCAGATGATCCAGCATGATCTGATGGCCGAGGCGGTTGTGCCCACGCTTTTTCTGGCCGATCCCGAACAGGTGGGGGCCCTGCGGATCGATGTTGCCTCACCGGATGCAGACTACCGGGCCCGGCTGAAGCAGGCGTTTTACGCCGATCTGACCAACGCCCAGTTCGAAACCGCCCTGCGCCACCTGCACCCCGACGAGCCTGCCCAGGTTGCCGGCGTGCCCTCGAATGTCAGCAAGGGCCGGTTCGGAACGGTTGCTCGGCATTACATCGCGTGCACCGAGGATCGCGCGATCACCATTGCCGGGCAGCGCGAAATGATCCGGATGATGGATGAGGTGATGGGCACCCGGACATCGGTGCAAAGCCTCGATTGCAGCCACTCACCGTTCTATTCCCAGCCGCAGGCGCTTGCGGAACTAATCCTGGGCATTGCCGGAAGCTGAGTTGGCCGGCCATCCGGGCCGCGGCTTGCGAGGCTTTGCGCGACCACACTATCAAAAATGAAAAGCCCCGCCGAAGCGGGGCTTTTCGGTGATGTCTTTCACCCAAGCGCCTAATCGCGGCTTTCGGGTGTTTCGATGAGGCCGGCGTCAAGCTCTTCGCCTTCGAACACATCCATGGGGGCGGCAAGCGCGGCCGCGGCTTCCGCCTCGGCCCGGGCTTCCTCGATCACCTTCCGGTCACGCTCGGCCGCGATGCGTTCCACCCGCTGGGTGGCACCGCCGGTGCCTGCCGGGATCAGGCGGCCCACGATGACGTTCTCCTTCAGGCCCACAAGCTTGTCGCGCTTGCCCTGAACGGAGGCTTCCGTCAGCACCCGCGTCGTTTCCTGGAACGACGCCGCGGAGATGAACGAACGCGTCTGAAGCGAGGCTTTGGTGATGCCCAGGAGGATCGGCTCGCCCTGTGCCGGGCGCCCGCCCTTCGAGATCGCCTTTTCATTGGCGGCATCAAATTCGGCCTTATCGACATGTTCGCCCTTCAGAAGCGTGGTTTCACCGCTATCGAGGATCTCCCACTTCTGCAGCATCTGGCGCACGATGACCTCGATGTGCTTGTCGTTAATCTTCACGCCCTGAAGGCGATAAACGTCCTGCACCTCGTCGATCATGTAATCGGCCAGCGCTTCGACACCCATGATCGACAGGATGTCATGCGGCGCGGGGTTCCCGTCCATGATGTAATCGCCTTTCTGGACGAAATCGCCCTCGGCGACGGGGATGTGTTTCCCCTTCGGCACCATGTATTCCACGGGCTCCAAGCTTTCATCGGCGGGTTCGATGGCGATCCGGCGCTTGTTCTTGTAGTCGCGCCCGAACCGCACGTAGCCATCGATTTCGGCGATGATCGCGTGATCCTTTGGACGGCGCGCTTCGAAGAGTTCGGCCACCCGCGGAAGACCGCCGGTAATATCCTTCGTCTTCGCACCTTCGCGCGGAATTCGCGCCACCACATCGCCTGCCTTGATCTCGGAGCCGTCTTCCACCGACAGGATGGCGTCAACCGACATCGGGTAGGTGACAGGGTTGCCCTGATCGTTGCGCACCGGTTCGCCATCGGCATCCACAAGGATGATCTCTGGCTTGAGCTCGTTCCCGCGAGGGGCCGAGCGCCAGTCTGACACGATCTTCTGCGTCATGCCCGTGGCCTCGTCGGTCTCATCGCGCACCGAGATGCCCGAAACGAGATCGACGAATTTCGCGGTACCCGCCTTCTCGGCGATGATCGGCAAGGTGTAGGGATCCCACTCGAAGAGCTTATCGCCCCGGGCCACCGTGGCGCCATCCTCGACAAAGAGCTTGGAGCCGTAGCCAAGCTTGTGGCTCGCCCGCTCCACCCCGTTTTCATCGATGATCGCAATCGCCATGTTGCGGCCCATCACGATCGTTTCGCCGCCCGCATTCTGCAGAACAGAGGCGTTGCGGAATTCGATCGTGCCTTCCTGGCTGGCTTCCAGGAAGGATTGCTGGCCACCCTGGGCGATGCCGCCGATGTGGAAGGTGCGCATGGTCAGCTGGGTGCCCGGCTCGCCGATCGATTGCGCGGCGATGATACCGACGGCCTCGCCGGTATTCACCATCGTGCCGCGCGCAAGGTCACGCCCGTAGCACATGGCGCAAACGCCCTCTTCGGCCTCGCAGGTCAGCGGAGACCGGATGCGCACGCTGGCGAGCCCCGCGGCCTCGATCATATCGGCCTTCCGCTCGTCGATCAGCTCATCCTTCGTGGCCAGCACTTCATCGGTGCCGGGCTTGAGGATGTCTTCGGCCGCAACACGGCCCAGAATACGCTCGGAGAGCGACGAGACGACCTCGCCATCATTCACGGCCGCTTCCGCGGTGATGGCGTTTTCGGTGCCGCAATCATGCATCCGCACGATGCAATCCTGCGCCACGTCCACCAGACGGCGGGTCAGATAGCCCGAGTTCGCGGTTTTCAGCGCCGTATCAGCCAGGCCTTTCCGGGCACCGTGGGTTGAGTTGAAGTACTCAAGCACGGTCAGGCCCTCTTTGAAGTTCGAGATGATCGGGGTTTCGATGATCTCGCCCGAAGGCTTGGCCATCAGCCCGCGCATCCCGCCCAGCTGCTTCATCTGGGCCGGCGAGCCCCGCGCGCCGGAATGGGCCATCATGTAAACGGAGTTGGGCTCCATCTCGGCGCCTGCGTCATCCTTACGGAGCGACGAGATTTCCGACATCATAGCGCCCGCCACCTCGTCGGAGCATTTCGACCAGGCATCGACAACCTTGTTGTACTTCTCGCCCTGGGTGATGAGCCCGTCCATATACTGCTGTTCGAACTCTTTCACCTGATCGCGGGTGCCGCCCACGATATCCCACTTCGATTCCGGGATAAGCATGTCATCCTTGCCAAAGGAGATGCCGGCCTTGAACGCCTCGCGGAAGCCCATCGTCATGATCTGGTCGCAGAAGATAACCGACTCTTTCTGCCCGCAATAGCGGTAGACGGTATCGATCACCTGCTGAACTTCCTTCTTGCGCAGAAGGCGGTTCACCAGATCGAACGGTGCCTTGGCATTGAGCGGCAGAAGAGCGCCGAGGCGTACGCGGCCCGGCGTGGTTTCAAACCGGCGGTACACCTCCTGGCCTTCCTCATCGATCTGCTTCACCCGCGCGGTGATCTTGGCGTGCAGATGCACCTCGCCGGCGCCCAGCGCATGCTCCACTTCTTCGGGGCTGGCAAACACCATGCCCTCGCCCTGCATGCCCTGACGTTCCATGGAAAGGTAGTAGAGGCCCAGGATCATATCCTGCGACGGCACGATGATCGGCGCGCCGTTGGCGGGCGACAGAACGTTGTTCGTCGACATCATGAGGACGCGCGCTTCAAGCTGGGCTTCAAGCGAGAGCGGCACATGCACCGCCATCTGATCGCCATCAAAGTCGGCGTTGAAGGCCGAGCAGACCAGCGGATGAAGCTGGATCGCCTTGCCTTCGATCAGCACGGGCTCAAACGCCTGAATGCCAAGCCGGTGCAGCGTGGGCGCGCGGTTCAGCATCACGGGGTGTTCGCGGATCACCTCATCGAGGATATCCCACACCTCCGGCCGTTCTTTCTCGACCAGTTTCTTGGCCTGTTTGACGGTGGAGGAAAGCCCCTTCGCCTCAAGCCGCGAATAGATGAACGGCTTGAAAAGTTCGAGCGCCATCTTCTTGGGCAGCCCGCATTGGTGAAGCTTCAGTTCCGGGCCCGTCACGATCACCGAGCGGCCCGAGAAATCCACGCGCTTGCCCAGCAGGTTCTGCCGGAAGCGGCCCTGCTTGCCCTTCAGCATGTCGGAAAGCGATTTCAGCGGGCGCTTGTTGGCGCCCGTGATCACGCGGCCACGGCGCCCGTTATCGAAGAGCGCATCGACCGATTCCTGCAGCATCCGCTTTTCGTTACGCACGATGATATCGGGGGCGCGCAGCTCGATAAGCCGCTTGAGGCGGTTGTTGCGGTTGATCACCCGGCGATAGAGGTCGTTGAGATCGGATGTCGCAAAGCGGCCGCCATCCAGCGGCACCAGCGGGCGCAGCTCGGGCGGGATCACGGGGATAACCGTGAGCACCATCCATTCCGGGCGGTTGCCGGATTCGATAAAGTTTTCAACGATCTTCAGGCGCTTGATGATCTTCTTGGGCTTCAGTTCGCCCGTGGCTTCCTTCAGCTCTTCCCGCAGGGTGGCCGCTTCCGCCTCCAGATCGATGTTCTGAAGCATCTCGCGGATCGCCTCGGCACCGATATTGGCCGTGAAGGCGTCCATCCCATACGCGTCCTGCGCATCGAGATATTCCTCCTCGGTCATCAGCTGGCCATAGGTAAGATCCGTCAGACCCGGTTCGATCACCACGTAGTTTTCGAAGTAGAGGATCCGCTCAAGATCGCGCAGCGTCATGTCGAGCATGAGGCCGATGCGGCTGGGCAGCGATTTCAGGAACCAGATGTGGGCGACGGGCGCGGCCAGTTCGATATGGCCCATCCGTTCGCGCCGCACCTTCTGCAGCGTCACTTCCACACCGCATTTCTCGCAGACAACGCCGCGATACTTCATGCGCTTATACTTGCCGCAGAGGCACTCGTAATCCTTGATCGGCCCGAAGATCCGGGCGCAGAACAGACCATCGCGCTCCGGCTTGAAGGTGCGGTAGTTGATCGTTTCGGGCTTTTTGATCTCGCCGTAGGACCAGCTCAGGATCCGCTCCGGCGACGCGAGCGAGATCTTGATCTCGTCAAACGTCTTCGGCGGCGTGAGCGGGTTGAACGGGTTCGTCGTAAGTTCTTGATTCATCTCGAAATCCTGTCTTGTCGGGTTCTGGTGTGCCGGGCCTCAGCCCGGCCTACCGACAGTCTCTCGGCGCCGGTCCCCGGGGCGCTCTGAGGCCCCGGGCGCCAGCACCCGTTCATCACTCCGCCGCGATCTCCGGTGCGTCGTCGTCATCCTCAATCGCATCCAGAAGTTCCATGTTGAGCCCGAGGCCCCGCACTTCCTTCACGAGCACGTTGAACGATTCCGGCACGCCGGCCTCGAAGTTATCCTCGCCCTTGACGATCGACTCGTAGACCTTGGTGCGGCCCGCCACGTCATCGGATTTGACGGTGAGCATCTCCTGCAGCGTGTAGGCGGCGCCATAGGCTTCCAGCGCCCAGACCTCCATCTCCCCAAAGCGCTGGCCGCCGAACTGGGCCTTGCCGCCCAGCGGCTGCTGGGTCACTAGGCTGTAGGGCCCGGTGGAGCGCGCGTGGATCTTGTCATCCACAAGGTGATGCAGCTTCAGCAGGTACTTGATGCCCACGGTGACGGGGCGCGCGAATTGCTCACCCGTACGCCCGTCATACAGTGTTGACTGGCCGGATTCATCGAAGCCCGCCCGTTCCAGCGCGTTGTTGACATCAGCCTCCTTCGCACCGTCGAAGACGGGCGTTGCGATCGGCACGCCGCGGGTGACAAGTTCCGCCTTTTCAACGAGCGCGTCGGCCTCAAGCCCATCAAGCCCTTCGTCCCACACCTCGTCGCCATAGGCGATTTTCATCGCCTCCTGCACCGGGGAAAGATCGCCCGAGCGGCGGTAAGCGCCCAGCGCATCGTCGATCTGGATGCCAAGGCCGCGCGCGGCCCAGCCCATATGGGTTTCGAGGATCTGGCCCACATTCATGCGCGAGGGCACGCCAAGCGGGTTCAGCACGAAATCCACCGGGGTGCCATCGCCGAGGAACGGCATGTCTTCCATGGGCACCACCTTCGAGATCACGCCCTTGTTGCCGTGGCGGCCGGCCATCTTATCGCCCGGCTGCAGCTTGCGCTTCACCGCGACGAAGACCTTGACCATCTTCATCACACCCGGCGGCAGATCATCGCCCCGGCGCACCTTTTCGACCTTGTCTTCGAACCGGGCGTCGAGCGCGCGTTTCTGCGCCTCGTACTGGGCGTTCAGCGCCTCGATCTGCTGGGCTTCCTCGTCTTCGCCGATGGCAAGCTGCCACCACTGGCCTTTGGAGAGGCTTTCGAGCAGATCCTCGGTGATCTCGGACTTGGGCTTGACGCCCTTGGGCCCTTTCACGGCCACTTTGCCGAGGATCATCGTTTTGAGGCGCGCGTAGATGTTGCGATCGAGGATGGCAAGTTCGTCATCCCGGTCACGCGCGAGGCGTTCCACCTCTTCGCGCTCGATCTGCAGCGCGCGTTCATCCTTTTCCACCCCATGGCGGTTGAAGACGCGCACTTCCACGACGGTGCCGAAATCGCCCGGCGGGAGCCGGAGCGAGGTATCGCGCACGTCCGAGGCCTTTTCGCCGAAGATCGCGCGAAGAAGCTTTTCTTCCGGCGTCATCGGGCTTTCACCCTTCGGCGTGATCTTCCCCACGAGAATGTCTGCCGGCCCCACTTCGGCGCCGATATAGACGATGCCCGCCTCGTCGAGGTTGCGCAGGGCTTCCTCGCCCACATTCGGGATATCGCGGGTGATCTCTTCCGGCCCGAGCTTGGTATCGCGGGCGGCAACCTCGAACTCCTCGATATGGATCGAGGTAAACACGTCATCGCGCACGATGCGTTCGGAGATCAGGATCGAGTCCTCGTAGTTGTAGCCATTCCACGGCATGAAGGCGACGACCACGTTCTTGCCGAGCGCCAGTTCGCCCAGATCGGTGGAGGGCCCGTCGGCGATTACCTCGCCTTTCGTGACCGTCTCCCCCACCTTCACCAGCGGGCGCTGGTTGATGCAGGTGTTCTGGTTCGAACGCTGGAACTTGCGCAGGCTGTAGATATCCACGCCTGGATCGCCCGGTTCGAGATCTTCGGTGGCCCGGATCACGATGCGCTGGGCATCGACCTGATCGATGATCCCCGCCCGGCGCGCCATGATGGCGGCGCCGGAATCGCGCGCGACCACTTCCTCGATCCCGGTGCCCACAAGCGGAGCCTCGGCCTGCAGAAGCGGCACGGCCTGGCGCTGCATGTTCGAACCCATGAGCGCGCGGTTGGCATCGTCATTTTCCAGGAACGGGATGAGCGAGGCGGCAACCGAGACCAGCTGTTTGGGAGAAACGTCAATCAGATCGACGTTTTCCGGCGGCGCGAGCGTGTATTCCCCCGCCTGGCGGGTGGAAACGAGCTCATTCTGGAACTTGCCCTTCTCATCGAGCTTGGCGTTGGCCTGGGCCACGACATGGCGCATTTCTTCGGTGGCCGACATGTATTGCACATCGTCCGTCACCTGACCCTCGACCACCTTGCGGTAGGGGGTTTCGATAAAGCCGTATTTGTTCACCCGCGCGAAGGTGGCGAGCGAGTTGATCAGGCCGATATTCGGGCCTTCCGGCGTTTCGATCGGGCACATGCGGCCATAATGCGTGGGGTGCACATCGCGCACCTCGAACCCTGCGCGTTCGCGCGTAAGGCCACCCGGCCCAAGCGCCGAAAGCCGCCGCTTGTGGGTGACTTCCGAAAGCGGGTTCGTCTGGTCCATGAACTGCGAAAGCTGCGAGGAGCCGAAGAATTCGCGCACCGCCGCCGCGGCGGGCTTGGCGTTGATGAGATCCTGCGGCATCACCGTATCGATCTCGACCGAACTCATACGTTCCTTAATCGCGCGCTCCATCCGCAGAAGGCCCACGCGATACTGGTTTTCCATCAGCTCGCCCACCGAGCGCACGCGGCGGTTGCCGAGATGGTCGATATCATCCACCTCGCCGCGCCCGTCGCGCAGATCCACAAGCGCCTTGATGCAGGCCACGATATCCTCGCGGCGCAGCGTGCGCACCGTATCCTCGGCATCAAGCGCGAGGCGCATGTTCATCTTCACGCGGCCCACGGCGGAAAGATCGTAGCGCTCGCTATCGAAGAAGAGCGTGTCGAAGAGCGCAGAGGCGGCATCAACGGTGGGCGGCTCGCCCGGGCGCATCACGCGGTAGATATCCATCAGCGCGGTGTCGCGGCCCATGTTCTTGTCGGCCGCCATCGTGTTGCGCATGTAGGGGCCAACATTGACGTTATCGATATCCAGCACCGGGATTTCGGTGATGCCGGCCTCGATCAGCTCATGCAATGTGCCGCCGGTGACGACCCCGTCCTTATCGGTTTCCCAGGTCAGCTCATCGCCGGCCTCGGCATAGATCGCGCCGTTTTCTTCGTTAACGATATCCTTCGCCACGAAGCGGCCCACGATCTGATCGAAGGGCAGAAGAAGGTCGGTGACCTTGCCCTCGTCGATCAGTTTCTTCACCGCGCGAGGGGTAACTTTTTTGCCGGCCTCGGCAACCACTTCACCCGATTTGGCATCGACAAGATCGAAGGCCGGGCGCGTGCCCCGCACGCGTTCGGGGAAGAACTTGGTGACCCAGCCCTTGTTCTTCTCCAGCTTGAACTCGACCGTATCGTAATAGGCATCCATGATGCCTTCCTGATCCAGGCCCAGAGCATAAAGCAGCGTGGTGACGGGAAGCTTGCGGCGCCGGTCTATGCGCGCATAGACGAGATCCTTGGCATCGAATTCGAAATCGAGCCACGAGCCGCGATAGGGGATGATGCGGCAGGCAAAGAGCAGCTTGCCCGAGCTGTGGGTTTTACCCTTGTCGTGATCGAAGAACACGCCCGGAGAGCGGTGCATCTGGCTGACGATCACACGCTCGGTGCCGTTCACGATGAAGGTGCCGTTCGGCGTCATCAGGGGCATGTCGCCCATGAACACATCCTGTTCCTTGATGTCTTTGACCGACTTGGCCCCGGTATCCTCATCCACATCAAAGACGATCAGGCGCAGCGTCACCTTCAGCGGCGCCGAATAGGTCATGTCGCGCTGCTGGCATTCTTCCACGTCGTATTTCGGCTTCTCAAGCTCGTAGCGCACGAACTCAAGCACCGCCGTTTCGTTGAAATCCTTGATCGGGAACACCGATTGGAACACGCCCATCAGGCCCTCGCCATCCAGGGGCTCAGGCTGATCGCCGGATTTCAGGAACAGGTCGTAGCTCGATTTCTGAACCTCGATGAGGTTCGGCATTTCCAGCACTTCGCGGATTTTGCCGTAGTATTTGCGGAGTCGTTTTTGGCCAAGATAGGTCGATGCCATGTGGCGTTCACCTTTCGCTTTCGCTGACACGCCGGCCGTCGGGGCCCGGCGGCGCGCCGGTGAAACAGATGCGGCCAGTCCATACCAGGGCGCCCTCCCACAGGCGCCCGCCCGACTGGCCCCGCACCTTAGGAAACCTCCGCCCCGAGCGGGGGCTTCCTGAGACGCGGAAGGCCGGACGCGGATTTCCCGCATCCAGCCGTCTTTTTCGTGCCAGCGCTGCCGCGGGGCCCCGGATCTTGCCCGGGATCGCCGCCGCCCGCCGGAGGGCGATTACTTGAGCTCGACTTCGGCGCCAGCCGCCTCGAGCTTGCCCTTGATCTCCTCGGCTTCCGCCTTGTCGACGCCTTCCTTCACGGCCTTGCCGCCGGCTTCGACGAGCTCCTTGGCTTCTTTCAGGCCAAGCCCGGTGATCGCGCGCACTTCCTTGATCACGTTGATCTTCTGCGCACCGGCCGCCTTCAGGATCACGTCGAATTCCGACTTCTCCTCGGCCGCATCGCCACCGGCGTCGCCGCCGCCAGCCGGACCAGCCATCATCACCGCGCCACCGGCGGCGGGTTCGATGCCGTACTCGTCTTTCAGGATGGTTTTGAGTTCCTGGGCTTCGAGAAGCGTGAGGCCCACGATCTCTTCAGCAAGTTTCTTCAGATCAGCCATTTTCAGTTCCTTAAGATGT
>JANQPC010000050.1 GCA_028285485.1 Paracoccaceae bacterium | reverse complement strand
GCGCGGGTATCGAGGCGTGCGAGCACATCGCCTGCGGCCACGCGATCGCCTTCATCAACGGTGAGCGCGGCGATTGTACCCCCGGCCTCAAAGCCGATGGCCGTTTGCCGGCGCGCCTCGACCCGCCCCTGATATGCGGCGGTGACAGTGTAGGTTTCCTGCATCTCAAGCGGCACGGTGGCCACGGGCACGGGAGAGATTTCGGTGGCAGGCGGCAGGCGTTCGGCATTGGCCGCGATCCGATCCGACCCCAGGAAGACCAGCGCGCCTGCGACCCCGAAGGTGGCCAGCGTGAGAACGAGCGCGCCGGTGCGGCGCAGGATCGAGGGGCCTTTGGCGGGTGCGCGTTTCTCGGCCATGGGGCGCTCCTTGCAGTTACGGTGCGGCGCATTCGGTATCTGCGCCGCTTGGCATTGCTTCGTGGCGCCCCTATATTGTAAGAGGCACTAACTTAGTTAGAGGCTCTAACATCTCGATCAAGAAAAAAAACAAAAAGACTGCTGCTGACGAGGGGACGATGCAGAAAACCGCCCAAAAAACCGGCTATCACCATGGCGATCTGCGCGAGCAGCTGATCGCGACGACGCGTGATCTGGTGGAGGAGAGAGGGCCTGACGTGTTCTCTGTTTCCGAAGCGTGCCGGCGCGCGGGCGTTTCCACGGCGGCGCCCTACAAGCATTTCGAGGATCGCGAAGACCTGCTGCGCGCCGTTGCGCTGCAGGGGTTTGCAGAGATGACGGAGCGGTTTCATGCCGCCGTTGTGCCGCACACACCCGGGACGCTGGAGGCGATCGCGGCGGTGGGCCGGGCCTATGTGGCCTTTGCGGAGGATAATCCGGGGCTCTTCAAAATGATGTTCGCAACCCCGAAGGATCACCCTGCCACCGAAGAGGCCGGGCATGGCTGCTACGGGGTCGTGCTCGATCAGATCGCGCGCTATCTGGGCCACGCAGAGGTGGATGATGCTGTGATGGAGGCCGGCTTCCCGCTTTGGACCTTTGTGCACGGGCTGTCGTTTCTGAGAATCGACGGAAAGGCGGAATTCGCCAAAATGCGGGTGAGCGTGGAAGACGTTATTCAGGGCGCCACGGCGCGGCTGCTGCCGCCGCGCAAGGGCTAGGCTTCTGCGGCCTCCACGATCCAGGCATGATCGGGGTGGTTTTTGAACCGCCATTTCCGCAGGGGGCCCGCCATCACGTTGAGATAGTACATCTCGTAGCCATGCGGCGCCGCGCAGGGATGGTGCCCCCGGGGCACGAGCACCACATCGTGGTTGGCCGGGCTTACCGTTTCATCCAGCGATCCATCCTCGGTGAACACCCGCTGATGGCCATAGCCCTGGGCGGGGTTCAGCCGGTGATAATAGGTTTCTTCGAGATAGGTGATGTTCGGAAAATCATCCTCGTCATGCCGGTGAGGGGGGTAGCTGGACCAGTGGCCTGCTGGGGTGAAGACTTCCGTTACCAGCAAGCTCTCTGCCACATCGCGATCTTCCATCGCGATGTTGTTGATGTATCGCGTGTTGGTGCCGGTGCCGCGCGGGGTAAGCGCGATGCCCTCAGGGCCTAACCGCCGGGCCGGGCGCCCGGGCGCGGCCGGGGCGCTGCAGATGGCAAGCGTGAGGGGTGTTGTGGCCTCTGCCTGCCAGCCACTGCCCGCGGGCACGTAAAGGCAATGGGGGGCGGTGCGTTCGAACACATCGAGCCGGTCGCCCATCTCGCCGAACTCCGTGCCATCGGCGGTGATGCGTGCCTTGCCTTCCACGATGACAAGGATCGCCTCGCGGCCCCCGGTTTCTGCCGCCGCGGTTTCGCCGGGCCGCAACCGGTGGAGGTGAAAGCCAACAAAGGCCCAGCCCGGCGAAAGCGGGCCGCGCGCGGTTTCCGGCGTGATCGCATGCACGAGGCCGGCCTCGGCCACGGGTTTTCGAAGCAAGGGCGACATGTTGGGTTCCTGTTCTTCCCCATCCCGCGCGCGAGCCTATCCGGTGCGCGGGGCGGGGACTAGGGGCGGGCTGGCGTTTCAAGCGCCAGGCGGGCGCGGCGATCCGGCGGGGCCCCGCCCCCCCCGTTCCGCCCCCCCTTTTCCGCGCCCGCCTTTGGCGCCTAGACCGTGCCGCCGAGAGAGCCTTCGAGTTCGGCCAGTTCCTGACCGCCCGCCATGAGATCCTGCAGCTCATCGGGGGTGATCTGCCCGCGCTGGGCGGTGCCGAGCGTCTGCCCCCGGTTCAGCACCGTGAACCTGTCGCCCACTGCCAGCGCGTGGCGCACGTTGTGGGTGATGAACACCACCGCGATGCCCTGCTTGCGCACCTTGTCGATCGTGGCAAGCACGTTCGAGGTTTGGCGCACGCCGAGGGCAGAGGTGGGTTCATCCAGGATCAGCACCTTGGCGCCGAAATGCACCGCGCGGGCGATGGCCACCGTCTGCCGTTCGCCGCCCGAAAGCGTGCCCACGGCCTGATCGGGGCCGCGCAGGTTGATGCCCATCTTGCGCATCTCATCCATGGTCACCCGGTCGGCATAATCCTTGTCGAAGAACGGGATGCCCGCGATCTTCTTGATCGGCTCATTGCCCATGAAGAAATTGCGGCTGACCGACATCAGCGGGATCATCGCGAGATCCTGATACACGGTTGCGATGCCCGCAGTGATCGCATCGCGCGGATCATCGAAGTGCATCGGCTGCCCTTCGAAGAGGATCTCGCCCTTGGTGGGCTTGTGAACGCCCGACATCGTTTTGATGAAGGTCGATTTCCCGGCGCCGTTATCGCCCAGAAGGCAATGGCATTCGCCAGGGAAAACATCGACCGACACGCCCGCCAGCGCGATGACGCTGCCGAAATGCTTCTCGATATCCTTCATCTGAACGATGGGCTGGTGGGTGCTGCGGGTGTTCATCTTAGCGTTCCCCCGTGATCATGCGGCGAATATAGGTGTTCAGGATCACCGCGAAGAGCAGGATGACACCCAGGAACACGCGGAAAAGCGAGCTTTCCACCCCGGCGAAGAAGAGGCCCTGCTGGACCACGCCGAAGATCAGCGCGCCCAGCGCGGCGCCGATCACCGACCCGTACCCACCGGTGAGAAGCGCACCGCCGATCACCACGGCGATGATCGCCTCAAACTCCTTCAAAAGGCCTCGGTCGGCCCCGGCGGAGCCGAATTCCATCACCTGGCAGGTGGCGAAGACGGTGGCGCAAAAGGCGGTGAACATGAACATCAGGATCTTCACGCGGTTGACCGGCACGCCCACATAGCGCGCGGCCTGCGCATCGCCGCCTGCCGCGAAGATCCAGTTCCCGAACCGCGTTTTCGTTAGCAGGATATGGCCGAGGATCACGAGGATGATGGCCCAGACGATCAGCATGGGTATCCCATCCACCACCGGCTCGCCCGCGCGGGTGCCGCGTTCGAAGGTGGCGATCATCCCGGCATCGCCCATCCAGGTGAAGAGGCCCTCAAGGATCTTTCCGCCGAAGATCGGCGCCAGCCAATCACCTTCCGCCGCCTCGGAGATGCCGCCGATGATGGTTTTGCGCTCGATCGTCTGCGGCAGGTAGATGGTGAAGCCGCGCAGGATGAAAAGGAAGGCAAGCGTGACAATAAAGCTTGGAAGCCCCGTGCGCACCACGATGTAGCCGTTGAGCGCGCCGATTGCGACGGCGATTGCGAAGGTCACCAGGATCGCCATCCAGATCGGCCAACCCAGGGTAACGCCGAAGATCGCGATCATCATCCCGGAAAACCCGATCATCGAACCCACAGAGAGATCGAACTCACCCGCGATCATCAGCAGGCAGGCGCCCACAGCGATGATCATGAACTGGGCCGAGACGGTGGACCAGTTCAGCACGCCCTGCGCGTTGAACATGCCGCTATCCGATGCCGTGGCGATGAAGAACAAAAACACCAGAATGGTGCCGCAGATCCCGCCGAGTTCGGGCCGGATAAGCGCGCGGCGCCAGACCGGGATCGCTTTGACGCGTTCATCCATTGGCGGCGCCGGGTTTGCCTGATCAGCCATCTCAAACCTCCCTTTCGATGCTGTGGGCCGGCTTGACGGGGGGTGGCACATGGCTGGCAGCGCCCTGCAGAAGCTTGCGCATATGCTGAACAGGCGTGATGGTCACGCGATCCTCCCCTAGCGCCGGTTTTTTCCGACGGGCCCGATCGTTATCCTGGCAAAGCAGGTGCCGGGCATTTCCCTGTGGCTAAGTAGAGCGCGCCGGGGGCGGCAATGCAAGCGCCGCGGTTCAGACGGCGGGTTGGCTGGCCACCTGGCGCATCACCCAGGCCTCCAGCCCATCTAGCTCGGGCGGAATCGCTTCGGCCATTCCATCGGTGAACGCCTCGAACTCCGCCGCATTCAGCGGGTTGAGCCCCACGATCACCGGAACGCCCGCGGCAAGTGCCGCGCCCATCACCTCGCGAAACCCGCCGCCCGCGGCCTCCTGCTTGCCGAACTTGTTGATCAGCAGGATATCGGCGCCGGGTTCGAGACTGGCGGAGACAAGGCCCACCGCGCGTTCCAGCGCATCGGCATCAAGCCGGCATCCGCGCGCGCCGGGGCCAAGCGTTTGCGAGATCCGAAGCACCGGGCCTTCGGGCAGAACCTGCACATCCATATCGCAGGGGCCGCCGCTTTCGCATTCGGTGTTCACCTGCACGAGCCCCGCCACGCGCAGGCCCGCGCCCTGCAAGCGCTTTGCAAGGCCCGCCAGAATGAGATCCATGTCGCCCTTGCCGGGGGCCGAGATGCTGGCGATCTTCATCGGCTTCTCCATTGCGGTGGCCCGATAGAGGCAGGTTTCGCCGCGCCGCGCAAGCGCCACGGCCCGGCCATGGCGCGGCCAATCGCCTGTTCAGGGCGTGCCGGGCGCGGGCCCCTGCCCGCCCGCTTCGCCCGGCCCCATGAACCGATCGAGCATGATCTTCGGCAGCTTGAGTTCGCGATGGGGGAAGGGGATCTCGATTCCCGCAGCATCGAGCGCGCGCTTGACCTCGCGGGTATAGGCCCGGCCCACGGCCCATTGCTGGCCAGGCTTTGTTTTCACCCGCGCGCGCAGGTTCACCGAACTGTCCGCCAGCCCGACGACGCCGTGATATTCCAGCGGGCCGATGATCTCGGGCCCAAGCGGCCCGGCCCGCAGCGTTTCGAAGGCGCTGTGCATCGCTTCCTCGGCCACTTCGATATCGCTGTCATAGGAGATGCCCACCACCTCCACATGATAGGCAAAGAGCCGCATGTAATTGCCCACGGTATCGACCGCGCTGAACGGGATGAGGTGATAGACCCCGGAAAGATCCCGGATGCCCACCGAACGGATCGTCAGCCGCTCCACCCCGCCGGTGATCCCGGCCACGGTGACGACATCGCCCTCGTTGATGGCGTTTTCGAGCTGGATAAAGATGCCCGTGATAATGTCCTGCACCAGCTTCTGGGCGCCGAAACCGATGGCGAGGCCGATCACACCGGCACCGGCGAGAAGCGGCGCGATATCGATCCCGATCTCGGAGAGCGCCGTCATGCCACCGAAGACGATCAGCGCGATGGAAAGCGCGTTGCGGAACAGTGCGAGAAGCGTGCGGGAGCGGGCCGAAACCTGGCGGCCGGGCACATCCGTATTGAGCCGCTTATCGATCCAGCTCGACAGAAGCGACCAGGCGAGCACAAGAACGGTGAGGATGATCAGCACGCTGGCGATGCGCCAGATCAGGTTGCTGCCGCCATTTGAAAGCCACGCCCCGACATCGACAAGCTGCCAACCCTCAACAATCAGCAACACGGCCGCCGCAAGCGAGGCGATCCCGGCCAGAACCAGTGCGGCGGGCAGGAAGCCCGACAGCCGCGGCTTCAACGACGGCAGCGCCTGATCAAGCGCCGGCGGCACGGGCATGCTGAGCGGGCGGGTGGCCATGGCGAACTGGCGCAGGCCGATGAGAACCGCCACGAGGGCCAGCGCGGAAAGCGCCGTGGCCCGGCCCACAAGCTCCACAATCAAATTCGGGTTCGCGATGGCGACCACATAGGCCACCACGACATAAACGTAGGCCAGAAGCGGCCAGATCCGATCCCAGAGATTGATCGAACTCGCGATGAAGGTATCGGTGAGGGTTTCATCGCCCGTCTCGGCGCGGCGTTCTTCCAAGGCGGTCATCGCCGCGGCCTTGCGCTCGGCCAGAAGCGTGCGGCTGATGCGCCGGATCGTCCAAAGCGCCATGAGCGCGGCGAGGGTGATCACCGCGGTGCGGAGCGAGCGGGCGATCACGAAATTCGTCCATTCCTGCGCAATCGGCACCGCCGCGATGAGGCCATAGAACAGGATGCCGAAGGTGCGGCGCACATTTCGGAAGATCGTGGCCATCGTGCTCGGCGGCAGGCGCGCGAAGGTCACATCCTCCGGGTAGCGGCTGACAAGCACCGAGAGGGCAATCGAGAAGAGGCCGAAGACGAGGAAGGCGTTGAGATAAAGCGCCTGTGCCAGCGCAATCGTGCCGCCGCCCAGAAGGAAGGTGGCAATCCCGTAGCCCACGAGCCAGGCAAAGATCACCGAGATCAGCCGCAGGCTCAACTGCGCCACGAACGTGCCCACCAGCGTGCCGGTTTCCACCTCGGCGCGGCTTCGGCGCAGGTGGATCTGGCGCGAGAGCAGGCGCAGCATGCGATACATTGCGGCGGTGACGAGGATGGTGAGCAGAAGGCTTGCGGCTTCTTCGCCGATGCGGGCGCGGCGCTCTTCATCCAGCAGGCTGGGCAGGAGGCCGAGGCGCGAGATATCGGAAAACACCTGATCGCCGCGCTGAACCAACCCTTCCACAGCCTCAACCGATGTTTCGGCAAGCCGGGCGGCCAGCGTGCGCGGCTCGGGCTCGGCAACCGCAGCCTCGCTTCCATCGGCGGACGTTTCATTGGCGCTGCGAAGCGCCTCGATCAGCCGGTCGCGCGTTGCGGGATCCTCGATGGCATCGAGAAGCGGTTGCAACGGGTCCGCAGGCGCCTCGGCGGCGGGCTCAGCCGCGCCCGTGAGGAAGTTCTGCGCCGCCGCGGGGCCGGATGCGCCCGCCAGAATAAGCAGCGCAAGGGCCAGCGCGCATACCGCGCGGACGCCCGAAAAGGCCTGTCCAATAGTCGGCACCGAAGCTGCTCCGCTCGATCTTTTTTCGTTTTGATTGCCCATTTGGGTGACCGATTACGCGCGGCAGGTCAACCTTTCGTCGGTTCTGCGCACGATGTCGGCGGGCACTGGCACCGGGTCAGGCGGTTTCCAGAATGCGGCGGTGGCGGCGGCTTTCGGCCCGCAACGCGCCCAGGGTTTCGATGCCCCGCGCCTCAAGGATCGGCAGCATGGCGAGAAACGCCTCTGCCGTGGCAATCGCGTCGCCCATCGCGGTGTGGCGCCGTTCAGGCGGGATGGTGATGGCGAGCCTGTCGCAAAGCGCATCGAGCGTGTGTTCGGCAGACCCGCCGAAGACGATGGCCGACATATGCACGGTATCGACAACGGGGTGATCGAAGGTAAGCCCCGCGCGCGCGCCCTCGCGATGGAGAAACGCCATATCGAAAGGCGCGTTATGGGCAAGAAACACCGCATTGGCCGAGAACCCTGCGAAATCGGTGCAGACAGCGCCGAAATCCGGCGCATCGGCCACCATGGCATCATCGATGCCGTGCACGGCGGTTGAGGCTTTCGGGATCGGGCGGCCGGGATTGACCAGCCGATCAAACGCTTCGCCGGGCACCATGCGCGCATTGACGATGCGCACGGCGCCGATCTGCACCACATCATCCTTTTCGGGGTCGAGGCCGGTTGTTTCGGTATCGAAGGCCACAAAGCAAAGATCGCGCAGGCCGAGGCTTTCGGAGGCATCCACCGGCGCCTTATCCAGCAGATCGAAATCATAGGCCAGCGGGCGCGCGGCATCGGCATCGAGCGGATCGAGCATGAGCGCGTAGCAGCCGTTCTCAAACAGCCTGATATGGCCGGAATAGACGGCGCCGGACCGGCCTGTCACCGCAATCGGGCGGCGGCCGTCATGGCCGATCTGGCGCAGCGCCTCTTTCACCGGGCCCTCGTTGAGGTAATCGAAAACGTGGCCGTTCAGGCGCACGGGCGCCTCCCGCGCCATGAGCGCGGCGGCCTGCCCATCGTAAAGCACCACGTTGTGATCACGCCCGATCATCAGGGTTGCGGTAGGGATGTCCGAGAGAAGCGAGAGCAGCTGATCGCGGTGGTGCTTCAGCCGGAGGGTGCGCGCCTCCACCGTTTCAGCCACGTCGGAGGAGACGGTGGAAAGCGTTTCATGCATGGCGGCCGCCGCAGGGGCGAGATCGCCGAGGTAGCGGGCATCAACCCGGGCTTCGCCACCCTCGTCCGGCCCGTGGGCGCCAAGGCGCAGGCGCGCCGCGATGGCCTCGATGGGTTTTGAGACATGGGTATCAAAGAGAAGCCAGATCAGAAGCGCCAGTGCGGGCAGGCCGAAGGCCGAAAGAATGGCGACCGTGATGAAGGGCGAGGCTGCGCCGGGATCGCCCAGCTGCCGGAAGCCCAGCCAGAGGCCGCCCCAGACAACCGCGACAGAGGAGGCCGCGATCAGGCAGAAGAAGAGGAACACGCGCAGGCGGAGGGGAAGTTGCGTCATCTCACACCTCCGCACAGGCGGTGGTAAGGATCGGGTCATCGGCGGCCAGATCGCGCCAGTTGGCATTGGTGATAGCACCATCTTCGCCGAACTCGGCCCCATCGGCGATATCGGCGCGGCGCCCGCCCTCGCAATCCAAGAGAACCGGGATCTTCGAGGTGCGCGCCCAGCGCCCGTAGAAGACAAGCTCCACGATCCGCTGGCCAGGCTGCGCGGGGTGCTGGCGGATGGTGGCGCGATCTACAGCGACAAAGCGGGTGACGTAGGGGGCCGCATAGGTCCAGGGCCGGAAGGCCGAGGGTTCCTCGATGCTTTGCGCCACCACCATGCCTTCGGGCATCGTGGCGCGGGTGCGATCATACCAGCCGTATTCGCTGGAGATCGCGGCAATCAGCATCACGATCCCCGCGGAGACGGGGATCATCCACTTCGGCAACCGGCCCTTCAGGAACCGGTTGATCGCCCACACAACAAGCGCCGCCGCGGCCCCTGCCAGGATCGTGCCGATCAGTTCGAAAAACATGGCTCCTCCCCTCTTCGGGCCCTCCTAGCCCAAAAGCCCCCTTCCCTGCATCAGCGCCGATTGCATGGTTTTGATCACCACAAAGGCGTTGCGCAGATGGCTGCGCTCAAAATCCGAAAGCGTGGCGGGCGGCAGGAAGTTATCCGGCGCCTCCCCGCGCCGGATCTGGGCCGCCTGGTGCCTGAGCCGCGTTTCGGCCACAAGATCGTAGGCATCAATGAGATCGCGCCCGCCCGAGGGGCTGACCGTGCCGGTGGCCACCGCCTCTTCCAGCCGCGCGCGGGTGTTGGCAGCGGTGAGCTGGCCCTGCAGCGCATACATGCGCCCCAGATCCACCACTGGCACAACGCCGGACATCTTCATATCGATCGTATCGCGATGCTCGCCCGAGCGGATCGTTGCAAAATCCCGCAACAGGCCCAGCGGCGTGCCATGGGTCAGCGCATTGCTGGCCATGTGGGCGGTGAAGATCGAGTTTTTTGCGGCCGCCGCCAGCGTTTCGGCCTGAAGCCCGTCAAAGAGGCTTTCGTCGCCGCCGATGGGGCGCAGATCGAACATCACCGAGGCGAGCATCTGCGCCTCTTTGGAGGGCGATTTGATCCAGCCCGCGAAGTATTCGCGCCAAACGGCCAGCGGCTGGCGCCAGCGCCGGTTCGTCGCCATCATATCGCCGGGGCAGTAGACATAGCCGCAGGCATCGAGCCCGTCGGAGACGAAGGCGGCAAGCTTCTCGAAATAGGCATCGGCCTCGGCCGGCAGGCCATCTTCGAGGATCAGGCAGTTATCCTGATCCGACACGCCGGTTTGCTCTTTCCGCCCCTGGCTGCCGCAGGCAAGCCAGAGGTAGCGCCCGGGGGGCGGGCCAAGCGCCTCTTCGGCCAGGCGCAGGAGCCGGCGGGTGACGACATCGGCCACATCGGTGATCATCCGGGTGACCACATCGTGGCGATGCCCTGCGGCCACGAGATTGCCCAGCATCTGCGGGATGCGGGCGGTGATCTGCGCCAGATCGGCGGCAGACCGGGCCTCTGCCGCATCGGCCACGAGGCTGGCGGAATTGATCGCCTGGAAGCGGGTGAGATCGGTCTGCGTAACGATGCCCACAAGCGCGTTGCCCTCGACAATGGGCAGATGGCCCAGCCGATGCTCAAGCATAACATGCAGCACATCAGAGCCGAGCGCGGTGGGGGGCAGAACGCAGGGCCCCGGCGTCATCACGCTGCCGATCGGGGCGGCGGGATCGCCGCCGCTGGCCAGCACCTTGCCCACGAGATCGCGCAAGGTGACAAGCCCCGCAAGTTGGCCGCCCTCTGTGATGCAAAGGCTTGAAATGTGGTGATCGCGCATGAGTTCGGCGGCGGCCTGGACCGAAACGCCGGTGTCTGCGGTGATCGGATCGCGGGCCATCAGCGTTTCAACGCGCACGGTGGCCAGATCGGGCGGGCGGCTCTCGCCCCCTTCGTCATCGCGGCTCCGATCGAAGAAGCGGCGGAACTCATCCTCCGCATCGCGGAGTTCGTGGAAGAGATCGGCCGGCAGGGTGAGCACATCCGCGGGCGCGCTGACGATGGCAGAACTGGCCGCGCGCCCATCGCGCATCAGCCCCCGTTCGCCGAAACTGTTGCCGCGTTCGAGAAGCGAAACGGCGGTGCCGCTTTCATCTTCGATCCGGATCTGACCATCGAGAATAACGTAAAGCCCGTCGAGCGGTGCATCCTTGCGAAAGACGTAATCGCCCTCGGCGAGGTTTGCGCGGGTGATCCGCCCCGCAATCTCGCGCCGCCGCGCCTCGCTCAACCGGTCATAGGGATGTTGGCGGGCCAGAAAGGTCAGAATGTCATCCGTCATCCATCCAGCCTTAACAAAAGGCGCTCCGCCCCCAGGGAGAAAAGGGGCGGAGCGGTGATCGGGACGGGCCCGAAGGCCCGCCCGCCAGGGAGCTTAGTGATCGACAGCAGCGCCTGCGCCCGAAGGCACCCGCACGCTTTCGACGAGATCCTTGATATCCTGCGGGGTGTCTTTCGTTGCGAGCGACACACCATAGGCGACCCCGAAGTTGATCAGCGCGCCGACCGCACCGATCGCGGTGGACTGGATGCCGAAGAGCGACCCATCAACCGTATCGGGGAAGGAGTTGGTGCCTTGGATGAAGAACCAGCCCTTGTGCAGGAAGATGTAGAGCAGCGTGAAGCTCAGGCCCGAAAGCATGCCCGCAACTGCGCCCACATTGTTCACCCGCTTGGAGAAGATCCCCATCATCAGCGCCGGGAAGATCGAGGCTGCGGCCAGGCCGAAGGCCAATGCCACTGTCTGCGCCGCAAACCCTGGCGGGTTGAGGCCCAGATAGGTGGCTACCGCAATCGCCACCGCCATCGCGATCCGGGCCGACAGAAGTTCGCCCTTCTCTGAGATGTTGGGATTGATCGCGCCCTTCACGAGGTCATGCGACACCGCAGAGGAAATCGCGAGCAGGAGGCCAGCCGCCGTGGAGAGCGCGGCGGCAAGGCCACCGGCAGCCACGAGGCCGATCACCCAACCCGGCAGGTTGGCGATCTCGGGGTTGGCGAGCACCAGGATATCGCGGTTGAATTTGGTCAGCTCATTGCCTTCCCAGCCATTCGCGGCAGCCGTGGCAGCCATCGCCTCGGACCCATCGTTGTAGTACTGGATCTTGCCGTCGCCGTTCTTGTCTTCCCAATCGAGAAGGCCGGTTTTCTGCCACGTCAGCATCCAGTCGTACTCAGGCGCCGTTTCGATGGTTTCCACCGAGACCGCTTCGCCATTCGTGCCATTGGGCCACATCAGTTCGGTGATGTTGAGCCGCGCCATCGCGCCCACAGCCGGAGCCGTCAGGTAAAGCAGAGCGATGAAGACAAGCGCCCAGCCCGCCGACCAGCGCGCATCCGACACTTTGGGAACGGTGAAGAAGCGCATGATCACGTGGGGCAGACCCGCTGTACCGATCATCAGCGACAGCGTGAAGAGCACCATGTTGAGGTTGTCTTTATGCGCCTCGGTGTAACTGGCAAAGCCAAGATCGGTTACGATCTGATCGAGCTTGGTCAGCAGATACACACTGCCTTCGGCACCCGTGGACGTTGTTTCGCTGAAGAGGCCGAGCGCCGGGATCGGCGTGCCGGTGAGCTGCAGCGAAATGAAGATCGCGGGGATCGTGTAGGCCGTGATCAGAACGACATATTGGGCAACCTGCGTGTAGGTGACGCCTTTCATGCCGCCGAACACCGCATAGGCAAACACAACGCCCGCACCGATCAGAAGGCCGGAGGTGTTCGAGATCTCCAGGAACCGGCCGAAGGCCACGCCCACGCCCGTCATCTGCCCGATCACGTAGGTGACCGACGCAACGATAAGGCAGATCACGGCCACCAGGCGCGCGGTTTGCGAATAGAAGCGATCGCCGATGAACTCCGACACGGTAAACTTGCCGAACTTGCGCAGATACGGTGCAAGGAGCAGCGCCAGAAGCACGTAGCCGCCCGTCCACCCCATCAGGAAGGTCGAGTTATCGTAGCCGGTGAAGGCGATAAGGCCCGCCATGGAGATGAACGAGGCCGCAGACATCCAGTCTGCCGCCGTGGCCATGCCGTTGGTGACGGGGTGGACGCCCCGGCCCGCGGCATAGAACTCTGATGTAGAGCCCGCGCGGGCCCAGATCGCGATGCCGATGTAGAGCGCGAAAGATGCGCCTACAAACAGCAGGTTGAGTGTAAACTGGTCCATCAGATCAGTCCTCCTCTACGCCGTATTCACGGTCGAGTTTGTTCATCCGCCAGGCGTAGAAGAAGATCAGCGCGAGGAAGACGAGGATCGATCCCTGCTGGGCGAACCAGAAGCCAAGATCGGTTCCGCCGACTTCGATGCCGGCCAGGAGAGGCCGCAGCAAAATGCCGAAGCCGAAGGAGACTATCGCCCATATCACCAGACTGACGGTGATGATGCGCACGTTTGCGGCCCAATAGCCGCCCGCATCCTCTTGGGCCTTCTCCTTTTCGGAAGTGTTTACGGTTCTGTCTGCCACAGGGGGTCCTCCTCTCTGCGATAAAGGGATGTCGCTCCAGAACGAAGGCGGCACCCGCGGTTCCCTTACGCCGTTTTCTCTTCGACGATCTTCGCGATCTGATCCGCGACGCGATCAATGGCCTGCATCGCATTCACGCAGCTCAGCGCACGTTTTGCCCGGTAGTATTCGATCAGCGGTTCGGTCTGGACATGATATGCATCAAGTCTCGCCATCGCCGTTTCTGCCGTATCGTCAGCCCGGCGCATCATCTTGCTGCCGCCGCACTGATCACAAATCCCCTTTTGTTTCGGGGGTTTGAGCGTTTCGTGATAGCCCTCGCCGCAGGTGCCGCAGGTGAATCGGCCCGAGATGCGGATGACCATCTTGACGTCATCCACATCGAGGCTGATTGCCGCATTTATGCATTGGCCGCTTTCGGCCAGGAGCGCGTCAAGCGCCTCGGCCTGGGCCGTGGTGCGGGGGAAGCCATCGAGGATCACGCCCTGGGCGCAATCGGGCTCGGCCAACCTGTCTGCAAGGATTGCCAGCACGATTTCATCGCTGACCAGACCGCCGGCTTTCATCACGCTCTCGGCGGCTTTACCTGCCTCTGTGCCCGCAGCCACAGCGGCGCGCAGAAGATCGCCGGTGGAAAGCTGGACCAGCCCGAAACGTTCCTCAAGCAGCCGCGCCTGGGTGCCCTTGCCCGCGCCCGGAGGGCCGAGAAGGATCAGAACCGGAGCAGCCTGGACTACCGTTGCGCCATCCATCAGCCCTCTCCCCGGTTCATGCGGTTTGCGATGAGATCATCCACCACCGCCGGTTCGGCGAGCGTGGAGGTATCGCCCAGCGCGCCGAAATCATCCTCGGCAATCTTGCGCAGGATCCGGCGCATGATCTTGCCGGAGCGGGTTTTGGGCAGGCCCGGCGCCCATTGGATATGGTCCGGCGAGGCGATCGGCCCGATTTCTTCGCGCACCCAGAGCCGCAGCGCCTTGCGAAGCTCATCGGTGGGTTCGACGCCCTGCATCAGGGTGACGTAGCAGTAGATCCCCTGCCCCTTGATCGGGTGCGGGAAGCCCACCACGGCGGCCTCGGCCACCTGCGCATGGGCCACAAGGGCACTTTCAACCTCTGCCGTGCCCATGCGGTGGCCGGAGACATTGATCACATCATCCACCCGGCCCGTGATCCAGTAATCGCCATCGGCATCGCGGCGGCAGCCATCGCCGGTGAAGTAGTAGCCCTTGTAATCGCTGAAATAGGTCTTCTCGAAGCGCGCGTGATCGCCCCAGACAGTGCGCATCTGGCCAGGCCAGCTATCGGCAAGGCAGAGCACGCCTTCAGCCTCTGTGGCGGTGATCTCTTCGCCGGACTGGGGATCAAGCACCACGGGCTTCACCCCGAAGAAGGGCTGCTGGGCCGAGCCCGGCTTCAGCTCGGTCGCGCCCGGCAGCGGGGTGAGAAGATGGCCGCCCGTTTCCGTTTGCCACCAGGTATCCACGATCGGGCAGCGGCCCTGGCCCACAACATCGTTATACCAGTTCCACGCCTCGGGGTTGATCGGCTCGCCCACGGTGCCAAGCACGCGCAGCGATGACAGATCGTGCTTTTCCACCGGCGCGTTGCCCTTACCCATCAACGCACGGATCGCGGTTGGGGCGGTGTAGAACTGGGTAACGCCGAATTTCTCGCACACCTCCCAGAAGCGGCTGGCATCGGGATAGGTGGGCACGCCTTCGAACATTACCGTGGTCGCGCCGTTGGCGAGCGGCCCGTAGACGATGTAGCTGTGGCCGGTGACCCAGCCTACATCGGCGGTACACCAGAAGACATCGCCCTCGTGGTAATCGAAGACCAGCTCATGGGTCATCGCCGCATAGGTCAGATAGCCGCCGGAGGTGTGCACCACGCCTTTCGGCTGGCCGGTGGAGCCGGAAGTGTAGAGGATGAAGAGCGGGTCTTCGGCGTTCATGGGTTCGGGCGCGCAGTCGTCCGAAACCTCGGCTTCCATCTCGTGCAGCCAGTAGTCCAGGCCGTTCCGCCAGGCGATCTGCTGGCCGGTGCGCTTGACGACAAGGCATTTCACCTCGTCCACATCGTGCAGAAGCGCCTGGTTCACGTTGTCCTTGAGATTCGTCACGCGGCCGCCCCGGGGCGCGCCATCGGCGGTGATCACCACCTTGGCGTCGCAGCCGTTGATCCGGGCGCCGAGCGCATCGGGCGAGAATCCGGCGAAGACGATGGAATGGATCGCCCCGATCCGCGCGCAGGCCAGCATCGCATAGGCGGCCTCGGGGATCATCGGCAGGTAGATCACCACGCGGTCGCCCTTGCCGACCCCCATGGCGCGCAGCACGTTCGCCATCTTGGAGACGCTGCGATGGAGATCGCGATAGGTTATGTGAAGGGCGCCATCGGCGGGGTTATCGGGTTCCCAGATAATCGCCGTTTGATCGCCGCGCGCCTCTAGGTGGCGGTCGATGCAATTGGCGGCGACGTTCAGAACGCCGTCTTCAAACCATTTGATGGAGACTTGCCCGAGCGTGAAATCGACGTTTTTGACCGTATTGAACGGTTCGATCCAATCGAGCCGCCGGCCCTGCACCGCCCAAAAGCGCTCCGGGTCTTCAATCGATGCGGCATAGAGCGATGTGTAGGCCTCCGCATCGATATGCGGGGTGGGGTGTGTGTTTGCGGCACGAAACGTCGCGTCGTCTTTCATGGGGTCGCCTCCTCCGGTGTGATCGGCGAGGTTTGCCACTGCCCGACGGATCGACTGGGCCTCGCTCGTTTGTAAAAGCGATACGCTCCGTCATTCAAGAAATCACCAGTTTATTGAAATTGCTCAGAAATTCTGTGAAGTTTTTGACCTAAAGAGAAAACTCTTGTAAAGAACTGCGACTGGCGCCGCGCAAACCACCAGAATTGTGCAGCTTTTGGTAAACGGCGTTGAGTGCCGCCGCGCGCGGACTCCGGCACCTTTGGCGCTAACATCCGCTGCCTACCGGTGCCCGCACTGCCTGTTTCGCGCCCGCCCTACCCCGCCGCGCGCGCGGTATCGCGAGTCGCGCGCGCGATCACACGTTCTTCGTTGGTGGGGATCACCATCACGGTGACGGGCGCGCCGGGCGCTGACAAGATGCCTGCACCACTGGCATTGGCCGCAGGATCCACGCCCAGCCCGAGCCAGCCCATGGGCGCGCAGACCTCTTCGCGCACGCGGGCGGAGTTTTCGCCGATCCCGCCGCAGAACACGAGCGCATCGAGCCCGCCCAGCGCCGCCGCCATAGCGCCAAGTTCGCGCCGGATGCGGAAGGTGAAATAATCGATGGCGTCACGAGCCTCGGGCGCCTTTGAAGCTTCGAGTTCCCGCATATCGTTCGAGATCCCCGAAAGCCCCAGAAGGCCGGACTGGCGATAGAGAAGATCGCTTGCCTCCTCCGATGAGAGGCCCTCTTCGGTTAGCAGGTAGAGCACAACACCCGGATCAAGCTGGCCGCAGCGGGTGCCCATCGGCAGCCCGTCAAGCGCCGAAAACCCCATCGTAGAGGCCACCGAAGCACCGCCCTTGAGCGCACACATCGAGGCGCCGTTGCCGAGATGCGCGATCACAACGCGGCCAGCCGCGAGATCGGGCGCGCGGCGCGCCAGTTCGCCGGACACGTATTCGTAGCTCAGCCCGTGAAAGCCATAGCGGCGCACGCCCTTGTCGAAATAGGCGCGGGGCAGCGCGAAGGTATCGTTCACAAAGGGATGGCTGCGGTGAAACGCGGTATCGAAGCAGGCCACTTGTGGCGCCTCTGGAAACGCCAGCATGGCCGCTTCGATCCCGGCAAGGTTATGGGGCTGGTGAAGCGGCGCGAAGGGAATGAAGGCGCGAAGGTCTTCGAGGATCGCTGCCGTCACCCGCACCGGTGCCTCGAAGGCCAGCCCACCGTGGACGACGCGGTGCCCCACGGCGGCAACGGAGAGTGCGGGCCAGGCGCGCCTGAGACTTTCAAGCGCGGTTTCCAGCGCCTCGCCATGGGTGGAAAGCGGGCCCGGCGCCGTGGGCAGCGCCGCGCCATCGGGGCTTTGGAGGTGCAGCCGGCCCTCCGGCCCGATCCGATCCACGAGCCCCGTTGCCAGCGGCGCAAGCGCGGCGTCGGCCCCGTAAATCGCGAACTTCAGGGAAGAAGAGCCCGCGTTGAGGACCATGATGGCCCGGGTCACGGCGGCCCGGAGCTAAGATGCGCGTGGTGCAGGGCGGCAACAGCGCAGGAGGCAAGCCGCGATTTTGCGCTGTCTGCGCGCGAATTCAGGATCACCGGCACGCGTGCGCCCAACACTAGCCCCGCGCCTTCGGCATGGCTGATGAAGGAGAGCTGCTTGGCCAGCATGTTGCCCGCATCGATCCCCGGCACAACGAGGATGTTGGCGCGCCCCGCCACGCCGCCTTGCAACCCCTTGGTTTTGGCCGCGGCAAGATCCACCGCGTTATCCATCGCAAGCGGGCCATCGACGAGCCCGCCGGTGATCTGCCCGCGTTCGGCCATCTTCGAAAGCGCCGCGGCATCGATGGAAGACTGGATCGCGGGGTTCACCGTTTCAACCGCAGAGAGCACGCCCACGCGCGGCTCGATACCGAGGGAATTGGCAAGATCGATAGCATTTTGCGCGATATCCACCTTTGTCTGCAGATCGGGCGCGATGTTGATCGCTGCATCGGTGACCATCACGGGATAGGGCTGGCCCGGCACATCCATCACGAAGACATGGGTGAAGCGGCGGCCGATCCGAAGCCCGTCGATCTTATCAAGCATCGGGGTAAGCAGATCGTCGGTGTGAAGATGCCCCTTCATCACCGCGGCCGCGCGGCCTTCGTGAACAAGGCTGCAGGCCCGGGCCGAGGCAAGCTTGTCGCCGCCCGGCACATCGATCAGTTCGAAACGCGAAAGATCAACGCCAGCCGCCTCCGCCGCCGCGCGGATATCATCGGCACGGCCCACGAGGATCGGGGCAATCAGGCCCTCTTTCTCGGCAAGAAGCATGCCCTGGAGCGAATTCTCGTCGTCCGGCGCCACCACAGCCGTGGCCAGCGGCGGCAGGCGATGGGCGCGCTCCAAGAGATTATCGAAATGACGGTGGCGTTGCACAACAAGGCCGGGCAGTTCGAGATCGGGGGCCTCATAGCGCGTGACGGGGGCTGTCACAACGGCGGTGCCCGAAAGGATCAGCGCATTATCGGCGATCCGGCGCACCTCGGTGGAAAGCGCGACCTCGCCGCCCTCGCGCTTTTCCGTCACGACAACGCGGCAGACGAGTTCGTCGCCCGCATGGGCGCGATCGTGGAAATCGATGCTCTGGTGGCGGTAGAGCGTGCCCGCCCCCGGCAGCCGGGTGCCGAGCACGGCGGAGACGAGCGAGGCCACGAAGAGCCCCGGCGCGATGCTTTCGGCCTTGCCATCGCCATCCCCGTCTTCGGGGGGCAGATGCATGGGGTTGTAGTTGCCTGAGGCCGCGGCAAACACATAGAGATCGTCAAGGGTGACGAGCCGCCGCATTTCGGCGCTGTCGCCGGGCCTGAGATCCTCGAAGATGCGGTTGGCAACTTTCATGGCCGGGGCGCCCCTCGGCGCCTGCGGGCCTGGCCCAAGACTGTGTTCATGATACCCCCGCGCGTTCAGCCGATCCGGATCGCTTGACGCCTGCTTTGCACCCTGCGCGGCATGCGGCAAGCGGGCTCTGCCATTCAAGCGGCGGTTGGCCGCGCGCGCGGTTAGTGCCGCCTAACCATTAGGCGCGGGGCGCTTGCCGGGGCCGCTCCCGGCACCTCGGCCAAGGTGGGAGACGAATGCATCGATCTCCCGAAACGAGCGCAGGTGAACCTTCGGCAAATCCGCTGCCGCGAAGGTTGCGGCAAGCCGCTCGTCGATCCTGCGGCGGTTTACCCGGAGAAAGCGCCAGAATTCGGGAAGCTGGCGCGGATGCTCGGGGCAGCCCTCGGCCATGTCGGGCCGGGTTTTGCCCCAGTCGCGCAGGCAGCGCCAGGTCACGCGCCAGAGCCGCAGCCAGAAGGGCGCATCCGTCCAGACCAGCAAATCGGCGCGGGCGAGGCGCTGGGGATAGGTGGAGGAGTGCCCCCCTTCGAACACCCATTCTTCGCGCGCAACGATCGCCTCGACGATGGGGGTTTTTTCGGCCTTGTCGCGCTCCACCCACCCCGGCAGCCAGTGCACCTCGCGATCCATGTGGAAGACCGGCAGGCCAAGCTTTTCGCCAATGGCGCGCGCGGTGGTGGATTTGCCCGATCCCGATCCGCCGATGATCATCACACGGCGGGCCCGTACCGGGGCATCCGGCGGGCCCTGGCAGGCGAAACTGGGATCGGCCATGGAAGCGCTCGCTTATCGGCTTGCAACCTGTGGGGGATGCCAGGGTAGCGCAGCGCGGCGGCGATCTGAAGCGGCAATGGCGCGCGGAGCGGGCGCGTGATCAGCCCACCCGCAGCTCACTCATAGGCAAAGCCTGCCGCTTCTGCCTGCGCGTGCAGGTAGGGCAGGCCGAGGTCGATCACATCATCGGGGTTTGCGGCCACCGGATGCCAGATGGCGAGGGCTGAGGCGATGGCCGGATGCACGTGGTTCATGCTTTCCAGGGTGGTGATCCCGGAAAAGCCGATCTCGGCCAATGTGCGATAGACCGCGCCCCAATCGATGGTTCCGGCGCCGGGCGCGCCGCGGTTGCTTTCGGAGAGATGCACGTAGCCCAGGAACGGGCCACATGCCTTGAACCCTTGCGCGAAGGATACTTCCTCGATGTTCATATGATAGGTGTCGAGGTGGATGAACACGTTCTCCGCCCCCGCCGCCTCGCAATAGGCGCGGCCATCGGCGCCGCTGTTCATGATATGGGTTTCATACCTGTTGCAGGGCTCGATCCCGAGCTTCAGGCCGTGCGCCCAGGCGCGGCCTGCGGCGCGGGCGATGAAGCGGGCGGTTCCATCGAACTCGGCCTGCGTGCGCGGGGCGCCCGAGATCTTGCCGATCGTGCCGTATGTCACACCCGCCAGGGCGAAGGCGCCGACCCCGCTTGCTACCTCGAAGGCCGGTTCGAGAAAGGCGAGCCCCGCATCGGGATCCGCGATCACATCGATCTCCGGCGGGATGCCGAGGGAGCAGACGGGCGCGATCCCGGTTTCCTCGCAAAAGGCGCGGGTCGCGGGGACATCAATCTCCGCCGGATCAAGCAGAGGGATCTCCAGCACCCGGACCTTGTGGGCCTGCAACTTCGGCAGCAGGCGGCGCATCTCCGCTACGCTCCATTTCGGGGCGGCGGCGAAGGTGTGGAGACCAAGCTGCGCCATCGCGCCTACCCCCGCGCCTCGTGGGCGGCGGCGTCGGCCATATCCGAGCCGCCGACGATGGCGGCGACGACCTCGGCCATATTCGTTTGCGCCGTGGTCAGGTTGGCGGCCGCGCGCCCGTGATGCAGCACAACGATCCGGTCTGTCACCGAAAGCACGTCATTCAGCCGGTGGGAGATCAGGATCACGCCGATCCCTTCATCGCGAAGCTGCCGGATCAGATCGAGCACCCCCTGCACTTCGCGCACGGCCAGTGCCGCCGTCGGCTCATCCATGATCACGACCTTCGGGTTGAAGGTCAGCGCCCTTGCGATGGCGACGGATTGTTGCTGCCCGCCCGAGAACGATCCGACGGGCCGGTTGATCGCGGGCAGCTTGGCGCCCAGCCGATCAATCATCGATTGCGCCTCGCGTTTCATCGCCTTGCGATCCACGAATTTCATGCCGAACACACTGCGCACGGGTTCGCGGCCCAGAAAGATGTTGGCGGCCACATCCTGTTGCCGGGCAAGCGCGAGATCCTGATAGATCATCTCGATGCCAAGCGCGCGGCGATCCCCGGGCGTAAGGCCGAGGATCGAGTTGCCCTCAAGCGCAACATCCCCGGCATCGGCGGAGTACATGCCGGTGACGATCTTCATCAGCGTGGATTTGCCCGCACCGTTATCGCCCACGAGGCCCACCACCTCGCCGGGATCCACCGTGAAGCCAACACCGTGGAGCACGTGGACGGGCCCGAAGCTTTTATCGATGCCGGTTACGTTGAGGAGGGTCATACCCGGCTCTCCTTGCGGACCTGAAACTGATCGATGAACACCGCCAGGATCAGCACCGCGCCAATCGCCATCTGCTGATAGTAGCTTTGTACCGCGAGGAGGTTCAGCCCGTTCTGCAGAACGCCCATGATCAGCGCCCCGATCATGGTGCCGAGGATCGAGCCGCGGCCACCGAAAAGGTTCGTGCCGCCGATGATCGCCGCCGTGATGGCGGTAAGCTCATAGGTGATGCCCGCGGTCGGGTCGCCCGAATTGATCCGGGTTGCGAACAGAAGCCCCGCAAGCCCGGCCAGCCCGCCCGAAAGCGTGTAGAGGGTCAGGCGGTGGAAATCGACATTGATGCCCGCGGTGCGCGCGGCGTTCTCATTATCGCCAATGGCCAGCGTATGGCGCCCGTAGCGGGTATAGGCCAGAACGATATGCATGATGATCGCCGTCACCACGAAGATGATCACCGGCATCGGGATGCCGAAGGGGCGGCCCTGACCCAGATAAACCATCGCATTCGGGAGCCCGTAGATCACACGCCCGTCGGAGATCACAAGTGCGAGGCCCCGCGCGATGCCAAGCATGCCAAGCGTGACGATGAAGGCGGGCACATAGGCCCGGGTGATGATGAGCCCGTTGACGAGCCCCGCTAGCGCACCTGCCCCGACCGTGGCCAGAACTGCAATCGGCATCGGCGCGCCGAGCTTGACCGCCACGGCGGCCCCGACAACGCCCGAGAGGCCCAGAACCGAGCCGAGCGACAGATCGAGCCCGCCGGAGCTGAGAACGAAGGTGGCGGCAATGGCCAGTACGCCAATCGTGGACGTTGCCAGAAGGATGTTGAGGAAATTGCTGACCGAGAGAAAGAAGGGCGACAAAACCGCCATCAAGGCGGCCAGCCCGATCAGCACCACAAGGCTTTCCAGGCGGATATGCAGCTGCTCGATGGATCGGGCCTGAACACGGGCCCAAAGCCCGGGTTCGGGCGTGCTCATGCGGGGATCGGTTGACGTCATCTGGATCTCTTCATTGGCGCAGGCTCTGCTTGCCCGGCGCCCGGCTGGCCCATTGGGGGGCGGGGCCTGTCCGGCCCCGCCCGCTGTGTCTTACTTGACGAATTCAAGCAGCGGTTCGCTGCCCGCATCCATCACCTCTTTGGTGAGCACGAGGGTCGGCACGATGATCTGGCCCTCAACGGCGCCGCCTTCGACGGCCGCCTTCACCGTTTCAACGGCCTGCTTGCCCACCAAGTAGGGAAGCTGCGCGACAGAGGCGGTGAGCCGGCCATCCTGGATCGATTTCACCGCGTCGGAGTTGCCGTCCACACCGATGATGATCACGTCACCGCCCTTGCCGGCGGCAAAGACGCTTTCCACGGCCCCGAGCGCCATCCCGTCATTCGCCGCGAAGATTCCGACGAGATCAGGATTGCGGGTCAGGATATCGTTCGTGATGTTGGCCGCCTTGCCGCGATCCCAATCGCCCGGCAGTGAGGCCACGATCTCCAGCCCCGGCGCAAGTTCGGCAAGCTTGGCGGCAAAGCCTTCGGCGCGCATCTGGCCGGTGATGTTGCCCGAGAGCCCTTCGATCACCAGAACCGGGCCGGTGGCATCGGCGCCCAGTTGGCTGACCATGTATTCAGCGCCCTGCGCCCCGGCCAGCACGTTGTCAGACCCGATGCGGAAGGTGATATCGATTCCTTCCGCCTCAAGGATCGCGGGATCGAGGTTGCCATCGAGATCAACAACCTTGATGCCCGCCTCCTGCGCGGCCTTCAGGCAGGGCAGGAGATTCGTTGAGTTGATCGCGGCGGTGATCATCGCCACCGGGCTCCGCTCCAGCATCGTGTTGCAGACGTTCAGCTGGCTTTCGGCCGCCTGATCGCTTTCAACGGCCTGGATGTGATATTCGACGCCGGCCTCCTTGGCGCCGTCTTCCACACCTTCGCCCATGGCGCCCCAGAACGGATTCGCGAGCGTTTTCATCAGCACGCCGTATTCCCCGGCCTGGCCGGGCCCCGCGGCGAGCAGCGCGGCAAGCGCGGCAGCGCCGAGTTTTGCAGTTACAGTTTTTGCGGACATGGTTTCTCCTCCTCTTTCGTGAACGGGTCAGTCTGCCGTGCGCCTCCATGCCTTTGGCGTCACGGCATCTTGTTGGGCCCCGCCGGATTGGCGGTGGCGCAATTCGCAAGGCTCCAGGTGCTGTACCGGGAAGCCCGTGTTGCCGCCCTCTACCCTGGCAAGCAGCGTGGCGACGGCCTGCTGGGCGATTGCGCGCACGGGCTGGGCCACGGCGGTGATCGAGGGCCAGGTGGTTTGCATCCATTCAGAATCGTCAAACCCGATCAGAACAACGTCCTCGGGCACCCGAAGATCGCGGCGCCGAAGCTCTGCCAACACAAGCAGGGTGGAATGCTGGGACAGCGAAAAGACCGCCGTCGCACGTTTGGCAGGGTCAGCCGCATCGAAATAGGCGCGGATCGCGCGGCGCTGTTCGTCAAGATCATCGTCGGAGAGCAGCGTATCCATCCGGACCGCGCTATCGAGGGCTTTGGCCCGATCGGCAAACCCCGCAAGCCGGGTGCGCACGGCTTTCGAGATGCGCGTGGCCCCGTGCATCAGGATGTGGCGGTGCCCCTGGCCGATCAGCAGATCGGCAACGCTGGCGGAGGCGGCGTAGTTATCAGCCGCGACGGTATCGAACCGGTCGTCTGCCGAAACCCTATCCACCAGCACCGCCGCCATATCGAACTGGCGCAGCCGATCCGCCCCCATTCCGCTTTCTGAACGGACAGGGGCGAGGATTGTGCCGGCCACGCGCCAATCGTTCATGCGCGCCACAAGCTCGGCTTCCCGAGGTTCGCTTTCGCGCGAACTGGCCACGATCATCGTGTAGCCGGCGCCTTCGGCGGCACTTTCAAGCTCAGTCACGAGGGCGCCGAAAAACGGGCTTTCAAGATCGGGCACCACCGCGCCCAGGATGCGGCGCTGTTCGTTCCGCAACCCCGCGGCCAGCGGATCGATCCGGTAGCCGAGTTTCTCGACGGCCTGATGCACACGCTGCGCATTTTCTGCCTTCACGGTGGGAAACCCGCGCAGCACCTTTGAGACGGTGGCGGCAGAAACGCCTGCGGCGCGGGCCACATCGTGGATCGTCGCGCGTTTTTGCTCGCCTCCCCCCGGCATGGTGACCCTCCCGTCGCAGAGCGCAGATGACCGAATGCAAATGCGGCTCGCCGTGCAGCGTAAATCGGTTAATATCGCAAGTAAATCGATTCATCGCATGGGGGCGCAAGAGAATCCGATGGCATCCAGTTCGAAACCGCTCGTGATTTGCGCCCCCGAGCCGCGCACGCTTGAGCTTATCTTCACGCCCGAGCGCCTGGCCGAGTTGCGGGCGAAGTACGATCTGGTGGAGACGAGCGCGGAGGCCGTCGCCACGCTTGATGACGCCACTCTTGGGCGCGCGCGCTACGTTCTTGGCCAGCCGCCGATCGCTTCTGAAACTCTGGCGAAGATGACATCGCTGCGCGCTGTTCTGAACGTGGAATCGAACCTGCTGGATAACATGCCTTACGACGAGGTCTTCGCGCGCGGCATCCATGTTGTCACAACCGGGGCGGTCTTTGCCGTGCCGGTGGCCGAGATCGGCCTTGGTTTCGCGCTGGATCTTTTGCGCGGGATCACGGCTGCCGATACCGATTTTCGAAACGGGGCCGAGGCCTGGGGCGGCGACGGCAATGCGGAGGCCCGCCTGCTGACCGGCGCGGATGTGGGCATCATCGGGTTCGGCGATCTTGGCCGCGCGATGGCGCGCCTGCTCACCGGGTTTCGCTGCAATATCCGGGTGCATGACCCTTGGTTGCCACCCTCGATCCTGCGCGATCACCTGGTGGCTCCGGCAACGCTGGACGACGTGCTGGAACAGTCGGACGTGGTTTTCGTGATGGCGGCGGTGACGAGCGACAACCGCGGCTTTCTCGGGCGCGAGGCATTTGCCCGCATGCGGCCCGGCGCGGCGCTCATCCTGCTCAGCCGCGCGGATGTCGTGGATTTCGATGCGCTGCTCGATGCGGTGGAGAGCGGCCATATCGTTGCCGCAACAGATGTGTTTCCGGAGGAACCGCTGCCCGCGGGGCATCGCGCGCGGCGGGTGTCGGGGCTGCTGCGATCCGCTCACCGCGCGGGGGCGCTGGACACGGCCTTCAAGCAGATGGGCAACATGGTGCTGGAAGATATGGATCTGATGGATCGCGATCTTCCCCCGCAGCGCTGCAAACGCGCCGAGCGCGAGACGGCGGGGCGCATGCGCTCGCGCCCGGTGGACAAGAACTAGCAGCGCCTCTGCGCGGCGGGCGCGCTGGGTGGCCCGCTAGGCTTTGCGCAGAAGGTACGTATCCATGATCCAGCCATGGTGCGCCCGGGCTTCGGCACGTTTGGCGATGATGCGCGGGCCGGCTTCTCCGAGCGGCCCGGCCTCCAGCACTTCTTCCGCCATCCCCAGAAACCCGCCCCACCAGATCTCCACGCCCGCGGGCGGCAGGTGCTGAAAACTGCATTCGCCGTCGAGCATCACGGCGATGGTGTCGGCGCCGTCGGGCCAGCCCAGATCGCGCAGCCGGCGCCCCGTGGTGACCGTGACCGCGCCATTCACCGTGTTGAACGGGATCGCATGGGCGGCGGTGAGCGCCTGCAGCGCCGTGATCCCGGGCAGAACCCGCAGGCGGGGCGCGGGGGTGAGCCGCGCGGCGATGCGAAGCGTGGAATCGTAAAGCCCCGGATCGCCCCAGACCATCAGCGCGATCGGCCCCTCGGGCTTTGCGGCGGCGATCGTTTCGGCCCAGATGCGCGCGATCTCGTCATGCCAGCGCGCGACGCGTTCCGCGTAGGGCAGGCTTTCGTCGCGCACCGGCATGTCAAACGGGGCAACTGGGGCGGTGCTGCCGCTCTCGGCAAGGATCCGGTGGCGCAACTCGGCAAGATCGGCCTTGTCGGGCCCCTTGCGCGGCACCATCACCAGCGCGGCCTCCCGCAACGCCGCGCGGGCCTGAAGCGTTACATGCGCGGGGTTGCCGGTTCCGATCCCGATGAGCCAGAGCTCAGGCATCGGGCGCCCCGTCAGCCAACGGCCCGAAGAGTATCACGGCGGGCTTCTCCCCGATCCCCGCAGCCAAGCGCTTTGCAAGGGCCGAGACGGTCGTGCGTTCGGTCGACGCCTCTGCCGTGCCGACGGCTTCGGCCATAAGTGCGGGTGTTTCTGGCGGCAGCCCGCGCGCAAGAAGCGCCTCTGCAAGCGCCGGAAAGGTGCGCTTTCCCATGAATACCACGGTGCAGGCCGCAGGATCGGCCAGCGCGTTGAGATCGAGATCGGCGGGCAGGTTACCCCCTGCGTCATGCCCGGTGACAAACTGCACCCGCCTTGCCGTAAGGCGGCGGGTGAGCGGGATGCCGGCGGCGGCGGCCGCGGCGAGGGGCGAAGGCACGCCCGGCACGATCTCGTAGGCGATCCCGGCCTCGCGCAGCGCCACAAGCTCTTCCTCAAGCCGCCCGAAAAGGCCCGCATCGCCGGATTTCAGGCGCACGATCCGGCCCCCGCCCTGCGCGTAGTCCACCAGAAGGCGGCTTACGTGGTGCTGGCGCGGGGAGGGACGGCCGGCGCGCTTGCCCACACCCACAAGATCGGCGCCCGGGCGGGCGTGGGCGAGGATCGGGCCAGCGGAGAGATCATCGTAGAGCACCGCATCGGCGCGCTTCAACCGGTCCACCGCCTTCACCGTAAGAAGCTCCGGATCGCCCGGCCCGGCGCTGACAAAGCTTACGAACCCGGTCATGCGCCTTCGCCCGCGATGAGGTGGAAGAAGGTGCCGGTGACGTTGCCGCGCCGCGATCCGGTTTCGGGCACGAGGTTGCCATCGGCATCGGCCACGGCGGCCAGCGGGGCATCGGGCTCATCGAGGATGGTGGAATAGTGAAACTCGTGGCCCCGCAGCGCGGCGCCTGCGGGATGGCCGGGCATCGGGGCATTCAAAACCGCCCGGCGGTAGCCGAGATGGAACTTGCGCTTCTCGTAGGAAGTGACAAGCCCCAGCAGCCCGGCCATCTCATGGCGCGTGCCATCCTTATCGATGAGCGCCGCGCCAAGGGCCATGTAACCCCCGCATTCGCCATGCACCGGCTTGGTTTCGGCAAGGGTGCGGAGACCGGCGCGGAACCGCTCTGCCGCGGCAAGCGGGCCCGCATGAAGTTCCGGATACCCGCCGGGAAGCCAGACGAGATCTGCTTCGGGCGCGGGCGGTTCATCGGCGAGCGGGGAGAAGGGGAGGATTTCTGCCCCCGCGCGGCGCCAGCCCTCCAGCAGGTGGGGATAGGCGAAAGAGAAGGCCGCATCCTGCGCGAGCGCGATCCTTTGGGCCGGGGGATTGGGGAGCGTACCCGGCGCGCTGGGGCGCGCGCCCGTTGCAACCGCGCGAATGGCCTGCAAATCCACATGTTCGCGCAGAAAGGCGGCATAGCCCGCGATGGCGGCTTCAAGATCGGGGTGTTCCACGGCCTGCACAAGGCCCAGATGCCGCTCCGGCAGCGCAAGATCGCCGCGCCGGGGCAAGGCGCCCAGAACGGGAAGGCCCGCATGGTCCATCCCCATCCGGGTCAGCCGTTCGTGCCGGGGGCTTGCCACCCGATTCAGGATCACGCCGGCAAAGGGCAGATCCGGGGCATAGCGGGCAAAACCCAGGGCGGTGGCGGCGGCCGATTGCGCCTGCCCGCCCACATCGAGCACCAGAAGCACCGGCCAGCCCATGGCACGCGCCGTTTCTGCGCTGGAGCCAAAACCCGCCCGCCCGCGCGTGGCAACGCCGTCATAAAGGCCCATGGAGCCTTCGGCGACGCAGATATCGGCGCCCGCGGCCTCACTGGCGATGGCGGCAAAAAGACCCCCGCCCATCGCCCAGGTATCGAGGTTGAAGGAAGCGCGCCCGGTTGCCGCCCGGTGAAAGGCGGGATCGATGTAATCCGGGCCGGATTTAAAGGGCTGCACCGCAAGCCCGTCATCGGCCAGCGCCCGGAGAAGACCGAGCATCACGGTTGTTTTCCCCGTACCGGAGGCGGGGGCGGAGACCAGAAGGCCCGGGGGAAATGCCCGATCAATCATCCCCATCGCTCCAGTCTGCCCACGGGCTATCGGCGGTTTGCGGGCGGTAGCGGCGATCGTAATCGGGGGCGTAGAGGCGACTTTCGTCAAACTCCGCCGCCCCGAGCGCGGGGCCCACAACGATTAGCGCCGTGCGTTCGATCCCATCAGGGAGCGCGGCCTCTATGGTTGCAAGCGTTGCGCGCACGATCCGCTCATCGGGCCAGCTTGCGCGCCAGACGATCGCAACCGGGCAATCGCCGCCGTAATGCGGGATCAGATCGGCGGTCACGCGCGCGAGGTTCTGGATCGAGAGATGGATCGCAAGGGTGGCGCCGGTGGTGCCGAAGGCCGCAAGCGTTTCGCCCCGGGGCATCGAAGAGGCCCGGCCCGGCGTGCGGGTAAGCACCACAGATTGCGCCACCCCCGGCAGGGTGAGTTCGGTGCCAAGCGCCGCGGCGGCGGCCGCGAAGGCGGGCACCCCGGGGGTAACGGTGTAGGGGATGCCCAGCGCCTCAAGCCGGCGCACCTGTTCGCCCATGGCCGACCAGACGGAGAGATCGCCGGAATGAAGCCGCGCCACATCCTGCCCCGCCGTGTGCGCGGCGGTAATCTCGGCCATGATCGCCTCCAGATCGAGCGGCGCGGTATTCACGATCCGCGCGCTCGGCGGGCAATGGGTAAGTACGGCTTGCGGCACGAGCGATCCGGCATAGAGGCAGACGGGGCAACGCGCGATCAGATCGCGGCCCCGCAGGGTAAGAAGATCGGGCGCGCCCGGCCCGGCGCCGATGAAATGCACACTCATCTTTCCATCCCCTCGGCCAGCGCGCAGGTGGCCATACCGTCACGCGAGACGGCGCGCGGTGCGATCAGCCGGGCGCCCGGCCCCGCCGCCGCCAGCGCCGCCGCTTCGGACAGGCTTCCGGTGCCGCGCGCGGCCTGCGACGGGGCCGAATGCGTTGCGGTTTCCTGCCCCGCCAGTGCGGCGGGGTCAATCGGGTGGATCGGGAGGCCCCGCGCCTGGGCAAAACGGGTGAAAGGCGCCGCGCGGGCCTTATCGGCGGCGGTGGCAAGCGCAGCGGCGATGGCGCTGCCGCCCGCCTCATCCAGAGCGTCGGCCAGGCTTTCAGGCGTTGCGCCTGCCCGAAACCCGAACCCCGCCACGATCACAGCACCGCCCGCCACTGAACCACGGGATAGGCGGCCTTCCAGCCGCGCTTCGGGCCGAGCGGCGCCGCCTCGGATAGCGCGATCCGGAGAAGATCGCCCCCGATCCTGGCGGACCAGGATTGCAGCAGCGCCTCCGATTCAAGAGTGACGGCGTGGGCAACAAGCCGGGTTCCCGGGGGCACGCGGGCGGCGAAGTCTGTCAGCATTGCCTCCGAGAGACCGCCGCCAATGAAGATGGCATCGGGCGGCTCAAGGCCCTCAAGCACCGCGGGCGCGGTGCCTTCCACCACCCTGAGGCGATCAACCCCCAGTCGCCCGGCATTGGCGCGGATGCGCGCCGCGCGGTCGCCCCGCGCCTCGATGCTGACGGCCTTGTTTGCGGGATGCGCCAGAAGCCATTCGATGGCGATGGAGCCCGAGCCGCCGCCAATATCCCAGAGCCGCTCGCCCGGGCAGGGGGCCAGCGCAGAAAGGGCCAGCGCGCGGACGGGGCGTTTGGTGATCTGGCCATCACTTTCAAAGAAACTGTCGGCGATCCCGCTGGCGGAGGGGAGTGCGGTGCCAGAGCCCGCCACCTTAACCGCCACGGCAAGGGGATGCTGGAAGGCGGTATCGGGCAGGCGCTCGGCCACGGCTCTAGTGATCCGCTCTCGCGGGCCGCCGAGGGCCTCGAGCACCGTGATGCGGCTTGCGCCGAAGCCTTGTGCGCCCAGATACTCCGCGAGCGCCGCGACCGAAGGCCCGTCTCGCAACAGCACGATCGCGCGGCGACCGGGGGAAAGATGCGGGCGCAGCCGGGCCAACGGCGCGGCGTGAAGGCCAAGGCACCCCACGTCTTCGATCGGCCAGCCCATCCGGGCCGCGGCCAATGCGAAGGTTGATGGCCCGGGCATTGCCACCCATTCGCCGGGCTCAAACCGGCGTGCGATCACCGCGCCTGCCCCGAACCAGAACGGATCGCCCGAGGCCAGAACGGCCACCATTCGCCCGCGCAGGCTTTCCAGAACCGGCAACCCATCGGCGAACGGCACCGGCCATTCGCGGATCTCGGCCGCGAGCGCAGGCAGAAGCGCGAGATGCCGGGGCGGGCCCATCACCACTTCCGCATCTTCAAGCGCGCGGCGGCTTGCAGGGGGGAGCCCCTCCGGGCCATCTTCGCCAAGGCCCACGATGGTGAGCCAGGCCTTATCCAGCGGAGCCTCAGCCATGGCGCCCAGCCTTTTGATCCTTGCCGGCACGACCGAGGCAACCGCATTTGCGCGCGCCGTGGCCGAGCGCGGGATGGCAGGCGAGGTTTCCTTCGCGGGCCGGGTGGCGCGCCCGCTGCGCCAGCCTTTGCCGCAGCGTGTGGGCGGGTTCGGCGGGGCCGAGGGGCTTGCGCAATACGTGCGGGAGCGGCGCATAACCCATGTGATCGACGCGACGCATCCTTTTGCCGTTCAGATGAGCCGCAATGCGGTGGCGGCCTGCGCCGCGGCGGGCGTACCGCTCATCGCGCTGACCCGGCCCGCATGGCAGGCTGTGGACGGAGACAGGTGGGCCCATGTGGCCGACATTGCGGGCGCCGTCGCCGCGCTTGATCGCCCGCGGGCGCATGTGATGCTGGCGGTGGGGCGCCTGCAGCTTGCCGCCTTCGCACCCAACCCGCAGCACCGATACCTTCTGCGCCTGGTCGATCCGCCCAATGGCCCCCTGCCCTTGCCCGACACGCAGGTGATCGTGGATCGCGGGCCCTTCGATGCCGAGAGCGACCGCGCGCTGATGCGGCAGCATGGGATCGAGCTGGTGGTTTCGAAAAACTCCGGCGGAACCGGGGCCTATGCAAAGATCGCGGCGGCCCGGGCGCTTGGCCTGCCCGTGTTGATGATCGATCGCCCCGCCCCGCCGGAGCGCCTTGAGGTGCACGAAATCGCGGCGGTGTTCGACTGGATCGCTCATTCCGGCACCGCCCTCGGGGTATAGACGAAAGGTGCGCCGTCGCGCGGAATGATCCGCGTCGCCGAAGAACCGATCAGCACGACGGTGCGCATATCGGCCATATCCGGCGTGGCCTCCGCCAGGCGGACAGCGCGCAGCGCCTCCTCGGGCGTTGAGACGGCGCGGGCGAAGATCAGCACGCGGCCTGGATCACATGCCTCGCGGAGAAGTTCGAGCGCGCGGCCAAAACCCTCGGGCCGGCTTTTCGAACGCGGGTTGTAGAGCGCGATGGCAAAATCAGCCTCCACCGCCAGGCGCAGGCGCCGTTCGATCAGTGCCCAGGGCTTGAGGTTATCGCTAAGATTGATCGCGCAGAAATCATGGCCGAGCGGCGCCCCGATGCGGGCGGAAGCCGCGAGCATCGCGGTGATACCCGGCAGCACGCGGATATCGAGCCTGCGCCAGGCTTCCGGCCCGGCCTCGACCGCCTCGAACACCGCAGCTGCCATCGCGAACACGCCGGGATCGCCGGAGCTGACGATCACCACACGGCGCCCGGAGAGCGCCATCTCCAGCGCATGGCGCGCGCGCTCCAGCTCTTCGCGATTGTCGGTCTCATGCCGGGTAAGCCCAGCGCGCTCCGGCACCCGGCGCACATAGGGGATGTAACCCACCACATCGGTGGCCGCGTTCAGCGCCGCGGTCACCTCGGGCGTGACAAGCGCATCGCTGCCCGGGCCAAGCCCCGCGATGGCGAGCCAACCGCTCAAGGCCGCCGCCCCTGGCCGTGAACGATCACGATGGAGAAATAGGGCGCGGCGCTCTCCCCCGCCTCTGTAAGCGGCAGGGCGCGCTCCTCGGCCATGCTGGCGCATTCCACAAGCCAGGCGCGATCAAGCTTGCCCGCGGTATCCAGGGCGCGGCGCACCTTTCCGAGGTTGCGGCCCACCTTCATCACCACGATGGCATCGCTGTCGCCCATACGGCGGGCAAGCTCCGCCTCCGGCATCGTTCCCAGAAGCACCGTGAGCACATCATCGCCCCAGGTGACCGGAACGCCCGTGGCCGTCCACGCCGCGGACATGCCGGTGATGGCGGGCACAACGCGCACCGGCACATCGTCTTTGAGCCGCGTGTAGAGATGCATGAAGGAGCCGTAGAAGAACGGATCCCCTTCGCAGAGCACGATCACATCTTCCCCGGCGCGCGCCAGATCGCGCAGGCGCGCGGATACATCGGCATAGAAGGCCGAGAGGCATTCGGAATAGCGCGGATCATCGAGGGGGATCTCGGTGGTAACCGGGTATTCCATGGCGATGTCGCGCGCCTCGGGCGAGAGCAAGCCCGCAACGATGGTGCGCGCCCTCCCGGGCCGCCCGGCTTTGCGGAAGAAGGCCACATGGCGGGCGCCGCGCACCAGCCGATCGGCCCGCACGCTCATCAGATCGGGATCGCCCGGGCCGAGGCCAACGCCCCAGATCGTGCCCGCACCCGCGCTCATTCCGCGCGGCTCGCAATCGCATTGACGGCGGCCACGGTGATCGCGCTGCCGCCCAGGCGGCCTTCGACGATGAGGCTTGGCGCAGGCTGCGCCTCCCAAAGCGCGGCCTTCGATTCTGCAGCTCCCACAAAGCCCACCGGGCAGCCGATGATCGCGGCAGGGCGCGGGCAGGAAGGGTCTTCGAGCATCTCAAGCAGGTGGAAGAGCGCTGTGGGCGCGTTGCCGATGGCCACGAGGCTGCCCGCCAGCCTAGGGCGCCAAAGCTCCAACGCCGCGGCAGATCGCGTGGTGCCGAGCTTTGCCGCAAGGCCCGGCACTTTGGAATCCTGCAGCGTGCAGATCACCGGATTGTCGGCGGGCAGGCGTTTGCGCGTGATGCCTTCGCTGACCATGCGCGCATCGCAAAAAATCGGCGCGCCTGCCTCAAGCGCGGCACGGGCGGTTGAAACCATCCCGGGCGAGAACCGCGCATCCGCCTCAAGCCCCACGAGCCCGGCGGCGTGGATCATCCGCACGGCGACCTGTTCTTCCTCCGGTGCGAAGCGCGCCAGATCCGCCTCGGCGCGGATCGTGGCAAAGCTTTCGGCATAGATCGCCGCGCCATCTGTTTCGTAGCTGTAGGGCATGGGTCAGCCGTTGATGAGATCCGCCACCTGCCGCGGGCTGATCCCGCGGCGGATCGCGTCATCCCACGGCGCGCCATTGCTGACAAGATCGAAGCCACCCTCGCGCCCCACAAGCGTGAGGTCTGACGAGCGGGGGTAGGCGCAGCCCTTGGCGCAACCGGAGACATGGAGTGTGGCTCCCAGGGGCAGGCGGGGCGCGAGCGAACGGGCCAGGGCGCGGGTTTCAACGCTGGCCTGCGGGCAGCCGGGGGCGCCGGTGCAGGCATGGATGCGCAGAAGCGGGTCGGCGGGATCGGTAGAAAGCGCGCCAAACCCTTCAAAAGGCGCGGGATCGGAAAGGCCGGGAAGGAAGATCATGCGCCAGGGGGTGATCCGCAGGGCGGCTGCCCCCGGAGAGGCGAGCCGGCGCAGATCGTCCGGCGCGAGCTGGCCGAAGGCCGCGCCGATGAGAAGGCCATTGCCAAAGGGGCCAGGCTGCGGCGGCGGGGCGGCGGCGGGGAGCGGCCTTTGGTTCCCGGCGGGATCGGCGGGAAGCGGCGCGCCCGCTGCCAGATGCCGGGCCATGCGGCCGCG
>JANQPC010000044.1 GCA_028285485.1 Paracoccaceae bacterium | reverse complement strand
CGGGTGGCGGAAACGCCGGTTGAAACCCCGGCGGCAGGCACCCCGGAAGGGGAAGAGGACGATAGCGCCGAAGGCGATGCGGCGGAGCCAGAGGCCCCTGCCGAAGCGGGCGCGGAGGGCGATGGCACCGCACCGGCCCCTGAAGAAGACGGCGATGCGCCCTATGTGGCGATGGACGATGCGGCCGAGCGCGACGAAACCATCGAAAGCGTTGCCGACGATGACGTGACCGAAGAGATCCGCCGCCCCCGGAAACCCCGCGCGCGGAAATATAAGATCCAGGAAGTGATCAAGGTGCGCCAGATCCTTCTTGTGCAGGTCGTCAAGGAAGAGCGTGGCAACAAGGGTGCGGCGCTCACCACCTATCTCAGCCTGGCCGGGCGCTACTGCGTCTTGATGCCCAACACCGCGCGGGGCGGCGGTATCAGCCGCAAGATCACCAATGCGGCCGATCGCAAGAAGCTGAAGGAAATTGCCAGCGAGATTGAGGTGCCCCAGGGCGCGGGGCTCATCGTGCGCACCGCCGGGGCCAAGCGCACCAAAACCGAGATCAAGCGCGACTATGAGTATCTGCAGCGGCTTTGGGAACAGATCCGGGAGCTGACGCTGAAGAGCATCGCACCCGCTCAGATCTATGAAGAGGGCAACCTCATCAAGCGCTCGATCCGCGATCTCTATAACCGCGAGATCGATGAAGTTTGGGTGGAGGGCGACGAGGGCTACCGCGTTGCCAAGGACTTCATGAAAATGATCATGCCGTCCCACGCCAAGAACGTGAAGCATTACGGCGAATCGATGCCGCTCTTCGCGCGCTACCAGGTGGAAAGCTACCTGGCGGGCATGTTCAATCCCACCGTGCAGCTGCGCTCCGGCGGCTATATCGTGATCGGGGTGACAGAGGCGCTGGTGGCGATCGATGTGAACTCTGGCCGCGCCACCAAGAAAGGCTCGATCGAGGAAACGGCGCTGGAGACGAACCTCGAAGCGGCGGAAGAAATCGCGCGCCAGCTTCGGCTGCGCGACCTTGCGGGCCTGATCGTGATCGATTTCATCGATATGGAGGAACGCAAGAACAACGCCGCCGTGGAGAAACGGTTCAAGGACCGGTTGAAAACCGATCGCGCGCGCATCCAGGTGGGCCGGATCTCGGCCTTCGGGCTTTTGGAGATGAGCCGCCAGCGCCTGCGCCCGGGCATGCTGGAGGCCACGACCCAGCCCTGCCCGCATTGCCACGGCACCGGGCTTGTGCGCTCTGACGATAGCATGGGGCTCACGATCCTGCGCCAGCTGGAAGAAGAGGGCACGCGGCGGAAGGCGCGCGAGGTGCTGGTGAAGGCGCCGGTGGGGATCGTGAACTTCCTCGTCAACCAGAAGCGCGAACACATGGCGGGGATCGAGGCGCGCTATGGCATGGCGGTGCGGATCGAGGCCGATCCTTTCATGGTCAGCCCCGATTTCACGCTTGAGAAGTTCAAAACGGCCACGCGGCTCGTGAAGGCCACGGCGCCTGTTGTTTCGGTAGACGCCTCGCTGATGGCCGATATCGATGAGGCGGCGGATGCCGCCGAAGCCATTGCCGAGGAAGCGCCCGAGGCGCCCGAGGGCGAGGCCCAGCCCAAGAAGCGGCGCCGGCGGCGGCGGCGCCGGAAGGGCGGCGGTGACGGGCAGGATGCGCCTGCGGAGGCCGATCAGGCGGCGGATCAGGACGCCCTGCAGGAGGCTGCGCCGGAGGGCAACGCGCCCGAGGCAGAGGCCGATGCGGCGCCCGAGGGCGATGACGCGCCCAAGCCCAAGCGGCGGCGCAGCCGCGGCGGGCGGAAGAAATCGGGCGGCGATGCCCCTGCCGAGGGCGATGCGGTGGCGGCCGAGGGCGATACTGCAGAGGCGACAGAGGCACCCGCGGAACCCGCAGAAGACGCGCCTGCGGAAAAGCCCAAGCGGCGGCGCCGGTCGAAGAAAGAGGCGCCCGCGGCGGAAGAGGCTGCGGTAGAGGCGGCAGCTGAGACCGATGCTGCACCGGAGGCGGCTGCGGAGACGGTGGCCGAGCCTGAGGCTGCGCCCGAGCCCGCGCCGGAGCCAGTGGCCGAAGCGGCG
>JANQPC010000017.1 GCA_028285485.1 Paracoccaceae bacterium | reverse complement strand
GATCAGTTCCACCATCACCCGGTGGCCGAGAGCGGATGCGGGGCGGGGCTGAAACCGCCCGTGGCCGGCGCGGCTGCGCGCCAGGTCGGCGTTGATTTCCTCTGTCACGCGCGCAACATCTTCCTCGGGCACGAAGCGCGTAAAGGCGATGGCGTCGATCTCCGGATGCCGGATCAGGATGCCGCCGCCGGAAATGAACCTGTCAAAAACCGCCGTGCTGCTGCCTGCCGTAAGGTGCGCCTCGGCAACGATATTCCCGGTGTCGCGCAGAAGGCTTGTAACCGCGCTGACCCGATTGGCCACGATCGCCGCGGCCCGCGCGGCGTTGCGTTCGTGTTGCGCGGCCGCATCCGCCTGTCGCTGAAGCTGAGCGGTGTAATCGACGCGCCAGACACCGGCCAGAACAGCCAAACCGGCAAGCCCCGCAAGAAGCAGCGCTCGATTCTGCAAGGATCACCTTCGATCTCCCCCGGTGCCGAGGCGTATCGTGGAGACCTTAACGCCGCGCAAAAAGCGCCGATAATCAGGTGGTCAGATGCCGCGCACGGGCGCCGCGCTCGATGGCTGCGGCATGCAGCCGGTCGATATTGAGCTCGTAGCGGATTTCCTCAAGAAGCCTGAGTTCGGATTCCCGCAACGTGCCATCGGCGGCAGCCACGTCGCAGGCCATCGCATAGGCCGTCTCAAAGAGCCGTTCCTCAAGGTTCTGGCGGACGAGGCCGAAAAGCGCATCGAGCCCGTCTTCCTCGGAGAAGAGATCAAAGACGGTTTGCGAAACGATGGTGACCCGATCGCCATCATAACCGGCGAAGATCGGCAGGTGGTTCACCATTCGCTCAATTGCCACGAGTTCGGAGGTTCGGATCGTCTCGTCAGAGGCCGAAACCGCGATCATCACCGCCACAAGGCAATCCTGCGGGGTCCAGGCATGGGCTAAGTCATTCACGGGGCGTTTCCTTTGCACTGCTCGCACGCTGTAAATATTGACCGCGCCCTGCGGCGGCAATAGGAAGCGGGGCTGCTGCGGCAAGGGGCTGCGGCACCAAGAGGATGCTCCCGATGCCCGATCTGCGCGACGCGGCGATGCACGCCAAGGCCTGGCCGTTTGAAGAGGCGCGCCGGCTGCTCAAACGCGTGGAGCAAACGCCGCCCGAAAAGGGCTTCGTGCTGTTTGAAACGGGCTACGGCCCCTCGGGCCTGCCCCATATCGGCACGTTTGGCGAAGTGGCGCGCACCACCATGGTGCGCCGGGCGTTCGAAGTGATCTCCGACATCCCCACCAAGCTGATCTGCTTTTCGGATGATATGGACGGGTTGCGCAAGGTGCCCGGCAACGTGCCGAACCAGGAGGCGATGGCGCAGGATCTGCACCTGCCGCTCACGAAAGTGCGCGATCCCTTCGGCACACATGAAAGCTTCGGCGCGCACAACAACGCCCGGCTCAACGCGTTTCTCGACAGTTTCGGCTTTGAGTACGAATTTGCCTCGTCCACCGCCTATTACACCGCTGGCCGTTTCGACGAGATGCTGCTTACCGCGCTTGAACGCTTCGACAAGATCATGGAGATCATGCTGCCCACTCTTGGGGCCGAGCGGCGGGCGACCTATTCGCCCTTTCTTCCGGTCAGCCCGAAGACGGGCCATGTGCTGCAGGTGCCCACGCTGGAGCGCAACGTGGCGCAGGGTACGATCGTTTACGAAGAACCTGATGGGGAGCGCGTGGAACTGCCGGTTACCGGCGGCAACGTGAAGATGCAGTGGAAGCCTGATTGGGCGATGCGCTGGGCCGCGTTGGGCGTGGATTACGAGATGTCCGGCAAGGATCTGATCGATAGCGTGACCCAGGCCACCAAGATCTGCCGCGCGCTGGGCAAGCGGCCGCCGGAGACGCTGACCTATGAGCTCTTCAACGATGAGTTGGGCCAGAAGATCTCCAAATCCAAGGGCAACGGGCTGTCGATGGAAGAGTGGCTCACCTATGCCGCGCCCGAAAGCCTGCAATACTTCATGTATCAAAAGCCCAAAACGGCCAAACGGCTCTACTTCGACGTGATCCCGAAGGCGGTTGACGAGTATCACCAGCAGCTGCGGGCCTATCCCGACCAGGAGCCCGCGCAGAAGCTTGCCAACCCCTGCTTCCACATTCACGGCCATAACGTACCGGCCTCGGATATGGTGGTGCCGTTCGCGATGCTTCTGAACCTTGCAAGCGTATCGGGCGCCGAGGATACCGAAACCATGTGGGGCTTCATCCAGCGATATGCGCCGGAAGCCGCGCCCGCCACCCACCCGCATCTTGATGAGGCGGCGGGGTTTGCCGTGCGCTACTACAACGATTTCGTCAAACCCGGCAAAACCTACCGGGCCCCGGATGATCGCGAACGCGCGGCGATGGAAGAGCTGTTGGGAAAGCTGCGCACCTGGGAGGGCGCGGCCGATCCCGAAGAGCTGCAATCGATGGTCTTCGCCGTGGGCAAGGCACATGGGTTCGAACCGCTTCGGGATTGGTTCAAGGCGCTTTACGAGGTGCTCCTCGGCGCAAGCCAGGGCCCGCGCTTTGGCGGTTTCATCGCGCTTTATGGGGTGGACGAGAGTGTGGCGCTGATCGAGGCAGGGCTTGCCGGCAAGCTCGGCTAAGCCCAGCTTTCGCATGACTTTCATTTGACGGCATAGTGAAAGCGGCGTAATCGGAGGCCATGCCTGCTGACAGCCGCCACACAACCATCCTCACTCTCCTGCGCGAAGCCGGGCAGGTTGAGGTGGATGCGCTTGCCGCGCGGCTGGGCGTCAGCACCCAGACGGTGCGGGCCGATCTGCGCGATCTGGCGGGCCGCGGCCTTCTGGCGCGCACGCATGGCGGTGCCCGCCACGTCGCTTCCGCCGCAAACCCCGCCTATCAGGAACGCCGTTCCACCAACGCCGCGGCGAAGGCGGCAATGGGGCGGCTTGCGGCATCGCTGATCCCCGATAACTGCTCGGTGGCTCTCAACATCGGCACCACGACCGAACAGGTGGCCGAGGCGCTGAAGGGCCATGCCGGGCTGATGGTGCTTTCCAACAATATAAACATTATCAACAGTTTGATGGGAACGGATGCGCGCGAGCTGATCCTCGTGGGCGGGAGCGTGCGGCAAAGCGACGGCGCCATCGTGGGCGAAGATGCGGTGGAGTTCATCGCCCGCTACAAGGTGGATGTGGCGGTGATCGGCGCCTCGGCGCTCGACCCCGATGGTGCGATCTGCGATTTCGATGCCCGCGAGGTCTCCGTCGCCCGTGCGATCCTCTCCAATGCCCGCCGCCGCATCCTGGTGGCCGATCACACGAAATTTGTGCGAACCGCCCCGGTGCGGATCTGCGACATCTCCGATCTCGATCATTTCATCTCCGATGCCCGCCCGCCCGCCGCCTTCCAAGAGGCGGCCGCGGCGGGTGGCACCGAAGTTCTGACGCTGGAAGGCGCGCATGTCTGACGAAACGAAACCTTTCGATCTGTTCATCATCGGCGGCGGCATCAACGGCTGCGGAATCGCGCGCGATGCCGCGGGCCGGGGCCTGAGCGTTGGCTTGGCAGAAATGAACGATCTTGCCTCGGCCACCTCGTCAGCCTCCACCAAGCTATTTCATGGCGGGCTGCGGTACCTTGAGTATTTCGAGTTTCGCCTTGTGCGCGAGGCGCTGGAAGAGCGCGAGGTCTTGCTGAAAGCCATGCCGCATATCAGCTGGCCCATGCGCTTCGTGCTGCCCTACCACCGCGACATGCGGTTTGAGAGCGATACGCCCACCTCGCGCCTTTTGGGCGTTGTCATGCCATGGATGAAGGGTCGCCGTCCCGCGTGGCTGATCCGGCTCGGGCTGTTCATGTATGATCATCTGGGCGGGCGGAAGATCCTGCCGGGCACGGCAACGCTGGATCTTACGCGCGATCCGGCGGGGGCGGCGCTGAACGACAAGTTCCAGAAAGCCTATGAGTATTCCGATTGCTGGGTGGAGGATTCCCGCCTCGTGGCGCTGAATGCGCGCGATGCGGCTCAGCGTGGTGCCCGGATCATGACCCGCACCAAGGTCACCGCGGCGGAGCGGGCGGGGGGGATCTGGGCGATCACCCTGGAAGATACAGAAACCGGCGCTCTGCGCGATGTGCAGGCAAGGATGCTTGTGAATGCCGGGGGCCCCTGGGTGGGCGATATCCTGCGCGGCACCGTGCGTTCGAATGCCCGCGAGGGCGTGCGCCTCGTGCGCGGCAGCCATATCGTTACCCGGAAGCTCTTCGACCACGAAAAGTGCTACTTCTTTCAGGGCACCGATGGGCGGATCATCTTCGCGATCCCTTACGAAGGTGAGTTCACCCTGATCGGCACCACCGATGCCGAACATGCAGACCCGGCCGTTCCGCCGGAATGTACTGCCGAGGAAAAACAATACCTCCTTGACTTTGCATCACAATATCTGAAGTCGCCGGTGGGCGAGGCGGATGTCGTCTGGGCCTATTCGGGCGTGCGCCCGCTATACGATGACGGCGCCAAATCTGCCACCGCCGCCACGCGCGACTATGTTCTGAAGGTGGATGAGGCGGGCGGCGCGCCGCTTCTCAACATCTTCGGCGGCAAGATCACCACCTATCGCCGCCTCGCCGAATCCGCGCTTGAGAAAATCGTTCCCTTCTTTCCCGGGACGCCAGGGCCCTGGACGGCGGGTGTGGCGCTGCCCGGCGGCGATTTCCCCGTGAACGGGTTCGCGGCGCTTGTGGCGGAGCTTGAGGCGGCCTACCCGTTTCTCACCGCCCCCTGGGCCCGCCGCCTCGCCCGCGCCTATGGGACGGAGGCGAAGGCGCTGCTGGGCGATGCCGCCACTGCGGCGGATCTTGGCGAAGATTTCGGCGCCACGATCACGGCGCGCGAGCTTGACTGGGTGGCAAAACACGAATGGGTGCGCACCGCAGACGATTTCCTTTGGCGCCGCACCAAGCTGGGCCTCCGTGCCGATGAAGCGCAGGCGGCGCGGATCGCGGGGTATCTCGCCGAGAAACGCCGTAAGGTTACGGGGCCCCTGGAGACCAGTTCTGCATGATGAAGATGTCGTGCACGATCTGCCAGCGAAACCCGTGTTGCTTGGCCCAGGCCACCAGCACATCAAGGGCCGGGTAATCGGCGTTCTCGGGGGCGTCGCTTACAAATAGGCGCACATCATCGATCAGGATGGATACGCGGCCCATTTGCCCAAGGCCCTTCTCGATCGTCGCAAGCTCAACCTCAATCGGGCAGTCCGTGGCGCCCTTGAAGGTTGGCCCCGCCGAATAGTGGCCGTCGAGCCAGAAGTTCACATCGCCCTCAAGGCCCTCGACGATCCCTTCGAGCACCTCTTCGCTGGTGCCGTTCACCAGTGTTATCCCCATGGGCTCCAGCGCCTCGCGCGCATTGGCGTAAAGCGTTGGCTCTGGCTCTATGGTGATGACCTTGCCGCCCAGGCTGTGCAGATACCGGGTGGTGGCGCCCAAATACGTGCCGGTCTCGACCCAGGTTCCATACGGTACCCCGTAGCGCTGGAAAACGATCTGCTTGATGAACTGGGGCGCCTGATCAAGAAAATCGCGCGTTTTCCATTCAAGGAACACCCGCAGCGGTGTCAGAAACTCGCGGCCAAGGCGCGAGCGGTGTAATAGTTTTCGTCTCATGCGGCACCTGCTCAATCTGCCGATCATCGGCGGCTCGCCCGCCCGTTCGGCGGCACGCTAGTGCCACCGGCGGCGCAAATCAACGCACAGCAAGGGGACCGACGCACTTATTGGGATGCCGAGGTTGCTTGGCCGCAGTATCTGGGTATCACATGGCCAAAAGGCGCGGCGGCGACCGGGCGGAAGATAACGGGGGCGACATGGGCATTAGGAGTAGGCTGCGCAGGGCCAAGCAGCAGATACGGCACTTGCCCGAGCGGCTCGGTTCGGTGGGTGACGCTGAGCGCGAGATTGCCGATCGCTGTTTGCGGGAAGCCCCCGTGGTGCTCGATATCGGTGCGAACCGGGGCCACTGGTCGCGCATGGTGCGCAAACTGCGGCCGAACGCCGAACTGCATCTGTTCGAACCGCTGCCGGATTTTGCAAAGGCGCTCGCGGAAGAGTTTGCTGAGAACGCCCAAGTTACGGCAGCCGCTGCATGGCGCGCGCCCGGCGAGGTTTCGTTCAATCGGCTGGAGGGGCGGGAAAGCTGGTCTTCGATCTTCTATCGGGCGGCCTTCTCAGATAATGCGGAGGGGGTCAGAGTTGTAAACGAATCCGTTCCTGCCACGAGCCTCGATACCTACTGGGCACCCGAACGCGGGCAGATCGATTTTCTAAAAATTGATGTGGAAGGCGCTGAACTTGATGTTCTGATGGGCGCGCGCGGGCTTTTGCGGTGCGGTGCCGTGGACTACATTCAATTCGAATATGGCGGGACCTATCTTGATGCCAATCGGCGCCTCGAAGAAGTCTACTTTATCCTCCGCCAATTCGGGTATCGGATCTTCTCGCTCTCCGGAGTAGAATTCTCCGAGATCAAGATCTTCGACCCGGCATTGGAAGACTATGAGTTTCAAATCTACCTCGCCGTGAATGAAAGGCTGAGCAGCCTCTTTCTGAAAAAAGAACCGAAGATGCAGGCCTATTTCGAAAACCTGGCGGGTTTCGGAATTGAGCCGAAGGGCGTTCTTCACATAGGTGCGCATCAGGGCAACGAGATCGGTGTTTATGAACAGATCGGGGCCAAACGGGTTGCGTTCTTTGAAGCGAACCCCAAGCTGGCGTCGCAATTGCGCGAACGGTTCTCGGACAACCCGGCGGTTACGGTGGTTGAACGCGCAATCTCAGCCTCTGAAGGGCGCGCAACCTTCAACGTAGCCTCTTCAGATCAAAGCAGTTCCCTGCTTGAGTTTGAGGAGCATCTGCAGATGTATCCATCGATTTTGCCGACAGAGCAAATCGATGTTCGGACCAGCACGTTGGACGATTGCATGGCGGAAGTCGGGCTAGTTCCCGCCGAATTCAACCTGCTTGCAATCGACATCGAAGGTGCCGAACTCCTGGCATTGAGGGGTGCGGCGGAAGCACTGAATTCGATTGAAGCTATTCAGCTTGAGGTGAATTATTCCGAACGTTTCAAGGGCTGCGCTAAAATCTGGGAAATTGACGCGTTTTTGGAGCCATTAGGGTTTTCACGAGTGAAAACGCAAACACCGTTTCACCCGGATTGGGGCGACGCACTTTACGTTCGGTCCCCCAAAGTGTCAAATCCCGGAATTGGCGATCTGGGGCGTTTTGGAAACCAGTTCTATCAACATCTGTTCGTTCATTGCTACGCCGATGACCATGGCTTTGTAGGGGCGACCAACAAGTGGGTCGGAGACGATATTTTTACCGTCACGCCCGGGTTGGACGAAAAGCCTGTGATGCCAAACACTGCGTTGGAAATCCCGAGCAATAAGCCGGAATGCGCAATCCGTAATGGATTGGGCCCCTTCGTCAATACCGCCTTCGAAGGCTTCTTTCAGTTTCACACCGCCTATTATCTTGGCCATCGCGAACGGGTTTTGCGTGAGTTCGCGTATAAGGGCGCCTACGCGGAAGCCGCACAGCGCCTCAAGGATTGGTTCGGCGAGCTTCCCGGCCTAACCGTAGCGCTTCATTTGCGCAGGGGGGATTACGGGTATGGCTATTTCTTCCTTGCGCCGGATCAGTGGTATCTTGATTGGCTGGAAACGCTTGGGAATGCCCATGGCGATGTGACTGTCTACATCGCGTCGGATGAACCGGAAGAAGCGGTTTCCGCATTTTCCGATTTCCGCGTTGTGACCGCGGCCGATAGCGGCATCGCACCGCTTCAGCCGGGCTTCTTTCTCGATTTTGCGGCGCTTTCGGTGGCCCCTAAGGTTGCGATAGCGAACAGTTCTTTCTCCTTCGCGGCCACGATGCTGAATGGGGAAGGGGATGAGTTCATGCGGCCCTCGCTGAGGGAGCGCCGGCTGATCCCCTATGATCCCTGGGCGGCGGAAGTCTTGTTAAAGGACGTTCGGGTTGAAGATGCGGGGATGGAATTCATGAACACCAGGGAACGCAAGCGCCCCAAGTATTTGCTTAAGCGTATGCTGAACTCGCTCTCCAAGCGCTAACGCGTTTGGCGAAATGCCTGAAACATCAGGTATCACTTAACGCGTTGAAATCTTTGATTTCAAGCTGCGCTAAGTGACACAATTCTTTCGCGTAGCGCGCCAGGCCATCGCCAATTGCATTCGGGTAGGCGGGTGGCGCCTTGGCCAATGGAGACCGCCGCCGAACGAGCCCATGCGATAGCGCGGCCAGCAAAGAACGCGCATGAGCCCAACGGTGTGCCGCGCTACCCTTGGGAAACGACGCTCGAATAAAGCTCCGCATATTGCGCGCCAACAACTGAGCTTGCGAAGGATTCGACGACCCGTGTGCGCGCCTTTGCGCGTATCTCCGGGCCTTTCGCGCCGCGCATGTGAGAAACCATCGAAGAGATGCCATCTGCGAGGTCGCTCGTATCAAAGGCCCTTGCAAGATAGCCCGTTTCACCATGGCTCACGATATCCGCCAGCCCGGTATTGCCGAATGCAACAACGGGGGTGCCGCAGGCCATCGCTTCTGAGGCGGTTTGACCGAAAGGTTCAAGCCGCGATGGAACGATCATGACATCTGCTGCCGCGTATAGCCGCGAGAGGCGATCGTCATCCGTAATGTGTCCAAAGTAGGTGACGTCATAGCCGGGAACAGGTGGTTCCTCGCCCTGTGCATTTCCGAAGACAAGAAGTTGAGGGCGCTCATGCTCAAACTTCGCTTGTGCGAGAGCTTCCTGCAGAAGCGCGTAGCCTTTCCGGGGGTCGCTCGTGCTCGAAAGCGCGCCATACAGCAGATACGCGCCGTCGGGATCAAGGTTGAATCCCTGCCTTACCTCTCGTTGATCGCGCGGGCGCCAGACATCGACGTCAATGGGGTTTGGAATGACGGTGACTGGCCAGTCTCGCATAAGCGGGCTCTGCTGCACGCAGCCCGCCATCCAGGTGCTTGGGCAGACGATGTGCATCGGGCGGCGCCAATGCCGGCGCTTGTGGTTCCAAACAAAACGATCCAGATCGAAACCTCTGTGGCCTTCGCCGAGGTACCCTGTTCGCCAGCCGCCTTCCTCGCTGGTATGGGCAGCGCCGCTAAAGGCCCACATGTCGTGCAAGGTCCACACGATGGGTTTCGAAATCCGCCCAATATCCGCGATGCTCGCCATCTCGAAGCAGATCCAATGGAGATGAGCGATATCGGTGTCGCTGTGCGCGAGCCGGCCTGACCAGTTGGAGGGCAGGACGGCGGGCGAATGAAGAACGGTTTTGTCATGCCGCAAGGCTCTCGCGATACGGCCGACCACCAGTGCCAGTTTTTTCCGGCGTTTGAGAAGCCGCCGCGGAATGGGCTCGCTGATCAGAGGATCGGGTAGTTGTTTGTCGAGAACCCACATGCGGCTGCTCACATCTGGGGTACCGGCCAGGGAGCCGTGTATACGGCTTGCGGCGCGGAACGCGCCCCAGATGGCATGCCCCGCGCTCAAGTGGGTAACGCGGATCACCTGCCGGCCCCCAGAAATAGCCTCTTCAAACGGCGCTTAATCCTTCGGCGCAGCTTGGTGGCCGGGCGGCGCAGATGGTTGGCGATCAGCTCTACAGCGGCTGCGTTCTCGGAAATATCGCTCGGGAAGGCGAGGTTGCCCTCGGTGCTAAGCTGGATTTCAGGCATCTCTCCCAAATCCGGTGAGTGCACGCCGGTTCCGTCAAGCCCGATGTTTTCAACCAGCGTCTCCGAAGGGTTCAAACACAGCCCTTCACGTTCGAAGATTGTCGCGTACCAAAAGATCGCCCATGTATCGATCTTACCGCTCGCGTTCATTTCAACTTGCTGCCAGAAGCCCGGCTCCGCCCCTTCGATGTTGAAGCGGTAAATGTCCCGGCGCCGCCAAGTTCGCATCAGCCGATCTGGATCTTTGTCGAATGCTTTCCACCGATCCTCCCACGTAGCCCAGCCCCAACAGTTCATCCCACGCCAGAGAAACGTCTCTTCCTGCGCAGGAATCTCGATTGGGTAAGACCAGCCCGCGATGTGCCAGACCGTGGGATTTGCCGCGAAGTGATCGAGGGCGCGGTTCATGTAGGTGAGGAACCCGGGGCTGACGCGGATGTCATCTTCCACAACGATAATCCGGCCATATTGGGCGACAATGATCGAAACACCCTCGATGATGTTCTTCGCTAACCCTACGTTCGCTTCCCGTTCGTGGAGCCGAACACTTCGAAAGCCGCTCGCGCTTCGCGCAATGTCGCGCGTCTCCTCCACTCGCAGCCGGTCATCTTCGTTCCGCGGGCCATCGCAAAAAACGATCAGATCGGTTTCGCCCGCCTCTGGGCACTGAGCCAGTGCGGATAGTGTTCGGCGCGTATGATCTGGTCGAGCAAAGATAAAAAGGGCAACTGGCGCAGGCACTTGGTCTTAATTCCTGGGTGCATCTTGGATGACTGGGGTGCCTGCAGATGCGATGGCTCGGGCGATCTGGGCGCCAATCCCGGAGGCCACATGCTTCGCAGACACATAGAAGCACGCGATGGCAGTGGGCACGGCAAAACCGCCGGTATTGGAGCGAGAGCCGGAGTTGGAGCGAATTCCAGCGGCGCGCACAAGGCATGCGGGGCAGGGCAAGGCCACATCCGCCGCCGTTCCTTCGATCACCAGGCCGCGCCAGTTATCGTGCTGCAGCAGGTAGCGCGTGTTGGCCTCCCGGTAGCTTACCACTCCGAACTCGATGAAGCTTTGGCGGGCCGGGGTAAGGGGGATCTGCCCGATCAGAAACTGTATGATCCCGTCTTCGCCCCATTGCGAGGTGACCTTGAATTCCGCCTCGGACAGACTGTCGACCCCCGTGCCGCGGCGCAATTCGCGCGCCTGCCCGGCAGCCGCGATATGCATCACTTGCTCATGGGAGGCATTCAGATCGCGCAGGGCCTCTTTCGCGGCCGATCTCGCGATACGTCTGGCGATCCGGCCAAGCACGATTTGCTCCCCAACAGCCCCGGCGCGGCAACGGTGGTTCTCAGAACCCGTCGCTTCTTGCCGCGCAGCCTAACGCTCTCTCGGCGTGGGGACAATGGGTGAGCCGCCGGGCCGGGCCCGTGGCGCCTACTGCGCTCGATCCGCCGCGCAGCGCCTGCGTCCTGATGCGGGTATTGTGAAGCGCCACTTTCGCACCTAGCGTGCGGGGATGTCGCTAGACCGCCCCCTGCTTGGCATCTCTCTCATGCTTGGCTTTTGCGTCCTTGCCCCGTTTGCAGACGCGATGGCCAAGCTTCTTGGGCCCGAGATGGCGGTTGGCCAGCTTGTTCTTTTGCGGTTTGCCATCCAGGCGGCGATCCTGATGCCGCTGACGGTTCTGACAGGCAGGCCATGGCGCGCGGAGGGGCGTATTCTCCTGCTCATCGTCTTCCGCACAATCCTGCATATCGCGGGGATCGGCACGTTTTTCACGGCGCTTCTCTACCTCCCGCTCGCCGATGCGGTGGCGATCGCCTATGTGATGCCGTTCATTCTCATTCTCATGGGCCACTGGTTTCTTGGCGAAGAGGTTGGGTGGCGCCGGATCTCAGCCTGCATCGTGGGCTTTGTCGGCACGCTTTTGGTGGTGCAACCGGCGTTTGCAGATGTGGGGTGGCCCGCGCTTCTGCCCGTTGGCATCGCGTTCATCTTCGCGGTTTTCATGCTTGTGACCCGGCTGATCGCGGCGGAAACCGATCCGATCGGGATGCAGGCGCTCTCGGCTGTTATCGCGATCTGCTTCCTGCTGCCCGCCGTTGCGCTGACCCCGGCGGCTGTTATGCCAGCGCTTGCCTGGAACAACCCCACGGCCGATAGCTGGGTGCTGATCCTCGCGATGGGGATCTTTGGCACGGCCTCGCATCTGATGATGACATGGTCCTTGCGCTTCGCGCCCGCCTCAACCGTGGCGCCGATGCAGTATCTTGAGATCCCCTTCGCCACGCTGGTGGGGTTTCTCATCTTCTCCGATCTGCCCGGCCCGCTGGCCACGCTTGGAATCGCGATCACCATCGGCGCGGGGATCTATGTCATCCTGCGCGAGCAAGCCCTTGCGAAGCGGGTGGCGATACCACTCGACCCAAGTCACTAGATCCTGGAAGGGATGTGCTCGATCTGGCTGGGCCTGCCGGCTTTGCAAAGCGCGGATGCGGCCCCCTTAAAGGCCCGGTGCGATCCGGGCGCTGTTATGCGTGAGGATTAGGTCGTTTGCCCCAACCAGCGGTTCAGTAGAGCCGAAGCCAAAGCGCAACGAAGTTGTTCGTCGCCTGCGATTGCAGCGCGCAGAACGCCACGATGAGGATGCTCCAGAACGCAAGCATTTTCCAATTAACGAGCATCAGGTCTTCTCCCAGAACCTCCGGCTAGGGTGGCGACTTCAGTCGCCATGCCCTCCGCCGCGTGTTAACAAAATCACCGCTAACGCTGTGATGTCCCGTTCTAGGATTCCCGGTACTTTCCTACTCGTTACAGATCGGACTGCTCGGACACGAAGCCGCCCGGATACACACATTCAGTACTCGTTACATCACACCGCCGGTACTCGACGAACTTGTTAGACACTCGAACGCGAAACACATGCATTCACGGGTTCCAAACTGCCCAACCCGGCGCGTTCTCACAATTTGTTAATTCTTTCACCTGATAGGAGAATATTTCACACCATATAGGGTGATTTTTCACCCATTGGCCCGCGGGCGTGCGGGCGGCGGGTTTTGGGCGGCTGCCGCAGCATGGCCGAACGCCCTTCCGGCGCCATCCCGCCGCCGTCGGGTGACGCGGCTGATCGCATTGATTTCCCAAAGAAAATGGCCTGCCCAAGAAAGGTCAAAGAAATCCTCAGGTTCAGCCGCAATCGCTGCAACATCCACTATAGGAACGAACAGGATGAACCCTCCGTCTTGATTGGTTCTACCATACCCCAGGTGGTTAGCCGGCGCCGCGTTCCCCCTTCGGCGCCGGCTAACGCATTGGGGCGAGATGCGGGGCAACACCGCCCCGCCTGCCGCCCTGAACTGCCTTGAAGAAAGCCAAGCGGATGAACGCGTGCGAACCGGCGCGCGGCACTATTGGGGCGTACCCCGCCTTTCCTTCGGCCCGTCCAAACGAAAAGAGCCTGACAATTCGAGAATGTTCTCGCATTTCGCCATCAACTTAAGGTAGAGTCACGCATACGTGTAGTGTGGGGCACCAGCGGCGCCGGGCCGTTAACGAGCGCGCAGCCCCAGATCGGGGAAAACAGGTGAGTCCGAAATATCCGGAAGGCAAAACCCGCGCCCGCCATCAGGGGCGGGCGGTCCGGCCAGACCATCGCATGCCGGAACCGGTTCGCACGGGCGGATGGATTGAGGCGGGTCAAGCAGGTGGCAAGAACTGCCCAGAGACTTGGCAAGTTGGCGCCGAGAATTGAAAGAAATCTCGAAACATGTTGAAATTTTGCGATAATCGTGTGTCATCACATCCCAAAGTTGAGGCGTGTCGCGCTTTGCAACACGGTCAACACAAAGTGAGTGTTGTACGCGTTCAACTGAGATGAACCCCATTGACCCCAAAAAAACCGACCAGGCGGTCGGAGAAGTGTTTCGCCGGCACAGAAAAGCAGTTGGGCTTTCTCAGGAAGAACTCGGGCGCCACATCGGAACATCTGCCCAGCAGATTCAGAAATACGAGGCGGGCCAAAACCGCGTGTCGGTTCACCGCTTGCTGTCGGCGGCACATGCGTTTGGCGTTCACCCCAACCGCCTTATCGATGAAATCCACGGCGCCTCCGGGTGGAGCGCGGATCTGGGCTCGGGCAACCGCTCCAAGGAATCGGACTTCCTGGCAACGGCGGTGGGGCGGCGCCTGGTGTCGTCTCTGGCCGATTTGTCGGATGATGGATTTGCATCGCGGCTCGCGGATCTGGCCGCGGAAGCCACGCGGTTGCGGCGGTAAGGCCTCCGCGTCTTCTGCATCTGGTACGGCCAGGCAGTGGCTCTCCCGCGGGTTGGGAGACCATGTCACTCACTTGATCTGATGCGCCCGTTCTTCGGCAAGATCTTCAGCCATGAACAACAGCTGTTCAATGTCTTCCGGCTCTAGGTAGGCCGATATCTCAAGGATCGAGATAACCACTGGATCCCGAAGAATTCGAGCGACGCGCTCAACGTGACTTTCTGGTCCGGCAATGAATTCGGCAAGCTGCCCCTCAAGCTTAGTGCAAATCGTCCCTTCCCCCAGAGGCAGCTAGCGTAACCTGCATCAACGCCGCCTCACATAGATGTAAAGTAGACCAGCAATTGAGAAACACACGCGAACTAGCTGATCAGCGATTCCCGACCCCCTGTCGAAGTTTCGTTCCCCTTAAGCCCGTTAACAGTTCCCCTTGAACGCCCAGAGCAAAGCACATGACGGCCCGCCCGCCAAGCGCGCCCGATCCGGGCAAAACGCGTGGCCGGGCGAGAGCGCCGTAGCATTGACCTACCAACCGAGAGTAGTATGTCAAAAGAATCATAACAACCCACGATGGGCAGTCTTTGTTGCACGAACACCAGAGAAAAGCGCCGGGATGTGGCTGCGAGTCGCAGATGCGCGGCCACCGCGCCTTCCCGTATGGCCGCTATGCGCTGCCCGAGGATCGGCCCAACGTGCGCGGGTGGAAGGGCATCCTCACAAGCGTGCTTTTGTCCTTCGTTTTCGTTCTTCTCATGCTAAGCGCGATCTTGCGAACGATCGCGCACCGCACGGCGCTGAAACTGCTGCGCCCGAAGGGGGAGCCACCGCGCACCGAGTTGCGGTGAGCGTAGTGGCCGGCGGACGGCCAGGTGTGACCGATACCCTTCCCATCGGGCCTGCGATCTGCCGGCGCCTAGTCTTGCGATAGCGCCGAGGCCAGCGCGCTGAAAGATGTCTGGCTATCCAGCGCGTCTTTCGCGTTGGCGGTCAGGAACTCTTCCAGCCGTTCCGTGACCTGTATCGCGCGATCAACGTCGGCATCCGATCCCGGTTGATAGGCGCCCAGCCGGATCAGGTCCGCCATCTTTTCATACCGTGACAGGTGCGCGCGCGCCTCGCCCAAGAGCCGGTTCTCTTCTTCGGAATGGCATTCCGGTAGCATCCTCGAAACGCTGCGGAGCAGCTCGATGGCTGGAAAGCGGCCGCGTTCGGCGATCCCGCGATCCAGCAGGATATGGCCGTCCAGCATCCCGCGAACCCCGTCAGAGATCGGATCGTCGGGATTATTGCCCTCGGCGAGCACGGTATAGAGCGCCGTGATATCCCCTTGCCGCGCCGTGCCGGGCCCGGCGCGTTCCAGAAGATGCGGCAGCTCCGCAAACACCGTGGGCGGGAAGCTGCGCTGGGCCGGGGGCTCGCCCACGGCAAGCCCGATTTCGCGCTGCGCATATGCAAACCGGGTGAGGCTATCGATAATCAGCAGAACATGCCGACCCGCATCGCGGAAGTGTTCGGCGATGGCTGTGGCCGACCACGCCGCCTGGCGCCGGGTGAGCGGCGGCTGATCGCCCGTTGCCACCACGATCACCGAGCGCGCCATGCCCGCTTCGCCGAGATCGCGCTGAACGAAATCCTGCAACTCGCGGCCCCGCTCGCCGATCAGGCCGATCACCACCACATCGGCTTCCGCCTGAGAGGCCAGGCGCGCGATCAGGGTGGATTTCCCAACCCCGGGCCCGGCGAAGATGCCCATCCGCTGCCCCCGGCAGAGCGGGGTGAAAAGATCGATGCTGGCAACGCCCGTCTCGATACGGTGCCCCGTGCGCCGCCGCAGATAAGCCGAAGGTGGATCGGCTTTCGGAAGGTGCCGCACTAGGCCCCGCCGCAGCGGCCCCGCGCCATCGACGGGTGATCCGAACGCATCCACCACCCGCCCGATCCAGGAGGCATCGGGGCTCAGAACCGGGCCTTCGGAGAGAACCTCGACAGGATCGCCCTCGGTCACCCCATCCCACTTGCCGAAGGGCAAAAGCCCACAGCCCGTGGCATCGATGCTCACGACCTCGCCGCGCACGGGCCCATGCACGCCATTGATCATGCAATGCTGCCCGATCCCCACCAGGCGGCCAAGGCCACGCACAGTCAGCAAGAGCCCCGACACACCCGCAACCTCGCCTGTTAAGCGCTGGCCGATGCCCGTTGCAAAAACACTGTTCAGATCAGCCATCGCCATGCCCATGAATAAAATCCTTGCATCGATTTTTATTCATGCTAGATATCCATACAAATCTTGTAAAGGCTCTAATCATGGATGGGCTATCTTTTTTTAATCTTGCCTCGAAGCGGATGTCATGGCTGGCGAACACGCAGCGTGTTGTTGCCGAAAACGTCGCCAATGCCGATACGCCCGGCTTCAAGGCGCGCACCACCGAGGGGTTCGACAAGATGCTTGCCAACGGGGTGCAGGCGCCCCTGAAAGTATCGCATCCCGGCCATATCGGCGGCACTGAGACAACCTCGGTGGGTGTGGAGGAAGATCCCAACGCCTGGTCCACCAGCCCCAATGGCAACACCGTCTCGCTTGAGCAGCAATCGATCAAAGCCAACGAGATCAACGAAAACTACCAGCTTGCAGCCAGCCTTTATCGGAAGGGCCATGATCTCGTCCGCCTCGCAGCAACGGGCGTTCGGTAAGGAGGATTTGCGATGGACCCCCTGAAATCCATCTCTGCCATCGCCGCGAGCGGCATGCACGCCCAGGGCGTGCGCCTGAAAGTCACCGCCGAAAACGTGGCCAATGCGGGATCAACGGGAAACCTGCCCGGCGAAGACCCGTATCGCCGCAAGATGGTTTCGTTCTCCGAAATGGTCGATCGCGCGAACGGCAACTCCATGGTCAAGGTCGGCGGGATTGATCGGGACGATTCAGCCTTTCCGGTGAAATACGATCCCGTGCACCCCGCCGCGGATGAGCGCGGTTATGTGCGCACCTCCAATGTCAGCTCGATCATCGAGATGAACAACATGCGCGAGGCGTCGCGCAGCTACGAGGCCAATATCAACATGTTCGATGCGGGCCGCCGGATGCGGCGGCAGATGCTTGACCTTCTGAAGTAAGGGGCGCGGGGCAATGTCGGGGATGAATTCGATCATATCGAACGCGGCGATCCAGGGCGCGTATCAGACAAGCCAGGATCTGAAATCGCGCGGGGCAGCGCCGCAAGAGGCGGGTGCCGCGAATTTCGGCGAGATGGTGCGCGATGCCTCGGCCGATGCGCTCGACACGGTGCGCAAGGCTGAACAGACCGCCGCGGCCGGCCTGCGGGGCGAGATGAATACGCAGGCCGTCGTCGAAGCGACGATGGACATGGAAACCTCGCTGCGCGTCGCCGTCTCGGTGCGCGACAAGGTTGTGCAGGCCTATCAGGAAATCATGCGCATGCCGATCTAGGCGGCGCGCTGAGGAAGGAACCCCGCTTGTGAGTGATCAGGAAGTCTATACGGCGTTCAGCGCCATGGTCTGGGCGGTGCTTATCGGATCAGGCCCGGTGCTGGGGGTGGCGCTCGTGGTGGGCCTCGCCATCGCCTTCGTGCAGGCGCTGACGCAGATCCAGGAAATGACCCTGACCTTCGTGCCCAAGATCGTGGTGATCTTTCTGGGCCTGATCGCCTCGGCGCCGTTCATGTACGCCACGCTCGCCCAGCTATCCTCGAATGTCTTTGACCGGATCGGGAGCGGCGCGTTTTGATCCGGCTTCTCGCAGCAATGGCTGTTGCCGCCTGGGCCGGCGTGGCGCAGGCGAACAGCTGGTCCGGCTTCTATGCCGGGCCGTCGCGCGCCGAAGTGGCAGAAGTGGCCCGCACCGCTGAGGCCCCGGCAGGGCAGGGCGATACCGGCGCCTGCGTGCGCGCGATCCTCGCGGCGCAGGAACGCTACGCGATCCCCAACAACATCCTTCTGGGCATCGGGCTGCAGGAGGCGGGCACCCGCCGCGACGGGGTGCTGACGGTGTGGCCCTGGGCGGCGAATGCCGAGGGCACAGGTCGGCTGCTCGACAGCCGCGCGCAAGCCATGTCCTGGGTGCGGGCGCAACTCGCCAACGGCGTGCGATCGATAGATGTGGGATGCATGCAGATCAACCTGCGCTGGCACCCCGAGGCGTTTACGTCGCTCGAAGAGGGGTTCGATCCGGATCGCAATGCCGATTATGCCGCGCGGTTCCTGCGCGATCTCTATCGCCGGACCGGAAGCTGGACCTTGGCGGCAGGATCCTACCACTCTTTCACGCCCGAGATGCGCGATAGGTATCTTACCTCGCTGCGCCGCAAGGTGCATCTGGCCAATCAGGAAATCGATGCGCTGCGGCAGCTTTCGGCCCGCACGCCCGCGCCCGTGCGAGCGCCCGAGCCGGCGCCCGACGTGGTTGTTGCCCGCTCCGCGCCTCAGGGCGGGGCGATCTGGTCTTCCTCGCTCAGCGGTTCGGCGGGCGCGCAGGCGGGCGGCCTTTTCGTAACCGGGGCGGTCACGCCGCTGCTGCAGGCCGCAGGGCCCACCCCGTAAGGATCGCCGGAAGATGAGCACCCAGGCACAGGCAAGCGCGTTCTTCTCGCGTTTCGGCAAGATCAACGGCGATATCGGCTTTGCCGCCGGTGTCACCCTCGTGCTGGCCGTTCTTTTCGTGCCGCTTCCGCCGGTCATTCTGGATTTCGGCCTCGCGATCTCGCTCTCGATCTCGGCCCTGATCCTGATGGTGGCGCTCTGGATCCCGCGGCCGCTTGAATTCAACAGCTTCCCCACGCTTCTGCTTGTGGTCACGATGCTGCGCTTGTCGCTCAACGTGGCCTCGACCCGGCTGATCCTCTCTGAGGGCCATACCGGGCCAGGCGCGGCCGGGGGTGTGATCGAAGGCTTCTCGCGCTTCATCGTGTCGGGCAACTTCGTGATCGGGGTCGTGATCTTTGCGATCCTTGTGGTGATCAACTTCGTCGTGATCTCGAAAGGCTCAACGCGGATCGCCGAAGTCTCCGCCCGCTTCTCGCTTGATGCGATGCCGGGCAAGCAGATGGCGATTGATGCCGATCTTGGCGCGGGCCTCATCGATGAGGAAGAGGCCCGTACGCGCCGGAAGCTTCTGGAAGATGAAAGCAGCTTCTACGGCGCGATGGACGGTGCTTCGAAATTCGTGCGCGGCGATGCCGTGGCGGGGATCATCATCACGTTGATCAACATCATCGGCGGCATCCTGATCGGCGTCGTGCAATATGGCCTGCCCATCGGCGAGGCCGCCAATGCCTACACGATCCTGACGATCGGGGACGGGCTCGTCACCCAGATCCCCGCGCTGATCGTTTCGCTGGCCGCGGGCATCATCGTCACCAAGGGCGGCACCGAAGGGGCGGCGAACGAGGCGGTGCTGGGCCAGCTGAGCGGTTACCCCAAAGCGCTCTACATGGCCGCCGCGCTGCTTTTCGGGATCGGGCTTTTGCCCGGCTTCCCCATGGTGATTTTCGCCTTTCTCGCGATCCAGCTGGCGGGGCTCGGATATGCCACGCAAACTGCCGCAGTGGCGTCTGCCACAGCCGAGGCCGAGGCGCCCGCAAGCGAAGAGGATGCCGCCGAAGCAGAAGGCCGCAGCGTGGAAGAGGCGCTGAAGCTTGATGAAATCCGGCTTGAAGTGGGCTCGGCCCTCGTGCCGCTGATCCGCCAGGCGGGCGCGGCCATGCCGGGCAAGATCAAGAGCCTGCGCACCCTCTTTGCCCGCGATTTCGGCTTTGTGCTGCCCTCGGTGCGGATCAAGGATGAGCCGATGCTGGGCCCGAACGAATACGCGATCCTCGTGCACGGGGTCGAGGCCGCGCGGGGGCAGATCCGGCCCAACGGCATGCTTGTCATCGCCCCGCCCGACGTGCCCATCCGCATCCAGGGCGAGAAAACGAAAGATCCCACCTTCGGGCTCGACGCGCTTTGGATCGATCGTAGCGAAGCCAGCGCGGCAGAACAGGAGGGGCTCACGGTGGTTGACCCCGAGAGCGTGATCACCACCCATCTGACCGAAGTGATCAAAGAGCATATGGCCGAGTTGCTCACCTTCGGCGCAACCCAAAGCCTCGTCGAATCGCTCGATCGCGAATATCAAAAGCTTGTCGCCGATATCCCCGGCACAACGCCGATGATCCTGGTGCAGCAGGTGCTGCAGCAGCTTCTGCGTGAACGTGTTTCAATCCGGAACCTGCCGGTGATCATCGAGGCGATTGCCGAGATCACCCGGAAGAAAAACGATCTTGCCCAGGTTACGAACCATGTGCGCGAACGGCTTTCGAACCAGATCTGCCGCTCGCTGGCCGATGACCAGGGCTTTGTCTCGGTTATCGCGCTGAACGCGGAGTGGGAAAAGGAGATGGCGGGCGCCGTGGGCACCAGCGGCGAAGAGACGAATATCGTGATGTCGCCCAGCCGGATGCAGGAATTTGTGCTGCAGGCCCGCAAGCAGATCCAGGAATTTGCGCAGAAAGACGAATGGCCCGCCATCATGGTCAGCCCAGAGGCGCGCAGTTTCGTGCGTTCGCTTCTGGAACGGGTGAGCCCGATGACCCAGGTGATTTCCCACAATGAGGTGCACCGCAAGGCCGCGCTGAAAACCGTGGGCCGCATCGGCGCCTGAGATGGATCTGCAGCAGTTCCTTGAAACCCAGCTTTTCGCGATGATCCTCGTCTTCGCGCGGATCGGCGCGGCGATGCTCTTCATGCCAGGGTTCGGGGAACAGACGGTGCCAATCCGCTACCGCCTCGCCCTTGCGCTTGCGCTTTCGGCGGGGCTGATGCCGGCAACGCCCGTGCCTGCCGTGACAGCCGGCGTGACCGGCCTGCCGATCTTTGCCCTGATCACCGAGATCACCATTGGCCTCTGGATCGGGCTGACCGCGCGCATCCTGCTCTCGGCACTGCAATTCGCGGGCTATCAGGTGGGGCTTGTTGCGGGCCTATCCAACGCCTTTGCGCCCTCGCAGGGCTCGTTCGAAGGCTCCACCATGATTGCCAGCGGTATGCTGATGGCGGGCATCGCGCTGATATTCGCAACCGATCTGCACCACACGATCATCATTGCGCTGCTTATGACCTATGAGCTTTTTCCGGTGGGGCAGGTGCCCATCGGCGATCTGGCCGAGCAGATCATCATGGCCGCCTCGAAAAGCTTCTATATCGGCGTGGCGATCACCGCGCCGTTCTACGTGATGGGGCTGATCCTGAACCTCGGGCTAGGCCTCGCCAACCGGATGATGCCCACCTTGCCGGTGTTCTTCGTGGCCGTGCCCGTTCTGTTGTTCTTCGGCATGCTGGTTCTGGCGATCAGCGCGGCGCCGGCGCTATCGGGCTTTCTGCAAGCCTTCGCCGAATGGCTGCGCACGCTGACATTCTGAGGCAGCGGAATGTCAAACCAGGAAGATCGCAGCAGCAAGTCGGAAGAGCCGACAGAGAAGAAGCTCACCGACGCGCGGAAGAAAGGGGATGTTCCCTCATCCCGCGAGCCCTCGAACCTCATGGGCGTCTTGTCGCTGTGCATGATCACGGTGTTCATGGCGCCCTCCGTTTTTACGTCGCTGGCCGAGGTGCTGGGCAATACCATGGCCGCCGCCTCATCGCTGGAGGTTGGGGCGGGGCGCACGGGCATGCGCGATCTCGGCATCGTCGTGAACGGCATGCTGGCCTCCACCGGCAAGCTTCTTACCCCCATCGCGATCCTGATGGTGATGGCGGCGCTTTTCGGCGTGATCGTGCAGGGCGAAACGGTTGTTTCCGTTGAACGGATCAAGCCCAAGATTTCAAAGATCTCGCTGATCGGCGGGTTCAAACGCCTCTTTTCCGCCGATGCCATGGTGGAGTTCGCAAAAAACATGGCGAAGGTGGTCTTCATCGTAGGCTTCGCCTTCTGGTTCGGCCGCGATGCGGTGGTGAATATCTGGCAATCGGCCGATTTCGTGCCCGAAGCCTTCATGCAATACGGGCGCGAGGCGGCGACCTACACGCTCGTCGCCACCACCGCCCTTCTTGCCTTCACCGCGACCACCGATGTGATCTGGAAGCGTTCGCAATGGCTGAAGAAGCAGCGCATGAGCCTGCGCGAAGTACGCGATGAATTCAAAGACAGCGAGGGGGATCCGATCATCAAGGCCAAGCGGGCCAGCATTCAGCGCCAGCGGGCGCGGCAGCGGCTGACCACCGCGGTGCCCACCGCCTCGGTGATCGTGACGAACCCAACCCATTACGCGGTTGCGCTGCGCTATGAGATGGGCCGCGATGCGGGGCCCGTCTGTGTGGCCAAGGGCACCGACAAGATCGCGGCCCAGATCCGGAAGCTCGCGCGCGAGGCCGATATCCCGATCGTGGAGAGCCGTGCGCTGGCCCGCACGCTGCATGCCACGGTTGAGGTTGATGAGATGGTGCCGACCGAGCATTGGCGCGCGGTGGCCGAGATCATCAGCTACGTGATCGGGCTGAAGCGCGATCTGAACCTGAAGCCGCCCGCAGGGGCACGGCTGCGGCTTGAGGACTAGGCTGCGCAGAGCGGTTCCGGCGCCTGCCTTCTTGCTTGATCAGTCGTGTCGGAGAGTGTGGGGGCGGGGCGGCCCGTCTGAGGGGCCGCCACCGGAAAGGCTATTGCAGCCGAAGGCCGGAGAAATCCTGATCGCCCGGCAGCTTTGAACGTTCCACCAGGATCTTCGAAATGGCCCGTGCGCGCGCCGCATCGAGGCCCGCAAGGATAGGCGCTGCATCCCGCTCTGGCATCGTGCCAAGCACGAGTACCGAGATCTCGATATCCATCTCGTTGATGATATCGGCGGCGGCCTTGGGCTTCATGTTACGATAAAGGTTTACGAGCCGCTCCACATCCGCCGTCTGCTGCGCCTCGACCTTTGCCAGAAGCTCCTCCAGTGCGGTTTTGAGATCGCGCAGTTGCTGGGCATCCGCCGCAAGCTTCTCCTGCCCGATCTGAACCCGCGCCTCCTGCTGAAGCAGCGCGTCGGATTGCTGAACCAGAAGCTCACGTTCGCGCTTGATCTCCGCAAACACGGCTTCCGGCGCTTCGCAAACCTGGGGTTCAACCTCTTCCTCGTTGCCTTCCGCCGCTGCGGCAGGGCTTACCACGCTGAGGGCGGTTGCCATCGTGGCATGTTCGCTCGGGGCAATGGCGTTGCTGCCGAGTTGCCCGATCTTGCCTGCCGCGGCGAGCGCCAGCGCGCCGAGGAACAGGTGCGAGGGGCGGAGCCGTTTCATGCCCGGCCCTCGCGCGCGCTGTCAAAGAAGCTCTGGATCAGTTCGGCCTTCGCGGGCACGCGCATCGCCCCGGGGGCGCGGGGTGCACTGCGCGGCGCGCGGCTGCGCTGGGCTTGCGCGGGGCGTTCCGGTGCCGGGGCGGGCGCCTCTGCGCCCAGGTTTGTCGCCGCCGAGCGCAGCTGCGCAACCGAGCCTTCGCTGCGATCGACGGCGCGCGAGAACTCTCCGATAGCGGGCTCAAGCTCGCCCAACGTTTCTTTCAGCGCGCGCAAGCGCCGCTCCACAAGGAACGCGTAAGAAATCGTCGCCACGAGCAAGCAAAGGATAATCGCATCGATCAGGAGTGCCATTGTTCGTCTACCTTTCCATGTTCACTTCGGTGGTCAGCCGCAGGGCAATCGCGCCGCTATCGCGATGGCCTGCCACAGCGCGAAATGCCGGGCGGCCTTCGCAGAGAACCTCAAGTTCCCGCGATGTATCGATGCCGAGGGCAATCGTTTTTCCAGGCTGCCAGCCCATTGCATCGGCCAGCGTGATCTGGGTTTCGGCGAGCACCGCCGTCAGCGTTACGTCAGCTTGCTGCAACAGGTGCGAAAGCTCGCTGCGCCACTCGCCGTCCAGCGCGCTATCGGGCTCGGGAACAACGGCAATGAGATCGCGGTCTTCGGCAAGGTTGTCTTCAGGCAGCGCGAGCGTCATCGCACCGGTGCATTCCAGAAGCGACAGTTCGGATTTCAGCGTGAAACACCGTTCGGCCTGCGCCCAGAGCGGCGCCTCTTCGCCCAGCTCTTCAATTTCAACGCTGCGCACCGATAGCGTGCGCAGGGCGCCAAGATGGGCCGCAAAGCGCTTCAGCACTGTCTCCGCAATCTGGCGCACAAGCCGGGCTTCGAGCCGCGTGAAGGCGCGTTCGTCGTTTTCCGCCGGGGGGGCGTTGAGGCCCAGAAACGCGTTCACCATGGCCAGCATCACCCGCCGCTCGAAGGCGAGGATGATCTTGCCGGGCCAGGGCGGCAGCTCTGCGGTCAGCCGCACAACCGTGCCGCTTAACTCGCCGTGAAGCTCTGCGCCGGGGCGGTAGTCAATCCCGCCAGGCTCTGCCGCCACCTCGGCCCGCAGGTGCGATGAAAGATCGGCACCAAGCTCTTCGGCAAAGCCGCCCGCCAGAAGCTCCAGATAAGATAGCCGTGCGGGGCCGCCGCCGGATGCGGCGATGATCAGGTCTTCCACGGCATCAACTTGCGCGTCGGTCATTGAATCACCAGGTCTGCGATCAGCAGGTCTTTCGGCGCATCGCTTTCCGAAAGGAGGCGGACTCGATGCAGCAGTTCGGATTTCAGGAAGGCGAGCCCGGCGGAACCATCGAGATCCCGCTCGGTGACCTGGCGAAGGAACTCAACGAAGGAGTCGCGGATATAGATCTGGCGCTCCTCGATCCGCTCGGCCCCTTCGGCGTTGGGGTCATAAACAAGCGCGATGTTCAGTTTGAGAAACCGCGATGACGCCTGGCCGTTGATCGTGATCGACGAGATGTTGACGATAATCTCTTTGAAAGGCGCCACCGCATATTTTTGGTTGATGGCAAGGGGCGCGCCATCATCCATGGCCTTATCCTTGCTCTTATCCTTGTCCTTCGGCTTTTCGCCTTCGGCGCCCTCTGCTTTCTCCGCCATTTCTTCCCCGGAGCCGCCGCTGAGAAACAGGTAACCGCCGCCGCCCGCGGCAGCGAGAAGGATCACGGCCGCTGCCGCAAGGATGATCTTGCGGCGCGATTTCGGGGCAGGGACCTCGTCCTCGCCAGCCTGCTCTGCATCGGTTTCCTGATCTTCAGGGGGCGTTTTGGCCATGAAGCATCTCCTTTGACGGCACTTCTATCCCGACATAAGAATAAATTCAAGAATAATCTTACTTTTGTTCTTGCATAGTTTGGTATGTGGAAATATAGAAAGGTTAAAGCAAGATTAAGAGGTGGATGTGAGCAGCATCGTGCAAAATCTGAAAGCGTTGGGTGGCGTGAAGCTTTCGATCCTGGCGCTGACCTTCGCGGGAACGCTGGGCGCGGTTCTATTCGGCCTGGGCGCGGTGATGGCGCCGACCTACGCCGCGCTTTACAGCGAGCTTTCGCCCGCAAGCGCCAGCCGCATCGTCAGTTCGCTGGAGCAGGCCGGCTTCCGCGTGCGCGTGTCTCCCGACGGATCGCTTGTCAGCGTGCCGCAGGAAGATATCCCGCGCGCGCGCATGGTGCTCGCCGATTCCGGCCTGCCCACCGATGGGATGCCAGGGTGGGAGCTATTCGATGGCGCCAACGGCATGGGCATGAACACCTTCCTTCAGAAGGTCACGCGGCTTCGGGCGCTTGAGGGCGAACTTGCCCGCTCAATCCAAACGATCAACGGGATCGAGGCGGCGCGGGTGCATCTTGTTCTGCCGGAGCGGGAGGCGTTCGCCCGGCACAGGCCCGAACCCTCTGCCTCCGTCATCATCTCTGCGGGCAGCGGCGGCGCGATCGGGCGCCGGCAGGGCGCGGCGATCCGGGCGCTCGTGGCCTCGGCCGTGCCCGATCTGGTGCCCCAGCGGGTCACCGTTCTGTCGGCAAACGGCGAAACGATCCTCGGCGACGATGCCGATGGGGCAGGGGAATCCGCTCTCCATTCGCGCCAGTCCGAGATCGAAGATCGGATCGCCCGCAAGATCACCGATATCCTGAATGCGCGCGTGGGCGTGGGAAATGCCCGCGTTGAGGTGAATGTTGATCTCAGCACCGTGCGCCAGGTTACTCGTTCGGAACGGTTTGACCCAGAGGGGCAGGTCGTGCGTTCGACCGAGACGCGCGAACAGACATCGCGTGATCAACAGCCGGGTGGGCCGGAGGTGGGCACTGCCGGCAACCTGCCGCCCTTCGATGCGGGCGTCGTTGCCGGCAGCGGTGCGGTGGCCGAATCCCAGGTTACCGGCGAGACCATCAATTACGAGATTGCCAGCACGCTTACCGAAACCGTGGCAGAGCCCGGCGCGATCCAGCGGATCTCTGTCGCCGCCCTTGTGGATGGCGTCTATTCCGAGGGCGAAGACGAGGCGCTGGTTTATGCAGAGCGGGATGAAGCGGAGCTTGAGCGCCTGGCCCAACTGATCCGCGCGGCCATAGGCTTCGATGCGGCGCGGGGGGATATGGTCTCGGTCGACAGCCTTCAGTTTGTCACCGTTTCGCATGAGCTTGACGGCCCGGTGGGCGGCGGCTTCGGGCAGCTGGTGCAAACCTATCTGCCCTCGGTCCTGCGCGGGGTCTTTGCGCTGATCCTTGTGGTGGCGGTGCTGGCCTTCGGCGTGCGCCCCGTGGTGCGGATGCTGCTGGAAGCGCCGCAGCCAAATGCGCAGATCGGCGCGGATGGGGCCGATCCCGTGGCAATCGCCGATGGCGGCGCGCAGGTGCAGCAACTGCCCCAGGGCGATCCCAGCACGCTTGGCCAGCCCGGCATGGTTCTCGGCCCCGGCGCCACCACGATGGATGGCACGGTGCAGATCGCGGCCGTTCAGGGCGGCGTATCCCGCCAGGCGATTGAAAGCGCCGGCGGGCTGGTGACCGAACGGCCCGAACTGGCCACACAGGCCGTGCAAAACTGGCTGTCGAAACCGGCATAGGGGCGCAGGAATATGACCGGTATCTTCCACAGAAACTTCGATCAGGAGCGGTTGCAGGGCGGCGCCCTCGCATCCGTGGCCCTGGCCGCCGATGGGCTGGCGCTGGACGCGCTGAAGGAAAAGCTGCGCGCTGAGGGCTATGCCGAGGGCCATCGCACAGGGCAGGCCGAGGCGCGCGAAGAGGCGGCCAGCGATCTTGCCAGCCGGCACCAGATTGCCCTCGATACGCTGGCGCAATCGGTGGCCGATCTGCGCCGCGATGCCGAAGCGCATCGCCGCGCGCTGGAACATCAACTTCTTGAATTTGCAGTGAATACCTGTGAACTCGTGCTGCCCGAGATCCTTGAGGCAACCTCAAAGGATCGCGCGGTTGCCGCAATCAAGCGCTGCGTCACGCTGGCGGGCGGTGTGCCCAGCCTGCACGTCACCGTCTCCGATGCGGTTCTGCGCGATCATGGGGCGGCGATTGCCGATGCCTTCGGCGCAAGCGGTGACGACATGCGCGTTTCCGTGCAGGCCGATCCGGCGATGGCGGATGGCGACGCGCGCGTGGAATGGCGGCATGGGTCAATGGAATTCAGCCTCGCCCGGATCACCGACAGCATCCAGAACGCGGTGCGCCAGGCGCTTGCCGAACACTCACTTCAGACGACTGACAGCAGGAGCGTCACCCATGACTGACACTCAAGATACCCCCGAAGCCCCCGCCGCACCGCCGCCCGCCGAGGCCGCCGCGCCCGCAGACAGCCTGCAAGCGCTTGAAGTGACGGCGGAGGCAGGCCAGGCCCAGCCGGGCGCAGCCCCCGAGGGCGCAACGCTCGATCCGCTGATGGGCATCACGATGCAGGTTCAGGTGGTTTTGGGCCGCTGCAACATGCCCATCGCCGATCTTCTGGCATTGGGCCGCGGCTCCATCGTTGAGCTCGATCGCGAGATTGGGGGTAGCGTGGATGTTTTGGTCAACCACAAGCGCATCGCCCGCGGCGATCTCACCAAGCTGGAAGATGGCCGGGTGGGCGTAACGCTGACGGAAATTCTCAAGGAGACCGCCGCCTAGGCGCGGCGTGGATACGGGGCAAAAACGGTGAGACGTTTTCTTCATTTCCAACGCGCATCGGCCTGGCTTTCCGCCGCAGGGATGCTGGCCATGGCGGCCACGCCCGCCGGGGCGCAGGATACCGGCACGCTTCTGGGCGATCTCGCGGCCACTGTCAGCGACGCACCCGCGGATTCCGATGAACGGGCCACGCTGAGCGGGCGCATCGTTCAGCTTCTGGCGCTTACCACAGTTTTGAGCGTTGCGCCGGGCCTTCTGGTGGTGGCCACAAGCTTCACGCGCTTTGTCATCGTGTTCGCGATCCTGCGCTCTGCCCTCGGCCTCAACCAGACGCCCCCCAACATCGTGCTGACCAGCATGGCCATGTTCATGACCTTCTTCGTGATGCAGCCGGTGTTCCAGGATTCCTGGGATCAGGGGGTGGAGCCGCTGATGGAGAACTCGATCACCGAAGCACAGGCGATGCCGCGGATGGCGGCGCCCTTCAAGGAGTTCATGTTCGTCAACACGCGCCCCAAGGATACGCAGCTCTTCATGGATATCGCCGCCGAGGCCGACGGCGTTGCCGCCGAACCGGTGCCGGATACCGTGGAAGAGGTGGGCTGGCGCGCGCTTGTTCCGGCCTTCATGATCTCGGAACTGCGCCGGGCCTTCACGATTGGCTTCCTGATCTTCCTGCCGTTTCTGGCGATTGACCTGATCGTCGCATCGATCCTGATGAGCGCCGGTATGATGATGCTGCCGCCCGTTCTGATTTCGCTGCCGTTCAAGATCGTCTTCTTCGTGCTGATCGACGGCTGGTACATGCTGGCTGGCAGCATGATCCAAAGTTACTCCACGGCCACCGGTTTATGACCGCGGCGCCGAATGACAACGGAACACCTGTATGCCCACCACCTCTGTTCATACCGAGACGCTTGAGAAACGGCCCGCCGCGATGAATCTTTCTGGAGCCGAAAAGGCAGCGATCCTAATCCTGTGCATGGGGGAAGAGCGTGGCTCTGCGCTCATGCAACGGCTGGAAGACGCTGAAATTCAAGCGATTACCCGCGCGATCTCCGGCATCGGGCCGATCCATGCCGAGGTGGCCGAACAGGTGATCGCCGATTTCATCGAAACCGCCGCAACGATCCGCCCGAACACGCTTGAAACCGCCAAGGCGCTGCTATCCACCTTCCTGCCGGAAGAGCGCGTTGAGGAGATCATGAAGGATATCGGCACGAATGCCGGCAAAACCGAAAACGCGCTTTGGCAGGAGATTGCGGAGGTAGATGAAAAAACCATCGCCGAATATCTCGAAGGCGAACAGGATCAGACGATTGCCGTGATCGCGGCGAACCTGCCTTCGGTCGCGGCCGCGCGTGTGCTGCCGCTTTTGGGCCAGGAGCGGATGATGCGCGTGCTCGAACGCATGCTGGAGCTCAACGATGTGCCGGAGCATCTCCTCTCTCAGATCGAGGCGTCGCTCCGCAGCGATGTCCTCGCGGCAAACCAGGATCCCGGCGATCTTCCGGGCGTCCAGCGGATGGCCAAGCTTTTTGACAGCTTCGATGAGAGCCTATTTGAATCCGTCACCGCGCACCTTTCGGAACGCTCGCCGGAAGAATTCGAGGCGATCCGCTCGCAGATGTTCACCTTCAACGATCTCGTGCGCATCGAGGGGCAGGATCTCGCCAAGGTCATGCGCGGCGTGTCGGGCAGCACCGTGCCCCTTGCGCTGAAGGGCGCAAAGGAAGAGCTGCGGGATCATTTTCTGAGCGCGCTTCCCACCCGATCACGCGACATGCTGGTGGAAGAGATGGGCAATATGGGCCCGGTGCGCGCGCGCGATGTACGCGATGCGCAGGGGGCGCTGGTGGAAGTTGCCAAGCAGCTTCTGGCGCAGGATGTCATCCAGCTTATCGTGGATGCCGAGGACGATACCGAGGAATACATCGATTAGGCGCAGGCTGGGCGCCCCGGCGCGCGGCTAGATCGATTGCGAGGCCAGGAATGTCCGCGCATCGGTGATCGCGGTCAGAACGCTTTCCACCGCCTTCTCGGCATCGCCGGCCTTCAGAAGATCGATCAGGCGGTGGCCTTGCTCGATGATCTGAACGTTGGAGGCCTGCGAAACCTCGGGCGGGCAATCAGCCAGAATGCTTGCGCGTGTCATGCAGTGAAACGCCTCGCCCGCGATCATCGTATCAGCCGCAAAGGGGTTCTGTGCGGCAAGCGCGATGGAGCTTACGAACTGGAAATGCTTCACCAGAAGATCGCCCGCAGGCTCATCGGCGCTGGAATTCAGAAGCGTGGCGGCGGGCTGGGTCATCTCCCCCCGCAGGTTGCGCGCGGCCCGCTGCACAAGGAAGGGGAAGAGCCAACTGGCCATATCAAAGTAGTTGCGCAGCCCCGCCAGCGATGCCGCGGCCACGAAGAAGCCGCGGTTCGGTTCGTTCACGACCAGCTTCTGGCGTTCGAGCAAAATCAACGCCTCCCGCACCGGCGTGCGCGACACACCCTTGGTGGCGGCGAGGGTTTCTTCGCTGATGTGCTGGCCCGGCGCGATCTCGTTGCGGATGAGCATCTCAAGGATGTCCGTCTGGATCGATGCGCGGTGGCTTACCTTCTGCAAAGCTGCGGGCACTGCACTGCTCTCCCCGTGTCTGGAGCGGTCTTTTCTTCTCTCTTCCGCGCTGCGGATTTGGGCGTAATCCCGCAATCAGTACCGTGAGCATCAACTCCAAGTAGTCTCTATTCCCAGTAAATAGTCAACGCGATTGAGTTAACCGACAGTTGATTTTTTGCGGATGGAAGGCAGGTTTTGTGCTGTGAGGGCAACAGGGGTGGCGCAGATACCTAAGTAATCCAGACGAGCCCCGAGAATACGAGCGCTCTCATATTTGCGTGTCTCGCGCGCACGCCAACCTAGGGTTGGTAGATAACACAGCTGGCCACGGTGTCACCCTCAATCTGAAGGCGCGCGGGATCCAGTTGAACGCCGCGGGCCTCGCGGGACAGCGCAAATTCGATCACCCGCTCGGTCGCACCAAACGCGATCCCCCCATCGCGCCGCAAGATAATCTCGGGCACGGCAAGCAGGGTGCGCCCCGGGCGCAACGGCTGGTCCACATGAAGCGCGAGGCGCGCGCCCTCACGCGCGGCCTTCACCACCGCGATGGTGGCGTGGGTGTTTTTGCCCCGCACCCGCCGGGGATCGCCATAAGTGCCCGTGGCCCGATCGCGGGTTTCGTCGAAGGCGGCGCGGAAGGCGGCCTTGCGCAGCGTGGATTGAAGCCGTGCCGCCACGTTGGGGCCGCAAGCGATCTCCTGTACCGGGCGGGCGGGGCGCGCCGGGCGCGCCGGTTTCTGGGCCCATCCGCCCGTCAGCCGGTCATAAGCAACATTCAGATCGACGAGGCGTTCGTTCGCGCCGGGGGTTTTCCGCTGCAGCTCCCCATGGAGGCGGCGTGCGATGGATCGGTAGGCCGCTCGGATATCATCCCACGTGCTGCCTTCGCTACAACCGAGAACCGCAAGGTCCTGCGCAAATGTTCCGTACATGAAAGCCCCCAAGCCGAATTGCGGCAACATTGGGGCAAATCGTGGCAGAATTTGTGGCGCGGGGCAGCGAAAACCGGATCTCGCACGCCAAAGGCGCGCGATTGATCACGGATCAGGGCGTTATCCCGGATGTGAGGGGCGGTAGATTTCGGATTTGGAAACGATGATCAGGGGGTACGCGCGTCGCGGTCGTACCGGGCAATCATGCCTTCCAGCGCCTGGGTGCGTTCTGCGCGGGCCCGCAGCGCGGCCTGATCGGCGGCCACGCTTTCGGCGGCGAGGCGCAGAGCGCTGACGCGCCGGTAGAGCGCGTGAAACTCCGCCTCCGAGCGCCGCGCCTGATCAGCAAGTTTGGCCTGGCTCGCCCGCCGATCTGCGGCGGTCTTCTGCACGGCGCGCACAAACATGGGCAGGTAGGGCTTGGCATCGGTATCCGCCGTTTCAATCTCCCGATCCACGCGTGCGACGAGCGCGTCGATCTCTTCCTGCAGCGCATGCGCCGCGGCCTGCCGTTGCTGGTGCAGGTGCGCCGCCTGGGCGAGTTTGAGATCCTCCAGCCCCTTGAGCAGCCGAAGCGTGGCAAGCCGCCGTTCGCCTGGGTCACTCATCGGCAGCGGCCCGTTCGGCATTGCCTGCAGAGGCTGCGTCTCCCTCGGCCAGGGCGCGCCGAATGCGCTCCAGAAGCTCCGGATCAAACGGCGGTATCTGCGGCGGGGCCGTCAGGCGAAGGGTGGAGAGATCGGGCTCCGCCTCCGGCTCCGGCACCGGGTCGGCGGCGTTTGCCGGCGCGGCGAGCGCCAGAACACAGGCCACGCTCAGCCAGGCGCGCCGCATCATGCCGCCGCCAGTTCTTTCTGCGCCGTCTCAACCTCGTAGAAATCGGGCTGCATACTGGTCGGGATGCTCCCGCGGCCAATCTCAACGCAGATGGCCGGGGGATGTTCGGCCACCATCGCCACGAAGATATCGCGGATCACAAGGTAGAAGGCGCCGTCTTCATCCTCGATCTGCTTCAGCCGGCCAGAGATTGGGGCCACCATGCAATAGGCGAGGAACACGCCAAGGAAGGTGCCCACCAGCGCGCCGCCGATCATCTTACCCAGAACTTCGGGCGGCTGGTCGATCGACGACATTGTTTTGATCACGCCGAGAACCGCCGCAACGATCCCGATGGCAGGCAGGCCGTCCGCCATGGTTTGAATCGCTTTCGCGGGCTCAAGCGACTCGTGATGGTGCTTTTTGATCTTGGCGTTGATCACATCTTCGGTCTGGTACTTATCGTCGAACTGCATCGAGAGCATGCGGAAGCTGTCGGTGATTAGATCGATCGCGAAGTGATCCTTCTGGATTTTCGGGTAGCGCGAGAAGATCGAGCTGTCATGCGGGTTCTCGATATGCTCATCGAGCGCGGTCATGCCCTTGGATTTGTAGAGCCTCGTCAACTCGAACATCAGAAGAAGCAGGTCGTTGAAATCGTTGGCTTTCCAGCGGGTGCCCTTCAGCACTTTCAGAAGGCCCACACCGGATCCTTTGACCACTTTCATCGAGTTGGCGATGACAAAGGCGCCGAACGCGCCGCCGCCAATCATCATGCCTTCGTAGGGCAGGGCATAAAGGACGATGTCCATCTTCCCGCCCGACAGCATGAAGCCCCCGAACACCAACCCGAAGACCATCGCAAGACCAAGAATGAGTGTCACGTCGCACCCCAGCCGTTAAGTGAATCCATGTACAGTTAGGGATTGATTACAAGAATAGTTGACATCTAGCAAGAATAAATTCATGATGTTTTCAAGTTTTGCATGGAGTGCTCTCAGGATGGATCATCCAACGACACTGATTTACCTGCCGGATGGCGAAACGATGGGGCAGTTGCACCGTTCGTGGCCCGATGGCCTGCGCGTTGCGCTCTGCCTGGAAGAGAGCGGGCGAAGCGATATCGTCTTCGTGCAGGAGGAGGAAATCACTCATGCGCCTGCGCAGGTGGCCGATCTGCTCGGCCGCGACGATGCCGATTTCGTGATCGTTCCAACGCTGGGCGGGTACCCCACGCGCCGCCTGAGCTTCGGCGAAGAACAACAGCTCTGCGGGATGCTGGCCGACATGGCCGATCTGCCCGAGCAGGCGCGGGCTTTCATTGAAGATCTTTCGCAGCGCGAAGACGAGGCAGAGGAGGAGAGCTGGGGCGCGCCGGAGCCGGAGGCTCCGATACCCGCCCCCACGCTGCCGATGCCGCCGCAGGCGCCGGCCCGGGCCGCACCGCGCGTGCGCATCATCCGCCCCGAACTGGCCCCCGAACCTGCCCCGGGACTGGTTGCCGAACCTGCCCCCGAGCCGCCCACACCGGCACCGGGACCCGCAGCCACCGCCCATTGGGGGCATATCGAGCGTGACGGGACGGTTCTGAAGATCACCATCGATGGTCTGGCCGGGGAGGGCGCGCCACAGGGCGATATCTTTGCCCATCCCGTAGCCCTTTCAGAGGATCGGCGGCGGCTTCAGGCCGTGGTTTCGCTCCGGCCCGAAGACCGCCTGAGCCTGCCTGACACTCTTCAGATACCGCTCGAGTCACTCCCCGCAGGCTGCCCGGAGATCCCCGCCGGAGCACCCCATCGCGTGTTCGTTCGCGCTGAGGGTCCGGTTCTGACGATCACCTTGCCCGTTCTGGCCCCGGCCCGCGCGGCCAAACCGAAACCCGGCGCGCGGAAGCTCAAGGCCAAGCCCAGGATCGCGCCGAAGCCGAAGCCCAAACGCCGCGGGTTGCTGGGCCCCGCCGTTGCCGCGGCGGTCGCCCTAGCCATGGTGCAGGTGGGCACGTCTCAGGAAGCCAAGGATATCATGCGGCTTGCTGGGGCCTATCCTACAGCCTTGCAAGATGAGTGAAGACTATTGCTTATCGGTTCAGCATTAACCAAAATGTAACCGAACAGATAAACATAACAAGAGAGCGGAAAGTTGGAGTTTCCTTGTGAACAATACTTGAAGCGCGCTGTTCACTTTGCGCAGCATGTCGTAAGCCGAAGAAATCGGCTGTCACTTTGGCCCTGAACGCAGGCGCAGGTCATGCCTGCACGGAATGGGCCAAGATCCCGCGCCCCGCGCGGGGGAAGAAAGAGGTCAGAAGATGGCACCACAAGACACCAAGAACGAAATGATCGCGCAGATCGTTTCCGCCTATGCAGCGCGGCCCGATGTGAGCGCCGCAGATATCGCAGAGCTTACGTTGAAGTTGACCCAGGGCATCGGCGCCGATGCCGCGCCGGCCGCCGCCGAAGAGCCGGCCCCGCCGCTCGCTTTTGAAGCAGCCAAGCCCGCCATCCCGATCGAAAAGGCGGTAACGGATTCCAAGGTCTACTGCCTTTGCTGCGGCAAGGGCTTCAAGATGCTCAAGCGCCATCTCGGTGCCGAACATGGGCTGACCGAGGCCGAGTATCGCGCCAAGTTCAATCTGCCGGAGGATTTCCCGCTGGTGGCGCCGGATTATTCGGCGATGAAGGCGAAAACGGCCAAGAAGCTTGGCCTGGGCCGGTACGAACGCGCAAAGGCAGATCCGGTCGAGTGACCGCAATCCATTAGCTGTCCGGCCGCGGTGGCCCCCACCGCATCGCGCATGCCAACCAGCCACACCGCCCGATTGAGCGCTGGGCGGCCCTGCTGTGCGGCTTGCCTCCGGAACGCATGACAGAGGTGAGAGCCCGGCCATGGCCAAGCAGCAAACGATACTGATCAAGAAGATCGAGGATGACGGCCATGACGATCATCATGGCGGCGGCTGGAAGGTGGCCTATGCCGATTTCATGACGGCCATGATGGCGTTCTTCCTGCTGCTCTGGATCCTCGCGGCCTCCGATGAAGAGGCGCTGCGGGGCCTGGCCGATTATTTCACGCCCAGCCTTTCGGAGGCCGGGGGCAAAGGCCAGGGCTTCCTCGCAGGCCAGGTTCTTGCCGAAGACGGCATCCTTTCGGGCACCGACGGGCCAAGCAGCGAAACGCAGCTGCCAAGCTTTGGCCAGGAAAACCCGCTGGCCGTGTTCGACAGCCGCATTCGTTATGATATGGAGTTCGATCCGGCGGCCCCCGCCAAGGCCGGGGGCGAGAACGCGGAAGAGGATGGGTTCCCGGGTGCCTCCGCCACCGAGGATACCGCAGACGGCTTCTCCGGCGCCGAGGGCGAAAACGAGCAATCGCCTGAGGATTTCGAGGGCATGGCCGAGGTTTCGCTGGCCGAACTGATCGAGGCGGAGGCGGAGCGCCGCGAAGAGCTTGAAGAGATCGGCGATCAGATCGTGGCGCGCCTCGCGGCGGAGCCGCGGCTCGCCGATCTTCAAAACAACCTCACTTTTGAGATCACGCCTGCGGGGCTTGAGATCCAGCTTGTGGATGGCGACGGCAAATCGATGTTCGGTATCGGAAGCGCGGTGATCGAGGGGCGCACGAAAACGCTGCTGGCCACCGTCGCCCAATCGATCGCAGACAAAACCTGGCCGCTTGCGATCTCTGGGCACACCGACTCGCTGCCTTACGCCGATGGCGTTGATTATTCTAACTGGGAGCTTTCGGCAGACCGGGCAAATGCAACCCGGCGAGAGCTGATCGGTGTGGGGATCGCGCCCTCCCGGATCAATCGCGTCTCCGCCTTTGCCGAGACCGATCCCATCGAGGGCATCGCGCCCGATGCCCCGGAAAACCGGCGGATCGCGATCCTGCTGCAGTATCCCTCCAGCCTTCCGGCTTCAGCCCTGAATCTTGGGGCAGAATTAGGGCCGCAATAAGAAACAATAGCGCAATGGCGGCGCTGCATACCGCCATTGTAAGAAACAGTGGGGGATCGGGCCGCCGGATTGGCCCAAATCCCCCGCATCCCCTCTCAAAAACTACATAGATCTAGGCCCCCGCGGCTCGCGCCCACAACATTTTGTGGTTTGCGCGCCGCGCAGGCCCGTTTGCCAGATTGTATAAAGTTCGTATGCACAGTGTACGCGGAGCGCATGCGCCTCGAATACATTAAGTATACAATCTAGTCATCTGAAAAGAATGGGAAATGGTCCACCAGCCGATATCAATCAGGGCGAGGACGCAGCAAAAAAGCCTGGAGCAGAAGCCCAATGACGACGACGACCAAGACCCTTTTGCATGCCATCTGGACCGGAGAGGTCGCACCGGTTCCATCCCACCAAAAACACGCCCTGTTCGATCTTCTTGAGGTGCTTTTCAAGGCCCGCATGGTTTTGATCGAGGTGCCCGAAGGCCCCCTTTGCGGCAAGGTGCTGCAGGAAACGGCCGAGCTGATGCCGGATCTTCCGCTGGGGGATATTCTGGAAGAAGAGCTTGATCTCTCCGTTCCCGTGGGCGCGGTCGTCGTTTGCCTCTCCGCCAGGGCCCTCGGTACCGCCGCAGAACTTCCCGCCCTGTCGAAGGCGCTGGGCAAGATCTCGGCGCAAGTGATCGTGGACGCGGTTCACCTGGCAGACGCGCCCGTTGCAGATGAACGCAAGGAGATGCAGCGCCTGGCCGACATGCTGATGTCGGTCGTGCGCAGCCTCGCCGAAGCCCACGTTGCGGTAGAGACCACTCCTTTCAAGGCGGCACTGGCCCGCGGGTTCGCCGCAACGCTTGAGGGGCGCACCGCGAGAAATCTTGCCGACGCCACGCTGGCGGCGCGCTTTGTGCCCGAGGCGGAAGCGCCCGGCCCCGCGGCGCATCTTCTCGATACATTGATGACGGTTGGTGTGCCGGGCACGCCCCGAACCCCCATCACCCAGCCCGTTGGCCGCAAAGTTTAACCCACCGTTAACCAATTTATTCTTGTGAATCGCTCAAGATCTTCGGCATGATGCAAGAATAAAAGAAGGAAGCGCAAAGATATGCCCATGTTCCAGAATGCCTTGAAAGAGCCGCCACTCGAGGTTGAAGAAGAACGCGCCGCCCTTCGCGCCTGGCAAGGCCGGGGTGATCGCGCGGCCCTTGGGCTTTTGTTGCGCTCGCATGCGCGGCAGGTCTGGGCCCATGCGCGCAAATGGGCAAAGAACCCCACGGATCTGGATGATCTGATGGCCGAGGGCATGATGGGGCTGATCGATGCGGCCTCCCGCTTCGATCTTGAACGCGATGTGCGCTTTAATACCTATGCCGTCTGGTTCATTCGCAACCGGGTGGCGGCGGCGCAGGCCACCGTTTCCAGCATCGTTGATGTGCCCACGCGGGTGTTCATCGATGCCCGCTCCGGCAAGCTCGATCCGGCGGCCAATGCCGAAGCGATGGCGGCGATTGAACCGATGGTGGGTGTTGACGATGCCTCCGAGGTTGGCACTGCGGTGATCTGCCCCGACAAGACGCCGGAAGAATTTGTGGCCGAACAATCCGCCCACGATGCCGTGCGCCGCCTGCTTGACGAAGCGCTTGAGAAACTTGAGCCCATGGAACAGGCCGTGATCCGCCGCCGTCTTGATGGGGAAGACGTGGCCGGCGATGGGCCCGATATCCTGGTGAAAGTCACATGCCAGCGCCTGCGTGCGATCGAGCGCCGCGCCATCGTGCGGCTGCGCCAGATCCTGCAGCGCAGCGGCTTCAGCCTTGCGATGCTCGAACACTGAGGTGAACCGATGCAGATGATCCCCACGGCTATGCCCGGCGCCGATGCCGGGGCCCCGCAATCCTCCCAACCCGCTGCGGCGTCCTCCCCGGGGGCGGGCGCGGGCCTGATCTTCCCCGAGCTTCTCAAGCAGGCCGCCGCGCCCGCGCCGCAGAAGCCGCTGGTGCCCGGCACCCCCGGTGGCACCACGGCCAGCACAAAGAGCGGTGAGGCACCGGGCACGGGGATTGCCGCCGAGGGGGGCGATCTGATCGCGGCGGTAGACACGCTGTGGGCCGATCTCTCGGAACTGGCCTTCGAAGCACAGGAGGCGTTCCAATCCGCCCCCAGCCTTGGCGCGAAGATCGATGTGATGGAAGGCTTTGTTGCCGAGCTGCAAACGCAGATGGCAGCGTTCCAATCGGCCTCGCTTGGCATGCCCGCATCGCTGAGCACCCAGATCACAACGGAATTGACGCAACGCACCACGCTTCAGTTCGGGCTTGGTTCGGCTGATCTTGATGGCCCGATGCAGGCGCTTGAACCGGCGATGGGCCTGTTGCGTTCGGCCTTGCCCGCGGCACCACAGGCCGGGGCCACCCCATCGGCTGCGGTGCAGCAGGCGGCGGCCCCCGCCACCCTGGCTGAAACGCCCGCGGCCGCGCCCGTGGCCGTTCCCGCCGGAACTGCTGAAACACCCGCCGCCCCGCTTATGGCCGCAACGCCCGAGGCTGCGGCAGAGGTGCCGAACCCGGCGGGCGCGGCGGCTGCCCTACAAAGCTCGGCCAAAGGGGCCGTTCCCACCGCCGCAGCAGCCGGGCAACCCGATGCCGCCGCCGCGGCAGAGCCCGCATCTCCGGCCCCCCTTGCCGCCGAGCCGCGCGTGAGCGCGCAGGGCGAGGAGCAGCCGCTTGCCGCAGCCCGCGAAACGCCCAAGGCCGCGCTCTCCAACGTAACCTTCACCTCCGAGGCCCCGAAACCGGCGGGCCAGGCGCCCGCCGTTGTGCAGGCCGTGGCCCCGGGCGCACCGCCGGCGGCCAGTGCGGACGCCGCGTCAGCGCTTAGCGCCGAGGCGCCCGCTGCCGCCACATCGCGCGCCAGCGCAGATCTTGCGCCGGCATTCTCCTTTGCCCGCAACATCGCCGCTCAGGTGCGCGGCACGGTGTTTGAAGAGGGCAAAACCCGGGTGGAGCTAACCCCGCGCGGGTTGGGCGATATCGAAGTGGAAGTGGCCCGTGATGATTCCGGCAAGCTGCGGGTTGTTCTGCGCGCGGAAAACGCAGCCGTGCTGACCGCCTTCCGCAATGACCGCGACATGATCCTTGGCATGCTTCGCGAAGGCGGGGTGGCCGTCGAAGACGGTGAAGTGGCGTTTGAAAGCTTTGGCGGCCATGCCTCCTATGACGATCAGGCGGCCCCCCAGCCCATCGATGAGATCGAGGGCATCGGAACCGCCGCGTTGATGCCCGAAGAGGCGCCGATTGCCGCCCGCAGCGCAATGCGTTCGGATGCGGCCCCCACGGGTGCGCTTGACATCACAACCTGACGGCCAGACCGCAGAAAAAGGTGAACCCATGACCGATGCGATTTCTTCCGTTCCGGCCCCGCCGGTTGCCGAGCCGCGAGAGCAGGATGCCTCGGCGCTCACCCGTTTGGCGGGCGATTTCAACAGCTTCCTACAGCTACTCACGGCCCAGGTTTCAAATCAGGATCCGCTGGCCCCGATGGATAGCTCAACCTTTGTGACCCAGCTGGCGCAGCTGAGCCAGGTGGAGCAGACCGTTGCGGTGAACACCAATCTCGAAGGGATCTCTTCGCAGATCGCGGCGGCCAACAACCTCACCGATGTGGATCTTATCGGGCGCGATGTTACCGTTGTGGGCGAGAGCTTCCGCAATACCAGCGGAACTTTGGGATATGAGCTTGCAGCCGAGGCCACCTCGGTCACCGCGCTGATCAAATCCGAAAACGGCGAGGTTCTGCGCACCATGGGTGGCCTGCCGGGCGGGCCGGGCACGCGGCAGGAGGTGGTTTGGGACGGGCTGGATGACACCGGCGCCGAAATTCTGAACGAAAACCTTACCTTCGAGCTTGAGGCGCTGGATGCCGAGGGCGAGCCTGTGCCCTTCATCGGCTATGTCAGCGCCAGCGTGGAAAGCGTGCTTTTGGAAGGCGACACATCGCAACTGGTGCTCAGCACCGGTGAAACCATCCCGTCGAGCAGCGTGCTGGCCGTCCAGTAAGCGCGCGCGGCTAGCGGCGCGGCACGTTGCGCCGCCCCAGGAGCGCCACGTCGATTTCCTGAAGCGTCGGAACCTCGGCGATTACGAGCTTTTCCAGCCGCTTGCGCAGCACATCCAGATCCACATCCGCCGTCACATAGTTCGGGCGCACATCGCGCACACCGGTCAGAACCATGTCGCGCAGCCAGACGAGGTTGCGCGCCTCGCGAAAGCGTTCGGCCTCCGATTCCTCGGCAAAGCGGAACATGATCTTGGTGACCAGATACTGGGTGTGCCGGGGGGTATCGACGGCAAAGGTGATCGCGCCGATATCAACGGTCGTGGCGGTTTCGGTCAGCTTGGTGTCGCTTGTGGTAGCTGCGGCGGCAACGCCGATGTGCGGGGCCGGCGCAAGGGCGATCATGAACGCTAAGGCAAAACTGAGAGACCGCATGACCTACCTGCTGGATCCGAACCGATCTGGTCCGGATCGCAGGTAAATCAGCCGTAAATGTCTCCCTAGTAAGGCAGAATGATGTCGAGCGCCCCTTCACCCAGGCTTGTCCGGGTCTGGCGGGAGATCTGGCCGCGGCCGGCATAGGTGATCCGCGCTTCGGCGATCTTGTCATAGGCGATCACGTTGTTGCGCTGGATATCCTGCGGCCGGATGATCCCGGCCACGCGCAGTTCGCGAAGCTCGGAGTTAACCTTCACCTCCTGGCGCCCGGCGATCACCATATTGCCATTGGGCAAGGTCTGAACAACCAGTGCCGCAACCTTGAGGTTGATCGTTTCGGCCCGGTCGATCGAGCCCGATCCGCTTGCGGACTTGGAGGCATCGAGATCAACGATATGGCCGGTGGGCAGATCTTCGGGATCGATGCCGGGCAGGAGCTTGTCGATCTTCGAGCCGTATCCAAAGAAGGTGGGAGAGCCCATGCTGCTGGAGCCATCGCGGCTGCGCGCTGTGGCGTTTGAAAGCTGAGCCTCGTCATCGATGTTGATATCGATCGTCAGGATATCCCCGATCTGGCTGGCCCGCTGATCGGCGAAGAAATTCGTGGCGCCGGGCTGCCAGAGAGAGGCCGCCTCGGCACGGGCGAAGACCGGCGCGGCCTGCGGGGGCGGCATCGGAACCGAGACTCGCGAGGCTTCCGGCATCGTTTGTGCATTCATTTGAATGTTCGATATCCGGGGGTTGTAATCCCCGAACGCCCCGCCGCAGCCGCTGACAAGGGCCGCCAGGGCAAAGCTGGCGGGAAGGCGTGAGTAGGCTGATTTCATTGGAAAACCTCGACAACGCCATCTGCGGTTGCGATCCCGATGACGGATTGGTTGCTGGATAGGTTGACGACCTTGACGTCTTCGCCAAGCGAAGCGTCCGAAAGCGCGCGCCCCGTGGCGCTGAGGTTCAGGCCGCCATCGTTGAAGACGATCCGGATATGTTCGCCGCGTTCCACAAGCCGCGGGGCCATGACCGATTGCGCCATGACGGGGCGGCCGGCATTGAGCAGCCGCCGCACTTCCATCCCCACGAGCCCCTCGGTATCTGTCACCGCGAAACTGTTGATGCGGCGGGCCGGGATCTCGATTTCGTTCAGATCGCTGTCCTCGATGATCTCGCCGGGCTGGATCTGGCGGGTGGGCACGGGCACTTGCAGCATCACCATCGCAAAGCCCGAAACCCGGCTCACGCTGCCATCCTCGCGAAACGCATCCGCCACGAATTGGCCAGAGCTTGGATCGGCCCAGAAAGCCCGCAGCGCCACCGCATCCGCCAGGGTAGGGCTGTAGGTGATGCGCAGCGTTGCGTTTTCGGGGATCGCGCCGTTCCATTCCACCTGGAACTGCTCTTCCACCAGCGTTTCGATATCGACGGCAAGCGCGGGCTGAGCGGTGGCCAGCGCGATTGCCAGGGCGAGGGGGCGCATCATCCTCAGCGCACCCGGTTCGCGGTGGACATCATCTGGTCCGCCGTCTCGATGGTTTTGGAGTTCATCTCATAGGCGCGCTGGGCCGAAATCAGATCGGTGATCTGCTGGATGATGTTCACATTCGAGTTTTCCAGGTAGCCCTGCCGCACGATCCCGAAGCCGGCGTCACCTGGATTGGCCGTGGTGGCATCCCCCGAGGCGGCGGTGCCTTCCAGAAGGTTGTTCCCCATGGGCCGCAGGCCGCCATCGTTGATGAATGTGGCCAGCGAGAGCTGCCCAAGCTCCACCGGGTTCGGATCGGCCTCGACATAGGCCATGATCACGCCCTGCTCGTTGATCTCGATGCTCTTGGTGTTCTGCGGAACAACCACGCCGGGATCCACCTCATAGCCCTGCATCGTTACGAGCTGGCCCTCGGCGGAAAGCTGAAAGGCGCCGTCACGGGTATAGGCGCGGCCCCCATCGGGCAGGTTCACCACAAAGTATCCCTGGCCGTCGATGGCCACATCGAGGCTGTTCTCGGTGGCCAGAAAGCCGCCCTGGGTGTTCAGCCGCACGGTGCCTGCGGTTTGCACGCCAAGGCCGATATCGATGCCCGTCGGCGCGATCGTACCCTGATCCGACGTGAGCGCCCCCTCGCGGGAGACGTTTTCGTAGATCAGATCCTGAAATGCGGCGCGGGCGGATTTGAAGCCGGTGGTATTGGCGTTGGCGATGTTGTTGGAGATCACGTCCACATTGTTCTGCTGGGCCAGCATGCCCGTTGCAGCGATACTCAGCGCTTTCATGTTCCTATCCTTTCCTGCCTATCCCATGCGCCCGATCCGGCGCAGCGCGTCACGGATCAGCTTGTCTTCGTTGTCGATGAGCTTGGTGGCCCGCTCGTAGGATTTCTGCACTTCCATCAGTCGCGTCACCTCGGCCACCGGATGCACGTTGGAGGATTCGATGGAGCCCTGAACCATCTCGGTCGATTGCGCGGGCTGGGCATCATCGGCGGCGCCCGCGGGCGGGGTGAACATGCCCGCGCCAAGCCGTTCATAGGATTGGATCGAGGGCACATCGAACATGCCGATCTGCCCCAACTCGCCCTCTTCGGACGAGATCGTGCCTTCCGGCGAGATCTGAAGATCGGCGATGCCCGGGGGCAGAGTGATCGTGCCGCCGCCGCTATCGAGCACTTCGGCCCCCGATTGGGTTTGCAGAACACCGTCGGGGCTGAGCGAAAGCTGCCCGTCGCGCCCGTAGGCGATCTGGCCCTCGGGCGTGCGGTACGAAAGCCATCCATCGCCGTTGAGCGCGATATCAAGCGGGTTGCCGGTTTGCACGAAGGCGCCCTGGCGGGTGTCAACGTAAGAGCCTGCGTCGATGACGAACTCGGTGTCCTCGCCGCCGGGATCGGTCAGCAAATACGCCTCGAAGGCCACGCGTTCGCCCTTGAAGCCCGCGGTATTGGCGTTGGCGATGTTGTTCGCCGTGACCTCAAGATCCCGCCGGGCCGCCGCTGCGAGCGACAAGGAAATATAGGAATTCGTCTCCAAGGCATCTGTCCGTATGGCTTTTGCAAGAATAGATATTGCATTATCAAGAATTAAATGCAAGTATAAATTTAAGATGACCATGAATAGATGTACACTGCGGACCATTGTCTTTGCCATCGGCCTCGCGCCCTGCGCCGCGTTTGCGGCCGATCCGCCGCCTGAGGGGAAAGAGGAGGCGGTCAAGGAGCGCTTTCTGGGTGAGAGCCGCCCGTTAAGCGGCGCGCCGGCCTTTTCGACGGAAGCGCGCGGCGCGCTGGCCGGGCTTGCGGGCACAACGCCCGAGCCGCGCATGCCCCGCGATCCCGCCCGCGCGGTTCAGCACCTTGCGGAAGCGGAACGCTACTTAAACAGGGGCCTGATCCTCGAAGCCCTGTCGTTCGCCGCGGATATTCCCGAGGGCGCGCTACCAGCAGAGCTATTGCCGCGCCAGCGCGCCCTTATCGCCAAGGCGACGGTTCTTGATCCCCGCCCGGGGGCGGCGCCCCAGGTGGCGGAGGCCGCGTTCGAGGCGGCGGCGCAAAAACCCGTGTTCCAGGCCCTTGCTCAGGCCCGCGCAGGGCAGGCCGCAGAGGCGGCTGCCACGCTCTCGGCCCATGTTGATGCGCTCACCGCCTTGCCCGAGCCCCTTCAGGTGCGCGCCTTGCCCTACCTTCTGGCCGCGGCCATCGATGCGAATGATTGGGCGACGGGCCGCGCGCTGGTGGAAGCCTTCCAGGGCCATCCCGGCCTGGCCGATTCCGCGGCCTTTTCCTACCTGCTTGGGCAGACCGCGCTGCAATATGGCGAGAAACTGCGCGCTTTCGATCACTTCGCCGTCGCATCGGGCAGCGCCGACAAATGGGGCCACCGCGCCCGCCTGCAGATGGTTGATCTCGCCGTTGCACATGGCGGGATCACTGCCGATGAGCAGGAGCATATGCTGATGCGGATCTACGGCGCATGGCGGCGGGGGCCCGAGGCCAGCGAAACGCTTCTGCGCCTCGAAGGCGTGCAGATTGAAAAGGGGGATCGGCTTGCGGCGCTCGAAACGCTGTCCACCCTGATGACGAACCATGCAGGCTCGCCCGAGGCAGGCGAGGCGCAGGCCCGCGCCCGAACGGTTTTGGCCGAGGCGTATCGCCGCTTTCTGAACGAAGGGGCAGATCTGAACACCGTTATCGAAACCCATGCCCGGATTGCCAGGAATTACCGTTTTTTCGAGGGGTTCGATGTTCTCGCTGAGAAATTCGGCAATCACCTTTTGTCAGTGGGGATCACGGGGCTTGCGGCGCAGGAATTTCGCCTCACCGGCGAATACCTCGCAGCGGCGGAAAGCCTCGATCTGTTTGAAACCCCCGATGCGAGGATCGATGCCCTCCGCCTGAAGGAGGCGGAGGCGCTTCTTGCCGGGGGCCAGCTTGAGCGCGCCAAGGCGCTTCTGGTACAGCCGCTGGCCGCAGAAGACGCCCGTTCGGCGGCGCGCCTGGCCTCGCTACGGGCGGAGTATTTCGGGCGCACAGGCGAGGCGCTACAGGAAACCGCAGATGCGCTTGAGGCAACCCCAAGCGGCTATATCCGCGAATTGGCAGAGCAGTATTTCGAGGCCGAGCAATGGGATCGGGCGCGGCTTGAATACCTCAAGCTCGCCGGGGTTATGGGCGACAGGCTTGCAACCCCCGATGCGGTGAACCTCTTTCTCGCCGCAGAGCGAAGCGGGGACGCAGCACTTTCAAAGGTGCTCGGCGAGTTACTGGCGCAGCGGCAGGATTTTGATCGCGCGGCCCTTGCCGAAGAAGTCAGCCTTGGTTCCCCGATCGATCCCGATATTCGCAGCGATGCGCTTGAAGCGCTGGTCGAGCGCGCGAGCCAGGTACTGACGGATGTTGATGCGCTGGTGGAAGAACCGGCCGAGGATTCGCAAGAATAGCTGGATTTAATTTTGCGTTAACCATCAAACGCAAGATCATCCATGACAAACTGTGACTCACAAGAAGGATTTTGCTGTCATGTCCATCTCAAACGCCATGCAGGCAAGTGTCAGCGGGCTAATGGCCAACGCCACCGCGGTTGGCGAGATTTCGGCCAATATCGCCAATGCCGGCACGGACGGGTATCGCCGCTCCTTCGCGCAGATGGTGACGACAACGGTTACCGCCACGGGCGGGCAGGCCGCGCCCGCGGGCGGTGTGCGCGCGGTGCAAACCTCGGAGGTGGATACCGATGGCCAGCTTCGCACAACCCAGCGCGCCACCGATATGGCGATCAGCGGCCAGGGCTTCTTCGTGGTGTCGAAAAACCCCAACGATCCGGTTGAGGCCAATTACATGCTCACCCGCGCGGGCTCTTTCCGCCCCGATGAAAACGGCGATCTGAAGAACGCGGCGGGCCTCTATCTTGCCGGGTTCCCCTATGACACCAGCGGCTCGCTTGGCGTTGTTGATCGCAACAGCTTCGCCGATCTGAGCACCGTCAACACAAGCAACATGACGATCCAGGGCCAGGCGACATCCACCATGTCGATCTCCGGCAATCTGCCGGAACAGGCCACTGGCCTTGCCACGCCGGGGGATGCGTTCGTAAGTTCCGCGAGCTTCTATTCCCCGCTCGGCGCAACCGAACGCCTGCAGTTTTCATGGCAACCAACCGCCACGGATAACCAGTGGCAGCTGACCATCAGCGATGGCACGGGCGTAGATTACGGTACGGTTGACGTGGCCTTCCACGATAGCGGCCCGAATGCCGGGGCGCCGCAAACCTATTCCGGCGCCACCTCGCTGGCCACGGCCCCCGCGGGCTTTGCCTTCGATCCGGCCACCGGACTGGCCACGCTGACGGTCAATAACGGCGCCACGCCGCAGACCATCGAGGTGAACCTCGGCGCACCGGATTCGCTTGACGGGCTTACCCAGTTCTCCGGCGATTACTCGCCGCTCGATGTCTCCACCGATGGCAGCGCGAGCGGAACGCTGGTGCGCACCGAGATCGATGATCGCGGCGATGTCTATGGCGTGTTCGATAACGGCGGCCGCCAGGCGTTGTTCAGCATTCCCCTTGCGGTGGTGCCGAACCCCAATGGGCTGATCGCAACGGATGCCAACGCCTACTTCATTTCGCGCGATAGCGGGGCATTTGAGCTTGGAACTGCGAATGTGGGATCCACCGGATCGATCACCGCCGGCGCGCTTGAGGGCTCAAACGTAGAGATTGCGCAGGAGCTGACGGATCTGATCCAGACCCAGCGGGCCTATTCCTCGAACGCCAAGATCATCACCACCGTTGATGAGATGCTGGACGAAACCATGCGGATCAAGCGCTAACGGCGCTTGATCTGAGGAAGGGAGCTCTTTCGCCATGGGCCTGACAAGCGCTTTCGGAATCAGCCGCAGCGGGCTGAGCACGGTTGAAAAATGGGCCGAAACCACTTCGGCCAATATCGCCAATGCCGATAAGCCCGGCTACGCGCGTAAATCGGTTCTGCGAACGACCGATGATATGGGCGTCGCCGCGGTTAGCGGCATCCGGCGCGACGCCGATGGCGCGATTGACCGGATGCACCGGATGGAATTGGCGCGCATGGGCCGGCAGGATGCGCTTGCCTCCGGTACCGCTCTCTATTTGGGGCAGCTCGGCGCGCCGGATGACCCCAACAGCCTCTCAAACCGAGTGGCCGATCTGCAAACGGCGTTTGTGCAACTTGCCAACGCGCCCGAACAGATCTCGCGCCAGAACGCCGCGCTGACGGCATCCGAGGCGCTGGCGCGCGATCTGAACGCGGCGGATGCGGCGCTGGATGAGGCCACGCTCACCGTTCAGGGGCGGGTCGAGGCCAGCGTGGATGCGGCCAACCTTGCCGTCACCAAAATCGCCGAACTCAACCAACGGATTGTTGGGGTAGAGCCGGGCACCCAGCAGCATGCCATGCTGACAGATGAGCTGAACATACAGCTCGATGCGCTGGCCGAAATCGTGGATACGCGCGCGGTCTTCGATGCCGCGGGGCGCGCCTCGGTCTACACCGCCGATGGCAGCCCGCTGGTGGAAGACAATGCCTACGAGCTTCTCTCCTTCGAGGCCGCGACCGGTTCGATCATCCTCGATGGCCGCGATATCACGCCGGGGCGGGATGGGGCGCGCGGCTTCTCGGAGGCGCGCCTGGCCGGAGAGATCGAGCTTCTGCGCGAGGTTTTCCCCCAGGCCCAGCGGCAGCTTGATGAATTGGCGCGCGGCCTGATGGTTGGGTTCGAAACGGCGGATGCAACCGTAACTGCCGGTGTCGCCGGCCTCTTCACCGATGATGGCGCAGCCTTCGATCCCGCGAACCTTACCGGCCTGGCCGGGCGGATCAGCGTGAACGATGCCGTGCGCCCGGTGGCGGGCGGCGATGTCTGGCGCCTGAGGGACGGCATCGCGGCCGCGGCGGAAGGGCCGCCGGCAGATGGCACCCAGCTTTCGGCCTTTGTCAGCATGATGGAAAGCCAGCAAACCTTTGATGGCGCGGCGGGCCTTGGCACATCCTCAACCCTTGCCGAGTTTGCCGCCGCGATGGGGGCCGACCAGCAGCGCGTGCGCACAGATGCCGAGGAACTGCGCGAAACCTACCGTACCAGCGCCGCCTCGCTTGAAGCCACGCGCAGCAGCCTCTCAGGTGTTAACGTTGATGATGAGCTTCAGCAGCTGATCCTGATCGAACAAAGCTATGCGGCCAACAGCCGTGTCATCACAGTGGTATCCGAAATGGTCGATACCCTGCTGGCCGCCGTCTAGGAGCCGCGCCCATGACCGTGATCCACAACCCGTCAACGCTGACGACCGCGAATTTGCGCCGCGAGATCGCCGCCGATATCGATGGCCGGCTGAATCAGGCGGCGAACGAAGCCTCTACCGGTAAGAAGGCCGATCCGTTCCGGGATCTCGGCAGCGGGTCGGTGGAGATCTTGTCGCTTCGCTCCGGCTCGATCCGGCTTGACGGGTTCATGACCAGCAATGAATTGCTCGGAAACCGCCTTGAGGTGATGGCAAACACGCTCACCGAAACCCGCGAAACCTTGCAGGGCTTCCTCGAAGCGGGCGTCAGCTTCAGCGAAACGCAGCAGCCGATCGGATCGGTGCTGCAGGAAAGCGCACGCGCGGCTTATGCCCAGCTCGCCACGCTTGTGAACACGCCCTACCAGGGCGCGCAGCTTTTCGCGGGCACCGAGAATACCGGGCCAACGCTGCAGCGCTTCGATGAACAGAACGCAGGCACAGGATTATCGCCCGAAGATGTGATGGCCGGGATCGTGGGGGGCGGGATCACCGATGCGGCTGACGCGATGGCCAAGGCCGCCGATGTTGCGACCGTCTTTGCAAGTGCAAACACCGTGGCGCCCGACACGAATTTTGAGGCCACCTTCTTCAATGGCACCCCGCTTGAGGCCGCCCCCGGCGTACCATCGCCCCGCCAGACCGCGCTGATCGATAACGGCATGGTGCTGGAATACGGCATTCAGGCCAACGATCCGGCCTTTCGTACGGCCCTTCAGGGCCTCGCCATGATAGCCGCGGTTGATCCCTCAACCATCACCGATCCCGGCGCTTATGAGGCGTGGGTCGGCACGGCGATGGAAGCGGTGGGGGACGGGCTTCAGATGCTGGAGGCCGCCGAAACCCGGCTGGGCGGCGAACAGGCGCTGCTGTCCCAGACGCTGGATAACCAGCAGGTGCGCGCCGGTCTCTACGAACGCCAGCTTGGCGTGTTGGAGGGGGTCGATCCTTACGAAGCGGCCAACCGCGTGACGCTGCTCTCAACGCAGCTTGAGGCAACCTACGCCATCAATGCGCGCCTCTCGCGGCTGTCCTTCCTGAGCTACATGTAGGCCCTTATCGGGCCGTCTGCTGGCGATCGAACGCATCGGCGCTCAGCCGGTAGCCCCGGCCGTGCACCGTTTCGATATAGGCCGAACTGGTATCGGCCACGGCATCGAACTTCTTGCGGATCTTGCAGATGTAGACGTCCAGCACCTTATCGAAGGGCGGCACTTCGGCGACGGCATAGACGGAATCGTAGATCGCCGCCTTTGAGACAACACGTTCGGCATTCAGCGCAAGCTGGTGGAAGATTTCATGCTCTTTGCTTGAAAGGCGCACGCGCTGGCCATCGATTTCGGGATCGCGGCCATCGAGATAGGCGGTCACCCGGCCAACATGGATTTCCTTGGCGGTATGGCCCTTGGTGCGCCGGATCGTGGCGTTGATCCGGGCCAGAAGCTCAACGCCCTTGATCGGGATCACCATATCCTGATCCGCGCCCAGGTTGAGGGTATGCGCCGTTTCCTGCGCATTGCGGAAATCGCGCATCACAACAATGGGATGTGCGCAGCCCGCCGAACGCAGGGCTTCTATCTGATGGGAGACATCTTCGGTATCCGCCAGCAGAAAGGCAGACGACATCGCGCCTTCGGTGTTCAGCAGCGACAGATCTCGCGAAAAGTAAGCGTCGTTGATCGGAACCAGTGAAAAGCCTGCATTTGACAGTTCGGTGTTGAGCCCCTGCATGCGTTCGGTCCGGGGTTCGTGAACAAATAACTGCATTAGTACGACGCGTCCTTGTCTGGCCCCCGCCAGCAAGATTAGTTCTAGGAGAGGGCCTCAAATTCATGAATAGAATTTTTATTCTTGACATTAACAAGAATAAAATTAGTGTATCCATGCAACAGGCGCATGGAGGCGCAGATGATCGTTCCGGTAAGGCTGGTATCCCACGCGGCGATGCTTGGGCTGGCGCTGCTTTTTGCACTGGCTCCCACAACCGCCGGCGCGATGGCCCGGATCAAGGATGTCGCCACCTTTGAGGGCGTGCGGGATAACCAGATCGTGGGTTATGGCCTTGTGGTGGGGCTGAACGGATCGGGCGACAGCCTGCGCAACAGCCCGTTCACCGAGAAATCCATCGTGGGCATGCTTGAGCGGCTGGGGGTGGGGAACCTCGAAGGGTACGATTTGCGCACCCGCAACGTGGCTGCGGTGATGGTCACCGCAACGCTTCCGCCCTTTGCGCGACGGGGCTCGCGCATCGATGTGGTGGTGTCGTCCATGGGCGATTCAACCAGCCTGCGGGGCGGGACGCTGATTGTCACGCCGCTGACCGGCGCTGACGGCAACGTTTACGCCGTTGCCCAGGGGCCGATCGCGGTGGCGGGTTTTGCCGCGCAGGGCATCAATGCCTCGATCGTGGAAGGCGTGCCCACCGCGGCGCGCATTGAAAACGGCGCGACGGTGGAAAACGAGATCGCCTTTGATTTCGAAAGCCTCAACAGCATTCGCCTTGCACTGCGATCCCCCGATTTCACCACCGCCCTGCGCATTGAAGAGGCGATCAACGGCGCGCTGGGCGCCAACCGGGCAGATGCGGTGGATTCCGGCACTGTGGTGATAACCGCCTCGGGGCGGATCGATCTGCCCGAACTGATGGCGCGGATCGAAAACCTGCGCGTGGAACCCGACAATGTGGCAAAGGTGGTCATCGATGCCCGGTCCGGCACCATCGTTGTTGGTGCCGACGTGCGGATCAGCGAGGTGGCGATCAGCCAGGGCGGGCTGACCGTGATCGTGAAAGAAGATGTCGTGATCTCCCAGCCCGAGCCGTTCTCGATCGGCGAAACCGTGGTTGTGCCTGACACGATCGTAGAGGTGCAGGAACGCGAGGCACAGTTTGCCATCCTCGAAGGTGGCGTGCCGCTGCAACGGCTGGTCGATGGGTTGAATGCGCTTGGGGTTGGGGCGACCGAGACAATTTCCATCCTGCAGGCGATCAAGGCGGCAGGGGCCTTGCACGCCGATCTTGAGATCATCTGATGCCGACCGATGCCATCGGCCCGTCGCCGGGCGCCCTTGATCCGGCGCTGCGCGTGATGCCCGCGGGGAAAGACCCGGCCTCGAAAGAGGCTTGGGCGGCGCAGGAATTTGAGGCCGTGTTTCTGACCCAGGCCATCGATGAGATGCTGAAAACGGTGGATATCGGCGCGATGGGCGGCGGCCATGCGGAAGAAACCTGGCGCAGCTTTCTGGCGAAATCCATCGCCGACGAAATCGCGCAATCCGGCGTAACCAACATCTCGGGCGGGGTTTCCAGCGCGATCTCTGCCTATCGCGAGCCCTTGATTTCGGGCGATGATACAGGAGGCTAGGATGGCCGATACCGAAAAGCACATCGTGGCCGTTGAGGCCCTCACGCAGGTGATCAAACGCGAGATGGAGGCCGTTTCGGAGACGGATCCCGAACGGCTGCAGAAGATCGTCGCAGAAAAAGAGGCGCTCGCGGCGCAGCTTGAGGCGGCAGGGCCCGAGATCGAAACGCTTCTCGGCGGCGATGATGCGCGCGCGCGCCGGCTCCGAAAGGCCCTTTCCGATCTGCAGCATCACCTGAAGCGAAATTCCGGCTTCGTGTCGCGCATGGCGCGGTCCTGCGCCGAAATCGTTGCGGAGCTGACGCGCAGCTCGGCCGCCGAATCCCTGCGCGGCCTCTATAATCGCAAAGGGCAAACAACGCCTGGGCTCTCGCGCCCAAAGGACGTCGACCTTTCCCTCTGAAACGTTAACCAACCGTTAACCTCGCCGCACAATCTCCTCAGCGTGGGCACTTGCTCGCCGCCCGACAGAAGACGGGACACCAACGCTAGAAGCACAGGAGAACGACTATGGCTTCGATCCATACGAACGCGGCGGCAATGAATGCCCTCGCAACCCTTCGCGACGTCAACATGAGCCTGACCGAGACCCAGAACCGCGTCTCAACCGGTTTCAAGGTTCAGACTGCGAAGGACAATGCTGCTTACTTCTCGATCTCTGAGACGATGAAGAGCGACAGCGGCATGTACAAGGCCATCGACGAAGGTCTGACGCTGACCAAGAACTC